>JASGMV010000095.1 GCA_030156255.1 Desulfovibrionales bacterium
GGTTTCACCTCTTCCCAAGGCATCGGTCACCTCCTCGGTGACCCAGAGTGTTACCCATGTTCCCGGTTTCTTGTGTTACCTATGTCCCCGGTTCGTACCAAACCCCCTGACCCCATCCCTTTTCCTTAAAATTTTTTTTGGTTTGGCAGGAAGCTCCCAAGGCGCGCTCGCTTGCCGGCGATGGCGCTTTGGGAGATGGAAGCCGATTCATCTATCGACATTATAAAGTGTTTGAAAAGGCGGTTCGGGGAGAAACTTTTTAAAAAGCTTCTCCCCCGGGAAATCGCCTCAGCCCCGGGTGGGGCGGCAGTCCTGGCAGCAGGCGCCGAAGAGAAATCCCGAATAGGTGTGGAAAATTCGGACCAGCCGGTCGCGCTGCTCCTCGGTCAAGGGCTCGGCCCGACGCTCGGCGGCCATCTCCAGAAGCTGGCGCCAGCGGGGAATGGCGTTCATGCCTTCGGCCAGGACCCCTCCACCGGCTGCGTCCAGCAAGGCGGCGGACGTGGTGTCGGTGACCACGGCCAGAGGCGCCGGTCCGCCGGGGAAGAGCCGTGCGGCCACGGATGCTTCCCGCTCGTAGCTTCCCACGGAGCCGGAGCAGAACATCACCAGCAGAACCGGCCGGTTGTCGGGGTCGTAGACCACGATGTCGATGGGCCGGTGGAACGGCTCCCCGTCGATCTCGTAGCAAATGTCCTGTTTGGCCTTGAGACGGTCTTTCGGGTAGCCCCGTTCCTCCACCAGCAGTCGGGCCAGGGCTTGGCGGAAGGATTCGTAGGTTGTCTCGTCAATGGACTCCCCGGAGAGATAATCGGTGAGGGTCGTTCCTAGGCTGGTCTCATGCATGGTCGCCTCCATGGTTCTCATGATTGGACGCGCGCATTATATGCGATGTCGGCCTGTTCAAGCCGAGCTGGCCCGAATGGCCTGGATCGCCTCCCGGGCCAGTTCGGCCACAGTAGCGTCCCGGACTTCTCCATCCCGAAAAATTCTGACGGAGGCTTGGTCCGAGGCGAGGCCGTCCAGGTCGTTCAATGCGGCGGCGTCGCCCAAAACGCCCAGAGCCCAAGCCGCAAACCCGCGGCTGGCCGGGTCCTGTTCCTTCAGTCCGCAGCGTAGCGCCGAAGCGTGCTCCCGGACCAAGTCGGCCTGCTCCTGGGCGAGCCGCCCCAGCCCCCAGTAGACGCCGCGGCGCAGCTCCGGATGGTCGAGGTAGTTGCCGTCGAGGCCTTCGCCGGACTGGACGTAGGACGCCAGGATGGAGACGAATTCCTTGGCGAGGGAAGGACTGGCGGCCATGGACGCGGCCATGGCCTCGGGCACGCCCCATCCCAGGTTGCCGGACTCCTCGTTCATGCGCCACATGAACATGCGCATGGCTTCTCGGGCCGGCTCCAGACGGTCGCCGGCCATGCGGCCGACCATGCGCCCCAATCCTTCGACGGCCCGCCAGCGAACGTTCTCGTTTTTGTCCAACAGCATCGAGAACAAGGGCCCCAACAGCTTGCGGGGCTCCAGGGCGTCGGTTTCGCGAAGGCGTTCCCGCCAGCGGCCGTCCGCAAGGATTTCCCGCAGATCGGATTTGAGCCGGCGAAAGGACCCCATGGCGGCCTCGGTCAGCAGGCGCTTTGGCGATGCTCCGCGAGTTCCTTCAGGAACTCCTCGGGCGCCTCGTAACCGGTCTCCAGGGCCTTGTCGACCAGTTCCTGGGCCTTGGCGTAATCGCCTTTCTCGGCGTAGCACAGCGCCAGGTTGTTGTAGGCCGGACCGAAGGTCGGCTGCAGGTTGACGGCCTTTTCGCAAAGCTCCATGCAGTCGTCCACCTGCCCTTGCATGTAGTAGGCGCTGCCCAGGGTGGTCAGGGCCTGAACGAAGTTGGGGTCGTATTTGATGGCTCGTTGGAGCGTGGTGACGGCCTTGTCGATTTCGCCTTTCTGGAGGTAGACGAACCCGATGTTGCCCCATGGCACGGCGAAGAAGGGGAGCTGCTGGGAGGCCTGGATATTGTAGGACAGACAGCTGTCGAGATCACCGCGTTGGAGCGCGATGCCGCCTAACTGCACATTGGCTTCGGCCATCTTCGGGGAGTGCTCCAGAGCCGCCAGGAAGCTGCGCTCAGCCTCCATGAAGTCCCGTTTGGAGAGATAGGCGACTCCCAGATTGTAGTGGTGGTTGGCGCACTGGGGATTTTTCGCCAGTTCTTGTTTCAGGTCGGCGATGTAGTCGTCGATGTTGTCGAACTGTTTTTCGCTCATGGCTTCCTCAATTTGTCCATTGAGTTCGGGGAGAACGGCGGCGGCTTTCTCGCGGGCCGGTCGCCGTGCAGGCCTTCCATACCAAATAAGTCTTTCCGGCCGTCCTGACCAGGGGCCAATTTTCGCCGGCGAGGCGGCGAAGGGCGCGGTCCGGGACCGTTTTTCGCTTTCGGGCGTTTGGCGGTCCAGAGGCTTGAGCCGTGTCTGCTGTGTGACGGGGTTGGGCGGGAGTCATATCGAAGATACGGCGCCCTTGGCTTCAAAGGTCCTTGCCGCTTTTTTTCAGATGTTCGTTGTACCAGACGCAAAAGTCGTAGACGCCGCGCACGCGTTCCGGGTTGGCCACCAGCGTGATGGAGAACTCCCTCACGGCCTGCACGATTTGCGGGGGCGGCGGCGCGTCCTGCGACCGGATGAAGGCGTCGGCCAACTGCTGGGCGGTGAAGCCCGTCTTGTCCTTGCGGATGTCGATAGGATCGAAGGGCTCCTGGAAGGGATCCCACTCGTCGTAGCCCATGCGGTCGATGAATTTCCGCCGGCGGGGAGAAATTTTTTCATAAATGGCCCGCTTGAGGGCTTCGCGCTCTTCCGGGGGCAGATCAGCCACGCTCTCCCTCCCCGGGGGAGGCGTCGTCCACCCGGCCAATGGTGATGGTCTGGGTGTCGGGATCGCAGCCTTGGCAGCTCGAGCTGTCCTTGCCGCAGGACGAGGCGTCCTGGCTGCAGGCCGAGCATGGCGAACCTCCGGGACTCGCCGCCGGATTCTCCTGGATGACGCCGAGGTACTCCTCGTCGAAGGAGGTCATGAGGGCCATGGAGGGGGGGATGAGCATGTCCCAGATACGGCTGTGGCGCGTGTGCAGGTCAGCCGCCAGCGCCTGGCTGATTTCCATGAGCCGGTCCTGGATGCGCTCGATGTTCACGGTGGGGTAGGGCCGTCCTGTCGTGAATCCGGATCGCCCGCAAGTGCGGGCCTGGCCCCCTATGGCCAGGGGCAGTCCGTAAACCCGGCAAGTGATGGGACGCGTCTCGTACATGATGCAGAGATCGCTCTCGCCCAGCAAGGGGCAACGGATGCGTGCCTTGCCCAACTCCTCCATGATTTCTTCGGACGGCCTGCCTTCTTCTTCCCTTTTCTTATAGGCGCTACGCTTGAGTCTGTACGCCATGCGGTCGGCCTGGTCGGCGCGCTCCAGAATGTCGCTGCGGGCCTGTCCCTCGAATGTTTGATTGAAATGGTGGTTCAGATAGAGGGCTTCCACCAGGCTTAAATCGAACATGGCGTAGCAGCAGTCGGCGCATCCCTTGCCGCACCGGACTTCCTCCGGGTGGGACTCGGCGATGCGGCGGAAAATGAGATCCACTTCGGCTACGAGTTGCTCGTACGCTGTAAAATGTTTGCTGAAGTCCAAGGCCATGATCGAGCGCTCCTTGCCGGGCGGCTGGCTTTGCGGGGGAAGCCCGGCGGATGTTTGTCGGGAAAGCCCAGGCAGGCGGGGGCGTCCTCGCGGGGAAAAGCAAAGGGAGCGGCCCGTTGGCCGCTCCCGTGTCAGCATATGCTACTGAGGCGCTATTCTTCTTCGATCGTGATGGCGTCCTGCTCGCAGACTTCCACGCAGGATTCGCAACCCAAGCATTCCTCTTCGTTGACCGCGACGGCTTTACCGTCTTGGAGTTCGTAAACCTCCACCGGGCAGACGTCGACGCATTCGCCGTCGCCAATGCACTTGTCCAGATCCACAGTAATTTTGTAGCCCATTGTTCCCTCCAGAAGGTTGATTCTTTTGCGTTGGCGGCAAACGACTTGCCCTCCCCAGAGCAAGGATGGGCCGCGGCGGACCCGTCGCTGTCGCACGTTGCTTAGCAGATATCTATATGCCCTTGAACTGTCAAGACGGCTGGGGAAAAAGCGGGGCTGCGGCTTGCTCTTCCGTTCGTGCTTGTTTATCTTTCGCCTTCGCAACGCGTTGCGAACGAAAATCGGGCGCTTTGGCGCGGCGGGCGAAGGCCGGCCGCCTTGCAACCGGTCTTCGGAGTCTCACCATAATATTAAAGATGTCGGGCCGTCCCCGGCAACCAGAGGAGGCGCTTCATGTTCACCCTTGAGCAACTGACCCGGTATGCGGACGTATTGTTGTGGGGCCTCGATACGGCCCGTAGCAAGCCGTACCAACGGGGGGACATCGTCGTGGTGCGCTTCGACCTGGAAGCTTTGCCCTTGGCCGAGACGCTGCAGCAACGCCTTGTGGGCATGGGACTCAACCCCATCGTCCGGCTCAATCTCACGCCGACGATGGAGAAAGCCTTTTACGGATTGGCCGGTGATGACCAGTTGTCGTTCGTGGCGCCCGGCGAGGACCTGCTCTCCGACAATCTTCACGGTATTATTTCGCTTTTGGCGCCGGCCAGCCTCACGCATTTGCGGGATGTCGACCCTGGCAGGATCGGCGTGGCGGCCCGCGCCCGCAAGCGCTTGCGGGACATTTTGGATCGGCGGGAGGAGGTCGGCGATTTCGGCTGGACCCTGTGCGCCTGGCCCACCGAGGCCCAGGCCCAATGCGCCGGGCTCACGCTGGACGAGTACACGGCCCAGATCGTTCAGGCCTGCCGGCTCGAAGAGAGCGACCCCGTGGCGGCCTGGGGTGAAATTTTTGAGACGGCCAACGAAGTGAAACAGATGCTGAATAGCTTGCCCATCGAGACGTTGCACGTCGAGTCCGATTCCTGCGACCTCCGTTTGGCCCCCGGCGACATGCGCCGATGGATCGGAGTGTCCGGGCACAACATTCCGAGTTTCGAAATCTTCCTTTCGCCCGACTGGCGCACGGTGGACGGCGTCTACCACGCGGACCAGCCTTCCTATCGCAACGGGAATTACGTTCGCGGCGTCACGCTGGAGTTCGCCAAGGGCCGCGTAGTCAAGGCCACGGCCCAAGACGGCCAGGACTTCTTGCGCAAGCAGGTCGAAATGGACGAAGGGGCGGCCCAGGTGGGCGAGTTTTCCCTGACGGACAAGCGTTTTTCGCGCATCGACCGTTTCATGGCCAATACACTGTTCGATGAGAACTTCGGAGGCCCCAACGGGAACTGCCATCTGGCCTTGGGAGCTTCCTACTCGGACACCTACGCGGGCGATCCCGCGGAGCTGGACGCCGACGCCAGGCGCCGGTTGGGATTCAACGATTCCGCCCTGCATTGGGACCTCGTGAACACCGAGGAGAAGCGGGTCACGGCCAAGCTGGCCGGCGGCGGCTCAAGGGTCGTTTACGACAAAGGCTGCTTCATCGATTAAACCTTGCCGTTTCCGTCGCCGTTTGGGCGCTCCGGGGCTTGAATCGACGGTTGGCGCGTTATTTCGTCAACAATTCGCTTTTCATCTTGTCGCGTATTTTATTTCCAGGTAGTTTTGAGAATCTTCGTCTGGAGCAGATGCATTTTTTTGAGGTGCATCTGCTCCAGACGCATCGTCCGCAGCCGGCCGAGCTTCGCTCGGCGTTGCGGGGCCGCAGGCGGATGCGCCGCAGCGCGGCGGCGATGCAGCAGAAAAACGACGAGTTCTTTGACCAGCTTTGACGCCCGCCAAAGCCATGGCTCTGGCGGGCGGCCCCGGTCTCTTGAGCAGGCCGGCCAGGCGGTGGAGGAGAGTCGATGCATAACCTGCGGAAACACCAGGGCGGGCTCATGCCGTGCATGGATAGGGCGCGCAAGGAGCGGCGAGACTTGGAAAGCTTTCGAGACCGCTACCACCAATATTACGTCTTTGCGCCGACGGGTTATCTCATCCTCGGCGAAGACGGCCGGATTCAGGAAGCCAATCCGGGCGCTGCGGCTCTGTTGGGCGCCGAGCCCTCCGCGTTGGTGGGCCAACCGCTTCATAACTTCTTGGACGAGACCGCTCGGGTCGCATTCAAAGAACACCTGGATTGCGCCTTGCGCTTGGGCCAGCCCGAAACCTGTGAGGCGCGCATCATGCGCAAGTTCGGACCGCCTTTGGACGTAAGCCTTGCAACGTCTCTCCTGCAACGTCCCGACGCGGAGGAGCGCGCGTATCTGTGCGTGGCGGCGGACATCACTGAACGCAAGCGCGCCGAGGCGGCCCTGAAGCGGAGCCGGGATCTCTATCGCACCGTGGCCGACCACTCCTTCGACTGGGAGTGTTGGCTGGGCCCCGCCGGCGAATTGCTGTACATCAGCCCTTCCTGCGAGCGCGTTTCAGGGTACGCGGCTCGGGAGTTTCAGGAGGATCCCGGGCTGCTGGAGCGGGTGTTCCACGAGGACGACCGGGCCGACTGGCGGCGTCGCGTTTTCGGGGCCGAAGACCTGCTGCAGGGCCAGGACCTGCGTATCGTCTCCAAAAGCGGCCGGGTCCGGTGGGTGTCGCCGGTCGGGACGCAGGTCGAAGGACCTGGCGGCGAGAGCCTCGGCCTGCGCTTCACCCTGCGCGACGTCACGGAGCGTAAGCTCATGGAGCAGCAGTTGGAGCGGGCCGTGTTGCGCGACCCGTTGACCGGCCTGGCCAACCGGACGTTGTGCCTGGATCGGATCGGACAGGCCATGGCCCGGTCGCGGCGTCACAACTCCTTGTTCGCCCTGATTTTCTTGGATATCGACCGGTTCAAGTTCATCAACGACTCCCTGGGCCACGTTCACGGGGACGCCGTGCTGGCCGAGGTCGGCCGGCGCATCCTGCACTGCGTCCGCAGCCTGGACACGGTGTCCCGGTTCGGCGGGGACGAGTTCATTGTGCTCATGGAGGAGCAAAATTCCCACAAGGAGACTATTCGGGTGGTCCGGCGCATCCAACAAGTGCTGCGGCTGCCCCTCAAGGCCGGCCAGCGGGATGTGAGCCTGACGGCCTGTTACGGCGTGGTGCTCAGCCCCGCGGAGTACGGGCGGCCGGAGGACATGCTCCAGAACGCCACGATCGCCATGCATGCGGCCAAGGAAAACGGGCGTGATCGCATCAAGGTCTTCAACTCCCGGATGCTGGACAAGGCCGTGGAGCGCATGGTGTTGGAGAACGACCTCGAACAGGCCATCCAGAACAATCAACTTTTTTTGGAGTTTCAGCCGGTTTTCGGATTGGAGAATGGGCGATTGACCGGCTTCGAGGCGTTGGTCCGCTGGCGCCATCCGCGCCGGGGGCTACTGCCTCCCACCAGATTCGTTCCCATCGCGGAGGAGAGCGGCGCCATTGTGCAACTTGGCCGCTGGGTGCTCGAGAAAGCCTGCCGGACCATGGCCGAATGGCGCAAGCGCTTTCCTGGTTGGGGGGATTTGAAGCTGGCGGTCAACGTTTCCGCCCGGCAGCTCTCCCAGCCCAGTCTGGTGGAGCACGTAGCTTCGGTCCTGCAGTCCACGGGATTGCCGCCGCACGTCCTCAACCTGGAGGTCACGGAAACCGCGGTGATGAGCAACGCCGAGGTCGCCGAGGAAAAGCTTGGCCGTCTCAAAGCCCTGGGCGTGGGCGTGGCCATCGACGATTTCGGAACCGGCTATTCCTCCATGAGCTACTTGCAGCGTTTCCCCCTGGACATTCTCAAGATCGACCTGTCTTTCGTGTCCCGCATGGACGTGTCCCAGGAAAGCCTTGAAATCGTGCGCATGATCATCAACTTGGCCCATACGCTGAAAATCGGGGTCGTGGCCGAGGGGGTGGAGAAGGAGGTCCAGGAAAAGCTCCTGTCCACGCTGGGCTGCGAATTCGGCCAGGGCTTTTTGTTCTCTCCGCCCCTGGACCAGGCCGCCATTGAAGAAAAGCTCTCCGGATGTGACTTCGAACGGCGCGGTTAGGGCGATGTTTGGTTGGTAAGAGCCGGGGGAAGGGGAAAACGGTACGAACCGGGGACATAGGTAACACAAGAAACCGGGAACATGGGTAACACTCTGGGTCACCGAGGAGGTGACCGATGCCTTGGGAAGAGGTGAAAC
>JASGMV010000045.1 GCA_030156255.1 Desulfovibrionales bacterium
AAGTTTTAGGGAAAGGGGTGTTCCCCTTCCCCCGGTTCTTATCAAAAAAACGCTCTATCGCTGCGACGTCTGCAGGGCCTGGTCCAGGTCGGCGATGATGTCGTCGGGGTGCTCCAAGCCCACGGAGATGCGCACAAGGTCTTGGGGGACGCCCGCCTCTTCCAATTCCTCGGGGGTCAGTTGGGAGTGGGTGGTGGAGGCCGGATGGATGACCAGGGTCTTGGCGTCCAGGATGTTGGCCAAGTGCGAGCACAGTTGCACGGACTCGATGAATTTCCGGCCCGCCTCCAGGCCGCCTTTGACGCCGAAGCCGAACACGGCGCCCGGCCCCATGGAGAAATAGCGTTTGGCCCGCTCGTGGTCCCTGTGGGAGGGCAACCCGGCGTAGTTGACCCAGGCCACGGCGGGGTGGGCCTCCAGGAATTCGGCGACCTTTTGGGAGTTTTGGCAATGGGCCTTGGCCCGCAAGGGCAGGGTTTCGAGCCCTTGCAGGATCAGGAAGCTGTTCATGGGCGCGGGCGCGGCGCCCACGTCGCGCAGAAGGCCGGTGCGAATTTTGGCGGCGAAGGCCGTGCACGGAGTTCCTTCGAGCCTGCAGAGCAACTCCCAGAAGTTGGCGCCGTGGTAAGCCGCGTCGGGTTCGGTGATCTCCGGGAACTTGCCGGCCGCGGCCCAGTCGAAAGAACCCGCCTCGACAATGGCCCCACCGATGCTCAAGCCGTGCCCGCCGATGATTTTGGTCAGGGAATAGACCGCGATGTCGGCTCCGACTTCGAACGGTTGGAGCATCGGCGGCGGGGACACGGTGCTGTCCAGCACAAAGGGGATTTCCCGGGCGTGGGCCGCCTCGGCGATGGCGCTCAGGTCGTCCACATTGCAGCGGGGATTGCCGATGGACTCGGTGTAGACGAACCGGGTGTTCTCGTCGATGGCCGCGGCCACGCTCGCGGGATCGGAAGTGTCCACGAATCGGGCCTCGATCCCGAAGCGTTTCAGCGCGTGGGCGAAGAGGGTGTGCGTGCCGCCGTACAGATTGGCGCCGGAGACGAAGTTTTGTCCCTGGCCGGCCAGAGTGGCGGCCACATAGAAAATGGCCGCCATGCCCGAGGCCGTGCACACGCAGGCCGAGCCGTTGTGGATGGCGGCCAGCCGTTTCTCCAACACTTCGGTGGTCGGGTTGGAGAGGCGGGTATAGATGTGTCCGGGCTCGCGCAGGGCGAAGAGGTTCGCCGCGTGCTCGGTGTCGCGGAACATGAAGCTGGTGGTCTGGTAAATGGGTACGGCCCTGGACGACGAAGCGTCGGCGGGGTTGTGTCCTGCGTGCAGGGCTTGGGTTTCGATGTGGAGTTTCTTTTCGTCCATGGCGATCCTCGCTGGCGTGGGGAGGTTGTCGTTAATGGTGGGCCGCGGAGGCGACCTGCTCGATGGCCTCGGGCAGGACGTCCTGGGCGAGGTTGCGGACCTGATCGGCTTTGCTGGCCAGGTTCGGGCCGGGGCTGAGCTTGTCCGCCATGCTCGAGCAGTACAGGCTGGGGATTCGGTTCAAGGTCAGCGCGACGATGTCCTGAATGCAGACGTCGCACTGGCAGAAGTCCGTCTCCCCCGTCCGGATGATGCGGTCCAGCTCTTGGTAGACGATCTCCTCCGCCAAATTTTCCAGGTCCTGATGCGGGTACCTCTCTTTGGCGCTGGGCATACGGGCCTCCTGTACGGGAGGTTGTAATTTGCAGGATATACTATCCATAGAGAGCCGCACGCTGGATGTCAAAGCTCCGGTGTTGACGAATGGCGCTGAGACGGGTTTACAATCGGTGAAAGGGAGCTATATTCAGGTCCAGTCTCGCCGCCGGGCCATGGCGCTGCGATTCATGATCTGTCCGGTATATTAAGGAGGAACTTCAATGACAGCAAGACGCTTTGTAATATTTCTGTTTGTTCTGGCGCTGGCGGCTTTTCCTGCCATGGCCTCGGCCAAAGCGGGACCGCCGGCTTTCACCGATTTGGCCAAGTCGGCGGAGAGGGCGGTGGTGAACATTTCCACCGTGCGGACCGTGAAGGGCGGATCGTTCAATAACATGCTCCCTTTCAGCGGCCCGCAGCAAGGACCCTGGCAGGACTTTTTTGAGCAGTTTCGCCAAATGTTTCCCCACGAGCAGCTGAAGCCCCAGAAACAGCATTCCCTGGGGTCGGGCTTCATCATCTCGCCGGACGGCTACGTGGTGACCAACAATCACGTCATCGCCAAAGCCGACGAGGTCACGGTGAAGCTTTATCACGCCGAAAAGGAGATTCCCGCCATGGTCGTGGGCCGGGATCCGGAGACGGATTTGGCCGTGCTGAAAATTGACGTGGACCACGAACTGCCCGTGCTGCAATTTGGCGACTCCGACAAGGCCGAAGTCGGCGAGTGGGTGGTGGCCATCGGCAATCCCTTCGGCCTGGGCCATACGGTCACGGCCGGGATCATTAGCGCCAAGGGCCGGGTTATCGGCGCGGGACCCTTCGACGATTTTCTGCAGACCGACGCCTCCATCAACCCCGGCAACTCCGGCGGCCCCCTCATTGACATGGACGGGCGTGTTGTGGGCGTGAACTCGGCCATCGTCGCCTCCGCCCAAGGCATCGGCTTCGCCATTCCGTCCAACATGGCCAAGGAAATCATCAAGCAGCTCAAGGAGCACAAGAAAATTCGACGCGGCTGGCTGGGCGTGACCATCCAGGACGTGACCGAAAACGAGGCCAAGGCCTTGGGCCTGCCCGGCGCCAAGGGCGCCTTGGTCGCCTCGGTGGTCCCGGGCAATCCGGCGGCCAAGGCCGGCATGCAGGCCACGGACGTGATTTTGAAGGTGAACGGCGGGCCCATCGACGACTCTGCGGACTTGCTCAAGACCGTGGCCGGCCTCAAACCCGGCGAAAAGGTCCGTCTGGTTGTCTGGCGCGGCGGGAAAGAGATCAAGCTCACGGCCGTACTGGGAGAACGCAGCGAAGCTCGTTTGGCTCAGAACGATGAACTGGAGGAGAGCCCCGAGATGGAAGCGTCCACGGCCTTGGGCCTGACCCTGCGCCCCGTGAACAAGGAGCCCGAAGCGCGCGCCCTCGGCCTGGACAAGCCCAAGGGGCTTTTGGTGGTGGACATCGCTTCCGACTCTCCTGCGGCGGACGTGGGACTGCAGGTCGGCGACGTCATCCTCGCCGCGAATCAGCGGTCCGTGAACACGGTGGACGCCTTCCGCAACGTGGTGGAAACGGACGGAAAGAAGAAGGGCGCGCTCTTGTTGTTGATCAAGCGCCGCGGGCAGAACATCGTCAAGACCGTTCCTATCGGAGACAAACCATAACGTTCGCCATTGCTGATGAAGAGGGGCCTTCGGGCCCCTTTTTTTGAAGCTGATATCCATCTTGCAAGCGGCTCAAGAAAACGCAGGCGCGAGATGCGGGAAAAAGCCGGGACGGCCGCGTACACTAGGCGTGCGAGGTTTTGGCGTTTCCGCAACAATGCGGTGGATGCGGCTTTTTCGGCGGTCCGGGGCGTTCGGCCCCCTCTTTTATTACCCGCCCCTTTGGGGTACGAAGAGCCGCATGAGCGGCGAGCAAATCATCCGGGCGCGACCCAAAGTCAACCTGTATCTGGAAATCACCAGGGTGCGGGAAGATGGCTACCATGAGCTGAAAACCCTGTTTTATCCGTTGCCGGGACCGGTGGACGAACTTTCCCTTTCCCCCGGAGAGCTGGGCTCGGGCTTTTCCTTGGACTGCGGCGAGCCGGAGCTGTGCGCCCCCTCGAATCTGGTCTGGAAGGCGTATGACGCCTTCGCCGCGGCCACGGGATTCCGGCCGGACGTCCACTGCCGCCTGACCAAGCGCATCCCCTCGGGCGCCGGGCTGGGCGGAGGAAGTTCGGACGCCGCGGCCATGCTGCTCTGGTTGCAGAAAGAGGCCGGGACTGCGGCTCTGGACGAGGCGGCGCTGGTCCAGCTCGCCGTGCGCCTCGGCGCGGACGTTCCTTTTTTCCTGTATGGGCGGCCCGCCTGGGCGACGGGCGTGGGCGAGGACCTGACGCCCTCCGGGGCGCATCTTGCCGGGTGGAGCATGGTCCTGGTCTGCCCGAAGACGAAGGTCAACACGGGGTTCGCCTTCAGGGAATGGGATCGGAGATTCCTTGAAACGGTAGAGCCGGGGGCTGCGATCTTGACATGCGGTCAGAAGCGGGATATGGACGCTTTTTGCCCTCGCCTCCCTCCTTTGCGCAACAGTTTGGAGCCGGCGGTTTTCCCCGTCTATCCCGGCCTTGGGCGCATCAAGGGGGCGCTTTTGTCTCTGGGGGCGGCGGGCGCTATGATGAGCGGGTCGGGATCCAGTATTTTCGGCCTGTTCCGGGAGCGCTCCAGGGCGGAGTTCGCCGTCAGGTCTTTGGCCTCGGCGAGGATTGACGTTCGCGCGCATCATTTTTGAGAGGTTCCGGCGCAAGCCTGGGACGTGTTCATGTTGGGGTGTAGCCAAGTGGTAAGGCAGCGGGTTTTGGTCCCGCCATTCGGGGGTTCAAGTCCTCCCACCCCAGCCAGTTTTTGTTTAGAACCGGGGGCCGGCAGGTCCCGGAGTAAAGGAAGCCGTCCATGGCAGCGCAAGGCGATTTGAAAATACTGAGCGGCTCGGCCAACGTCCCCTTGGCCCAGGCCATTTGCGATCATCTGGGGTGCGCTTTGGCGCCAATGGTGCGGGAGCAGTTCAGCGACGGGGAGATTCGCATCGAGATCGGCGACAACGTTCGCGGCAAGGACGTGTTCGTGGTGCAGCCCACCTGCTCTCCGGTCAACTACAACCTCATGGAGCTGCTGCTCATTCTGGACGCCTTGAAGCGGGCCAGCGCCGGACGGGTCACGGCCGTGGTGCCGTATTACGGTTACGGCCGCCAGGACCGCAAGGTCACTCCCCGGGCGCCCATCAGCGCCAAGCTGGTGGCGGACCTGCTGCAGGTCGCGGGCATGAGCAGGTTGATCACCATGGACCTGCACGCCGGCCAAATTCAGGGTTTTTTTGACGTTCCCGTGGACAACCTGTTCGCCGCGCCGGTGTTGCTGAACCATCTGCGCGATCTGGACGAGGATAAGATCATCGTCTCCCCGGATGCGGGGGGCGTGGAGCGGGCCCGGGCGTACGCCAAGCGGCTCGGCGTTGGTTTGGCCATCGTGGACAAACGCCGCGACGCTCCCAACCAGGCCAAGGCCATGAATCTGATCGGCGACGTCAAGGGCAAGACCGCCATCTTGCTCGATGACATGATCGATACGGCAGGGACCATCTGCCAAGCCGCCCAGGTGCTCGTGGACAACGGCGCCAGCAAGGTCATCGCCTGCGCCACCCACCCCGTGCTTTCCGGACCGGCTATCGACCGGTTTGAGGAGTCGGTTCTCGACGAGGTGGTGGTGACCAACACCATCCCCGTGACGGGGGAAAAGGCCAGGTGCGAGAAGGTGACCGTGCTCAATGTGGCCGAATTGCTGGCCAAGGCCATCAACAGCGTACACGCCGAAACGTCGGTGAGCGTCTTGTTCGTTTAGAAAAACATTTTCGGGCCTTTTCGCGCCAGCGGCGGCGGGGCCTGATTGCATTAAGGAGAAGTCGTCATGGCCGAGCTTCAGTCTTTATCCGTCCAGGAGCGGATCAAAAAGGGAAAAGGCGGTAGCCGCGAGCTGCGCCGCCAGGGGTTTGTGCCCGGAGTCTATTACGATCAGAAGAGCACGAACATCCCGGTGCGGGTGATGTCCTTGCCGTTGGTCAAGCTGTACGAGAAGGTGGGGTCGTCACGGGTCTTCGATCTCATGATCGAAGCCAATCCCGACGCTGCGGGGCCCATCAGCTCCGAGGGCAAGGGCCACGTGAAGCTGCCTGCTTTGATTTGGGACATCCAGTACGACCCGGTCAAAGGCTATCCCGTGCATGTGGACTTTTTCGGGGTTGATCTGGACAAGCCCATCCGCGTCATGGTGCCGGTGGAAGTCAAGGGCCGCGCCAGGGGCCAGGAAGAGGGCGGCACGCTGGTGGTGTTCCGCGAAAGCCTGGAAGTGCATGCTTTGCCGCTTGCGATTCCGGAGTCCATCGCGTTGGATGTGAGCGGGCTCGCGATCAACGAAAACATCCATGTGGAGCAGATTTCGCTTCCCGAAGGCGTGGAGTTCACCAACGCCGACGAGGGGCTCGCCGTGGTTGGCGTTGTGGCCCCTGCGGCTGAAGAGGTGGAGGAAGAGGAAACCGAGGAAGCCGTCGAACCCGCGGCCGCCGAGGACTAACCTTCGGTTGCAGTGAGCGATGATCGGGCCGGCCGCGCAGCCGGCCCGTTTTTCCCTCCTTCGCTCGTCGCCATGGAGTACGCTTCACTCATCGCCTGTCTGGGCAATCCGGGCGACGAATACGCTTCGACCCGCCATAATTTCGGTTTTATGCTGGCCGACGCCATGCTCGAGCAAGCCGCAGAGCGCAAGAGCATGCGGCTTTCGGCCGTCGCCGCGGGCCATGACTGCCAAGCGTGGTCGATTCATTTCGCCGGTCGGCCCCGGTTGCTGGTCAAGCCGCTGACTTATATGAATTTGAGCGGCGTGGTGGTCGCCCGTCTGAGTCGGACCCACCACATTCCGTCCGCCGACGTGTTGACGGTGCATGACGACATGGACCTGGCGCTGGGCCGGGTCAAGCTCAAGCGAGGCGGGTCCGCGGCCGGGCACAACGGTGTGCTCTCTGTGCAAAACGAGCTGGGCGCATCGGATTTTTTACGGTTGCGACTGGGGGTGGGGCGGCCGCCCGAGGGCGAGGCGCCCCGGGTGTATGTTCTGGAGCCCTTCGGCTCGCAAGAGTTGGAGACGGTCCGGATTGTCGTGCAACGCTGCCTCAAAGGGTTGCAGACCTTCTACCGCAGGGGGATGTCCGCTGCGGTTCAGGAGCTGCACGCTTCGCCCGCCTAGTTTTTCCAAAGGGAAAGCATGGACTCTTGCAGGGCTTTCCTATATCATAGCCACTTCTCCCAACGCTCCGTTGGGCTCGCCCAGCAGGAGGAATCGGCAAAGTGTTTTCTGTCAACGAATTGGTGGTCTATCCGTCGCAAGGCGTAGGAAAGGTTGAACGCATCGAAGTGCAGGAAATCGGCGGCGCCAAAGCCGAGTTCTACATCGTTCGCATCCTCTCCAACAACGTCACTTTGATGGTGCCTGTGAGCAACGCGCACAACGTTGGTCTACGCCCCGTCTGCAGCCTGCGCGAGGGACAGAACATTTTCGAGTCGCTGAAAGATCGTTCTGATTTCACCGGCTATACCGGACAGAATTGGAACCGTCGCTACCGGGAGTACTCCGAGAAGCTGAAAAGCGGCGATTTGTCCGATGTGGCCTACGTGCTCAAAGAGCTTTTTCTCATCGGCCGGGACAAGGAATTGTCCTTCGGCGAACGGCGGCTGCTGGAGCAGGCCATGAGTCTGGTGGCGATGGAGTTGGCCTACGCCATGGGTCGCGATCAGGAGAATATCCGCGAGGATATTTGCAAGCTTTTTGAGGACGTTTTACCCGACGCCCATGGAAAAAGCTCCACAGGGCGCTAGAAAGCGCTTGTCACGGGACGCTGTTTTGGGTAAGAGCCCGTGAACGCACTACGAAAAAAGCCCTCAACCGCCATGTTGCGACGGTTCTCCCGCAAAAGGGCGTAAGATATACACTAAAGCAATTCAGACCGAGTTTTCAGGGTTTTATTTCGTTCCTGATTCACCCAGGATTCATCACTTCTTTTGTTTCAGACAGCTTCGTGTCAGTCCGTAAAAACGCTACACCGTCGAAGCCTGCGGGCAAATTCCGCACCCCGCGCACTTCCCGCAGGCAAGAAGTCCGTCCGCAGGCGGACGTGGAACAAGCACCACAGCAAAAACAAGACGCCATGGAACGCGAAAAGAAACTTACCACCAACGGCAACGACCTGCATCTATCCGACCTCAAGACCAAAAGCATGGCCGAACTGATGGAGTTGGCCAAGCAGTATCGCATCGAGAATCCGAGCGGCCTGCGCAAGCAGGAGTTGATTTTCGGGCTGCTGCAACAGTGCGCGTCCCAGAATGGGCAAATTTTCGGCGAGGGCGTGCTGGAAATCCTTCCCGACGGATTCGGTTTCCTGCGCTCTCCCATGTACAGCTACATGCCCGGACCGGATGACATCTACATCTCTCCATCCCAAATTCGGCGCTTCGGCCTTCGCAAAGGCGACGTCATCGCGGGGCAAATCCGTCCTCCCAAAGAGGGCGAGCGATACTTCGCCCTGCTGCGGGTCAACAGCATCGGGTTTGAGCCGCCGGAGCGCTCCAAGCAAGTGGTGCTTTTTGACAACCTGACGCCCATCTATCCCGACCGTCGATTCAAGATGGAAAACGGCGATAAAAATTACGTTTCCCGGGTCATCGACTTGCTGGCGCCCATAGGCAGTGGACAGCGCGGCCTCATCGTGGCGCCGCCGCGGACCGGCAAGACAATGATGTTGCAGGCGATCGCCAACTCCATCAACGCCAACCATCCGGACGTTTACCTCATCGTGCTGCTCATCGACGAGCGGCCGGAAGAGGTCACGGACATGGAGCGCACCGTGCGCGCCGAAGTCGTCAGTTCGACCTTCGACGAGCCCCCCACGCGCCACGTCCAGGTGACGGAAATGGTCTTGGAGAAGGCCAAACGGCTGGTGGAGCGCAAACGCGACGTGGTGATCCTCTTGGACTCCATTACAAGGCTCGGCCGGGCGTACAACGCCGTTACCCCGTCCTCGGGGCGCGTCCTTTCCGGCGGACTCGACGCCAACGCCATGCAGCGCCCCAAACGTTTCTTCGGCGCGGCCCGCAACATCGAGGAAGGCGGTAGTCTGACCATCATCGCCACCGCCCTGATCGACACCGGTTCGCGTATGGACGAAGTGATCTTCGAGGAGTTCAAAGGCACCGGCAACATGGAAATCTACCTTGATCGCCATCTCGCCGAGAAACGCATTTTCCCCGCCATCGACATGAACCGCAGCGGCACCCGCAAAGAAGAGCTGCTGCTGGACGACGACGTGCTCAACCGCGTTTGGATTCTGCGCAAGGTTCTGGCGCCCATGAACTCCATCGACTCCATGGAGTTTCTCCTGGACAAGATGCGCGGCTCCAAGAGCAATCGCGAATTTTTGGACATGATGAACAAGTAGCCTTCAGTTTTCTTTGGGCCCGCAAGCCGCACAAGTAAACCACCCTCGTCCGGAGGCGCCGAAGGCGCCAGCCGGCTTCTGGCCGCTGGAAAAGAAGCGTGCGGGCAACCACTTGCAAATTTGAACGCCTCCACCCTCAGGACCCGAACCGCTCTTCGTCGTAATTCGACGGCCTTTCACCCGATAGCCCCGCCGGTGGAGACGTTTCGCTTGGGTGTCCCCCGTGAACCGGCTCTCGTCGGCTTCATTCCAATTGCCGGGTTTGCGTGCTATCTTCGGTCGCAAGGCGGCTCCCGAGCCCCAGAGCATCCGTTTGAAATGCTTGCTGAACCGCGGGCGTAGCCCGGTTGTAAGCATTTCGCGGCAAGGATTTGCGAGCAAATTCTTGGAGAGCCTCGCAATTTTTTCAAAATTGCAAGGCTTGAGCGCCGGAATTTTCAAGGTTCGCCGAGAGCAGTGACATGAAACCCATCTTCCGCGTCGTCTCCGTTTTCGTCGTATGGCTGTGCCTGTTGACCGTCGCTTTTCCGCCGCCGGTCATGGGGGCGATTTTCGGCGAGGTCACGGTCCAAGATGAAATGGAAATGGGCAAGAAGTTCAATGAAATGGTGATGGAGCGCCTGCAACTGGTCTCCGATCCGGAGGTCTTGGGCTACGTGACCGGCGTGGTCAACCGGGTCGTCAAGTCCATGCCGCCCCAGCCGTTTCCCATCAAGGTGGCGGTGATCAACAATCCGTCCATGAACGCCTTCGCCGTGCCGGGCGGATACGTGTACATATTTACCGGACTCTTGTTGGGCGTCCATCACGAATCCGAGTTGGCCGGGGTTGTCGGGCACGAACTCGCCCACGTGCATCTTCGCCACGTCGCCCGCCGCATCGAGCATATGCAGCTCGTCAATCTCGGAGCCCTGGCCGGCGTGTTGGCCGGCGCGTTTTTAGGCGCTGCGACCGGCGGCCAAATGGCGTCCAACCTGGGCGGGGCCTTGATGCTGGGCTCGCAAGCCGGAGCGGCTTCGGCCTTCCTCGGCTATACCCGCCAGATGGAGCGAGAGGCGGACAACTCCGGTTACCGATTTATGATCGACGCCGGCTATAATCCCGAGGGTATCGTTTCGGCCTTTGAGATCATGCGCAAGAAGCAGTGGTACATGGGCGGGGGCAACATCCCATCGTATTTGGCCACGCACCCGGGATTGAGCGAACGCATCGGCTACGTCAAAGACCGGATTGCGCGAGACGATCCGTCGCTGGCCAAGCGAAAAGACGACGACCAAGCCTTTCTCCGGGTTCAGGCTTTGTTGCGGGCTCGGGTGGAGGACCCCCAGACGGCCCTGACGTACTACGCCAACATTCCCGAAGCGAACATGACCTGCATGGACCATCTGGGGGTGGGGTTGACCAACGAGCGCATCCGCAACATGGTAAAGGCCGGCGAGGAGTTGGAAAAGGCCGCGGCCTGCGCTTCCAGCGATCCGGCCGCCAACCGGGAGATAGGTCGTTTCTGGTTCGAACGCGGGGAGTATCAAAAAGCCGGCCGGTACCTGCAAAAGGCGGTTATTCTCAACCCCCAAGACACCACGGCCATGTACTATTACGCCCGAATGCTCAGCGAGATTGGCCAGAGCAAGAGTGCGCTGGCTTTCTATAAGCGGATCATTCAGAGCAAGCCCCGCGACGCCAATATTCGTTATCATTACGGCCGGGTGCTCGGGGAGCAGGGCCATTATTTCGAGGCGCATCTGCAATTGGCCTACGCCGCTTTGTTCTCCCACGACCTCAAGAAAGCTCGTTTTCACATGGACAAAGCCGCTGCGCTGGCCAAAAGCGACGATGAGAAAAAGGAACTCGAAGAACTGCAAAAAGGATTCGAGGAGCCTAAAAAAGGGGGAGGTGGACCTGCTTAATCAGGCTACGCCCCTTGTCATGCCGGCGATCGATCTTATCATTCAAGGATTCTTTAAGTGACGCGCTGGCGCGAGGCGCAATATGGAAAGATTCAGTATCAAAGAGGCTTGGTTGGGCGTAACGCTGGGTGATTTGACCCAAAGCGGCGCGCAGGCGATCGTCAATGCAGCAAACCCCCAGCTGGCTGGGGGCGGGGGCGTGGACGGCGCCATCCATCAAGCCGCCGGCCCCGAGCTGTTGCAGGCCTGCCGCGAGATCATTCAAGATATCGGAGAGCTGCCTGCAGGCGAAGCCGTTATCACACCGGGATTCAATCTGTCGGCCGAGTGGGTCATCCACACGGTCGGCCCCATCTACCGCGACGGCGCGCAGGGCGAGCGCGAGACCTTGCTGCGCGCGTATCGCAACTGCCTCAAGACCGCGCGGGACAACGGCGTCGCAACGGTGGATTTCCCGGCCATCAGCTGCGGCGTATACGGCTACCCCTTGGAGGAGGGCGCGGCCGTGGCCGCGGCCGCTTTGGTCGAGGGGCTGGAGATGGCGTGGGTCCGAGAGGCCCGCCTGGTGCTTTTCAAGCAAAGAACTTTCGACGTATTTCTCCAGGCCGTCAAAAATCGCCTGGAAGCGGGCTTATAGGAGCAGACCGGCATATGGAGTTGCGAGGAACCACCATTATTGCGGTAAAGGGCGAGAACGGCTCGGCCGTGGCCGGAGACGGCCAAGTGAGCCTCGGCGAGCACATCGCCATCAAACACTCGGCGAAGAAAGTTCGCCGCATCTACAAGGACAGGGTCGTGATCGGCTTCGCCGGGTCCACGGCGGACGCCTTCACGCTGTTTGAGCGCTTCGAAAGCAAGCTCGAAAGCTATTCCGGAAATCTGATCCGCTCCGCCGTCGAGCTGGCCAAGGATTGGCGAACGGACAAATATTTGCGCCGTCTGGAAGCCATGCTGCTGGCCTGCGACGGATCGAACGTGCTGATGATCTCCGGCTCCGGGGACGTCATCGAGCCGGACGACGGCGTGGCGGCCATAGGCTCCGGGGGACCCTACGCCCTGGCCGCGGCCCGGGCCCTGCAGCAGGAAACCGATCTCTCCGCCGAAGAGATCGCGCGCAAGGCGCTCTTGATCGCCTCTACGATCTGCGTCCACACCAACGACCACATCACCGTGGAGACCATCGCCAAGTCTCCGGAAACGCACACAGGACCGACGTTGTTATGAGTTCGCTTACTCCGCGAGAAATCGTAGCCGAATTGGACAAGTTCATCATCGGCCAGGCCGGCGCCAAACGCATGGTGGCCATCGCCATGCGCAACCGCTGGCGCCGCCAGCAGATCGACCCCGAGCTGCGCGACGAGATAGCGCCCAAGAACATCATCATGATGGGCCCTACCGGCGTGGGCAAAACCGAAATCGCCCGGCGCCTGGCGCGGCTGGCCGGATGTCCGTTCTTCAAGGTCGAGGCCACCAAGTTCACCGAGGTCGGCTACGTGGGCCGCGACGTGGAGTCCATGATCCGCGACCTGATGGAGATCGGCGTGAGCTTGGTGAAGCAGGAGGAGCGCGACCGTGTCCGGGGCTCGGCGGAGCGCGCAGCGGAGGAGCGGCTGCTGGATTTGCTGCTTCCGAGCGCCGGGCGCATGCCCGTGGCCGAGGGGCCGGGCTTCGTCATGTCCAACGCCTCCGCGCCATCCCCGGAGCCGTCGCCGCGCGACGCCGGAACGCGGGATAAACTGCGGGATCTTTGGCGGGCCGGGAAGCTGGACGACCGGGAAGTGGAGATCGAGGTCTCAAGCCAGGGCGGTCCGGGCGTCGGCATCATGGCCATGCCCGGCATGGAGGACATGGGGATCCAGATGCAGGATATGCTCTCAAGGGTCTTTCCTCCGCGCCGCAAGAATCGCAGGGTCAAAGTCCCGGAGGCCTATGAACTGCTGGTCCAGGAGGAGTCCGAAAAGCTCATCGACATGGACAACGTCACGGACATCGCCCGGGAGCGGGTGGAGCAGAGCGGCATTCTGTTTCTCGACGAATTGGACAAGATCGCCGGCAAAACCGACGCCTCCGGCCCCGACGTGTCCCGCGAGGGCGTGCAGCGCGATCTGCTGCCCATCGTGGAGGGGTGCGTGGTCAACACCAAGTACGGCATGGTCAAAACCGACCACATTCTGTTCATCGCGGCCGGGGCGTTCCATTACGCCAAGCCGACGGACCTCATTCCGGAGCTTCAGGGCCGTTTCCCCCTGCGGGTGGAGCTTTCGGCGCTGAACAAGGACGACTTTTATCGCATCCTCACCGAGCCCAGGAATGCGTTGACGATCCAGTACAAGGCGTTGCTGGAAACCGAGGGCGTGGGCATCGACTACACCAGGGAGGCCCTGGAGGAAATCGCGGCCCAGGCCGAGCGCATCAACGAGGAGACCGAGAACATCGGCGCCCGGCGGCTCTACACCATTATGGAGAAAATTTTGGCCGACCTGTCTTTCGACGCCCCGGAAAGAGGAGGCGACAAGGTGATGGTGGATCGCGACTACGTCATGGGCCAACTGGCCGACGTCATCGAAGACCGGGATCTTTCGCGCTATATTTTATAGGATGCTCGGGCGTTCGGCGGGGATGACGAGGGCGCTATGCGATATCTATGGTTGATGTCGGCCATCCTTTTCGAAGTTGCCGGCACGGGGGCGCTCAAGGCTTCGGAAGGATTTACGAAACTATGGCCGAGTCTGCTCATGGCGGTCTGCTATGCAATCTCGCTGGTTTTTCTCAACCTGGCCGCCAAGCGCTTCGACATCAGCGTGCTCTACGCCATCTGGTCCGGAGTTGGGGTGGCTTTGGTCAGCATGGTGGGCGTGGTGGTCTTCCATGAGAGCTTTACTCCGGCAAAGGTCTTGAGCCTTGTCTGCATTGTGGCCGGAGTGGCGGGCCTGCACCTGGCGGATTCCGCCTGAATCGGCGCGAGAGCCCCTGCTCAAGGTCGCTTGGCGCTCACGGAATCCAAGACCCGCATCACCACCAGGGTCGCGTCGTCTTCTTGAACGCGGTCTTTTCGGAATCGAGCCGCATCCTCCAGCACTGCGGAGACGATGTCGCTGCAACTGGCCGAGGCGTTTTGCCGGATCACCTCGCGCATGCGGGCTCGGCCGTACATCTCGCCCTCCGGATTGTGCGTCTCCCAGACGCCGTCGGTTCCGAGGATCACAAGCCTGCCGGGTATCATGGGATAGATGCGTTGGCGGTAGAAGGCGTAAGGATCGACGCCTAGAGGAAAACCGCCGGGGCCGAGGATTTCATGGAACTGGCCGGTCTTGGGGTCGTACTCTTGCATGGGATCGTGCCCGGCTCGAACAAAGGCCATGCGTTTTTTTTCGGGATAAACCTGGAGCAGGGCCAGGCTCATGAACTGGCCGGAGTCGTAGACGTCCTTGACCAGTTGGCGGTTGACGTCCGTGGCCAGCTCCGCCGGCTCTCCGCCCTGGGAGGCGCGCATGCGCAACAGAGCTCTGCCTGTGGTCATCAGCAGCGCCGCGGCCACGCCGTGCCCGGTGATGTCGCTGACGGCGATGGTCAGCGGGCTGTAAGCGTTGTCGGGCGCAAGATAGTCGAAGCAGTCGCCTCCCGTCTCCTGGCAAGGAATGGATTGTCCGGCCACCTCGATCCCCGGAATGTCCGGACCTCTTTGGGGCAGTAGGCTGGCCTGCACCTTTTGGGCGAGATCCAACGCCTCCTTGATAATGGCGTTTTTGTGCTCGATGGACAATCGGGCCTCATCGATGTCCCGGTTGATTTTGCGCATCAGGGCGCCGCTGAGTTCTTTGGTGCGCTCCAATTCTTCCCGGTATCGTTCGCTGCGCTCCAGCTTGCGGGTCAAAAAGTTGATGCGCCGACGAAGGCCGTCTTCCGTTTCCGAGTCGCCCGAACATTCGTCGGATGCGTCGGCCCGGGACGTCGTCGCCGGGCGCGGCTCGCCCGGCCCGAGCAACAGCGTCACCAGGGCGCCGTTGTGCAGGTTGGGCGGGTCTCCCGGAGAAAACGGGGCTATTTCTCCAAAGGTGTAGAAGCCGAAGCAGGGGACGCCGGCGGGTAAAAGGCGGTCCAGCATTTCCTGCTCCAACTTGATCCGGGCGCCCAGAATTTGCTTCCGCGTGGCGCAGGAAAAAGCCAGAGCCGCAGCCGGCGGCCCTTGGGGGCCGTAGCTCTCCATACAGGCCCGCACGGCCTGCTCCGTATCCCGGATCATGTCGCGGCGTGTGGACTCGCAGAGTTGCACCATGGCGCCTTCGGGCGTCGGGGATGTGAACAGAATGGAGCCGTCGTCTTTGCTCCATGACGTGGGGCTGCGGATGGTGAAGCGGCCCTTGTCGTCGAACACCGCCAGGGGAAACTCCAGAGCCGGCTCGGAATGCTTGCCGAGCTGGCTGCGGTAGAAATCCAAGGCGGTCATGTCGCCGATGCGCAGGAGCCGGGCGCCGCGCGATTCTCCGGCGGGCGCCCGCAGCCCCAGAGGTTCGAAGCTGCGCGTGACGGTGGAGTGCGCCCGGATGGGGCCGGAAACCAGCAACATCGCGGCGGCTTCCGTCATGACTTCCGAGCCGGCGAACAGCCTCGGGCGCGTCAGGGAGTCCATGGAGGCGCCGGCCAGACCGCCGTACACCGGAACGTTCGGCAGGGCCGCTCCCGCCGCTTGAACGATTCGGGCCGATACGTCGGCGGGGGGGGCGCACAGCAGAATGCACAGCGTCGGGGGCGCCGCCAGGGCGGCCTTGACCTTGCTTACGCACTCCCGGATGCTTTTTTCCGGCTCGGAGGCGAGGTCTTTCGCCCAGCCTACGGAAAAAGCCGCCCGGTCAGACGCCAAAGCCAGCAGGGCGACGGAATCTTCGCTGAAACCGATGGCCGAGCTGAATTCTCCGCCCGTGGTGCAGCCAAGCAGCGGGGTGTTTGCAGGGAAGGCCCTGCGCACCTCGTCCAGAACGGCGTGCAAGTCGAAGCTCGAGGGCGCGTAGAGCAGCAGGACGCCGGGAGTTCGTCCGCCGAGCTCTTCCAAAGCCTGCGCCGCCGCTTGGCGGGCGGCGGTGCGGCTGTCAACGCATTCGGCCTGTCCGACGGCGGCGCGGAGCATCAGGCGCGACGCCTCAGATCAGATCCCGGCCAATGGAGAAAGCCGAGCCCACGGCGTCGCCGGCCTTGGCGTAGAGTCTGGTTCCGGGGTTGTACAGCAATGGTTCAACCAGCGCCATGTCCGGCCGTCCTTGTTCGTCCAGAATGTCCTGGGAGGCCCAGACCTCCATGATTTCGCCCGTGAAGCGCGTGTGCAGGCCGAGTTCGGCGGTATGCGCCAGCCGGCATTCAACGGTGATGGGAAATTCGTTGATGCAGGGCGCGTCCACTTTGGAGCCTTGGCTCCAGGTCATGCCCGCGGTTTCGAGCTTGCGGGCGTCTCTTCCGGAGGCCATGCCGAAATAGTCGACTTCCCGGGCCTGGGCGGCGGAAGGGATGTTGAGCGTGAAAGCCTTGCGGGCCATGATGCAGCCGTGGGTGTAGGTGGCCGCCCGCAACGAGACGCCCAAACACGGGGGCTTGGAGCAGTCGACTCCGCACCACGCGGCGGTCATGGCGTTGGGGTCGCCGTTCTGGTCGAAAGCTCCGACGACCCAGACGGGCGTGGGCAGGGCCAATATTTTTGCGCCCAGGGCTTGCCTCATGATCCTCTCCTTGCTTTGTTAGGTATCCGCCAACTGCTGCTGGATGCTCCGGAAATCTTCGAAGCGGCGCAGGAAGGCGTCGTAAACGGCTGGATCGAAATGCGAGCCGCGCCCCTTGGCCATGATGTCCAGGGCGACTTCGTTGGAAAAGGCTTCTTTGTAGGGCCGCTTGCTGGTAAGGGCGTCGAACACGTCGGCCACGGCGCTGATGCGGCCGTAAAGGGGAATGTCCTCTCCGGCCAATCCCTTGGGGTATCCGGAGCCGTCCCATTTTTCGTGGTGGGTCATGGCGATTATCGAGCCGGCCTGAAGCAGGTCGGACGTGGAGTTCTCGAGGATGCGGGAGCCGATGGTCGTGTGCTCGCGCATGACGACCCACTCTTCCGGCGTCAGCTTGCCGGGCTTGAGAAGAATGGCGTCCGGCACGCCGATCTTTCCGATGTCGTGCATGGGGCTCGCCCTGTGGACCAGCTCCACTTCGGATTGGGGCATCCCCAACTCCTCGGCCAGAATCGAGGCCATCCAGGACATGCGCTTGATGTGCTGGGCGGTCTCGTTGTCTTTGTACTCCGCGGCGGAAGAAAGGATCAGGATGGTCTCTATGTGGGCCTTGAGGATGTTGGCCTGGGATTCCGCCAGGTTTTGCATGGCCCTGCGCAGAGCTTCCGTCCGGGCTTTGACCATATTCTCCAGTTGCTGCTGGTAGTGCTTCAACTCGTCCTGCGAAGCTTTCATCCGGAGCAGGGACTCGGTGCGAACCTTGAGCTCGGTTTTGTCGATGGGTTTTGAAATGAAATCGTTGGCTCCGGCCTGGACGGCCCGCAGCTTGTCCTGCCTGTCGGAAAGAGCCGTCACCATGATGATGGGCGTTTGAGCGGTCTCGGGGGTCTCCCGAACCGCCTGGGCGACCGTGAAGCCGTCCATCTCCGGCATCATGATGTCCAACAGGATCAGATCGATGGAGTCGTCCAGCATCTCCAGCGCGCGAAAGCCGGAATCCGCCGCCAGAACTTCATGGCCAAAGGCTTGCAAAAATCCCGATAGGACTTTGAGGTTGACGCGCTCGTCGTCGACCACCAGGATCCTTTTGACTTTGGGCCGAGTTTGATCCGCGTCGGCGGCGCTGGGCGTCGGGGCCTCTGGCGATGAAGGGGCTGGGGGCATATTGCTTCCGTTGTTCATGAGTTGTCGGCGGACCGGTTCGGCGGTGATTTTGTCGTCAAGGGACGCCGCCAATTGTATAATTACGTTACGCATCCGTAAAGGGGACAATCGTTAAAATATCAGACTCGGCAAACAGTCAGGCTGCGAACAAAAAATCTCGGCCATGGACCAGTCCTTTGGACGAAAGAAATGCGTGAATCTCTTCTCTCGCGCCGCGGCTTCCGACGTAGGAAAGATAGAAAGCCGGCGGCGATATCGGCAGCTCGTCGCGATGGATTACGGGCGCGCCGTGAATGTTGCGTCCGACCTTGCGGGGATCAATGTCGATATAACAGCGGATCCGTATGCCGTACGCTTTGAGCCGCAAAGCCCGTCTTCGGGCTGTACGGCTCGAACCGATGAGCGCCACTTCGGGGTGATGCGGATTGTTGGCGGCGAGCCATTTGGCCAGGTAGCCGGATTTGAGATCGAAAAAGCGATCGGGATCGTAGCGCGGATCAACGCGAGTGAGCCGGGTCGGAGGATCGTTCCAGATGAGCAGTTTCCTGGGAAGCTTCTCCATGCGCACCCCGGCCTCCAGCCAACGCAGCCACAAGTCGTAGTCCTCCGGGAAGTCGCCCTGGCGGTAGCCCCCGTGCTGCGCGGGCAATTCCGCCCGGAACATGACCGACGGATGGGGCAGCGGGGACTCCACGAAGCGCGCCAAACGTATGTCTCTGGCGGTCCGCACCGAGTTCACCCATTGAATGTAGCGGGCGAAACCCTGGCTGGCGACGGGATCGCCTCCGAATCCGACCAGACAGGAAACAAGCCCTACGGCCGGGTCGGCGTCGAGATGGGCCGCCTGGAGCGCCAGACGCTCCGGCAGGCAGACGTCGTCGGCGTCCATCCGGGCCAAATAGGCCCCCCTGGCTTTGGCGAGGCAGGTGTTGAGCGCGCCGGCCACGCCGGCGTGGGGCCGCCGAAAGACGCGCAGCCGGGCGTCCCGACGTGCGAACGCTTCGAGAATTTCGGGCGTGTCGTCCTCGGAGCCGTCGTCAACCGCGACCACTTCGATGGTGCGCAACGTTTGGGACAGCAAGCTGTCCAGCGCCTGCTCCAACGCGCCGGAGGCGTTGCGGCAAGGCAGCAGAACGGAAACGTCGGGGATATTCATGACGGCGCTACGGCGTGAAGGATGCGGCATTTTTCTCGGCTTGGCAAGGCGGTCGACGAATCCGGAGCATGCGCCGATTCAGGAATCGGCGCATGCTCCGACGGATAAGGACGTTCGCAGGAGTCGTGTGACACATGAAGCAGGCCGCAGTATCTTCATGGCTTACTGGCGAAAGTGATGAAGCGCTCTGGCCTTATGTTCCGAAGCGAATGCGTACGGCCGGGGGCCGCCTTTCAGGCGCGCCGTCCTGCGCAGTAAAACGGCGAAACGCCGCGTGCGTCAGGAGACAGCGATATTCGGCGCGTCAACCCGGCTAATTGTTCAGCTCCCTCAAAATGTTCTGGCACTGGCGAACCTTGAGGGTGACGCCGTACTGCTCCTTGAGGTGTCGCGACAAGAGTTTGCCGTCCCACCGGGCTTGAGTGTAGCCGAAAAGCTCCGGCGCGCCCGCTACTTCGTCGCGCACCTTGTCGCGCAACTCCGTGGACAGGCGGGATGGCCTGCCCCGGCCGGGCTTGTCCTTCAATCCGTCCAGGCCTTCGACGTTCAAGCGATGGATCCAGCGCTGGATCGTGGTCGGATTGAGGCTGAACAGTTTGGAGACGTAAGGGACGGGATAACCTTCACAAACGAGAAGAATAGCGTCGAGGCGACGGGCGAACCGGGCCTCGGGGCTGGACGCAAAAAACTTTCTCGCCTCCTTTCTCACGCCTTCCGTGTCAGCGATGGCCAGCATTCTCGGCATAACAACCTCCTCCTGGTGACAGTCCTTCGTTAAAACCCAGCCGCGGGAGCGGCTACCCTGAAACAGCTATAATTGATAGCAGCTTGCGCCGCTTACCTACAATTATATTTAGTTGCATGAGCCGATGTCGACCCTCAGGGAGCCATCAATTTACAGCCTATCCAGCGACTAGAAGAGTAGCAATTAGAATGTTTGCAAGCCATGATAAATTATAACATCGCCGTCGAGCGATCATCTATCTTATTGACATCTCTGAATAGAGATCGCTTGAGTGTTTATATTCCACCCAGTAAGTCGGGAGGGCGGCTTTGTCCAGCTCTGTGCATTAGATTTGTTGAAAACTATTTCTTTTCATGTGTGTATTGATTTTGAAATACACGGAAAGAGAGCGTATATTTGGTGTCTATGTAGTTTAAAAATTAAGAAATAAATGTAATAATTTTATACAAAAGTATATTATGGTGTCTATCTTCCCTTGTACATCAATAATTAAAAACAAACAATATGATCAAGATGGATTTTGTACAGCAGTATTATATTTTTATAATGATGTTGCAAAACAGAAAAAGAAAAAGACCCTGGCGTGCGTAAGGAAATGTAGGATTCTGGCATTATTGGGCGCATTGCCGTATGAGATAAAGGCGTATAGGACAAGTGATGCAACGCTCAGGGCGTTGTAACACGGATTCGGATGCGCGAGTGACGTGCAGGTTAGCGAACGCTTACTTCTGTCACGACTGTTGTAAAAGCTGCCGGACGCGGCAAACACCGCAGGCGCCGGCCGAAGTCGGCATGCCGCAATATTGGCAGGGAGCCAACTGCTCTTTATCGCTGTCTCGGTTTTGAAACGCGGGCCGGCCGCGTTCCAGGAAACCTTCGTAGAAAGATATCTTGGAGCCGGGACTGCGAGCCTCCAGTTGCGCCAAGAGCGCTTTGTGCGCCGTAAAGCTGGCGCCGCGGCTGTAGGGGCATGGAGCGGTAGTGTATTCGATATCCGTTAAAAAAGCGAAAGCCGCAGTTTCGAATTCCGAAAGACGATAAAGCGGTTTAATCTTGCGCGCAAAGCCGTTTTCCGCCGGCAGGGAGGGGGATTGCCCCGCCATGTGCGCTTCGTCCCAGCGAAGCGTATTGGCGAAGAGCCGGGCGGTTTCGTCATCCAGGTTATGCCCGGTGGCCAATACGTCGAAACCCTGCTCCAGAGCGATGCGGTTGAACGCATGGCGCTTGATTTTTCCGCAAATGGAGCAGATGGGGCGCTTGACCTTGCGCCGCACCTCCGGAATGGGCAGGCCCCACTCCTCCATGTCGGCCACGATGAGCCGCAGGCCCCGCCGGCTGCAGAAGTCCTCCACCGTTTTTCTGGCGACGTCCGACGAACCGGGAATCTTGAGGTCCACGTGCAGCCCCACGGGCTGATAGCCCAGACGCGTCAAGGCCTCCATGAGGGCGAGGGAGTCCTTGCCGCCCGACAGCGCCACCAGAATCTTGTCTTCCGGCAGGATCATCTTCTTGCGCCGAATGGCGGTTTCCACCTGCTTCAAAAAGAACTTACGGAAGCAGTCCGGACAAAATCCTGCGTGATGGCTGGGCAGCGCCACGGCCGCCAGCGCTTTGCATCGACGACATTTCACGGTTTACCCCGCGGAGGTGACTTTTCTAATTTCTATGCGGTCCCCGTCGTGGATCCTTCGGTCCGGGGTGAGCAACTCGCCGCTTCGGATGACCAGCGCCTGGGTCCTGCCCAACTGGAGGCGATTCAGGAGTTGAAGGACGGTATTGGGCTTGGGCAGTGTTAAATCTTCACTTTCAGGTTCCAGTCTCACAAAAATCATGCTATGCTCCTTCCGCTGCCGAAGAAAAGTGTAACGTGACCGGGCCAAGGCGTAAAGTCCGCTGAAACGTCAAAAATAAGACGCAGGAAAATTGGTTCGCCTTGTTGACCGCGAGAGAAAAAATTCCGTATGGTGGCGGTTAGGGACAACGCCAAAGGCAAGGAGATAATCGAATGAGCCAACCCACGGTGCTCGTCGTTGACGATGAGAAACATATCCGCATGCTCTACCAGGAAGAACTGGAGAGTGAAGGCTATCAGGTCGCAACCTCGGACGGCGCCGAGGATATCTTGGACGTCATCGATCGGGTCAAGCCCACCATCGTCATCCTGGACATCAAGCTCGGGGTCAACCTTTCCGGCCTCGACCTGTTGCAGGAGATTCGCAGCCGCGACCAGAACCTGCCGGTCATACTGTCCACGGCGTACGACAGTTTCCAGCACGACCTGAAATCCATCGCCGCGGACTATTACGTGATGAAGTCCGTGGATCTCACCGAGTTGAAGTCCAAAGTGAAAATGGCCCTGGACAAGGCGCGCGCCACGGCCTGACCCCCGCCGAAGCCTTTCCTGCGTCCGTCGCCCTCGCGGGGGCGCGTCTCTTTTCTCCTTGCCCGTGGGGGCCAATCGTGCTAGCGCACGGGCCATGCCAGACGTTGTCGGCCCGATCCAGGATTTTCTTCGCTCCGCCACCCTGATCGCCGCGCCAGCTTTGTTGGCCCTGACTCTTCATGAGGTGGCCCATGGCCTCGCGGCCTTGTGGCTGGGAGACACCACGGCCAAAGACGCTGGCCGCTTGACCCTCAATCCCCTCAAGCATTTGGATTTGGTGGGGACCATCGCTATTTTTCTCGTAAGAATAGGCTGGGCCAAGCCCGTGCCGGTGAACCCGGCGCGTTTCAGGAACCCCGCCAAGGGCATGCTTTTGGTGGCGCTGGCCGGTCCGGCCATGAATTTTCTGCTGGCCGTGCTGTTCGCCGCTTTGCTTGGCGCATTGGCGCAACTACCGGCGCCGGCGCCCGGAACGGCGTCGCATCAGGTGCTGGAGCCGCTTATCACCATGGTCGTCTACGGCGTGGTGATCAATCTCGGGTTGGGTTTCTTCAACCTCATCCCCGTACCTCCGCTGGATGGCGCCAACATCCTGGCCGGGCTGCTTCCCCGGAATGCGGCCTTCGCCTACATGCGCATGGGACGGTGGGGATTTCTGATCATTATCGTCCTGGCCTTCACCGGAATCCTGGGGAAGGTGCTCTGGCCGATGGTGGAGACCGGGCGCGCGCTCCTCTTCAGCTTTTTCCTCTAACGACTTACAAAGGGTTTTGCATCATGGCGGATTCTCGCAAACGTATTGCTTCGGGCATGCGGCCGACGGGCCCGCTCCATCTGGGCCACTATTTCGGCGTGCTCGCCAACTGGGTCGCATTGCAGGAAACCCACGACTGCTTCTTTTTCGTGGCCGACTGGCACGCTTTGACCAGCGAGTACGCCGATCCCAAGCGCATCAAGCAGTTCGTTCCCCAATTGGTCAAGGACTGGATCGCTTCCGGCTTGGCGCCTGAGAAGTGCGTTATTTTCCAGCAGTCCCAGATCAAGGCGCACGCGGAATTGCATCTGCTCTTGTCCATGGTGACGCCGCTGGGGTGGCTGGAGCGCAATCCCACCTACAAGGAACTCAAGCAGGAACTGATCCAGAAGGATCTGAACACCTACGGTTTTCTCGGCTATCCCGTGCTGATGGCGACGGACATCCTGATCTATCTGTCGGAGGCCGTTCCCGTGGGCCAGGACCAGCTGCCGCACATGGAGTTGACCAGGGAGATCGCCCGGCGCTTCAACTACATCAACGGCGAATTCTTTCCCGAACCCAAGGCCCTGCTCACCAGCGAGCCCAAGCTTCCGGGGCTGGACGGCCGCAAAATGTCCAAAAGCTACGGCAATTCCATCTACCTGAGCGACTCCATGGACGACATCCGGCCCAAGGTCATGAGCATGCTCACGCTGGAGTCCCGCAAGCGCAAGTCCGATCCCGGCGATCCGGATGCGTGCAACCTCTACCCGTACCACAAGCTTATGAGCTCCGTGGAAAAACAGCAGGAGATACGCGAGGGCTGCACCAAAGCGACATGGGGCTGCGTTGACTGCAAAAAAGCCCTGCTGGAGTCCTTGGACGCCTTCCTTTCGCCGATGATGGAGCGCCGCAAGGAGTTGGACGCCAATCCGGACCTGGTTCAGGACATCCTGGCGAGCGGAAACGCCAAGGCCCTCGAGGCGGCGGAGAAGACGCTCGCGGGTGTGCGGGAGTTGATGAACTTCAATTTTTGATCGCCGGAGCGCGGCGCCGGGAAGGGGGCGTTATGTTGCTCGTGGGCGAAGCCGAGTCCGGGCAAAAGCTCCTGCAATATTTGCAACGCAGATTTCCGAACGTCCCCCAGTCGGCGCTGATGCGCCTGATCCGAACGGGCCAGGTTCGCGTGGACGGCGGCAGGCCGAAGCCCTTTCAACGGCTGGCGACGGGCCAGGCGGTCCGCATTCCTCCCCGGCTTCAAAACGAGACGGCGCAGGATTTCCCTGCGCCCGACGCCGGCCCGGCTTTGGAAGTGGTCCATGAGACCGACGACGTCCTGGTCGTCGCCAAGCCGGCCGGCCTGCCCGCCCACGGCGGGGAAGGCCACGCCGATTCGGCCGTGGCCCGGGTCCGCGCCATGCGGCCGGGACCCTTCGCCGCCACGCCCGTCCATCGTTTGGATAAATCCACCTCCGGGTTGCTGGTTTTCGCCAAGAGCTACAAGGCGATGCGCGAGCTTCAGGAGGCGTTCAAATCCGGCGCGGCGGATAAGCGCTACCTTGCCTGGGCCGCTGGCCGCTGGCTCCACGACGGGCCGGTCGAACTGCGGGACATTCTTTTTTCGGACGGCCCCCCGGGCCGCCAACTGGTGCGGGCCGCGCCGGAGGGGGCTTCCGGCCGGGAGGCTCTGTGCGTCGTTTCACCCGTGCGGCGGGAGGAGCGGGCCAGCCTGCTGGAGGTGCGCCTGATCACGGGACGCAAGCATCAAATCCGGGTCCAGCTGGCCTCGAGGGGGCATCCGGTGATGGGGGACCGCAAGTATGGAGGACCGCCCTGCCCGCAGGGATTGTTGCTCCACGCCTGGCGGATCACCCTGCCTGGCGGCGTCCGGCTGCGTCTGGCGCCGGACTGGCGGGATCCTTTCAAGCCCTGAGGGCGGCGCGGTTCGTGGAGCTCCGCAACGCGTTGCAGTTGCCCGCGGTTCATGTTTGGGGTAATTGACAACCCCTAATGAAGCGGAAGGAGTTTTCCATGAAAATGCGCGTTCTTTCGATTGTTGCGATTCTGTTGTTGTTCTCCGGCTGCGCCGAATGGCGGGAGCCGCCGCATCCAGGCAACACTCCAGGGGGGCTGGAGCAATCGGCCTCAGGTCCGACCACAGCCGCGGCGCCTTCCCGGGAGGCCGTCCGCCAGGAGGTGGAGGCCGTGCTGCGCGAGAATCCGCAGATGCTCTTGGACGTATTGTCCGAACACAAGATCGAGCTTTTCGACATCGTGAACGCCGGGGTGAAGGCCAAACGCGAGCAGGCCGAGAATAAACAGCTGGAGATTTCGCTGGCCAACCCGAAGCAACCGGCCATCAATCCGGAGCGGCCCCACATAGGATCCAAGGATGCTCCTGTCGTGGTGGTGGAGTATTCGGACTTTCTGTGTCCTTTCTGCAGCCGCGGCGCTCAGACCCTCCAGAGGTTTCAGCAAGAGCATCCGGACGAACTGGTCGTCTACTTCAAGCATATGCCGCTCCACGAGAACTCCATGCCGCCGGCCATTTATTTCGAAGCGTTGGGCAAGCAAAATCCGGAGCTGGCCTGGAAGTTCTATGACTTGGCCTTCCAGCACGCCCAGGACATCGCCAAAGGCGGCGAAGCCTACGTGAAGACGCTGGCCTCCCAGATTCCGGGCGTGAATATGGTTCGACTTGAGAAGGACGTGCAGAGTGAAGAGATTCTGAACGCCATTTCCCAGGACACCGAAGAGGCCGGCAAGTTCGGCATCCAGGGCACGCCGCATTTCCTGGTGGGCGGCGTCGATATAGCCGGCGCGCAGCCTCTTTCCCAGTTCGACAAGGTGCTTCAGTTGGTGACGGCCAAGAAGGCGGAGAAGTAGCTTGGCGGAGCAGGCGATGGTCGTTGTCAGCGCCTGTCTGGCCGGCGTCGGGTGCCGCTACGACGCCGTCCCCTGCCCGGAGCCCGAGGTCTTGGCCCTGCTGGAGCAGGGCCGGGCGTTGCCCGTGTGCCCGGAGCAGTTGGGGGGCCTGCCGACCCCGCGGGAGTGCATCGAGATTCTCGGCGGGCGGGTGCGGGCCCGTTCCGGAGCGGACGTGACCGAGGCCGTGTTTCGCGGCGCCCGGGAAGCGTTGCGGCTGGCGCAGATGTCCGGCTGCCGGCGGGCGCTGCTCAAGACGCGCTCCCCCACCTGCGGCGTGGGCCGGATTTACGACGGAACCTTCACTGGCGTGATGATTCCCGGCAACGGCGTTTTCGCCCAAATGTGTCTGGACGCCGGGCTTGAGGTGGCGGCGAGAGGGTAGCGGCCCTTGCCGTGTTTCTTTCGCCTTCCAAAACCAACCTTACCTTGGGGAGGAGCGGCTATGGCGATCGTTGGCCTGTCTTCCACTATTGTCACGGATAAGATTGTCCAGTGCCGCGATTTCTATGTCGAAGTTTTCGGAGGCCGGGTGGAGTTCGACTGCGGGTGGTACGCCAGCGTCGTTCTGGCCGAAGGAGCCTGCGTGCACTTCATGGCGCCGCGGGGACCGGACGCCCGGCCCTATCCGGGCGATGGACTCGTTTACAATCTGCGCGTGGACGACGTGGACGCCGAGCATGAACGCATCGTCGGTATTGGTCTGCCGATTGTTTCTCCGTTGCAGGACAATCCCTGGGGCGACCGCAGCTTCGCCATCCAGGACCCTGCGGGCGTGACACTCTACGTCTATACGGAGATCGAACCCAACGAAGAATTTCAGTCTTATTTCAAATAGGCGTCGCTACACGTTCGAGCATCTATCGCGGCAAGGAGTTGTGAGTAAATCCTTACCGCGCAGGTTAACCTGCTTAGTGCGGCGTCAGCATCATGTCGCCGAACCATTTGCGGAAGATTTTGTTGTACTCCCCGCCTTCCATCAACTCCAAGAGCGCGATGGACGCCTGTTTCCTCAGCGTGCTCCCCAGAGGGAATGCGAAGCCGTAGAAGTGCGGCCGGTACACGGGGCCCACGACTTTGAGCGTTCCTTCGCTTTTGGTCCGGATGTAGTACAGGACCATGGGCAAATCCAGCAACGCCGCTTCGGCCCGGCCGTAGCGCACGGCGTCCAGGGTTTGTTCGAGTCCGGGATAGAGCTTGATCCTCCCGCTTCCGTAGGAGCCTGCGTTGCCCGCGCCGTAGGAGCGGTTGAGGCTGTCCAGCAATTGCGCGCTGGTGGAGCCTTCCACCGTAGCCGTCGCCTTGCCGCGCAGGTCCTTGATGGTCTTGATGCTTTCATTGTCCGTGCGCACGGCGATAATGAGCCCCGATTCGAAGTAGGGCTGCGAAAAGTCCACGATCTTTTCCCGTTGGCTGGTGATGGACAGCGCGCCGATGGCCGCGTCCAGTTCGCCGTTGCGCAAGGCGGGGATGAGATGGTCGAAATCCATGGGTTTGAGGGTGTAATCGAGGCCCATTTTATCGGCCATGGCCTTCCAGAGGTCCACATCGAAACCGGCGACGGCCCCATCCAGTTCGAAATTCATGGGCGCCGCATTCTTGGCGCAGCCCACGGTGATGTTTTGGGCCATGGCCGGAAGGTTGGCCAGGCTCAGCGCCAGCGTCGCCAGAAAACCGATGATCCATGGTCTCATGTCGCTTGCTCCTTGGCGCCGGGGGAGTCGGCGCTCTGTTCCGGGGGCCAGATCGCGAGGTCCACGCCCCGCGCAATATCCGGCATTTCATAGGGATTGAAGGTTGGCTTGAGCCCCGCCCGCTGTTGGCTGATGTAGTCTTGCGTCAATTTGACCACGACGCCGGACAGGCCGACGATTCCGACGAGGTTGAACGTGGCCATCAGCCCCATGGAGGCGTCCGCCGCCGCCCAGACGATGTCGAGTCTACTCAAGGTTCCCCACATCACCATGGACAGGCACAGGATGCGCAGCGCGAAGATTCCGCCGATGCGGTCCGCTTTAAGGAAGTAGATGCTGTTCTCGGCGTAGGAATAGTTGGCCACGATGGAGGTGAAGCCGAAGAAGACGATGGCGATGGCGATGAAGATGTCGCCGAACGAGCCGAGATAGCTGGACATGGCCGCCTGCGTCAGTTTGACGCCGGACAGGCCGGATTCCGGCTGCAGCTGGCCGGAGAGAAGAACCATCACCGCCGTGGCCGTACAGATGAGGATGGTGTCGATGAACGGCCCGAGTCCCTGGACGAATCCCTGAGAGGCGGGATGGTGCGGATCGGGCGTGGCCGTGGCGGCCGCGTTGGGCGCGCTGCCCATGCCCGCCTCGTTGGAGAACAGGCCGCGCTTGACGCCGTTGAGCATGGCCACGCCCATGGCGTAGCCGATCATTCCGCCGGCGGCCTGCTCCAGGCCGAAGGCGCTGCGCACGATGAGCGCCAGCATGGCCGGGATCTCGCTGTAATGCCTGACCAGAACATAGACGGCTACCAAAAGATAGCCGACGGCCATGAACGGGACCACCACCTCCGAGACCTTGGCCACGCTGCGCAGGCCGCCGAAAATGACCAGCGCCGTGAGCAGGACCAGGGCGACTCCCACGGTCCAGCCCGGGATATGGAAGGCCGTTTCCACGGCGTCGGCGATGGAGTTGGATTGCACCGCGTTGAAGACCAGGCCGAAGGACAGGATCAGGCATACGGCGAAGGCTGCGCCGAGCCAGGGAGCGCGTAGGCCTTTGGAGATGTAATAGGCGGGGCCGCCCCGGTAATGGCCCGACGGGTCGCGGATTTTGTAAAGCTGGGCCAGCAGGCTCTCGGCGTACCCCGTGGCCATGCCCAGCAGGGCCACCAGCCACATCCAGAAGATGGCCCCCGGTCCGCCGAGGTACAGGGCCACGGCCACCCCGGCCAGGTTCCCGGTGCCCACACGGGAGGCCAGGCTGGTGCACAGGGCCTGAAAGGGAGAGACGCCGTGCCGGTCGGCTTCCCGGCTGCCGAGGATGGACCCCACGAACAGATTGAATCGCAGGATTTGCATGAACCTCAAGCGAAACGTGAAATAGACGCCTACGGCGAGCAGGCCGTAGATGAGTACGTAGCCCCAGAGGATGGAGTTGATGCATTGTATGGCGGAATCCACGCATGCTCCTTGTTGGCGGTGGGGAGGGAGAGAAGGGCGGGCTGGATTTTCGCCTCTACCGTATACGAAACGGTACAGTACTGTCCAGGAAGCTGGGATTCGAACTGGATGCGACGGAATTTTTTTTCTTCGGTAAAAAAGACAAAAGAGGGTTCCTCCCCCGGCCGAGAGGCGTTATGGTCGCCGTGAGCCACCCCGTGATCTCTTGCAAAGGAGCGCCATATGAGCACGAGCGTCAAGGAGGCCATCGCCGCGCGCCACAGCGTGCGCGCCTTCGCCCGACAGCCGTTGTCCAAGGATGAAATCAGGGAGCTTTTGGAGGCGGCCCGCAACGCCCCGTCGAGCCTCAACAGCCAGCCGTGGAGATTCAAGGTCGTCACGGACCCGGAGGACCTGGCTTGGTTCGGAACCAGCGATGCCAGCAAGAAACAGGCTTGGCTGGCCAATGCCGGCGCTATTTTCATCTGCTGCGCCGACCTGGAGCACTACGTAAAGGATTCCCAGTCCGCGGCCTTCTTTTATAGAAGCAACAATATTCTTCAAGGCGAGCCGTTGAAGGGCGTCGAGGCGTATGTGCAGAAAGCCGCTGACGATGACGAAGCGGCCAAGTTCGGCGCTTGCGCCATGAACGTGAGCATCGCCGTGTCGTTCATGATGTTGCGGGCCGTGGAGTTGGGGCTCGGAACGTGCTGGGTGGGCATGTTCAACGAGGCGAACGTCAAGGCGCGTTTCGGTCTGCCCATGGGTTGCCGGGTCGTGAACATTCTTGCCGCGGGGCGGCCGGACGAGGCGACCGTGTTCCCCCGCAAGCGCAAAAGCCTCGAGGAAATTGTGATCGCCGACTGACGGCTTCGGCCGCCCGTTCGCAGGCGGGGCCGCGGACGGCGTCTGCTGCGCTTCGAAGCCGCTGGCGACTCGGCTCTTGCGGGAGGGAAGGCAAGGGGGCATACTTAGGCTATGGGCCCCCAAGGCGAGAACCCGGCCAGGCGGGTTATCCACTTGGACATGGACGCCTTTTTCGCGTCCATCGAGCAGTTGGACTTCCCCGAATACCGGGGCAGGCCTTTGGCCGTGGGCGACAATCCCCGAGGGGTGGTCTCTGCGGCCTCCTATGAAATCAGAAGATACGGCGTTCATTCGGCCATGTCCGTGGCGCAGGCCAGGCGCCTGTGCCCGCATGGAATCTTCACGCCGGTGCGCGGCTGGCGTTACCGGGAGGTTTCCCGGGAGGTCATGGCCGTGCTGCGGGATTTTACGCCGATTTGCGAACAGGCCTCGGTGGACGAGGCCTACCTGGACGTCACCGGCCTGGAGCGGTTGGCCGGGCCGCCCGAAGCCATGGGCCGGGAGCTGAAGCGGCGCATCAAGGAGCGCACCGGCTTGACAGCCTCCGTGGGCGTGGCGCCCAACAAACTGGTGGCCAAGATCGCCTCGGATTTCGACAAGCCGGACGGGCTGACCGTTGTAGCGCCGGAGGCGGTGCTGGCCTTCATGGCCGCGCTGCCGCTGGAGAAGATTCCGGGCGTGGGCAGGCGGACTCTCCCCAGGCTCCACATGCTCGGGTTGCGCACGGGCGCGGACGTGCAGCGCTGCTCCCGGCAATTCCTGGAGCAGCAGTTCGGGGAGTTCGGGGGGCAACTTTTTGAGCGCGCCAGAGGCGTTCACCATCGGCCCGTCGAGGCTTCCTCCAGCCGACCCAAGTCCATCAGTGCGGAGAACACCTTCGAGCGCGATACGGATGATCTGGAGGACCTGGTTCGGTGGCTGCTGCGGCAGTCGGACCGGGTGGCTTCGGAGCTGCGCCAAGAGGAATGCCTGGGCCGCACCGTGACGCTCAAGCTCAAGTTCTCGAATTTTCAACAAATCACTCGCAGCCAGACCCTGTCGGAACCCGTCAACACCACCCGCAGAATTTATGAAACCGCGGCGGGGCTGTTGCGGGCGGAGTCGCTGGGCTGGCCCGTCCGGCTTATCGGGGTGGGGGTGTCCAATCTGGTGTTCGGCGGCCGGCAGCTCTCGCTTCTCGACAGCGAAGACGAGCGCTCGGAGAAACTGGAGCGGGCTGTGGACGGGCTGCGGGAAAAATTCGGCAAGCAGTGCATCCTGCGGGCCGACCTGCTGGAGAAGTGATGGACCGGGGCGGACGCAAAGGCTCGATGCTGCGCGAGGGATTCTCCACCGGCGCTTCGGCGGCGGCCGCGGCGGCCGCCGCCCTGGAATTTTTGCTCGGCGGAAAAGCGCCTTCCGGCGTCGAGATTCCGCTGCTGGGGCCGGGCCGGCTGTGCATCCTTGTGGAGCGGTGCGCCGCGGAGCAGGACGGCGCCCGGGCCGTTGTGGTCAAGGACGCGGGCGACGATCCCGACGCCACCCACGGGGCGGCGATCAACGCTCTGGTCCGTTTCTCGCCGCGAGCCGGCGTTCGGGATACCTTGATCGACGGAGGGCGGGGCGTCGGCCGCGTCACCTTGCCGGGCCTGCCCGCGGCCGTGGGCGAGGCGGCCATCAATCCCGGACCCCGGGAGCAGATTCGTCGGGCCGTGGCCGAGGTGTTGGCGCGCCACGGGGCGCAGGGCGAGGTCCGCGTGCTCGTGGAGGTGGAAAACGGCGAAGAAATCGCCCGCAAGACTCTGAATCCGCGGCTTGGAATCGTGGGCGGCGTCAGCATTCTGGGGACGACCGGGGTGGTCCGGCCGCTCAGCCACGACGCCTGGAAGGCGAGCGTGGTCCAGTCGCTGAACGTGGCCGAGGCGCTGGGCCTGCCGGAAGTCTGTCTGGCCACGGGACGGCGAAGCGAGCGGATGTATTTGGACCACAGGCCGGACGTCCCGGAGCAGGGCGCCGTTCAGGCCGGGGACTATTTCGCCTTTTCTTTGCGCGCCGCGGCCGAGGCGTCGTTCTCCACGGTCTGGTGGTCGGTGTTTTTCGGCAAGTTCATCAAACAGGCCGTGGGGTTGGAGAGCACGCACGCCAAGGACGGCGGCCTGGATATGGGATGGCTGGAGACCCTGTGCCGGGAGGCGAGAATCGACGGTGCAACCCGTCTCCGCGTCGAAGAAGCCAACACCGCGGCGCAGGCTCTGGAGATGTTGCGGCCGGCGCCGGAGTTCGGCCGCTTGCTGCAATTGATCGCGGATCGATGGATTCAATCGGCCAGATCGTTCGCCGGAGCAACGCCGGGGCTCGGTCTGCTGGTGTTCGATTTCAACGGGGCCGTGTTGGTGGAAAGAAGCTGGACGCCTTGACGAGGCCTGTAAGCACGGGAGCGCGCCATGGAAGTCGAAAGAGTTCTGCTGACAGGGGCTACGGGGTATGTCGGAGGCCGTCTCGCGCCTTTGTTGCTCGATTCAGGCTATCGGGTGCGCGCGGCGGGGCGTTCGGTGGAGAAAATCAGGGCCAGGCCTTGGGGGGCGCATCCGAGGCTGGAAATCGTACGGGCTGACGCGCAAGACCCGGAATCCCTTTTCCGGGCGTCGATGGGGTGCCAGGCCGTCTACTATCTGGTTCATTCCATGACGTCCAAGGGCGAAAGCTATACGGAACTGGACCGGATCGCGGCCGGAAACATGGCCCGGGCGGCTTCCCGCGCCGGCGCGCAACAGATCATCTACCTGGGCGGATTGGGTTGCCCGCGAGACGCCCTGAGCCCTCATCTGAATTCCCGGGCCGAAGTGGCGGGCATCCTGTCTTCGGGCTCCGTTCCGGCCACCGTGCTTCGCTCGGCCATGATCATGGGCTCGGGCTCGGCCTCTTTCGAGATTCTCAGGTACATCGTGGACCGGCTACCGGTCATCCTGGCGCCCAAATGGGTTCACACGCGCTGCCAACCCATCGCCATCCGCAACGTACTCGTCTACCTGCTGGAGTGCCTGGGCAAAGAGCAATGCCGGGGGCGTTCGTTCGATATCGGGGGACCCGATATTTTGACCTACGCCGAGCTGTGCGGCATTTATGCGCAGGAGGCGGGCTTGAAGAAGCGGGTCATCCTCCACACGCCCTGGCTCTCGCCTTCCTTGTCCGCCTATCTGGTCAGCCTGCTCACGCCTGTTCCTGCGTCCCTGGTGCGGGCTTTGGTGGAAGGCCTGCGCAATGAGGTGGTGGCCAAAGAAAACTCCATCCAGGAAATTATCCCGCAGAAGCTTATGCGTTGCCGCACGGCCGTGCGCCGGGCCTTGGGAAAGTTGAGCCAGGGGACGACCGAAACCTGCTGCCACGACGCCGGCCCCTGCGCCTATCCCGAGGCCGTTGTAAGCGGCGACCCCCATTATGCGGGCGGCGCCGTGCTCACCTGCGGTTATCGAATCCAGCTCGCCGCGCCCCAGGAGGAGGTCTGGACGAGGATTCGCCGCATCGGCGGCGCCACGGGTTGGTATTTCGGGGACGGTTTGTGGCGGCTTCGCGGACTGCTGGACAAGGTCGTCGGCGGACCGGGCCTGCGCCGCGGCCGCAGGGACCCGGAACGTCTCCGGATCGGCGATGTTCTGGATTTTTGGCGGGTCATCCAAGTCAAGGAGCCGAGCCGGCTGCTTCTTTTGGCCGAGTTTCGGGTCGGCGGACAGGCCTTGCTCGAATTTCACCTCTGGAGCCCGGCGCCGGACAGATGCGAACTTTCCATGTTGGCCTATTTCATCCCCAAGGGGCTTGGCGGCCTCCTGTACTGGTACAGCGTCTACCCCCTCCACGCGCCCGTCTTTCGCGGCATGCTCACGCGCATCGCCCGGGATTGCCGGGCGGATGTCCTGTCCGGCCCGGAAAAGTTCACCCTCCGGCGCGGGGCGAAGATCAGTCCTTGATTGATTTGGGGCTGGTGAGGGAGAACCGGGGGAAGGGAAAACCCCTTTCAGGAAAAGGGGTTT
>JASGMV010000046.1 GCA_030156255.1 Desulfovibrionales bacterium
GGAAAACCGCTTTTACAAAAGCGGTTTTCCCCTTCCCCCCGGATTCGGTTCGACGATTTCAAGTCCGTGGAGCCGGGCGGCGTCCCGGAGGAATTGCCGGGCCTCGGCTTCGGCGTCCGGGCTGAAGCGCAGCATGATCAGATTCTGGGCCGGGTTGACCACTGTGAACAGCGCCAGGTTGTCGTGCGCTTCGAGCAGGAACCGGAACATGCCGATCTGGTCCCGGTCGATGCGCAGGTAGATGCGCCGGCTGCGCTTCGGCGCAGGAGCGAGGGGCTTCAATCTCGGCACGGCGCGTCCTCCCGGGCCTGGAGCAGAACCGCCAGCCCCTTGACGGGCCGTCCTTCTTCGCGTCGCACCTCGGCGTCCTCCAGGGACAGGACGATGAAACCGCATTGCGCGGCCTTGGCGCGGACATAGTCCGGCGCATGGGCGAACCGGCCGCTGATTCCCAAGGCCACGGGTTCGTCCGGACTCTTTTCCAGGGTGAAGGCGAACAGGCCGTCGCGGTCCAGGCTTCGGCGCACGGCCGCGACGACGTCGTCCAGCTCGCCCATGTACACGAGGACGTCCCCGGCCGCGACGACGTCGTAGCCGGCGGGGCGTTCGAGCAGAAATTTGACGGCCTCCCCCGCGGCCAGTTCGTCGTACACGCAAAGCTCCCGGGCCTTTTCGACCATCTTGGGCGAGAGGTCCACGCCGTGCAGCCGGCTTGCGAAAGGCGCCAGCATCGCGCCGCACAGGCCGGAGCCGCAGCCCAGATCGAGAATCCGCCGCCCCCGGCCCCCCTGCAGCCTGTCGGCCAGCAGCTCGTAAATGAGCCGGTGTCCCTGGTAGCCCAAACCTTGGACCAACTGCTGGTCGTAACGTTCGGCCATCTGGTCGAAAAGCCGGCGGGCGGCGTTTTCGGGGTAGGTCTTGGGCGGGCGCCGGGCGCCCAGGGCGGCCAGGAAAAGGGCCGCTCCGTCGGGGTCGTCCGGCTGGAGCCGCAGGTAGTTTTCGAAATGCTCCACGGCCTCCTCCCGTTTGCCGAGCCGCTTGCACAGGGAGCCCAGGGCGAGGTGCGAGACGGCGTCGGGGCGCTGGCCGTGCGCGGCCAGCGCCTGCTCCAGGGCCTCTTCGCATCGTCCCTGCAATTTGAGGATCTGGGCCAGACAGAGCCGGGCGTCGGCCATGTCCGGGTCGCACCGGACGGCGTGGCGGGCGTGCTCCTCGGCCTCGGGCAGGGCGCCCGTGCGCAGCAGCAGTACGGCCAGATTGTAGCGGCCGCCGGCGTAGTCGGGCATGGCCGACGCCAAGCGGCGCGAGGCTTCCAGCGCTTCCTTGGTCCTCCCGGCCTGGCTCAGCAGAGCCGGCAGGTTGGCCAGGGCTTCGGGATGGTTCGGGGATATCGCGAGCGTTCTTTGCATGGCCCGGATGGCTCCCACCACGTCGCCGACCCGGAGCAGCATGGCCGACATGTTGTAGTGCAGGCCGGCGTTTTCCGGAAAGATATCCACGGCCCTGCTCATGGCCTGCAACGCCTCTTCGGTGTCGCCGGCGTCCATGAGGGCCGCCGCCAAGCTGTTTCGGAGCGACGAATTGAAGGGCCGCGCTTCGATCGCTCGACGCAGCAAGGCCGCCGCCTCGCGGGCGCGGCCGAGGCGTCTGACCATGAAGGCCTTGTTGGACAAGACCCCGGCGTGGTCGGGCTGGAGGTCCAGCGCCTTGTTGAACAGGGTTTCGGCTTCGGCGAACCGGCTCTGGGTCATTTGCGTGAGAGCCAGCCCGGACAGGGCTTCCGGCGCCTCCGGGGCGAGCTCCAGGGCGCGGCGGCAGGACGCCTCCGCCTCTTCGGCGCGTCCCAGGCGAAGCAGGGCGAGGCCGCGGTTCTTGTGCGCCTCCCAAAGATCGGGGGCCGCGTCCAAAGCGGCTTCGCAGACTTTCAAGGCCTGCTCGGGCGCGCCCGCGTTGCCCAACGCCAGACCCAGGCCGGCCAAGGCCTCCGGGGAGTCGGAAGAGGCGCGCACGGCCTTCTCCCAGGCCAGGCGGGCGAGGCGCCAGCGGCCCATTTCGCCCAGGAGCCGGGCCAGGGCCGCAGCCTCCTCCGGATCGTCCGTCTCCTCGGCCAAGGCTTCGTCGATGCGCCGTAATGCTCCGGCGAGGTCGTTTTGCGCGAGCAGATCGCGTATCGTTTCGGCAGGACCGCGGGCGTTGCGGTCCGTTTCGCCGCTCACAGCACCTCCGCGCCGTCTTCCGTGACGCAGACCATGTGCTCCCAGCGCACGCCCGACCATTGCGGATCGTACAATCCGGGCTCCACGGTGAGGATCATGCCCGGTTGCAGCACGTCCGCTGAACTGAAGTTGACGCTCGGCGCCTCGTGGGTCTCCAGGCCGACGCCGTGGCCGAGCCCGTGGGTGAACATCTCGGCCGCGCCGCGTTTGGCGAAGACGTCGTGCGCCGCGCGGTGGACCTCCCGCACCGGAACGCCGGGGCCGACCTTCTCGACGCCGCGGCGTTGGGCTTCCTGGACCAGCTCCAGCGTTTCCGTGAACCGGGCCGAGGGGGCGCCGCCCACCCAGAAGGTCCGGGTCTGGTCGGAACAATAGTCCTGGTATCGGCCGCCGATGTCCACCAGTAGCGTGTCTCCTTCGCGGATTTTTTCGTCCGACAGCTCAGCGTGGGGTTTGGCGCCGTTGACGCCCACGCCGACGATGGGGGTGAAGGCCAGCTCGCTCGCCCCTCGGTTGCGGAACATTTTTTCGATTTCCCAGGCCGCTCGCCGTTCGGTCAGGCCGACCATCTCCGGCAGGCGGCGCTCCAGTTCGGCGAAGACCTCGTGGTTTATCCGGCAGGAGGCGCGCATCCGGAAAAGCTCCTGGTCGTCCTTGACCACGCGCAGGCGCTCGACGGCCCCGGACGACGGCTCCAGCCGCAGGTAAGCGGAAAGCTGTTTCCAGGTGAAGTAGGGGATCGAGCGGGCTTCGAAGGCGGCGCTGGCGACGCCTTTGGATTCAAGAAATGCGGCGATGGCCCTGTAGCGGTCCGCCCGGTAGATGCAGACGTTGTCCTCCCCCATGGCCTCGAAGGCCGCTTCCTGATAGCGGGGGTCCGTGAAGAGATAGGCCTCGGCCTCGGGCGTGACGACCAGATAGCCGGAGGATTCGTTGCATTGGGGGTCGTGCAGTTCGAATCCGCTGAGATAGAAGCGGTTGGCCGGGTGGCTGACGAGAAGGGCGGGCAAGCCGTTTGCGCCCAGCCATTCGGCCAGGTCCCTCCGCCTTCGAGCGTAGATTTCCTTCATTGCGGCTCCTTGAGCGTGTAGGTGGTTTCAGGTTTTCCCTGAACCATGCGTTCGGCCCACTCCACCCCCTGCATGACGCTGTGGTCCATGTTGGCGACTTCGTACTTGAATCCGCCGAAGCGCCCCCGCGAGTAGATGTCGCGTTGTTCAAGCCAGGGCTGGATACGCCGAAGGGCCGCGTCCCTGCCCAACGTGGGCACGGGGTAGCCGTACTCCAGATCGATCTGGAAGCGGCTGGCGATGCGCCCTTCGTCCCCGGGAAGCATGAGTCCGCCGCCCTGCAGCCCGCGGATGGAGGCGTCCATGACGGCGCCGGGGTCCTCCGGCTTGTGCTCGGACGAGGACGTCTCGCACATGAAGGCCCGTTGTTCGCCGGGGGCCGGGGTGTTGTTGGGCGAGTAGTTGTGAAAATTGGTGACGCGGTAGAAGGGCGAGTCGCCGTCCGGAAAATACATCCAGCACCGCGTGTCCGGCTGGACGCCATCCACGCCGAGGCCGGTCACGTGGACGGAGTTGTGCGCGAGGTCGCAGCTGGCGTTGACCAAGGAGTCCGGGGCGTTGTCGAGGAGGCCGCGGACCAGTATATCCAAAGGGCCGGTGTTGAGCAGTTTGTCGTAGCGCACGGCGAGGCCGGCGTCCGTGTAGGCGGTTTTTGTTTCCGCGTCGATGCGCGCGCAGGCTTGGCCGTATTGGATGTTGCCCGCCAGGGTCTCGGCCAGTCGGGAGTAGATGCGGCCCGTGCCGCCGTGCAGGGGAAAACGGAAGGTGTTGTTCGGACCCCAAGAGACGTCGTCGCGCTCCAGGACGAGATTTTCCAGCACCCGCTCCAGGTCCACCACCGAGACGCGCTCTCCGATCCACTGGAAGGCCATGAGCTCCGGCGGCGTAGCCCAGACCTTGAAATTATAGGGGAGCATGAACAACTTGGCCACGCCGGGGCCGAAGCAGGCCAATATCCACTCGCGGAAGTTGGAGGGCTTGAGGTCGGGACGGTGGTTGGGGAGCAGCCCCCGCACGCATTCCCAGGCGAGTTTGCGGGGCAGATGGCGTATGTTGTTCTGAAAAGGATAGGGAATCCAGCAGCCGGAGGCGAAAACCCAAGACTCCCGTTGGTGCGTCAAGAATTCGTCGGCCAGCATCTCTTCGACCATGCGGTCGAAGTAGTCGTAGTGGGAGAAAACCACGTGTCCGCCGAGGTCCCAGGTGAACCCGGCCTCGTCCACCCGGCTGGAGGACAGCCCCCCGGCGTGGTCTTGGGCTTCGAGGATCAAGAATGAACGCTCTCCGAGTTCGGCGAGCCGCCGACCGGCGCCCAACCCCGTGGGGCCTGCTCCGATGATGAGGTATTTTACCTCCATAGACTTTCTCCTCTTGGCGAATGATTTAGAGGATTCAAAAGGAAGTAGCAAGTTGCGGGCAATCCATGGAGCTGAGGAGGAGCTTGCGAGGCGTGGTCGGTTGGCGGGGGCGGTGTTCTGAATGGTGTTACGGTTTTGAAAACAGTCGCTAGTTTGAGTAGTAAAAACGGACGATTACACAATCATGTTGTCACCCACCTTTCTCTTTCCCGTCACAATGTCGTAACAGGCTGCTGCTAACTAATGCCTCTACCACATCCCGCATAGCCGGGACAAACCTACTTCGGAGGAATGATCTTATGAAGCTGAGGATTCTGGCGCTGTTGTGCGCACTGACTCTGATGGCGACCCCGGCTTTCGCCGGCACGGTTACGGTGAAGGGCTCCACCACGGTTCTCCCTTACATGCAGAAGGCCGCTGAAGTCTTTATGGCTCAGCATCCCGGCGTGAAGATCGAGATTTCCGGCGGCGGCTCCTCCAACGGCGCCAAGGCCCTCATCGACGGCACCACGGACATCGCCATGATGTCCCGCGACATGAAGGACAAAGAGAAAGACGCCGCCACGAGCAACGGCCGCGCTCCTGTTCAGTTCGTCGTCGCCTACGACTGCATCACCCCCGTGGTGAACCACTGGAACAGCGTGTCGGACCTGAGCGCCGAGCAACTGGCCGAGATCTACTCCGGCAAGGCGACCAACTGGAAGGATGTCGGCGGCAAGTCCGGCCAGGTCGTCGTGATCTCCCGCGACACCTCCTCCGGCACCTACGACTGCTGGAAAGACAAAGTGATGGAGGGCGCGCGCGTGTTCCCCGGCGCCCTGCTGCAGGCCTCCAACGGCGCCGTGGTCCAGGCCGTGGCCAAGAACAAGTTCGCCATCGGCTACGTGGGCCTGGCCTATGTGGACGCCAACCTGCTGAAGCCTCTGAAGGTTGACGGCGTGATGGCTTCCGTGGAGACCGCTTTGAACCACTCCTACCCCATCTCCCGCGGTTTGAACCTGTACACGCCTGGCGAGCCCAAGGGCGACGCCAAGGATCTCATCGACTTCATGATGAGCCCCGCTGGCCAGAAGCTGGCGGCTGACGTGGGATTCATCCCGGTGAAGCAATAACCGAATCGCCGGCTTCGACACGTCTTTGACGCCGGGGGGCGCTTTCGCCCCCCGGCTCAACCCTGCCTGCGGCGTAGTGAAAGGATAAACGTTGTGAACAAGCTGAGGATTACCTCCTTCGCCATATTGGTTTTCGGCGCCATCCTGTTCTCGGTTGGCTACATGAAAGCCCAGCCGACGTACGTGGAGAATGTCTTCCTGCGGGGCTCTGAAAATGTGGGCGAACGCGGCGACTATTCCATGAGCGTGTTGGACGCCCTGCAGAAGACCAACATGTATGCGACCCACGAGGTTACGGAAAGCACCACGAGCGCACCCAACCTGAGCGATGCGGAGAAGAGCGTCCTGCTTGAGGACCGCCTGACCGAGTTGGCCTACGTGTTCCGGCTCGTGCGCGAAGATCGCGACGCCCTCAATTCTCCCAAGGGCGAGGACCCTATCGAGGCGATCCACAGGGTCATTGACGCCTCCATGCTTTCCCGTGGACTGGCCTACTACGTCACGGGGGGAATTTTCTTCTTCATCGGGTTGAGCATCCTCACGCTGCAGGCGCTTCATCTGGGTCGCCGCACCAAAGAGCGCATGATCCACAGCGCATTTTTCGTCATGGCCACGACGTCCATCGTCGTCTTGTTCCTGATCATGGTCTTTTTGTTCTATGAAGGCGTGCCCGTCTTCAAGGACGTCAGCGTCGGCAACTTTATTTTCGGACATGACTGGTATCCCACCGAAGAGCCGCCGGCTTTGCAGATTTTCCCCTTGATCATCGGTTCGATTGCCGTCACGGCCTTGTCTTCGCTCATGGCCATTCCCCTGGGCGTGATGACCGCCATTTATCTGGCGGAGATCGCTCCGCAGAGCGTGCGCAACATCGTCAAACCCATGCTGGAGATGCTCGCGGCCCTGCCGTCCGTCGTCATCGGTTTCTTCGGCATGGTGGTGGTGGCGCCGTTCCTCCAGGATTTCTTCCAAATTCCCGTCGGCCTGAACCTGTTCAACGCTTCGGTCATGTTGGCGTTCATGGCCGTGCCGACCATCACCTCCATTTCCGAGGACGCCATCTACAGCGTCCCGGTGGAGCTCAAGGAAGCCTCCTTGGCCTTGGGCGCCACGCACTGGCAATCCATTTTCCGCGTGATCATCCCCGCCTCCTTGTCCGGCATCACCACGGGCGTCATTCTGGGCATGGCCCGCTCCATCGGCGAAACCATGGTCGTGCTTATGGTCGCCGGCGGCGCCGCCCTCATTCCGGGATCCATCTTCGATCCGGTCCGGCCCATGCCGGCCAGCATCGCGGCGGAGATGGCCGAGGCTCCGTTGGGCAGCGCGCACTACCACGCGCTGTTCGCCATCGGCATGGTTCTGTTTATTTTCACCTTGTTGTTCAATCTGGTGGCGGACCACATCGCCCACAAATACAAGCAAGTCGGCGCGGCCACCCTGTAGCTCGACGAGTAAGGGACCTGCAATATGAGCGACGCCATCGCCACGGCCACAGACAATATGGGCAACGGATCCGAGAAAGTCGGTTTCCGCAAGGCCACCCAGGCCTTCTTCTTCAACCTTTTCCGTTTGGCCGCCGCCATCAACGGGGTGGCGCTCCTGATCATCTGCGGCTTTGTGCTTTACTACGGCCTGCCCAGCATCACTTGGGAGTTCCTGACCCAAAATCCCAGAGACTCCATGACTGCGGGCGGCATCTTTCCCTGCATTGTGGGCACGGTCATCCTCAGTTACGGCGCGTTGATCATCGCGCTGCCCTGGGGCGTGGCCACCGCCGTCTACCTCAACGAATACGCCAAATCCGGCAAGATCATCCGGTTGATCCGCCTGGGCATCAACAACCTGGCGGGCGTGCCTTCCGTTGTTTTCGGTTTGTTCGGGCTGTCGCTGTTCGTGACCATCATGGGCATGGGCGTGTCCATCATGGCTGGCGTGTGCACCTTGGGAGCCTTGATCCTGCCCTTGATCATCGGCGCCTCCGAGGAGGCGCTGCGCTCCGTGCCGGACACCTACCGCGAGGCTTCCCTCGGCCTCGGCGCCACCAAGTTCCAGACCATCTACAAGGTCGTGGCGCCCGCGGCTCTGCCCGGCATCCTGACCGGCTCCATCCTGGGGTTGGCGCGCGCCGCCGGCGAAACCGCGGCCATCATGTTCACGGCCGCCGTGTTCTTTACGCCCGACCTGCCCCGCAACCTGCTGAACGCCGTCATGGCTCTGCCTTACCACATTTACGTCCTGGCCACGGCCGGCACCGAGATCGAGAAGACCAGGCCCTTGCAGTACGGGACGTCCCTGGTCCTCATCGCCCTGGTGCTCGGCATGAACCTGCTGGCCATATGGATTCGGGCCAAGCTGCAAAAGCGGCTCAGAAAGTAGCAACCGGCGTCCGACGCCATGCCACAGTAAAAGGCCCCGCAACGTCGCGGGGCCTTTCGCGTTGGAGGGATATTCCGGCGGCCTGCCCGGCCGGCCCGCGCACTCGCTCCCAACGATGGAGTCTCACGCTTGAAATGCCTGCTGGACGGCGGGCGCAGCCAGCCTGCAAGCTTTTGCTGCGAGGCGTTGCGAGCAAATTCTTGCGGAGTAGAGTAACTTTTTTGCAGTTACTTTGCTCTACCGCCTTCCAACTCCAGCAAAAAGCGTTTCATGGGAATTCCCGAGCCGCTGAAGCCGGTAAGCTGTCCCGTGCTTCCCACGACTCTGTGGCAGGGCACGACGAGGGGATAGGGGTTCATGGCCATGACCCGGCCCACGGCCCGGGCCGCCCTCGGGTTGCCGGCCATGGCCGCGAGGCGGCCGTAGCTGGTTGTCTCTCCGAAAGCGATGTTGTCCTTCAGCAGAAGCAGGACGTTGCGCGCAAAAGGAGAAAATCGCTCAAAGTCCAGGGGCAGGGCCGGCCAGCGGGGTTCCCTGCCTTGAACGTACGTCTGCAGCGCCTGCTGCAGCGCCGCGCCTTCCGGAGAGGCGGGGGCGAGTTCGCCGGAGATGTCCTTGAACCAGACCAATCCCAGCTCGGAAAGCTTCGCTCCGTTCCAGATCAGCGCCAGGCCGAGAGGGTCGGCTGCAGCGTATTCTATGCGCATATCGACTCCTTGGGGCGATAGAGTTGTCCTTGAAAGACGTTCCGGGCCTGCAGTTTTGCGTGCACGGCGTTCAAAACGTCGGTCTTGCGGCCGGCCCAGTCCGGCGCGAGTAATTCTCCGGGCGCCGGATCGCCGTTCAGGCGATGGACGACGATGTCCGGCCGGAGCGCCGCCACGGCCCGGGCGACTTGGTCCGCATAGGAGGCGAGGCTCAAAGGGATGTAGGAGCCGTTGCGCCAGTCGCCGGCCAGCGTCGAGCCGCGGCAAACGTACAAGTTATGGAGTTTGACGCCCCGGATCGGGAGCCCGTTGAGAAAACGGATGGTCTCCAGGAAGTCTTCCGGGGTTTCGCCCGGCAGGCCGGCGATGACATGGGCGCACACGGCCAAATCCTTGTCGGCGGCCTGGCGGACGGCTGCGGCGAAACATGCGGCGTTGTGGCCGCGGTTGATGCGCGCCAGCGTCTCGTCGTTGGAGGATTGCAGGCCGAGCTCCAACCATGTCTCGGAGAACGGCTGCGACGCGATCAAATCGAGCTTTTCCCCGCCCAGACAGTCGGGCCTCGTCCCCAGGCACAAACCGATGCAATCCGGCAGCCGAGCGATTTCGGACAATACGGAGCGGAGTTTGTCAATAGATCCGTACGTATTTGAAAAGGACTGTAAATAGGCGAGAAAAGTCTCGGCGTGGTGCTTGCGGGATAGGCGCTCTTTCCAGTATTCCCATTGCTGGGCGAGGGAGAGCCCTTGCTTCCCGAGGCCGGACCCGGAGCCGTGAGGGTTGCAGAATGAGCAGCCCGCAAAGGACAGGACGCCATCGCGGTTGGGGCAGAAAAATCCTGCGTCCAGGGGTATTTTCCTCACCCGGAGGCTGAACCGCCGCCGCAGGTATTCGGCAAGAGTGAAAAAGCGCTGCTGGGCCACGGGAGGCCTTAGAGTTTCTCTAAAATTTTTATTGATAACTTGCCTTGTTCAGGGTATTGCCTGGAGGGGCAAAAAACGTCGTTCGGGGAGGCCCTCCGGCATGTATGATAGACGAATCGGGCGCCGGAATCAAAAGGAAAACCGGGCGCGACGCCACGGGCGGAGAAACAATGGCAAAAATATTTGACAGGGTTTTAGGTTCGTTCTCCAGCGACTTGGCGATCGACTTGGGCACGGCCAACACGTTGGTGTATGTCAAGGGCAAGGGCGTGATGTTGTCCGAGCCCTCGGTCGTGGCCGTAAAAAAAGACGCACGGGGCGGCAACAAAGTGCTGAGCGTGGGGCTGGAAGCAAAAAAGATGCTGGGCCGCACGCCCGGAAATATCGTAGCCATTCGCCCCATGAAGGACGGCGTGATCGCGGATTTCGAAGTCACCGAGGCCATGCTGCGCCACTTCATCACCAAGGTGCATAACTCCCGCAAGCTGGTGCGGCCGCGGATCATGATCTGCGTGCCCACGGGCATCACCCAGGTGGAGAAGCGCGCGGTCAAGGAATCGGCCCAAAGCGCGGGCGCTCGGGAAGTCTATCTGATCGAAGAACCCATGGCTGCGGCCATTGGGGCCAATTTGCCCATCACGGAGCCCACCTCGAACATGGTCGTGGACATCGGCGGCGGCACCACGGAAATCGCGGTCATCTCGCTTTCCGGCATCGTGTACGCCAAGAGCGTGCGTGTGGGCGGGGACAAGATGGACGAAGCCATCATGCAGTACGTCAAGCGCAAGTACAACATGCTCATCGGCGAATCCACGTCCGAAGAGGTGAAAATCAAGATCGGCTCCGCCTATCCTCTGGAGATGGATGAAACCATCGAAGTCAAGGGCCGCGACCTGGTCACGGGCATCCCCCAAAACAAGACCATTTCTTCGGAGGAGGTCCGCGCGGCCATCTCCGAACAGGTCGACTCCATCGTGCAAGGCGTGCGCATCGCTTTGGAGCAGACGCCTCCGGAACTGGCTGCGGACATCGTGGACCGCGGCATCGTGTTGACCGGCGGCGGCGCCCTGCTCAAAGGCCTGGACGAGCTGCTCAAGCAGGAAACGCAACTGCCTATCACGGTGGTGGACGATCCTCTCACCGCGGTTGTTGTCGGATCAGGGAAAGCTTTAGACAACGTCGACTTATATAAGGACGTTACGATAGACTAACGTGAGAGCCAAACGTGTCGCCATTGCCCTTTTGGTCGCTCTGTTCGCATATCTGAGCGTCTACACCTGGAATCTGCGCACAAAGCATATAGATTCTCTCGCCAACTACACGGGGCTGGAGTTCATCGGCTTGGTGGTCAAGCCGGGCCAGTGGGTCGCTGACAAAGCAGTATCCTTCTGGAATCGTTATATTTATTTGGTTGGACTCCGGGAAGAGAACGAGCGGCTGACGCAAGAGCTGGAGCAGATGCGCATGAGTAACGCCCGGTTGCAGGAGCGCGCCGCCGCCGCGGACCGGCTCGAGAAACTGCTCCTGTTTGCCCCGAGCCCCTCCTGGATTGAGGAAGGCGGGCGGGTCATCATGCACCGCATCGGGCCGGAATCGGTCCTTGAGACGCTGATGGTGGACAAAGGGCGTCTCAGCGGCGTGGAGGAAGACACCCCCGTGGTCGCTCCGGAAGGGGTCGTGGGGCGCGTCCTGCGCGTCGGCGCCACGATATCCAGCGTCCTGCTGCTGACCGACCTGAACAGTCGCATCGCCGTCCGCGGCCGTAAAAATCGGTCAACGGGCGTCGCCATCGGCATGGGGCCGGGAAAAGACGGCTCGGAGCCTTTGCTGCAGGTTCGTTACGTGAATCTCAATGCGCCGCTGGAGGAGGGCGAGGTGCTCGTGACCTCCGGGCTGGCCGGGATTTTTCCGGCCGGACTGCCGGTGGCGGTGGTCACCGCCATCGAACGCTCCAACGTCTCCTTGTTCCTGACGGTTCGTGCGCGTCCTTTGGTGGACATCGAGCGGTTGGAGGAGGTCCTGCTGCTGTTGCGCGATCCCCAGTGGCGGGAGGAAAAGGAGTAGAAGCCGCATGTTGGAGGCACTTTGGTGGGGCGGCTTCACGGTGCTTGGGGTTTGGGCGCAATACTTTTTTCCGGGCGTCGACTTTTACGCGCCGGGTTTGATTCTCTGCCTGCAGGAAGGCCGCACCAAGTTGGCCCTGTGGCTGGCCCTGATTTGGATCTTCATCCTGGAGGGACCGGGGAGCTTGGCGTTCGGCTACGGCATCTTGTGGTACGCCGGCCTCTGTCTGCTCTACGCCGCCGGGCGGTGGGTGTTCCACGCCAAAAACCTTTTGTTCATGTGCCTGCTCGGGCTTTGCATGGGGCTGTGGCACTATCTGCTGATTTTGGGGTTGGCCGAGCTGGAAAGCGTCGATGCTCCCACGGTCCGGCTGCTTTGGGACGGGGCTTGGCAAGCAGTGGCGTTCCCTCTGGAGTGGGTCTTGCTGAACCGCCTCTATCCCGAGAGATTGCGCAATGTCTCAGCCTTATGAGCCGAACAGCCAGAACGCTCCGCGCAACGGCTTGATTCTCCTTCAGGCCTTGATTTTATTCCTTTTTTGCGTCTTCTCTCTACGCCTGTGGTATCTTCAGGTGCACAACGGCGAGTATTTTTCCGAAAAGGCCCGGGAGAACCGGCTGCGCCAGGAGCCGCTTTACGCGCCCAGGGGACTGCTCTTCGACCGCGACGGCGCCCTGTTGGCCGAAAACGAGCCCGCCTACGCCCTCGGTTTGGTGCGCGAAGACTGCGCAAGCATCGAGAACACCCTGCTCAAGGTGAGCGAATGGACGGGCGAGCCGTTGGAGAAGCTGCAGGATATTTACAAGCTGGGCAGGCGCAAGGTGAAGTCCTTCGAGCCCATCATTCTTGTTTCGGACTTGAGTTTCAAAGAGTTGGCCCGCATAGAGGCCGGCAGCCTGCGTTGGCCCGGACTGGAGATCATTGTCAGGCCGAGACGGACGTACAAGTACGGGAAATTGTTGGCCCATGTTCAGGGATACGTGGCCGAGGCCAGCGAGGAGGAGTTGGAGCAGGACCATGGATTGTTGCTGGGCGACACCGTAGGCAAGCAGGGATTGGAGCTTGTCCTGGAAAAAAGGCTGCGCGGCGTCAAGGGACGGAGGCAGCTGGAGGTGGACGCCACGGGCCGGGCCTTGAACGAGGTGATCCTGGAAAGCCCCAAGGCCGGGGAGGACGTCCGGCTCAGCATCGACCTGGATATTCAGCGTCTGGCAAGGACGCAGCTTGAGGGCAAAGCGGGCGCCGTGGTCGTCATGGACCCGGACACCGGCCAAATTCTGGCCTTTGTCAGCTCGCCGTCCTACGACTCCAACGCCTTCACCGCCGGGTTGACCAAAGAGCAGTGGTCGGCCCTGCGGGACGATCCCATGCATCCTCTGCCCAACCGGGTGATCCAAAGCGTGTATCCGCCCGGGTCTGTCTTCAAACTTGTGGTGGCCGGCTGCGCCCTGGCCAACGGCGTGGACCCCGCGGAAAAGTTCTACTGCCCGGGCTTTCTCAAATTCGGGCGTCGGGTGTTCAACTGCTGGAAAAGAGGCGGCCACGGGTGGGTGGACATGCGCCGTGGGCTCGTCGAGTCCTGCGATGTCTATTTTTACAAGATCGGCGACCGATTGGGCGTGGACCTCATTAGCGACTTCGCGGAGAAGTGCGGCTTCAATAAGCCCACCGGCGTGGATTTGCCGCACGAGAAGAGCGGTTTGATCCCGAGCAAAGGATGGAAACTCAAGCGTTACGGCCAGCGTTGGCAGGGCGGGGAAAATTTGAACCTGGCCATCGGCCAGGGGTACACGTTGGTTTCTCCGCTGCAGGCGGCGCGCTTCATCGCCGCCCTGGACAACGGCGGCGTTCTGTACAAACCCTTGTTGCTGGCCGACGACAAGCCCGAGATCCAGGGACGGCTGCCGTTGACCCCGGAACAGATAGATTTCCTGCGGCAGAGCATGGTGGACACCGTGTCGATCCAGGGAGGAACCGCCCGGCGGCTGTTCAAGCGGGGAGCAACCATCGGCGCCAAGACCGGCACGGCGCAAGTGGTCAAGCTCATGGACAAGTTCGAGCACGCCAAAACCGAAGAGATTCCCTACAAGTTCCGGGACCACGCCTGGATGGCGAGCTTTGGTGAAAAAGACGGACAGCGGTATGTGGTGGTTTGCATGGTCGAACATGGCGGACACGGCGGGTCGGGCGCGGGGCCGGTGGTGCGGGCCGTATACGATTATTTGTTCGGAGACTATGTGAAATCCGGCAAGGGCCGCATCGGAGGGATGGAGCGCCATGTCGCCCGTTGACCGCAGATTGTTTCTCCACATGAACTGGGCGCTTCTCGGCTTGATGGCCGCCTTGTTCGCGCTGGGCGTACTGAATCTCTACTCCGCCGGGCAGTTTCGCCTGGAGGAGGGAATGGCGGTGACGCCGCATTATCAAAAACAGCTGTTGTGGGGAGGGATCGGCCTGTGCAGCATGATTTTCTTCATGCTGTTCGATTACAGGCGGCTCAACGCCATGGCCTGGCCGGTCTTCGGCCTGACCGTGGCGCTGCTCATCGCGGTGTTGCTGGTGGGGCGGACCAGCCTGGGCGCCAAACGCTGGCTGGACCTGGGATTCGTGAATGTCCAACCCAGCGAGTTGGCCAAGATCAGCATCCTGTTGCTCGGGGCGCGGCTGCTGGCCCGGGAGCAGGCCAAGCTGGGCTTTGCCAGGCTGTTCTCCATTCTGTCCGTGGGATTTGCGCTGACGCTGCTCATCGCGCTGGAGCCGGACCTCGGTTCGGGATTGAGCATTCTGCTGCTGCTGGGGGGCATGGTCATGTTCCGCGGGCTCACCAGCCGGGTGTTCAAGACGCTGGTGGCCGCGGCGCCTTTTGCGCTCGTCGGGGGATGGTTCATCCTCCACGACTATCAGAAACGGCGCATCCTCGGATTTTTGAATCCGGCGGACGATCCGCTCGGATCCGGCTACCACATTATCCAATCGCAAATCGCCATCGGCTCGGGGAGGTTTTGGGGCAAGGGTTTTCTGGGTGGAACCCAAAGCCATCTGCGATTTTTACCGGAAAAGCACACGGACTTCGCCGTGGCGGTGTTTTGCGAGGAGTGGGGTTTCTTTGGCTCCATGCTGCTCCTCATTTTATTTTGCGCATTCCTGTACCAGTTGGTGGTGATCGCGCGGGAGGCCAAGGACGCCTTCGGGTGCTATCTCGCCGCCGGGGTCTTCTTTTATTTCTTCTGGCAAATTTTGATCAATACAGGTATGGTCCTTGGGCTTATGCCGGTAGTGGGGATTCCTTTGCCGTTTTTCAGTTACGGGGGCAGCTCCACGCTGGTCAATTTCAGCCTCATCGGCATTGCGCTGAATGTGTCCATGCGGCGCTATATCTTCAAGCAGGCCTGAGCGACCCATCTCGGATACGGCGGTGGCTGGCCGCGCAAGGAGCTTTGGATGGCCAAAGATGAAATCAATGCATTTTTGGGCGCCGGCACAAATTATCAGGGCCGGTTGACTTTTCAGGGGGCGGTGCGCATCGACGGTAACTTCCACGGCGAAGTGGAGTCCGAAGGCACGCTGGTGATCGGCAAGGACGCCAGGGTCGAAGGACAGATCAAAGTGGGCCAGCTTGTGCTTTCCGGCAAGTTGGTGGGAGAAATCGAGGCCGCCTCCAAAGTCGTGTTGCACAAGACCGCCGACCTCCAGGGCAACCTGAAAACCCCGATGCTCATGGTGGAGGAAGGCGCGGTCCTGGAGGGGCGCGTGAACATGGGGAAAGGTTCTGCGTCGGAACGGAACGACGACTCCGAATAAATTCCGGCGGAGCAGCGCGCTCGGCCACGAATTTCAGGAGGTTGCGACAGTCCGGCTGGTGTATAAAGCCTTTGACACCATGGCCGAAATTCGTTAAAGGGCCAAGGACTTTGAGTCAAAATTCACAATCTTGTGGGGGCAGCCTATGGTCACACCGGATAAGACCTTCTTTATACAGTTGGTCAATTTTATCATCACCTTGCTGGTTCTCAACCTTCTGCTTTTCCGTCCCATTCGCGAAATCATCAAGAAACGCGCCGAGATCATGAACGGCCGTCTTGATGACATCGAGAGATTCAACGGAGACGCGAAGAGCAAGCTCGCCAACTACGAGAAAGCCCTGGATGAAGCCCGGCGGTCGGCCAACACCCTTCGCGCCGAGAAGCGGGCCGAAGGCTTGGCCGAGGAAAAGGACTTTTTGGAGGTCGCGGGTAAAGAGGCTGCGGACAGTCTGAAGACGGCCCGGGGAGAGATCGACGCCCAAATGCGCAAGGCCAAGGACGCACTGGCGGGCGAAGTGAAGAAATTCGCTCAGCAAGCGACGGACAAGATTTTGGGCGAGGCGTAGGAAATATAAGGAGGGGGCGATCTTGAAACGGGTATCCATCATCATTTGGACGGTGTTGATCGTGGCGCTGTGCGCTGCGACAGCCTTTGCCTCGGAAGGCGGAGGCGGTGAGCACCACGCGTTGCCGTGGATGAATTTCATCCTGCGCTGGATCAACTTTATCATTTTTGTGGGATTGATCTGGTATCTGGCCGGGAAAAAGATCAAGGACTTTTTCGTTGGCCGCCAAAAAGGGATCAAAAAAGATCTGGAAGACTTGGATCAGCGTCGCATCGAGGCTGACAAGCAGTTGAAGGAAGTCGAACAAAGCATCGCCAACATCGAGCAGGAAAAGCAGGCCATCATGGACAAGGCCCGCGAAGACGGCGAGGCCGCCAAGGCCGCCATCATCGCCAAGGCCAAGGAGAGCGCGGAGAAGATTCGCGCCCAGGCCGTGCTTTCCGCCGAGCACGAAACTCAGGCCGCCATCGACGCGTTGCGCGCGGACATGGCGGACATGGTTGTCGCCGCCGCCGCCAAGATTCTCGAGGAAAAGCTGGACCAGGGGCGGCATGAGAAGTTGGTTGATGAATATATTAAAAAGGTGGTGCTCAATTGACCGGCGACATTGTAGCCCGCAGATACGCCAGGGCGCTCTTCGCCGTGGGTGAAAAGTCCAACGAACTGGAAGCCTACGGAACGGAGCTTGGCGAGTTGGCTGAGGCGCTTCACGGGGCGCCGGAGGCTCTGCTTTTTTTCAAGTCCCCGGCTTTTTCCCCTGCCGAGAAGAAGGCGGTGACGGAAAAGCTTCTGGAAAAGGTCTCCGTCGGACCGACGATTAAAAATTTCTGCTTTCTGCTTGCGGATAAAGGGCGTTTGGGCGTTCTCCCGGAGATCGCGGTCGATTTCCAAGCGATGCTCGACGACAAGCAGGGTGTGTTGCGCGGACAATTGGTGACGGCGACGTCCATGAAGCAGAAAAAGCAGGCGAACCTGGTGAAACGCTTGGAGTCGCAGACAGGCAAGAAGCTCGTGCTCTCTTTCGCCGAAGACAAGGACATCTTGGGCGGTGTTGTGCTCAAGATTGGCGATAAGGTGCTGGACGCCAGCTTGCGGGCCCAGCTTGAGCTGCTCAGAGACAACATCAAGAGGGGTGAGTAGGAGAAGGCCATGCAGATCAAAGCGGAAGAGATCAGCAAAATTATTCAGGATCAGATTGAGAATTACGAGTCTCGCGTAGAAATGAGCGAGACCGGCAGCGTCATCTACGTCGGTGACGGCATCGCCCGCGTCTACGGCGTTGAAAACGCCATGGCCATGGAGTTGCTGGAGTTCCCCGGCGGGCTCATGGGCATGGTGCTCAACCTGGAGGAAGATAACGTCGGCGTCGCGCTGCTCGGCGAATACGAGCACATCCGCGAAGGCGACGAAGTGAAGCGCACCGGCCAGGTGTTCTCCGTGCCGGTCGGCGACGCGGTCATGGGCCGCGTCATCAACCCTCTGGGCCAGCCCCTCGACGGCAAGGGTCCTATCAACTCCACGGAGATTCGCCCGGTGGAGCTGAAGGCTCCCGGCATCGTCCAGCGTAAGTCGGTGCACGAACCCTGCTACACGGGCCTCAAGGCCATCGACGCCATGACGCCTATCGGCCGCGGGCAGCGCGAGCTGATCATCGGCGACCGCCAGGTCGGCAAGACCGCCATTTGCCTGGACGCCATCCTCGCCCAGAAGGGCTCCGACATGCACTGCTTCTACGTGGCCATCGGCCAGAAGAAGGCCAATGTCGCGTTGGTGGCCGACATCCTGGAGCGTTACGGCGCCCTGGAGTACACCACCATCATTTCCGCCACCGCCTCCGAGCCCGCACCGCTGCAGTTCATCTCCGCGTACTCCGGCTGCACCATGGCCGAATACTACCGCGACGCCGGTAAGCACGCCCTGATCATGTACGACGACCTTTCCAAACAGGCGGTCGCCTACCGGCAGATGTCCCTGCTGCTTCGCCGTCCTCCGGGACGCGAGGCTTTCCCCGGCGACGTTTTCTACCTGCACTCCCGGTTGCTCGAGCGCGCGGCCAAGCTGTCCGACGACAAGGGCGCCGGCTCCCTGACCGCTCTGCCCATCATTGAAACCCAGGCCGGCGACGTGTCGGCGTACATTCCCACGAACGTTATCTCCATCACGGACGGCCAGGTCTACCTGGAGCCCAACCTGTTCAACGCAGGCGTCCGTCCGGCCATCAACGTCGGCCTCTCGGTCTCCCGCGTGGGCGGCTCCGCCCAGATCAAGGCCATGAAGCAGGTCGCCGGTTCGCTGCGCCTGGACTTGGCCCAGTACCGCGAGCTGGCCGCCTTCGCCCAGTTCGGATCCGACCTGGACAAGGCCACCCAGGCCAAGCTCAACCGCGGCGCGCGGCTGGTGGAGTTGTTGAAGCAGGGCCAGTACCAGCCCCTCCCGGCTGAGGAGCAGGTGGCCTCCATCTACTGCGGCACCAAGGGCTACATGGACGAGATCCCGGTGGACGCCGTGCGCAAGTTCGAGGCCGAGTTCCTCGACTTCATGCGCAACTCCAAGGGCGACATTCTCGCTTCCATCAAGGAGAAGCAGGTCCTCGACGATTCGAACGAGCCGAACCTGAAGGCCGCGATCGAGGAGTTCAAAAAGGGCTTCCGGGCCGAAGGCTAGGGGGAATCTATGCCGTCGTTTCGGGACGTACAAAACAAGATCGGCGCGGTCAAAAAGACCAAGCAGATCACCAAGGCCATGAATATGGTGGCCTCGGCCAAGCTGCGCAATGCGCAGTCGCGCATCGAGCGCTTCCGGCCCTACGCCGAGAAGTTCTATGAAATGCTCGGCGACTTGGCTTCCGGCGTGGACGCTTCGGTCCACCCGCTTCTGGAGAAGCGCGAGGAAGTCAAGACCACGGGGATTCTGCTCGTCACCTCGGACCGGGGCCTGTGTGGAAGTTTCAACCACAACCTCATCAACCGCGCCAAGTCCATCGCCAATGACAGGGCGGCGCAGGGCCGGGCGGTGAAATTCTATTGCATCGGGAAAAAAGGTCGGGACTTCGCCCGGAAGAGTGCTTACGAACTGACCCAGGGCTGGCCCGACGTTATGGGCCATTTTGATTTCTCCCTGGCCAACGAGGTGGGCTCCATGCTCATCGACCTCTACTTGTCGGGTGAGCTGGACGAAGTGGTCATGATCTTCGGCGAGTTTCGGTCCATGGCTCATCAGGCCCCCATCGATCTCGGCATCCTTCCTCTCTCCGCACACGAAGAGGGGGACGACAAAGAGGGCGAAGGGGCTTCATCCGAATACATCTACGAGCCTTCGGTGGAGGGGCTGCTCGCCGAGCTGCTGCCGCGGTTCATCAAGGCGCAGGTCTATCGAGGCCTGCTGGACACCTCCTGCAGCGAGCACGCAGCGCGCATGGCCGCAATGGACAACGCGACAAAGGCCTGCGACGACTTGATCGACTCGCTCACGCTTCTGTACAACAAGACGCGGCAGGCAGCGATTACTACGGAACTCATGGACATTGTCGGCGGCGCTGAGGCGCTCAATGGCTAAAGAGAGGGCGGTAACTATGGACCAGAACGTTGGAAAAATCGTACAGGTTATCGGGGCCGTCGTTGACGTAGAGTTCCCCGAGGGGCATCTCCCCGAGATCTTCAACGCGCTTGAGATCAACAATCCGAACAGCGTGGACGCGCCGGATCTCATTTGCGAGGTCGCCCAGCACCTGGGCAACAATGTCGTTCGCACCATCGCCATGGACGCGACGGACGGTTTGGTTCGCGGCATGGACTGCGTCGACACCAACAAGCCCATCATGGCGCCGGTCGGCGACGCCGCTCTGGGGCGCATCCTGAACGTCGTCGGCCGTCCGGTGGACGAAAAAGGCCCGGTGGATGCTCCGGAGTCCCGGCCCATTCACCGCGCTCCGCCGAGCTTTACCGAGCAGTCCACCGCAGTTGAGCTGCTGGAGACCGGGGTCAAGGTCATCGACTTGCTCATCCCGTTCCCCAAGGGCGGCAAGATGGGCCTGTTCGGCGGCGCCGGCGTGGGCAAGACCGTTATTCTCATGGAGATGATCAACAACATCGCCAAGGAGCACGGCGGAAAATCCGTGTTCGCCGGCGTGGGCGAGCGGACCCGCGAGGGCAACGACCTCTATCATGAAATGAAGGACGCCGGCGTTCTCGAAAAGTCCGCGTTGATTTACGGACAGATGAACGAGCCCCCGGGCGCCCGCGCTCGCGTGGCCCTTACCGCCCTGACCTGCGCCGAGTACTTCCGCGACGTGCAGGGCGAAGACGTGCTGCTGTTCATCGACAACATCTTCCGGTTCACCCAGGCAGGCTCCGAAGTGTCGGCCCTTCTCGGCCGCATGCCCTCCGCCGTGGGTTACCAGCCCACCCTGGGCACCGACCTCGGTGAATTGCAGGAGCGTATCACCTCCACCACCAAGGGCTCCATCACCTCGGTTCAGGCCGTGTACGTCCCCGCGGACGACCTCACGGACCCCGCGCCGGCCACCACGTTCTCGCACCTGGACGGCACCCTCGTCCTTTCGCGCCAGATCGCGGAGCTCGGCATCTACCCCGCGGTGGACCCCCTGGACTCCACTTCCCGCATCCTCGACCCCAATGTGGTCGGCGCGGAGCACTACGAGACCGCCCGGGGCGTTCAGATGGTGTTGCAGAAGTACAAAGAGCTGCAGGACATCATCGCCATTCTGGGTATGGACGAGCTCTCCGACGAAGACAAGCTCACCGTGGCCCGGGCTCGGAAAATGCAACGTTTCCTGTCCCAGCCTTTCCACGTGGCCGAACAGTTCACCGGCGCTCCCGGCAAGTACGTCAAGCTCGAAGACACCATCCGGGGCTTCAAGGAAATCCTGGAAGGCAAGCACGACGAGATCGCCGAGAGCAATTTCTACATGGCCGGCGGTATTGACGAGGTCGTCGAGAGATACAAGAAAGGATAAGGTGGCCCATGTCCAAGGAACTCACGCTTGAGGTGGTCACGCCGGAGCGGAAGGTTCTTTCCGAAACGGTCGAGTACGTCGGCGCCCCTGGCGCTCAGGGCGAGTTTGGAATCATGGCGAACCACGTCGCCTTCCTTTCCGCCCTTGGCATAGGGAGCCTGTACTACAAGATCAACGGCAAGAACTATTATATGTTCGTTTCCGGCGGCTTCGCCGAAGTGAACAACAATAAGGTCACGATCCTGGCCGAAGTGGCCGAGAAGGCCGTCGAGATCGACCGCGAGCGCGCTCTGAAGGCCAAAGAAAGGGCTGAGGAGCGGCTTCGGCAGACCAAAGAGAATCTTGACTTCACCCGGGCTCAGGCCGCCTTGCGGCGCGCCATCGCCAGGATGAGCGCCCGGGAGCACGGACAGCAATCCGGCACGATCTAAGTTTGGCGCAACTGGCGAATCTGAAGTGGGCGGGCCTGTGCGGTTCGCCCACTTTTTTTTGGGTTGTCGGCGTTGCGTTCGGGCTTGTGTTGGGGTAGCCCCAAATCAGCAGGCGCGGGGCTGGATCGGATGGCCGCGAGCACCCTTGATCTTTGCGGGCGACGCTTGCATGCCGTAGCCGCTTTCCGGCGCGGGCGGAAGCCGTGCGGTCCTTCATAACGAGCGAACTTTTAGGCAGAGCGAAGACCATATGAACGCGCACTCTCTGGACGCCGTCATTCTTGCGGCGGGCAAAGGCACGCGGCTGTACAGCGACAGCCCGAAGGTCCTGCGGCCGATTCTCGGCGAACCCCTGCTGCAGTATGTGTACGCCGTCCTGGAGCCGGTCGTCGGCGCTGAGCGCGTCCACACCGTTGTCGGCTACCGGCGAGAAGAGGTGGAGCAGGCGTTCCCGGAGCGCGCGCGCCGCTTCATCCTCCAGCGCGAACAGCTCGGTACGGGCCACGCCCTCCAGGTCGCCTGGGCCGCCTTGCAAGAAGCCTCCGCCCGTTGGTTGCTGGTCGCCAACGGAGATACGCCGCTGCTGCGCCAGGAGCATCTGGCCGGACTGGTTCAGCTTCGAGATGAGGACGTCGCGTTGGGCTTTTTGACGGTAACGCCCGAAGACCCCGCCGCCCTGGGGCGCGTTGTCCGGGGAGGGGACGGAGGCGTCCGGGCGATCATCGAGGCCAAGGACTACGACGCGTCCCTGCACGGCGACGCGAAGGAAGTCAACGCCGGGGTTTATTTGTTCGATATGGAGCGCATCGCGCCGTTGCTTGGCGAATTGAAAAACAACAATAACAGCGAAGAATATTATGTGACCGACCTCGTGGGGCTGGCCGTTGCACGCGGGCTGGATGTCCGGGCGGTGTGCTGCGGCGACGATTCGGGCCTGCTTGGCGTGAATACGCCTCAGGAGTTGTGCGACGCCGAAGAACTGCTGCGTGTGGAGATTCTGGACGCCTGGAGACGGGCCGGAGTGGTCGCGCGCCAGGGCGAAAGCATCCGCATCGGCCCCCGCGCCAAGTTGTCCCCAGGGGTTGACATTTGCGGTCCCGTGGAAATCTATGGAGAGAGCCGACTTGGTTCGGGCGTCCAGATCCAATCGCACGTCGTGCTGCGGGACGCCGTTTTGGAGGGGTGTATTATTAAGAATTTCAGCCACGTTGATGGAGCTGTCGTCCATGAACGCTGTGAAGTCGGTCCCTTTGCGCGATTGCGGCCCGGAACGGAGTTGCGCGCCGGATCACGCATCGGCAATTTTGTGGAGACGAAAAAGACCGTACTCGGCGAAGGCGCCAAAGCTTCGCATCTCACATACCTGGGGGATGCGGTGGTGGGCGCCAAAACCAACATCGGAGCGGGAACCATCACGTGTAATTATGACGGCGTGAACAAACATGTGACGCAGATAGAAGAGGGCGTCTTCGTGGGCAGCAATACGGCGCTGGTCGCTCCGGTGCGCCTGGGGGCCGGCTCTCTGGTTGCAGCCGGGTCCACCGTCACGCAGGACGTGCCTCCCGGCTGGCGGGCTTTCGCACGCTCCAGGCAGAAGAATGTTAAGAGAGACAAGGACCCGTGTTGATTTCACCACTAGAAAAGGATAGGACAAATTCATGGAGCTACTTGCACGCCTCGAAGAACGATTCGAGGAAATGAATAACAAGATTCAAGCGTTGGAGGAGGAGAACCGGCGTTTGTGTGCTGAGTTGGAGCAGGAGCGTCAGAACAAGCAAGCGGTCCACGAGCGCATTGAGAAGCTTTTGGGTCGCCTTCAAGAGGAGTCCGTCTAACAACAGGTTGCGATGCCGCGCTACACTCTGCCCATACTTGGGCTTGAGATATCCTTCCGGACGGATGCGGACAGTGATCGCGTCACGATGGCTAAGGAGCTCATCGAGGAGCGATTCGATAGTCTGAACAAGAGCGGGAATATTGTCAGCAAGGAGAAACTGCTCATTTGCTTGGCGTTGAGCTTGGCGGACGATTATTTGCAGTCCAAGCTGGACTTGAAGAGGCTTGAAGATAAGATCGCCACGTTGTTGGCGAAATAGGCTTTCCGAAAAGGATCGCCGTATATATTTCCCCTGAGGAGATCGTGATTGAGATCTACAGCTTTTTGAACCAATGAAAGCTAAAAGGGAGCCGCTGTATGCGCGCCCGTGCGCAGACCCGCTTGCGGGGAGCCTGACGGCGTAGCTGGCGGCGCCCACCTGGGTAAACCAGGTTCAAACGCGTAGACAACACGACCCCTCGGGGGAGCCGCTTCAGGCTCCAGGCGGGTGAGCCATGCTGAAGGCCCGAGCCGATGAAAGGCTCCAAGGCTTTTGGCGTCCGTCTCGCCGCCTAGCCGGATACTCCAAGCCTTCCCGCATCTGTTCCTCGCAGCGCTGGCGGAACCTTGCAAACGGACTCCTGTAATTAAGGGAGCGCATTATGCCATGGTATGTTTTTGCGGCCTTTCTGGGCCTCATTGCGGGCCTTGTATTGAGCTACGCATTGTACCGTTATATTGCTTCCAAGCGTATGGCCGACTCTTCTTCCATGGCGGAAAGAATTGTTGAGGAAGCCAGAAAAGAAGCGGAGGCGCTGAAAAAAGAAGCTCGCGTTCAGGTTCAGGATGAATTGTTCGCCCAGAAGAAAGAGCAGGAATCGGAATTCAAACGCCAAGAGCAAGAGCTGCAGGACCAGAAGAAGAATTTGAAGCGTCGGGAAAGTCGGCTCGATGAAAAATCCGAGCGGCTGGAAGAAAAACTGGACAAAGCGACGCAGAAAGAATCGGAAGTGCTGGAGTTCGAAAAGCAGCTGCTGAAGCTTGAAAAGCAGCTCGACGAGCGCCAGACCGAGCTGGACCATTTGATGGTCGAAGAGGAGCGCAAACTCCAGGAGGTCTCCGGACTCACCATGGAGGAGGCCAAGAGCCAGCTTTTGTCGGAAATCGAATCCCGAACCAGACACGAAGCCGCCAAAATGGTCCGCACCATCGAGATGGAGGCCAAGGAGACGGCCGTTCGCAAGTCCCGCGAGGTTCTGGCGCAGGCCATACAGCGTTACGCGGGAGATTTCGCCACCGAACAGACGGTCACCGCCGTGACGCTGCCTTCGGAAGATATGAAAGGCCGCATCATCGGCCGCGAGGGGCGCAACATCCGCGCCCTGGAGGCGGCCACCGGCGTGGACCTCATCATCGACGATACTCCGGAGACGGTGGTTCTTTCCGCGTTCAGCCCGTTGCGGCGCGAGGTCGCCAAGCTTTCCCTGGAGCGTCTTATCACGGACGGGCGCATCCATCCCGCCCGCATCGAAGACATCGTGAACAAGGTCGAGCAGGAGATGGAGGTCAAGCTGAAGGAGATCGGCGAGCAGGCCACCTTCGACGTGGGCGTCCACGGCATCCATCCCGAAATCATTCGCCTCATCGGCATGCTGCAGTATCGCACCAGCTTTTCCCAGAACGTGTTGAAGCATTCTCTGGAAGTGGCGTTCTTGTGCGGCGTCATGGCGGCGGAACTGGGCCTCAACGAAAAGGAAGCCAAGCGGGCCGGCCTGCTGCACGACATCGGCAAGGCCGTGGACCATGAAATCGAAGGGCCCCATGCGGTCATCGGCGCGGACCTCGCCAAAAAGCACGGCGAAGGCAAGGACATCGTCCACGCCATTCAGGCCCACCATGAGGACGTGCCGCCTCAAACCATTCTGGCCAATCTGGTCCAGGCGGCGGACAGTTTGTCCGGCGCTCGCCCCGGAGCGCGCAGGGAACTGCTGGAAAACTACGTCAAGCGGCTGGAGGATCTGGAGAACATCGCCTGCGACTTCGCCGGCGTGAGCAAGGCCTACGCCATCCAGGCCGGACGCGAAATTCGGGTCATGGTGGATTCCGAGCGGGTGGGCGATGAAAAGACGTTCATGCTTTGCAAGGACATCGCCAACAAGATCGAGAACAACATGACCTACCCCGGCCAGATTCGCGTGACGGTTATCCGGGAGCGCCGCGCCGTCGGATACGCCAAGTGACGCGCCGGCAATGCGCATAGGTTTTCTAGGCGATATCGTCGGCAGGCCCGGCCGCAATGCGGCGCTCAACGCAGCGCCGCATTTGAAGCGCAATCTCGGATTGGATCTGTTGGCGGCGAACGGAGAAAACGCCTCCGGCGGCGTCGGACTGGCGCCGGATTCCGCCGAGGTCCTGCTGGCCGGGGGCGTTGATTTCCTCACTTCCGGCAACCACATCTGGAAGCATCGGGAAATCGGGGCGTATCTGGATACATGCGACCGACTGGTGCGGCCGGCGAATTTCCCTGCGCCCGCTCCGGGCCGGGGCGTCGGCGTATTCCGTACGTCCTCCGGAATTTCCGTAGCCTTCGTCAACTTGCAGGGCCGTACGTTCATGGAGCCCATCGACTGCCCCTTCGCGGCCGCGGACCGGGCGCTTGCGTCCTTGCCCGAAGACGTGCAGGTGATTCTGGTTGATTTTCACGCCGAGGCGACCTCGGAGAAGACGGCCATGGGCTTTCACCTGGACGGCCGGGTCAGCGCCGTGCTGGGCACGCACACCCACGCGCCCACGGCCGACGCTGTCGTCTTGCCGGGCGGAACCGCCTATTTGTCGGATTTGGGCATGTGCGGCCCCTGGCCGTCCTGCCTGGGCATGGACCCTCGCGCCATTCTGACGCGATTCAAGACCGGGCGCCCCAGCCGATTCACGGTCTCCAAGGCGCCGGCCGTGGTCCAGGGCGCGGTGCTTGACATTGACGAAAAAACCGGCAAATCCCGGGCCATTCGTCTGCTGACGAGGGAAGACGGCGAGGTCGCCCACAAGACTGAAAAAGGCCTTTTTCCGGCTTAGGGCCGCCGTCCAGGGAAAAGTTTTAGGGAAAGGGGTGTTCCCCTTCCCCCACCGCCTGAAAATTGCTCGAAAAGGAGCTTCGGGGTCATGAGTGTCTACGACGATCTGGTGTGGAGGGGACTGGTTTACCAAGCGTCTGACGAAGCCAAGCTGCGGGAGTATTTGGCCGCGCCCGGCGCCGTCATGTATTGCGGCTTTGATCCCACCGGAGCGAGCCTGCACGTCGGACACCTGATTCCCATGCTCAATTTGGTCCGCTTCAAAAAGGCCGGGCTGTCGCCGATTTTTTTGATGGGCGGCGGCACCGGCATGATCGGCGACCCGAGCGGCAAGGACCAGGAGCGCGTGCTGCTGACCAGGGAGAAATTGCTGGAGCACACTGCGTGCATCGAGCAGCAGGTGCAGGCCTTTTGCGAGCGCAACACCGGAGAGCGGGCGGTTACGGAAGACAACTACCGGTGGATCGGAGAGCTGTCGGCCATTGAGCTGCTGCGCGACGTGGGCAAACATTTTACGGTGAATTGGATGCTCGCCAAGGATTCCGTCAAAAACCGCATCGCCAGGGAAGAAGTCGGTATTTCCTACACGGAATTCAGCTACATGATCCTTCAGGCCTACGATTTCTACCAGCTCTATTTGCAGCGGGACTGCCGCTTGCAGATCGGAGGCAGCGACCAATGGGGCAACATCACGGCCGGGTGCGAATACATCCGGCGCAAGGCCCAAGGCGAAGCCTTCGCTCTGACTTTCCCTCTGATCACCACGGCTTCGGGCAAGAAGTTCGGCAAGAGCGAAAAGGGAGCCATTTATCTCAATCCCGAATGGACCTCGCCCTATGCATTCTACCAGTACTTCTTCAACACCGACGACCTGGATGTGATCAAGTTTCTGAAGTACTTCACCTTCCTCAACGCCGAGGAAATCGCCGCTCTTGAGGCCGAACTGGCCGCCAATCCCGGAGCGCGGGTCGCGCAGAGGACCCTGGCCCGTGAAGTCACCACGCTCATCCATGGCGAAGAGGAGTTGGCCAAGGTCGAGGCGGCCAGCCAGGCCTTGTTCGGAACGGGCGATATCCGCGACGTGGACGGCAAGACGCTTAAGGCCGCGCTGGAGTCCGCGCCTTCGATACAATACGACCCCGGCCAAGTTCCCGATTTGCCGCAGATGCTGGTGGACCTCAGCCTGTGCCCCTCCAAGGGGCAGGCGCGCAAGGACATCCGCGCCGGCGGCGTCTACGTGAACAACGAGCGTGTGCAGGACGAGGCGTACGCGCCCGGCGCCGGGGAGTTTCTCGCCGGCGGCGTTCTGCTGTTGCGCAAGGGAAAAAAGAACTACGGCCTTGTGGTCGCGGAATAATCCGCTACGGGCGTTGAGGAGCTTATGACGGCCTTTCATCTGGTCACCTTGGGCTGCAAGGTCAACCAGTGCGAGGCCGAGGCCTTGGCGCAGGCGTGGGAGGAGCGGGGCTTTCGCCGGACGGACGATCCGGCCGAAGCCGAAACGGCGTTGGTGAGCCTGTGCGCGGTCACGGCTCGCGCCGTGCGCGACGGCCGGCAAATCGTGCGACGCATGGGCCGCGAATTCCCGAACTGCAAGCTGGTGGTCACGGGCTGCGCGGCCGAGACGTTCCCCGAAGAATTTCGAGACCTGCCCGGCGTGGTCCGGGTGGTGGGCCAGAAAAGCAAGGCGGAACTGGCCGACGGGCCGGAGGATCGGGTCGCTCTGAACGATCGCCAGGCTTGGTTGCCCCTGCACACCTATCACCGGGCCAGGGCCGTGCTGCGAGTGCAGGACGGCTGCTCTCACGGCTGCTCCTTTTGCATCGTCCCCAGAACCCGAGGCGAAAGCCGAAGCCGGCCGCCGGCCGAGGTCTTGGCCGAAGCCCGACGATTGCTGGACGCCGGGTTCCACGAACTGGTGGTCAGCGGGATCAATTTGTCCCATTACGGCCGCGGCGGCGGGTTCGGCGACTTTTGGGACTTGATGGAGCTGCTGGAGACGGAGCTGGCCGACGCATGGGCCGGAAAAGCCAGACTGCGCCTCAGCTCCCTGGAGCCGGGCCAGTTGGACGGCAAGGCCTTGCGCTACCTCGCTTCCTCAAAACTGGCCTGCCCCCATTTGCACCTGTCGCTCCAGAGCGGGTCGCCGTTGGTCCTTGCGCGTATGCGGCGCGCCCATTATCATCCGGACGAAATAATCGATTTTTGCGCGGAGCTTGCGCAGGCGTGGCCGGTCTTCGGGCTGGGCGCGGATTTGCTGGTGGGCTTTCCCGGCGAGACGCAAAGCGAATTTGAGCGCACCATGGCGCTGGCCGAAAGGCTTCCGCTGACCTATGCGCATGTTTTTCCTTATTCGCGCAGACCGGGAACCATCGCCGCCGGGATGGAGGCGACGGCGACTCCTTCCGAAGCGAAGTCCAGGGCCAAGGCCCTGCGCCGGTTGACGGAGGCGAAGCGCAAGGCGTTTTTGGAGCGGTGCGCAACGTTGGATCGGGTCGACATCATTGTTCAGGACGAGGAAGGGCGCGGTGTGAGCGAGCATTACGCAAGCTGTCGGCTTCAATCCGGCTTCAGGTCCGCGGCCGCGCGGTCTTTGGTCCGGGCGCGCCCTCTGGGCTCCTCCCAGGGAGTGCTGCTGGCGGCGCCCATCGGGGAGCCGGTCTCGTGAGCACGCCGAGAGAGCCCGCTCTGGGGATGCTGGTGATTTCCGCCATGTGCGCTTGTTGGGACGATGTCTGGGACGCCTGCCTGGACAAACTGGTGGACGCCTTTGGCCCGACCGCCTATTGCCCGGCGCCGTCGCCCATGGTCTGGACGCACTATTACGACGCCGAACTCGGCCCAGGCGTCGGCCGCCGCATCCTGGCCTTTGAGAGGCTCGCTCCGCAGGATGATCTGCTCCAGGCCAAGCTGGTTGCGAACGATCTGGAGCAGACCTTCGCTCGTGAGGACGGACGGCGGCGGATCAATCTCGACCCGGGAATTTTGACGCTTGAGCGTTTCGTGCTGGCCTCGGGCAAGAACAACGCCCATCGTATTTATCTGGGCCGGAAGATTTTTGCGGACTTGACGCTGTTGTACCAGCGTGGAACATGGAACGCACTGCCTTGGACCTATCCTGATTACGCCTCCACGGAAATGGCGGCGAAACTCAAGGAGCTTCGAGGCGTGTTGAAAATCATGCTGCAACAGGGGACGCAACGGGCTTCGTCCGGCAGCAAACCATAAGGAATTTTTATGGCGAAGAGCATGACCGGCTACGGCCGGGTCCGTTTGGAGGGGGGCGGCTGGCTTCAGAACTGGGAGATTCGGAGCGTCAACGGACGCTACCTGGACGTCAAGTGGCGCTTGCCTCAGGAGGTGCGCCCCCTGGAGATGGAATTGGAGCGTCAGGTGCGGAAGGTGGCGGGCCGCGGCCGCCTGGAGATCACCCTTGACCTGACGGCGACGGACATTGTTCTCGAAGGCCACCACTTGAACAAACCCATGGCCCTCGCCATGCTCTCGGCGGTGGAGGAGCTGGCGCAGGAGCGCGGCCACGCCTTCCAGCCGGACTACAGCAAGCTGCTGAGCACCCCGGCCTTGTGGAAGGATCCCGGGGAGGATGTGGACGAAGAACTTAGTCGTCTTGCGACGGAGGGGCTTCGCGAGGCCTTGAAGGCGTGGGACGCGTCCAGGGAGAAAGAAGGCGAAAGCCTGCTGGCGGACCTCCTCGGGCGCTTGGCCGAACTGTTCAAACTCCAGGCGGCCATCGAGGCGGAGCTGCCCCGGATTCTCGAACAGAAAAAGACGGGGCTCCGGGAGCGCCTGGACGCCTTGATGGCCGAGGCCGGCGCCGAGTTCGACGAGCAGCGGCTGCTGCAGGAGGTAGCCGTTCTCACGGACCGTTTGGACGTTTCCGAGGAGATGAGCCGGCTCGGGGCGCACCTGGAGCGCATCAAGGAATTGTTCAGCAGCAAGGGAGAGGCGGGTAAGCGGCTGGACTTTCTTCTTCAGGAATGTTTTCGTGAGATCAATACCTGTGGAAATAAAGCGCAAGACGCCGAGATCTCGCGGTTGGTGGTGGAATTCAAAGCCGAGCTGGAGAAATGCCGCGAGCAGGCCCAGAACATGGAGTAGCGAAGGGCATGAAGAAGCAGCAAGGATTGTTGAATATCGGCTTTGGAAATTTCGTGGTGGCCGGACGCGTGGCGGCCATCGTCAACCCCTCGTCTTCGCCCATGCGGCGGCTGCGGGAAGATGCGCGGGCCGAGAATCGGCTTATTGACGCCTCCCAAGGCCGCAAAACCCGGTCCATCATCATCTTGGACTCCAACCACGTGATCTTGTCGGCCATCCAGGCCGAGACCATTGGGCAACGCTTCAACCAGAGCGAGGGCTTGGATGACTGACCAGCCGCGAATCGGCCAGGTGGTGGTGTTGTGCGCCGCTTCGGGCACGGGCAAGAGCACGCTCGCCAAAAAGCTGCTCTCCGAATTTCCGACATTCGGGTACTCGATTTCATACACCACCAGAAAGCTCCGCAACGGGGAGGTGGACGGCCGGGACTATCATTTCGTGGATCGGCAGGAGTTCATCCGGCTGCGCGACGAGAGCTTCTTCGCCGAATGGGCCGAGGTGCACGGCAATCTTTACGGCACCCCGCGCGAGCCGGTCACCCGGATGCTGGAGGCGGGCAAGGACGTGCTGTTTGACATCGACATCCAGGGCGCCCGGCAACTGCGCTCAAGCTTCCCTTTGGGATTGTACATCTTTTTGCTGCCGCCGTCCTATGGCGTTCTGGCGCAGCGGCTCGCCGGGCGTGGATCGGACGACCCGCAGACCGTGGCCCTGCGCCTGGAGAACGCCAAAAGCGAGATACAGGCGGCGCCGGAGTTCGATTATTTCGTTGTGAACGACGACCTGGAGCGGGCGTACGCGGATTTGCGCAGCGTCTTTCTGGCCGGCCGGCTGCGTTCGACGCTTCAGGCCGGGCTTGTGGACGAAATTGTGAGCAGCTTTGAGGATTCCGGACTTGCCACTTTTGGCAAAGGAGCCTAATTTACACTTCTGGCCGCCCGTTGCGGGCTTCGCCAAGCGGGAAAAGCGCCCTGTTGGAGGCTCCCATGACGCGCCCTGGACATTTGACGAAAGACCATGATCCGACCGCTTCGGTCCGGGAGAAGATCAAGGGCGTATTTTCCACGCAATCCGTGGTCAAAGTCGGTACGGGCACCACGACCCGCCGCACCATCCAGAAAACATATTGGTCCGTGCAGGAATTGGATTCCGGCGATATCGAGATTCAGCCGCTGAACAAGAATTACGTGCCCTCCGGCCCCAAGCGCACGGTGAGCAAAGAAGATTTTTTGGCGAAGTTCAGCCCGGAGCCGGAGTTCTACGTTTCCACCGTGTTGCCCAAGATGCAGGAGCTGGAGACCACGATCGTCCGGGGCGAAAAACATCGTGAGCGGGGCGAAAATTACAGCGCGGAGTTCGAGTTCAAAAACGCCACGAAGGTGGACGAGGAAAACGTGCGCGCGAACTTCGGGCTCGGGCTCACCTACCTGGATCGCGGAGAAAAGACCAAGGCCAACGACATCTTCGAACGGTTGGTCAAGCTCGACGCCGTCTTCGACACCCAGCACAAACACCTGTTTAACGATTTCGGCATCAACCTGCGCAAGAACGGAATGATCGACCAGGCCTTGGACTACTACCTGCGTGCAGCGGACTTGGCGGACCGGGACGACCATCTGTTCCACAACATCGCCAGGGCGTATTACGAAAAGGGCGATGTGAAAAAGTGCGTCGAATATTTGAAAAAAAGTCTGGATTTGGCGCCGGAGCTCGAAGAAGGCAAGCTTTTCTGGGCTTTTTTGGAGCAAAAAGGTTATATCAAGGGCGGTGAAGTGGCCCAAGCCGCCGGAGAGGCGGCGAGTCGCGAAGCCCAGCGCCGGCAGGACAAGGCGGAGCGAAGGCGGAATCAGGGTAAAAAGGAAACCGGCGAGGCCAAGCCGATCAAGCTGAATTTGTGATGCATCAGGAAGCAGGCCAGCAATTTCTCGCAGAACTCCCGGGAATCGAACACGACCTGCCGTTCGCGCCGGATCTGTTGGAAAAGCTTTTCCAACAGACGAGGAAGGATTCTTTCGCTTCGCTGGACGCAATTGCCGACACCATCTCCCATGACCAGGGGTTGTCCGCCAAAATTCTCTCTTTGGCCAATTCCGCGTTCTATGGCCTCCAGGCCCAGGTCTCCAGCATCTCCCGAGCCATCGCCGTGCTCGGACTGCGCGAGGTGCGCAACATCGTGCTCACGCTGGGAATCAGCCAGCTTTCCCATCTCCATCCCCCGCCGGCCGCGTTCGATCTGAAGGAGTACTGGCGGCATCAGTTGGTGGTGGCGGCCTCGACCAAAACGCTCGCCTGCATGGTCCAGGACGTCAATGCGGACGCCATGTTCGCCGCCGGATTGCTGCACGACCTTGGCAAGCTCATCATCGCCATGCACCGGCCCGCGGACTGGGAGGCGATCCATCGGCTGACGACGGAGCGCACGATTTCGTTTCTTGAAGCGGAGGAGCTTCATTGGGGACTCGACCACGCCATCGTCGGCGCTTTGGTTTTGCGGTCCTGGAGTCTGCCTGCGGAAGTCACGGAAGCGGTGAACTGGCACCACAATCCCGAATTTGCCCCGGAGTTTCGGGCCGAGGCCGAAGTGCTCCGCATGGCCGACGCCATGGCCTACCTCGTGAAAGACCCCGAAACGCCGCTCAAGGCCCTTTGGGAAAAGCTCGCGTCCAGTCGGGAGATCGACCATGCCGATGCGCTGCAGCGCCTGGACCGCGATCTGGATATGGACGCTCTGGAGCACTTCATCTGCGCGCTCGTGTAGGGCGATTTTTTGATGTGAACCGGGGGGGGGGGGGGGGGGGGGGGGGGGGGGGGGGGGGGGGGGGGGGGGGGGGGGGGGGG
>JASGMV010000096.1 GCA_030156255.1 Desulfovibrionales bacterium
AACGGGCGCAAACCCTTTAGAAACAAGGGGAAAAAGAAAACCCGTCACCCCGGAGAATGACCCCAGAGAGACGGGTTTGTCTTTTCTAAATGGTGGAGGCGCTGGGAGTCGAACTCCCGCTTGACGCGTTCGGTGACGTCCACGCCGACCAGAACCATGCCCTTGCGTTCTCCGTTTTCATAGAACAGGGGCGTCCGGGTTACCTCGAACAGGCGATCCTCGCCCTCGGTTGTCTGGACGATGTCCTCGCAGGTGACGCTGTCGCGGGACTTCCACGCCTTCTGCTCCCAGCGAACGCCGCGGATAAAAGCCGTTTTGTGGAATTCGCTGAGCTGCGCCAGCTCCAGAAACGTCTTGCCCTGCACGGACTCGCCTTCAAGCCGGTAAAAAGCCAGAAACATCCGACTGGCGGAGAGGATGCGGCTTTCTCCGTCAATGAAGCAGGCAAGCTCGTGGGCGGAGCGCAAATAGGCCTCCAGGCAAGCGTTGGTCTCCTCCAGTGCGGTCTCGCAACGGTCTCGCTCCTGGATCATCTTGCGCATATCCTCGACTTGGCCGCGCAGGCGTCGGATTTCCTCCAACAGCGGCTTGTCGCGCGAATCGCGTTCTTCCTGCGAATGCTTCATGGCGTCTCGGCTCTTCAAGGCTATACGGGTTCTATGGTTCGTCGGACGAGTCCGTCGGCTCCAGCAGGTCTTGTTTTACGGCCCACCGCAGGGTCATCCAGGCCTGCTCCCGCGTCATGTCGTCCACCATTTCCACGAGCCGGTCGACCGCGGCGCCGGCGGTGATGGGTTTTCTCGCCAGAAAAACGAGTTTGTCCAGCGCATCGATGCGCAAGAACGGCTCCAGCAAGGCGTACAACACGACGTTGTCCTTGCCCCGGCGAATCGCCTGCCCCGTCCGGGTCGCCAGCAACGGGACGTCCGGGCCGAGGGCTCTGGTCGGATACCCGGCGAAGACGTCCGCATACGGCAGCGCCATGGGATGGCGGGTGGACCGCAAGGCCTCCCGGTCGACCACCGCGTTTTGCAGTTCGTCCCACAGCTCGACCCAGCGGTGGATGATCCCGGGCCAGGAAAACTCCTTCTCCACGCGGCGCCGGCCGGCTTCGCCCATGCTTCGCCGCAGGTCGGGGGCGGCGAGAAGACGGCCAAGGGCCTCGGCCAGGGCTGGCGTGGATACGGCGGTCTGTTGGGCCAGCAAAAGGTGATGCTGGTTGCCGAAGGTCAGGGGCGCCAGCAGGTCGATGAGATCGGTTTCGCGCGGTCCGAGGGTTTCCACCAGCAGCCCGGCGCTTTCGTGGTCCACAAGATCCTTGTAGCCGTCGTAGTCCGAGGCCACGACCGGCAACCCGGCCGCCTGCGCCTCCAGCACGGTCAGGCCGAAGGTTTCCTGGGGGTTGTCCGCAATGGAGACGAAGACGTCGGCCGCCTGGTAGATGCGCAGTTTTTCGGCCTCCGGGGGGCGCTTGATCAGGCTGAAAGGCAGACCGAGGCTGGCGGCCAGCTCCGTAAGCTGGCGCGGGTAGCTGTCTTCGTCGTCGGCCCAACCCGCAGCGACGAGATGCAGCGATTCGCGCCGCGCGCCTTGGTTGATCAGGCGCTGCAGGGCGCGCAGCAGAGGGACGATATCCATCTTGGACTGGTGGGAGATGCGGCCGAAAACCAGAAAACAGCAGGTTTCGGGCGAAATCCCCAGGCGCTCGCGCAGGCGCGCCTTTTCCTCCGGCGGCGCGGGGCGCAGAAAAGAGGCGTCCACGCCCAGGGGCATGCGGCGCACGACCGGCGCCGGAAACTCCCGCTCCGGCAGGCGATAGTCCCGCCGCAGCCTCCTGTAGAAGGCCTCCAGAGCCTGGACTGCGGTTCGCGACGTGCCCGCCACGCAGTCTCTCGGGGTGGTGGTCGGGGACAAGTGCCTCAGGAAGGCTTCGTGGTAATGGGCGTAGCTCAGGGAGTGGGTCACCGAGGTGATGGGGAAGACGGCGAGGCTCCGGGCGTTGCGCAGGCCGGCGAGCGGCGCCGGGTGGACGATACAGTCGGAAAGGTGAAAACAGTGGTACGCCTCCCGGCCCAAGGCGTCCGGCAGCTCCAGGCGGCTGCGCAAGCGAATGCGGCCCTCGCGCCAGGGAGGCGGGTCGACTTCGTCCAACTGGCGTTTCAGTTCGGGTTCGCCGCCGGCGCCTTTCAGGAAAAAGTCGTAACGGTCGAAGGGGTCCTCTCGCAGCAAAAATTCCAGGAACTGCGCGTTGGCCTGCCGCCGCCCGAGGGCGGCGCCCGCCTCGAAGAAAGGATCCAGCGAACCCCAGATTTTTATCCGCTTCATTGCAACCCACAAGCCACAGACCCTTGGCTTTGTCAAATTGCAATGCCCGCAGGGGCGTGGCGCTGGCCTCGTTCAGTCGGATGCTTGACGGAGAGGGACGACGGCTGCGAAGTTTTTCATATTTATTGTTTAATTATAGTTGCTTGATGTGATGGTCTCCAATTTGCATCCAACAGCGCAAAGCATGAGTTTTGCGCTTGGCGCAAGCAGGAGGAGAGACATGAAACGCGGAGAAAGGCCTGAATTGCTTTGGGGGCTCGGCCTGAGCGCCGAGGAGGCGCAACAGATCGAGGCCGCCGTCGGACCCGGTTTCATCTTGCGCAATTTTCCGGAGGGCCAGCTTCCCTGGCGCAAAGAGATGGACCAGGAGGAGAAACCTTCGGTGATATGGACGCCGTGGCGGGTGTGGCGGGACATGACCGAGCATCGTCGCGAGGGCTATCGCCACTGGGAGGGAGGCCAACGTATCCTCATCCAGGACGAGCAGGACGAGAGCGTGGAGCTGGAGGACGTGCTGGAGCAGGGATTTTTGACGGTGATCCGCAAGCCTCTCGGCCGCGCCAAAATTCAGGACGCATTTTTCCGGGCCAAGGAAGTCGCCGGGTTGTACGACGACATCTATAAGATGACCCAGGAAATTTTCATGGAGCGCGAGTTGCTGGCCCGCAAGACGGACCAGTTGATGTTCTTGAACCAGATGCTCACCCGGGCCACGGAAAGTCTTGAGGCGGAGGAGATTCTGGCCGCAGCCCGCGAAGATTTGGCCATCGTGTTGCCGGTGCAGGCGGTTCACGCCGTGTTCTGGCGGCCGGCCGAAGACGGTGTGGGCGTGGACGCCGAGTTGCACCTGCACTCCCGCATGGAGTCCTCGGTGCAGTCGGCCTGGATAGACTTTCTGCTGGAGTCGGCCAGCGGCGCCGCCCACGCAGCCGTCCATGAGTATCAATTGACGCTCATCCATCCGGACGAACCCACCAAGGGTGCGGACTTCAGACCCCTCGAAGGCCAGGTAGTGGCGCTTTCCATGAGCACGGGCAAGGTCGCCTTCGGCGTGCTTTGCCTGCTGTGCTCTGAACCCGTTCGGCTGGCCAAGGATCAGGTGCAAACCCTGCGCGCGGCCGTGGGGCACCTGTCTCTGGCCCTCAAGAACGCCCTGGCTTTCCAGCAGGTGCGCGCCCGCGCCTCGCGTGACGGATTGACCCACATCTACAACCGCCAAAGCCTTGACGAGCGCCTGATGGAGGAGCTGAGCCGGGGCAAGCGCTATGGCGAACGTCTGTCTCTGCTCATGCTGGACTTGGACCACTTCAAGCAGGTCAACGACACCTATGGGCACGCCGTGGGCGACGAAGTGCTGAAGGCGACGGCCGGGATTCTTCAGGACAACCTGCGCAACACGGACATGGCCGCCCGCTACGGCGGCGAGGAGTTTGTCGTGGTGCTGCCGCACACCACCGAGGAGCAGGCCTGGAAACTGGCCGAACGTATCCGTCATGGCATCAGCGCCAAGCGCTTTCGCTGCAACGGGACGCCCTTTAACGTGACGGCCTCCATCGGCGTGGCCTCCGTGAGAATCAACGCCCTGGACCGGGGAGAAGACCTGCTGCAACGAGCCGACAAAGCCTTGTACCGCGCCAAGAACGAAGGCCGGAACATGGTCGTGGTTTCAGGCATGGAGGGGAGCGCCGGAAAAGGCATGGCGAACGTCAACATGGCGTAATAACAAGTAAAATTTGTTCGGTTCAAAACGCCCCGCTGCAGCTTGCGGCGGGGCGTTTTCTTGTCACCAATGCTGACAGGCCCGTCACCCTGGCGCGATGCTTGTTGCGCGATCTTTTCATAAAAGCTTGCCAGCCAGCGGACGCGGCCTTGTCGGTCCGGTTTGTTCCGGTCATCAGGGCGCGCCGCCCGAAGCACCAGCAACCAAGGGGCAAGCCGCCATGAATGCATTATTACGGGCAGATCTGCACGTTCATTCCAAATATTCAACACGACCATCCCAATGGGTCCTGCAGAAACTGGGCTGCGCCGAGTCGTACACCGAGCCCATGGACCTGTACCGCATCGCCAAGGCGCGGGGCATGGACCTGGTGACGATCACCGACCACAACACGCTTTCCGGCAGCCTGGAGATCGCGCATTTGCCGGACTCCTTCGTCAGTGTGGAGATTACCGCGTATTTCCCCGAGGACGGCTGTAAGGCCCATGTTCTGGCCTACGACATTACGGAAGTCCAGTTCTCCGAGATCAACAAAGTCCGGGAGAACGTCTACGATCTCGCGTCCTACCTGCGCGGACAGGGTATTCTCCACGTGCTGGCCCACCCTATGTACGCGGTGAACGACCGGCTTACAGTCGAGCATTTCGAGAAAATGCTGCTGCTCTTCAAGAACATGGAGCTGAACGGCGCCCGCGACGGCGCGGCCAATGACGCGCTGCAGGCCATTGTCGCCGTTTTGACGGAAGAGACGATTTTACGGCTGGCCGACAAGCACGGCATGGCGCCCACACACGAGGAGCCCTGGATCAAACGTTTGACGGGCGGCTCGGACGACCACTCCTCCCTGAACATCGCCCGCATCCACACCGAAGTCCTGGGAGCTACGGACGCGGCCTCGTTCCTGGCCGGCGTGGCCGGCGGCGCGGCCACGCCCAAAGGTGATCCCTCCACGCCCAAGAGCTTGGCCCACAACCTCTACTCCATCGCCTACCAGTTCTATAAACAGAAATTCGGCCTCAGCCGCAGCGTGAACCACGACCTGCTGTTGCGCTTCGCGGACAACGTGTTGACTGCGGGCGCCAAGGACAACGGCGGGTTCATCGGCCGGTTGCACGGCCTCATCGGGTACAAGCGGCCGGCCGAATTGTTTCGGCGCCAGACCCCCCGGTCCATTCGGGAGGTGGTGGCGCGCAACGCCAAGGAGATCGTGGCCTCGGACCCCGGGCTCAAGCGGTTGGTGGAGTCCGACGTGGGAGCGTCCGGCGGGATGGAGGAGGACGTCTTCCGGTTCGTGTCCAAGGCCTCCCAGCGCGTGCTGAAACACTTCGCCGACAACCTGCTGGAGTCGGTGTCCGGCGCCAACCTGTTCGACATCTTCACCCTCATCGGATCGAGCGGCTCTTTGTATACGCTGCTTTCTCCCTACTTCCTCTCCTTCAGCCTGTTCACCCAGGACCGCGCCTTCGCCGATTCCTGCCGGGCCAGGTTGGCCGAGGCCCGGCCCAAACCCGACGCCGCCTCCATCAAGATCGGCCACTTCACCGACACCTTCCACGAGGTCAACGGTGTGGCCCTGACCTTGCGCCGGCAGTTGAAAATCTCCCTGAAGCACGATCTGAACTATCATATCGTCACCTGCGGGCGTACGCCCGGTTTCGAAGGCGTCATCAACTTCGAGCCCATCGGCTCTTTCGAGCTGCCGGAGTATCCGGAGCTGGTGGTGTCCTACCCGCCGTTTTTGACCATGCTGAACAGGGTCTTCGAGGAGGGCTTCACCCACCTCCACGCAGCGACGCCCGGCCCCATGGGTTTGGCCGCCCTGGGCGTTTCCAAGATTCTCAAGCTGCCCATCCACGCCACCTACCACACCGCCCTGCCGCAATACGCCAGCGAGTTGACCGGGGACACGGGGATGGAGGACATGGTCTGGAAATTCGTCATCTGGTTCTACAACCAGGTGGGCGTGGTTTTCGCGCCGTCCCGCGCCGTGGCCGACGAATTGGCCGCACGGGGCGTGAACAAGGAAAAGATCAAGGTCTATCCGCGGGGCATCGACACCGAGCGGTTCACCCCGGGGAAGCGCAACGGTTTCTTCAAACGCTACGGCCTGGATCGACCGGTCAAGCTGCTGTATGTGGGCCGGGTCTCCAAGGAAAAGAATCTGGCCATGCTCTCCGAGGCCTTCCGGAATCTTTGCGCCAAGCGCGCCGACCTCCATCTGGTGGTGGTCGGCGAAGGCCCTTACCTCGACGAGATGCGTGAAGAGCTGAAAGGCTTGCCCGCCACGTTCACCGGATATTTGGACGGCGAGGAGCTGGCCAGCGCCTACGCCTCCAGCGACCTGTTCGTGTTTCCCTCCACCACGGACACCTTCGGCAACGTGGTCCTGGAGGCCCAAGCCTCCGGGCTGCCGGTCATTGTTTCCGACCAGGGCGGGCCGTGCGAGAACATGATCCCGGGCTCGACCGGCCTCGTCATGCCGTCCTGCAACGCCGAGGGGTTGATGCAGGCCATGGAAACCCTGGCCTCGGATCGGCAGATGCGGACCACAATGGGGCAAGCCGCCCGAGAGGCCATGGAAGAACGCTCTTTTGAGACGCAATACCTCAAGGCCTGGAAGATGTACGCCGACGATCCGGACGAAAAAAAGGCCCGCCAGGCCGCTTGACCCGAATTCTCGGCCGGGGCATGCTCCTCCTCGCCCGCCAGCCGGCGGGCGGCCCGGCGCCGCGATGTTTCGCCACGGCGTCGGGCTTCACGGAGGAATGCCCATGAATGAAGCGCTTTGGATCGGCTTTATGCTGCTGGACCTTTGTCTGGCGTTGCTTTTGTTCAAGCTTTTCGGCCGGGTGGGCTTGTTCGGGCTCATCGTCATGAGCCTGATCGTCTGCAACATCCAGGTGCTGAAAGTGGTCAAGCTGTTCGGATTCACCACTACGCTGGGCAACGTGCTTTACGCCAGCGTCTTTCTTGCGACGGACATCCTCGGCGAGTTCTACGGCAAGGAGGAGGCGCGGCGCGGCGTTCTGCTGGGCTTCTGCGCGCTGGTCATCTCCACGCTGTACATGCAGATCGCCTTGCGGTTCACGCCCGCGCCGGACGACTTCATTCAGCCGCATCTCGTGTCGGTCTTCGGGGTTGTGGTCCGGGTGACGGCGGCCAGCCTGCTGGCGTACGTCGTCTCGCAACTGCACGACGTCTGGGCGTTCCATTATTGGAAGGAGCGCACGGGGGGCAAATGGTTGTGGCTGCGCAACAACGCCAGCACCTGGGTCAGCCAGCTCATGGATACGCTGATCTTTTGCACTGTCGCTTTTTGGGGCGTCTTTCCCTTGGACGTCTGGCTGGAGATCGTCGCCACGACGTATGTATTCAAGCTGGTGGTGGCCGTCATGGACACCCCGTTCATGTACCTGGCGAAACGGATCGCGCCAAGGGAAGTCGCCACACGCTGAATCTTCCAAAATTTGTCGCCTCGGAGGACGGAAGCGGTCTTTGAGGCTGCCGGCTGCGCATGGCTTGCCTTCCTCTGCTCGGTTAAAAATTTGGGGGCCCTCCCCAGGCGTCGAACCTCTTCTTCTCCCCCAGTTCACCAGAAAGCTGTTCCGAAAGCTTGGAGACGGCGCGTCATCCAGACGCCGCCTCTGCTCGAACTGGTCGATCTTCATCGATTTTCGTTCCTGGGACAGGCTTCGTCTGCTGGATCGACAAAGGCCTGGAGAACGCTACACGTTCCCATGGAATTTCGCCTGAAATGCAAAACGCATTGCAACCTCGCCGTCTACCAAGCACCGCCTCGGTAAGCTGACTAGAGCAATTCACGTTTGAAATAGTTTATATCCACAGCTTTTGAACCATCCCTGGGCATCGCTTGCGCAGACCCGATCAAGTGCGTTGGCGATGCCCT
>JASGMV010000047.1 GCA_030156255.1 Desulfovibrionales bacterium
GGGCTTTTCCAGGAAGCAATGGGGATCGGTCATCCAGCGGTCCAGGTCCGTCACTGCGAAGCGGTTCTTGCTGGGACCGCGTCGGGGTATCTGGTGCTTCCGCGCCAGCAATCTGAAATGGTCATAGTTGAACGACAGATACGCCGCCGCGTCCTGGGTCGATAAATATGGTCCCGCCGGGGGGAGTGATCTTTTCCATGTCGCATAGATGACACACTGAAATACCTTGTAAATTGTGCAACATTCTCCTGCTGATCGCTGCAACATCTCCAACACCGGATGGGTATCGCGGGTAAAGAGCTCCAACATCCCCCCGCGGCGACCCGGCTGCTTGGAGCAATTTTTGGGAAGGAAGTAGGATATTTTTTAAATATCTATCTAGAATGAATGAAAATAATTTTTTATGACCACCCGCCGTTCATCCAAAGACAGGAAAAAAAGAAGACGCCCTCATAAGAAGGCGCCTTCTTCTTCTTCTTCTTCTTCTTTAAAATACTCTTTAAAAGATCATGTTTTAGAGGGTGATCGTCATCCATGACAATGTCCCTCTGTACATCAAGACAATGGCAATATCTTTCATGGCGCTGTTCCGTTGTTGATGGGCTCCACGTCAATGGCGTTCTGCACTTCCTCCATGACATCGTATGGATCGGATGTGTTTTCTTCTTCGTCAAAATCAAAATGTATGCCGAAATATCGCACGCTAGGCCTGTTGGAATCTCGCACCTTTTTTGCTTTCAATTTTTTTTCGGTCTTGATGAAAATCATATTATTCGGATCAAAGCGAAAAACAATGTTTCCAGATGGACCTCCGAGTTTATGGCTCACATAGCATACTTGCTGTTTTCCATATATCTTTTTACAATCTCGTAAGAAAGCGTCTTCAGGTTCAGGATGCCCTGTAAGCATTCCTTTGTCGTTAATCATTGTTAAGTAAAGATATGTATTGTAGCTTTCGTATATATAAACAGTGCTACTCGACTTTGCTCCAGCTTCCAGAAGATGCCTTGATGTAAATACTTTTTTATCTTTTAGTATGAGATATTCTTTTATTTTTATCTTTACCTCGCTATAGGCTGATTCAGCAATGATGGTGTTTTGATTCGTTGTATAAGTTTTTGCGCATCCCGCCATCAAGAAGCTTGAGCAGATCAGGACAACGGCAAGCGTTCTCATGACGTTGTCCGCAGCCACGCCCTGGCACCGGCCGAGGAACTCGTCAATGGACCGGCAAAACGCTTGTGCAGCCGCTCCTCTTCTTCGTTTCCCTGGTTGTTGTGCGCCATTTTCCGCCTCTTTTGTTGCACAATTCTGCCTAGTTATAGAAACTCCGTTACCAGTCTGCAAAAAAATCTCAGCAGCCCTCGCGCGCGCTCCTTGTCCATTTGGACGGCCTGCGGTTTGAATTCAGCGAACAACCAGCCGGTCCTCAGTCTGTTATCTTTCGGGTTCTACCTGTATCCCGCGATGAAGGATTTTGCCTTGTTGTACGACCTTATTGAGGTACGCAACCTTGGCGGGATTTTTTGAAACTCTGAGGGGGTGCCAAGCTGAAGTGTCCCAGTCGTTCTCATAGCTCGAATCGAACCCTTCAAGCTCCGGGTTGTAATAGTATTCAACGCGAAGATACTTGCCTTTGTCTTTGCTCCCCGTCTTTACATGGAATGATTGAATCATTAATTTGGGGATGCTTATGTTTCTTTGCTTCAAATACTCATATAATTCTTTATTGGCTTGACGCTTTACGGACAATTTTATCACAGAGTGGTTGACGAGCCACAAGTCAAAAGGATCGCCTTCTGAGTTGCTGTTGATCTCCACATAGTAAATATCTTTTCTTTCTGCGTAGCTATTTTTTTTATATCCGATGTAGTTATTAAATGGAGCGTCAGACATGATGTAGATTGCTCCATTCATAGTTCTGTTGTTATAATTGATCAGCCAGACTTCATAATAATCTTTGATATTCCTTGTTCCTCTTCCAGCAACTCCCCATTCACCCGCAGGCAGCGGGACAGTCTTGCCATTGATTGTAAAATTGCCGTAATATTTTTTATCTATCGGATAGTTTTCTTTTAAGCGATTCAACGAACAACCAATAATAAACAGGGATGGTAATATCACAAAGAAGAATGCTTTTTTCATGTTTTCCTCTGGGCTAAAATACTCCCCAGCATCCGCCGTCATGGTCGCCGAGAATCAGGAATCCGATCTCTTCTTGGGCGTTTTTCATGACCCTCCAGAAATTTTAATAGGTTACGGCAAAATTGGTCGTGAACCCTTTTTCTGTCATCGCCCATGCGGGACTTCGTATCAAAGCCATGATGCGTCCTGAGCGCGCCGATTGTCCAGCACAAATTTTCGATGGGGTATTGAAAGCTCTGCGACCCAACTGGTTTCAGAACAACGCCTCTGTGTTTCATGGAGGTCGCGCCGCTTGCGAAAGAAAATGAAAAAGCCCCTGAAGCCTTGTCGCAGCTTCAGGGGCTTGTGTTCCCTTTATGGTGCCGAGGGGGGGACTCGAACCCCCACGGGCTTTCGCCCACTACCCCCTCAAGATAGCGTGTCTACCAGTTCCACCACCTCGGCGTCTTGGGGAAGATGAGTTGATAGCCATTTCGGCGCCCAACGTCAACAATTTATTGAGCCTCGCCCGCAGGTTTGTTCGCCGGAGACGGCGTTTGCGCCGGAGTCTGAGCCGGCGCCTGGGACGTCTCGCCGGCCGGCTTGGCCGCAGGCGCTGCCTCGGACGCGCCAGGGGTCTCGGCCGGTTGGGCCGGCTCGTTCGTCTCGAACTGCACCGCGGGCTTTTGGACTTCTTCGTTTTTGACCGGGGTCACGATACCGTCGCCTTCGAGCATCAGGGAGTCCCCGTTGTCGATCCGGGTTCCGAGCATGTAGTTGTAGCCCAGGGAGGTAACGAGGAATATGGCCGCCACCCATGCAGTGATCTTGGCCAGAAGACTGCCCGCGCCCGAGCCGCCGAACATGGAGCTCGAACCTCCTCCGAAGATGACGCCCATGTCTTCCTTGCCGGTTTGCAGCAGTACAAGCACGATGAGAATCAAACAGGCGATGACATGGATGGTGATGATCAAGGCTTCCAAAAGAGCACCTTCCCCTTCTCTTGTTTCCGTCGCAGGCCGTAAAAAACTATTTGCTGCGGCTAATCGAAAACTCAGGCTTCACGCGCCAGCCGCGCGCCGCCTGAGTTTTTTTTGCGTCCCGCGTCGGACGCGTTCGGTTCGGCCCGGGATTTCGGGCTTTGCAACCGCCCCGCTAGGCCGTGACAATTTTACTGAAGCTATCAGCTTGCAGGCTCGCGCCTCCTACCAGCACCCCGTCCACATTGTCAAGACCCATGATTTCCGTTGCGTTGTCTGGCTTCACGCTGCCGCCGTAAAGAATGCGGATCGCGTTTCCTTTGGGTCCGAACTTTTCTTCGAGCTCCTTGCGCACAAATCCGTGCGCCTCGACGATGTCCGAAGGCTTGGCCACCTCGCCCGTGCCGATGGCCCAAACGGGTTCGTAGGCGACGACGATCTCCTCGGCGTTCACGTCCGCGGGAACTTCGGCCAGTCCGGTGTCCAGATGGCGCTTGAGCACATCTTCCACCTCGCCGGCTTTGCGTTCGTCGATGGTTTCCCCAATGCACAGGATCATGGCCAGCCCGTGGGACAGACCGAAACCGACCTTTTTGCCGACGAAGTCGTCGGGTTCGCCCATGACGTGGCGGCGCTCGGAGTGGCCGGCCAGGGCGAATCTTCCGCCGGCTTCCTTGATCATGGACGGGGAAATCTCCCCGGTGAACGCGCCTTTTTCCTCGGGGTAGAGATTCTGGGCGCCAACCGAGTAGCCGAGGCGGGTCAACAAGATATCGGCTGCGGCCTTCAAGGCGGTGAAGGGCGGGATAATCAGCACGTCGCGGTCTTCCGGCAGTTTGCCGGAAAGCAGATCCAGCAGCTCCGAGGCCGTGGCTTCTGCTTCCTTGATGGTCTTATGCATTTTCCAATTAGCGGCCATGAGCTTGTTCATCAGTCTGACTCCTTGGATGCGGATTGCGGCTTTGCCGCGTCTGCTCCGGGATGGGGGAAATCGTATCGGTAGAGCAGGGCGGACTCGCCCGTGTCCGGATAATAATTCTTCCGGCGACCGTAACATGTAAAGCCGAGTTTCTCGTACAGCGCGATGGCCGGGAGATTGGACGGCTTTACATCCAGGTACCCCGTTTCTATGCCCATCTTGCGACAAATGTGCAACACTGCGCAAAGAAGATTGGTCGCAAGTCCCTGGCGGCGATAGTCCGGGTGCGCCCCCAGGTTCAGGATTTCCATCTCCCCGGCGACGGCGGAAAAGGCCACGTAGGCCGTCAGGCGGCCCTGGTCCTTGGTTCCAAGAAAGTGGAAGGCGCCGCGCTCCAATCCGAGCTTGAATTGCGCCTCGCTCCAGTGGTAGGAAAAACACAGCTGTTCGAGATCGCGCAACGCCGCGATGTCGGCGAGTCCCAATCTGGCCACGGGAGGCCAGCCGGGCTTTTTGGGCGAGCAGGCGTCGGGACTCCCTGCGTTCACGCCCGCAACTCTCTTGAGGTTTGAGACATATGGTTATTGCCGGCGATCAGTTGTTCGGCGCTCGCGCCAATGCGGGCGCGTCCCCCGGGTGGGAGAAAAACGCCCGGCTCGTTGAAGTCGTGGATCATTTCAATCGGCCCATGGGCGCCATGCCGTTGCGGGAAGTCCATCGCCAGGGGCTGATGCACCGCGCCGTGGTGGTGTTGGTGTTCGATACGGAAAACCGGGTGTATCTGCAGAAACGCAACCGGCTCAGAACGTTGTATCCGGGCAGATGGGACGTTTCGGCCGGAGGCCACGTCCTTTTGGGCGAGTCTTTTTTGGAGGCGGGCGTGCGGGAGATCCATGAAGAATTGGGACTCCATGTCGAGCTCCTCCGGCTGACGGCCGAGATTCCAGCGGCCCCCGAGACCGGCAACGAATTTCTGGAGGTTTTCGTCGCCGGGCACGTGCACCAAGCGCCGTGTCCCAACCCAGCCGAGGCCGAGGAAGGTTTCTTTTACACCCCAGACGAGCTGTCCTGCCTGGTCAGGGACTTCCGGGAGCTTATCACTCCGGGGCTGGCTTCGTTCCACGAGCGGGGGCTCATCTTCGCGGGCTAGGACTACGAGCAGCTTCCCGGTCCCCATCCCCTTTCCCCAAAATATTTTCATGGGAAATGACGCGCCAGTCGAAAAAGGCGCCTTCCCGTTTTATGAACAAGTACTGCTGCGGCCAGCCAATACGGCCCGAATTTTCTCGTGCAGCAGGGTGTTGGAGGCCAACAGGCTCTCGGACCCGAGGGCGTAGTCCGCATCCTCCATGGTGGAGACCCGGCCTCCGGCCTCCTCCACCAACAGCCAGCCTGCGGCCACGTCCCAGGGATGTAGGCCGTATTCGTAAAAAATATCGTACCGGCCGGCGGCGAGATAGGCCAGGTCCACGGCGGCCGCACCGCATCTTCGAACGCCCCGGACGCTCAAGAGAACCCGCTCCAGTTGGTTCACCACCGTTTGGGCGTAGGTTTCGATGGCGTACGGAAAGCCCGTGGCCGCTAAAGCCTCCACCAGATCGCTGCAATCGCGGACGTGAATGGGTTCGCCGTTGGCCTTGGCGCCCCGGCCTCGGATCGCGGTGAAGCATTCGTCCAGCAGCGGAAGATTGACTACGCCGAGCTGGATGCGTCCCTCGCTCCACAGGGCCACGGAGGTGGCGGTGAAGGGAATCCCGTGGGCGAAATTTGTGGTGCCGTCCACGGGGTCGATGATCCAGGTCGGTCCGTTCAGTCGCCCGCCGCTTTCGGTTTCTTCGGCCAGAAAGCCGGAGCCGGGCAGGATTTCGGCCAGCAGGCCCTTGAGTTCATTCTCTACCGCCCGGTCGGTGTCGGTGACGAGGTCGATGCGGCCTTTGCGATCCACGCGCATGGGCCTGCGAAAATTGGCTCGGAAGAGACGGCCGGCTTCGCGGACCGCCGTCTCCGTCTGCGCCAAGAGGCTTTCGGGGTCTGGGAGGTTCAATTGATGTAGACCTTCTGGAATTGGGAGTTCTTGTCCAGGGTTTTGCCGGTGCCGCGCACAATGGCGGTCAAAGGATCTTCGTCGATATTGACCTTGAGGCCGGTGACCTTGTTGATGCGCACGTCGAGATTTTTGAGCAGAGCGCCGCCGCCGGCCAGGAGCAACCCCCGGTCGTAGAGGTCCGCGGCGAGTTCGGGCGGGGTGCGCTCCAGAGCCGTCCGAACGGCGTTGACGATGGCGTTGACCGGCTCCCGGATCGCTTCGCGGATATGCGCGTCGGTGACGTTCAGGATGTGCGGGGTGCCGGTCAGGAGATTCTTGCCGGCCACCTCCAGATTCAGAGGCTGGTCCAACTCGCAGGCGGAGCCGATCTGCATCTTGACCCACTCGGCCTTGTTTTCTCCGATCTGGGTCTTGAATTCGTCCTGGAAGTAGCGCTGAATGGCTTCGTTCATTTCGTCGCCCGCCACCCGGATGGACTCGGCGTAAGCGATGGCGCCGAGGCTGATGACCGCCACTTCCGTGGTGCCGCCGCCGATGTCCACCACCATGTTGCCGAGGGGCTCCATGATGGGCAGGCCGGCGCCGATGGCGGCGGCCATGGGCTCCTCGATGAGTTTGACTTCCCGGGCGCCGGCCTGTTCGCCGGCTTCGATCACCGCGCGCATCTCCACCTGGGTGATGCCCGTGGGCACGCAGATCACGATGTGGGGTTTGACCAGGCTCAAGCCTTTGATGACCTTGCGGATGAAAAAGGTGATCATCTGCTTGGTGGTTTCGAAGTCGGCGATGACGCCGTCTTTCATGGGGCGCACGGCGCGGATGCGCTCCGGCGTGCGGCCGAGGTAATCCTTGGCCTCTTTGCCCACTGCGATGATCCGGCCGTCCTTGTTGCTGAGCGCCACCACCGAAGGCTCATTGAGCACGATCCCTTCCTTGGGCGTGTAGAGCAGGGAGTTGGCCGTCCCCAGGTCCATGGCCAGATCTTTTCCGAACATGGCGAGCAGGCGTTTGAACATGCTAGCGTCCTCTTTGCTGCTCCCCTGATGACGCGGACTGCTGCATGGCCTTGGCTTTGGCCCCTGCCAACCGGCTTTTCAGGGAAAGGTTTTCGAGAAACAGGGAAAGGTGTTGTGCGCCCATGCGCAGGAAGTCGCGAAGGTCGGTTTCGACGAGTCCCGGTTTTTCGCTGGCCACGCCGAGCACGCCGGTCACCTTGTGGTTGACGATCAGTGGTTCGCACACGGCCGTTTTGAACGCCGGCGTCTGGATGTCTTTGCCAAAGAGGGTGGTGTGGGATTGGCGGGCGTCGCCGCCGTCCATGACCAGACCGGAGCCTTCCCGGAATATCCAGCCCACCAGACCCTGGCCCACGGGAAATTTTTTGCTCGCCGCCCCTCCTTCGCGCTGGACCATCGGTTGGTTGGCGTGCTCCACCACGTACCAGCCGGGAGAGTCCTCGACCACGGCCAAAAAGGCGTGGCTGAAACCTGTGGATTCCGAGAACAGGGTCAGGACGTTGTGCAGGTAGTCCGGCCAACGGGGGTGCTCAAGATGAAGGACCTGGAGCGCCTTCACGCCGTTGAAGTAGCAGTCGCGGCTCAAATCCTGGGACAGGCAACGCATCTCCAGCCAGACGTTGTCGATGAAGTCGGCGAACTGCCCCAGAATTTTCTGGTCCAAGGAGCTGAAAGAGTAGGTGCGTTTGCTGTCCAGGCAGAGCACGCCGCCGCCATTGCCCACGGGCACGCCCATGAACGCCTTGATGTGGGCCTCTTCGCTTGTGGCGTAATAGCCGAGGTGGCTCCGTTTGCTGTCGAAGTTGTTCAAAAGCAACGGCTTTTTGTTCTGGAGAATCCAGCCGCACAGGCTTTCGCCTCCGCGGATTTGCGCCTGTGCGTCCACATTGCCGCTCAGGCTCATGTGGTCCACCAGCGGAAACGTCGAGCCGGAGCGCAGAAAGAGCGCCACCGTGTGCGCATGGAACACGTTGAGCACGATCCCAAGGATTCGTCGCAGGCATTCATCCCGGGTCATGGCGTGGTGTTCTGACAAGCCGGCGCCTCCAGACGGGTGCTTTTCTCCGCCGGCCGATGGCGGGCGAATTTCGGGTTACTTGGAGCGTCTGCGTTCGATGAAGAACTCAATGCTGCGATTATACGTCTTTTCTTCCTCAGGTGTGAAATAGCAGCCGGGAAGTTCGCCCCTCTGGCGGTGATAGTGCAAGCATTCGCAGCACAATCCATGTTTGGCGCAACCTGCATACGTGCAATTGCAGTGCTGGATGTTGATTTTCGCCCGCGGGCATTGATCCTGTTTGCGCATGACGCCACCTTAAGTTCATAGAGTATGCATACCGAATTTTCACCAAATGCGGTTGCAACATACTGGAAAGAAGAGGAAGCTGTCAATAGCCTGTTTTTATTGTGTAAATTTTTAGCGTATCTGAAAGAGACGGAACGTTTGAATTTGTACGCCGCCGTGTCGACGTTTGCTTTCCGAAGTTCATTTCCTTGTCATTTCGAGGCGTTCTAGCTATACTCAATCGCGGGCTCGATTCTCTGGCCCGAACGCCGGCGCATTTTGGACCCGTTGCGGCCGTTGCAAATCGGACCGGGCGCGGCTTGATCGCCCTGCAAAGCGTCGAGCCTTTCAAAGACAACCTTTGCCGAAAACAAGGACAGGGGCATGCTCAGCATCGGGCAGGCGACGGAATCCGAGGAGCCGATCCAGGTAGGCTCCATCGCCCAGCTCAAGCAGTTTTTGGATCACGTGCACATCCAAACCTGCCTGTTGGAGCCTTATCGGAACTCCCGAAACTATCCGTTGGTGGAGGCTCGAGAACTCCTGCCTTCCTTTGAGCCCAACCTCATCGAGTACAAGGAGCTGCCCGGTTTTAGCATGGTGGCGCTGGAGCGGCCCATTGATTATTTCCGCGAAGTTTTCCAATTCGACATTTTGCACAGCCCGCACAACGTGGACCAGGAAGGCTACAGCGCCTCCTGTCCCTTGGAGCGCACGCTCCAGAACAGCAATCTGGAGACGTTGCGCCGCAGGCTGCCGAAGAATTTGGGGGACAAGCTCGCCGAAGAATTTCTGGATAGCGACGTCTGCGATCTGGATCATTATCAGGCGTTGACGCCGTATCTTATATGCATGGACCGCGCCCAGGTTATCGCCACCGATCGTTTCGGCCAGTTCCACCTGAGCGGCGTGTACGCCTCGCTGCCTTCGGACCTGGACACCGAATTGAAGCGTTTCGGTATGCGCATCGGAAAGTTCAAGCCCGGCGACAACGCCCGCTACGAACGCAACCGGCCGTTTGTCTACCAATATTTGATGGAGCTGTACGGGTTCCCCATCGCCTCGGAGCGCCGGACGTCCGCCGCTCTTTTCGCCCGTCGGCTTTTCCGGGTGGGCGAGACCTTTCTCGTGCGGGTTATGGGCCAGTCCGACCGCACCATTACGACCCTGTACTCCCACCCTCAGGAGAAGTTCCATCCCCGGTTGGAGAAGCTGGCCCTGATTCAAGTCCATCGACGCCAGAAAGACACCGTGGACATGCTGCGCAGCGAAGGTTATTTCGTGGACGAAAAACGCCGCGTGGTCATTGTCCGCGTTATTTACAAGCAGCATAACTTCAACCCCAACAACGTCCAGGAATGGCGTGCTCTTTCCATTGCCGGGCAGGAAGTCATCCATCCCGAAACCGGGCGCGTGCTCCAAGGGCTGAATCTCGTCGGCAACCCCGCCAACCTCCTGTTGCGGCTCAACGACGTGGTGCGCGGCGAGTATGCGGGGCTGACGACCTACAAGGGCATGGAGATTGTCCAGGATACGGACACCCACGAAAAGCGCCTCAAGTTTTTGCACACTTGGTTTACGAAACATCAAAGCCGGCTCATCGCCCAGCCCGAATCCTTTTTTTCCGATATGTGCAAGGTGCTGGACAGCTATCTCCTGGCGCCCGAGCATTACGACGTCTTCAAGCAGACCGGCGGGTTGTTTCAGGAAGTCTGGACGCTGTACAGCTATATTCAGCAGGCCAGAAAGGTGCTCATTCTCGAACAGCTTCAGCGCCGGAGGCTCGAAAGCAAGAAAGTTACGTATCTGGAGATGTTGCAACGTATGGTCGAATTGCTTTCGGATCTCAAGTTCGAAGCTTCGTTCTATTTCGAAGGCCTCATGCACACGGTCCAGCATATCGGAAACGCAGTGGTCAATGACAAGTATTTGCTCAACAATTATATTAACGTCAAAGAGGAAGGCCTCTCGGATTACGGGCGCAACGTGAAGAAGTTCTACGGTCGTCTGGTGTCGCTGCTTGACGAGCTGCGGGCCATCAGCAAGAGTCGCGCTTCTTCCTGATGCGGCGCTCGAAAGGCGCCCGTTTTCCGCGGATCGACACCGAATTTCAGGTTTCGCCGTCCAACCTGAATCGAGGAGGGGACATGGACAATTTGCTCACCACGCCGCTTACTTCCTGGCATCGGGAGCATGGGGCCAAGATGGCTCCTTTCGCCGGTTTTGATATGCCCATCAGCTACCGGTCCATTTTGGACGAACACCGCCATACGCGCACCAAGGCGTCGCTGTTCGACATCTGCCACATGGGCGAGTTTATGCTCACCGGTGACCGGGCCCTGGAAAGCCTGTCCCGGCTGGTCACCCAGAATTTGGCGACCCTCGCCCCGGGCAAGTGCCGGTACGGCTTCCTGCTCAACGACAACGGCTGCGTCATCGACGACCTGCTTGTCTACCGGCTGGACCCGGGCAGCTTCATGCTGGTGGTCAACGGCGCGCGCATGGAGACGGACCGCGAGTGGATCAAGGAGCGGTTGGGAGCGGGCGCCGAACTGGAGGATATCTCCCAGCGCACCGCGAAAATCGATCTCCAGGGACCCGAGGCGTTCAAGGCCTTTGAGCAGGTTCTCGGACAACCCGTGAAACTCAAATATTTCACCTTCGACGCCATGCATTTCGAGCAGGAGCCCCTGCTGGTTTCCCGGACGGGATACACCGGAGAACTTGGCCTCGAACTTTACGTCCACGTGGAAAAGGCCCTGGCCCTGTGGGAGCGGCTGCTGGAGGCCGAGGTCGTCGAACCGGCCGGTCTGGGCGCACGGGACACGCTGCGCCTGGAAATCGGACTGCCTCTCTACGGGCAGGACCTCGACGAGGAGCACACGCCGGCCGAGGCCGGCTACGCCGGCATGCTCAAGTCGGAGGCCGAATACACGGGGAAGACCCGCGCTTTCGACGTGCGCGAGTCCCTGGTCCCGCTCAAGCTCGACGGACGGCGCAGCGCCCGCCACAACGACGCCGTGCTCACGTCGGAAGGCGCGGCCGTGGGGCGCGTAACCAGCGGCTCCTTCGCCCCTTCCTTGGGGTACGCCGTGGCCTTGGCCTATGTGGACGCCCAGCGCGCCGGAGACAAGGAGTTCCTCATCGACGCCGGTCGGTCGCAACTGCGCGCCGAGCGTGTCGGACTGCCGTTCTTCACAGAGGGCGGGGCGAGGAAGAAGATCGAGTAGGGGCTTCCACCGAACGTTCGTTGCTGATGGGGACCAAGCTTCCCATTGATTCATCGGCCGCACGGAGCGTTGCGCACAGGATTGGAGCACGCTCCGTGCGGCCTTCTTTTTGTGGCGGGGACCAGGGCGGGAGACATCATTTTATCGGTTGTTTCAGTGGGATGTTCCTCTTGGCGGGCAAAGGGGGCCTGTGGGAAACATGCCGGTGAAACAAGTCCGCATCCCGTGAGATTTCCGATCTGTCCGGAAGGATAAGCAAAGCGGGGCTATTTCCCCCTTCAATCCAGCCCCAGTTCTTCACCGAGGTCGTCCAGAGCCTTTTGCAGCCGCGCCCGCTCGACGGCCAGCGCGTCCTGGTCCAGGGTTTCGGCCTGGACGTCGTACGGCTTTCCGAAAAGTATGGAGCACGTGGAGAACGGATAGGGAATCTGGAAACGGTCCCAGGCGTTTTTGAAAACGTACCGGAGCCCATGGATACGCACGCGGACGGGGACGATGCGCGCTTTGGCCTTGTGGGCCAGGAAAATCGGGCCGTCCTTGACTTCGTGCCGCGGTCCGCGCGGACCGTCCACCGTGATGACGGCGCGCCGGCCGTCGCGCATCTCCCGGTAGGCCGAAACCAGCGCTCGCACGCCGCCGCGGGAACTGGAGCCGCGCGCCGTGGTCAGCCCCAGATTCTGCAGCACCCTGGCCAGCACCTCGCCGTCCTTGCTCTGGCTGACAATCGTAACGCAGCGCCAGCCGCGGCGCAGACCATATCCCGGCAGCGCGAACAGTTCGTCGTGCCACAAAACGAAGACGATATGCCGGCCCTCATCCGCGGCTTTCTGCACAGATTCCCAATTTTCGCACGGGTAGCGCAGCGTGCGCGCCCACAGGCGGTAGATCGCGGCCGCGGCAGGCGCCAGCATGGCTCCGATGCGCTGTGTTTTGGACATGGAGTTCCCATACTTGCCGCCGTCCCCGATGACAAGCGTGTTCTCAAGATCGGCGTCGGCGATTTTCATTGCGGTTATTCATCGCGTTTTTCGATTTGACCGCCTCCCCGCAGCGTAGCGTATGTTTGATAAATAAGGAGGAAGTTTCCATGTCCGAGCGTTTGCTTGACTGCCGCGGCCTGCCATGCCCGCAACCTGTTTTGCAATGCAAAGCCTGCCTGGAGGAGCCGGACCCGCCGGAGACCTTCACGGTTTTGGTGGATAACGAGGCGGCCAAGGAGAACGTCAGTCGTTTTCTATCGCGGCAGCGTTTTTTGGCCCGCGTGGAGGACGCAGGCGGCGGTCTGTACCGCGTTATCGCCTCTCGCGGCGAAGAAGGCGGAAGGGCGCAGCCGTCCGTCGCGGCGGCGCCTGCGGCCGCAAAGACGGAGCCGGCCGCGCTGCAAACGCTGGTCTTCATCGCCTCGGACACCGTGGGCCGCGGGGACGAGGAACTGGGCGGCAAGCTGATGTTGAACTTTTTGTCCACGCTGCCGGAGCTGGGCGAGAGCCTGTGGCGTATCATTCTGCTCAACGCCGGGGTGAAGCTGGCCGTGGAGGGGAGTGCTTGCCTGGAGAAGCTGCAAGCCCTGGCGGCGTCCGGGGTCTCCATTCTGGTGTGCGGCACTTGCCTGGACCATTTCGGCCTGCTGGAGCAAAAGCGCGTGGGCGAAACCACCAACATGCTGGACGTGGTGACGAGCATGCAGCTGGCGGACAAGGTGATCCGGGTATGACGGGGTGTGACGCCGCGTTCTTGACCTTGCCTTGTCCTGGCGTTAGCAGGGCGTATGTCTGAACAATCCTCCTCCGACGGCCTGCGTCTGAACAAGGCCATCGCCCAGGCCGGAATCGCTTCGCGCCGCAAGGCCGACGAACTCATTTTGGCCGGCAGGGTGTCGGTCAACGGCCAAGTGGTCGATCAGCCCGGCGTCCGGGTTGACCTTTCCGCAGACGACGTGCGCGTGGACGGGCGCAGTCTGCCCGGGGCCCAGGCCCAGCGGACGTTTCTGATGCACAAACCCGTCCAGGTGGTGACCACTGCCAAGGATCCCCAAGGCCGGACCACCGTGTTCGACTTGCTGCCCAAAAAATTGCGGGACCTCCGCCTCTTCCACGTCGGCCGGCTCGATTTTTTTTCCGAAGGCCTCTTGCTGCTCACCACGGACGGCGATCTGTGCAACGCCCTGACCCATCCTAGCCGGCATTTGGAGAAACACTACCATGTAGTGGTGCGCCCGGAGGCGCCGGATGCGGCTTTGAAAGCCATGCGCCGGGGCATGACCCTGGCCGAGGGGGAAAAACTGGCGCCGGTCAAGGTGCGGGTGCTGGCCAGACAGGCTGGAACCTCCACCTTGGAGATGACGTTGCGCCAGGGCGTGAATCGGCAAATTCGGCGCATGTGCCGGGACTTGGACCTGACCATCTTGCGTTTGATCCGCGTCGCCGAAGGTCCGTTGCGTTTGGGAGACTTGCCCTCCGGGGCGTTCAGAGAACTCGAGGGGGCTGAATTGCAGCGTTTGCGGGAAGCGGGGGGACTGTAGGCAGAGCTTTTGGCTATCGTCTCGCAGCATTGGCCGAAATGCAAAATAAAAGAATGCAATGGCAACAGGTTGGGGATTGTTGCGCGGTTTTCGACAACGTTGGCCGCCGGTTCAAAGTTGCAAGTTTGCGTACTGGACTCGCCTCTTTCGTCTACTTTGAGCCTTTTCACTTGTTTCTTGCGTCTGATCGTCGTATGGGCGTGCGAAAGGTCGAGCTTCGAAGCAAATATTCTAAGCTATTCACCGTGTTGTAACATAGATACGGAGGGCGCCATGGCTTCGCTGGACAATGTTTTTGTCGCTCGCCAGCCTATTTTCAACCGTCGGCGCAATCTGTGGGGGTATGAAGTATTTATTCGCCACTGCGGCGAAAACCAGTGCTCTTCGATCGACGATGAAGCCTATGCCGACTCCGCTTTGATTGCGGATGGATATAGCGTGGGCGCCAAGGGATTGGGGCCGGACAAATTTATTTGCATCAACATCGGGTCCCGGGCGATTCTGGAAAACGCGCACCTTGCATTGCCGAACCAGTCCGTGGTTCTGGAAATCAAGGCCGTCGACGATATCTCCCAGGCGAAAGCGCTGCTGGAGCAGGTCAAAAAACAGGGATACCGGGTGCGCCTGAGTTACAGCAAGGTCCTGGGAGAAAACGAGTCCATCCTGCAACTGGCCCACTGCATCAAGGTCGATTTTTTCGATTTCGAGCCCAAGGAAATCATCGGGATACGCTCCAAACTAAAAAAATACGATGGCGAGCTCATTGCGGCGAATGTGGATGACTGGCAATCTTTCGAAGGCGCCAAGGTCCTGGGCTTCAACTATTTTCAAGGTTGTTTTTTTTCCCAACCGGAGATTGTCCCCGGCCGCAAGGTGTCCAACGAGCGGACCAGCTTCCTGCGGCTGCTGAGAGTGCTGGCCGACGAGGACATTCAACCCCAGAAAGTGCTGGCGGTCATTTCCTCGGAGCCGACCCTGGCCTACCGATTGCTTCGCTATATCAACTCTCCGGCTTTCGGCGTCAGCAACGAGATTTCCAACCTGGACAGGGCGGTGTGCATGCTGGGATTCCAACCGCTCCGGAGTTGGGCCTTGGCGGCCTGCATCACATGCGTCGACGATTCGGACAAGGGGTCCGCGCTCGGCTGGTATTCTTTGCACCGGGCCCAGTTCTTGCGGCTGGCCGCCGAAAACGACCTGATCTCCGGCTGGAGCCCCGAGTCCTCGTTTCTGTTGGGCCTGTTCTCCAACATCGACGCCGTGTTCGGCGCGCCCATGGAGGACATATTGGACGACTTGCCGCTGTCTGAAGTTTTGAAGGACGCGTTGCTCGGGAAAAATGAAATGTCCGAGTGGCTGCAACTGCTGCAGGCTCTGGAAAAAGGCCAGCTGCGGGTCGTGCAGGATGCTATTTTCAGAATGGGCGTGCCGGCGTTCAAGGCCTCCAAATTGTATTTGCACGCCACGCGCCTAGCCAACGAAACCATGCTGGCCGGCGCGGAAGGTTTGAATTGACGCCGAGGCTTTTCATGGAGTAAGCACCGGCCATCAACCATACAGCAGGCTGGTGAAAAGCCTGACCGCTTCGCCGCCTTGTAAAAGCCGAGTCCTCCGGGCGCCTCAAGGGAGGTTCGGTCCTTTTCGGCTCCCTGCGTTCGAATTTTCCGCTCAGCCCGCTGAAGCATTGGGGCTGTCCACTGCTTGGATGGCCCATATTGGGAACGTTCGCCATGCTTGCAGCACTCGCCCGTTTTTTTGAATCCCATTTTTTGATGTTGGCGATTCTGCTGTCCGGCCTCGCGCTCATCGCTCCGGACCTGTTCCTTTGGATCAAGCCGCACATCGCCTTGTTTCTGGGCGTCATCATGTTCGGGATGGGGTTGACGCTCGAATTCAAGGATTTCAAAGGCGTGGCCTCCCGATGGCGGCTGGTGGGCCTCGGGGCGCTCTTGCAATACGGGCTCATGCCGCTCATCGGTCTGGGCGCCGCAACCCTGTTCGGATTGCCGCCCCAGGTCGCTTTGGGGCTGGTGCTGGTCGGCGCCTGCCCGGGCGGGACCGCCTCCAACGTTATCACCTATTTGGCCAAGGGCAACGTGGCCTTGTCCGTGACCATGACCATGGCCTCGACGTTGCTTGCGCCTGTGGTCACTCCGGCCATTATCTGGTTGATTTTTCACGAGCGGATCGACATTCATTTCGGGGCGATGGTCGCTTCAGTGTTTTGGATTGTGGTCTTTCCGCTGGCGGACGGACTCGTGCTTCGGCGGCTGTTGCGCCGGGGGGTTCGCCCGTTGCTCGCCGTTTTCCCGTCGATTTCCATCCTCTCCATTTCGGTGGTCATCGCTTGCGTCGTGGCCATGAACCGCGTCACGATTCTGGGCTTGCCTCTTTTGGTGATGGCCGCAGTGGTTTGCCACAACCTGGCGGGGTTCGGCGCGGGGTACGTTGCGGCGCGGTTGACCGGCTGCGACGTTCGCGACGCTCGCACCGTGTCCATTGAGGTGGGCATGCAGAATTCGGGGCTCGGCGTGGCGTTGGCGTATACCTATTTTTCCGTGCAGGCCGCCTTGCCGGGAGCCTTGTTCAGTCTGGAGCAGAATCTCGCCGGCGTGGGCTTGGTCAAGATATGGAGGCGGGAGAACGGCGGAGGTTTGAAAGAGGCCGGCGGCCCCGAGTTCTGATCGCTCCTCGTCCTTTTTAAGGCGACGGCTGCTGTTGCTCTTTCGTTTGCGCTTGGTCGTTTTCAACGCCGGCCAGCTCCACGGACAAATCGCCCAGAAAACCGGCGACGCGAACCTTGGCTTGCAGGATCAGGGGCAAGCCGCGCCGGTCGTCCGAAATCCAAACGAAGAAGCATCCCGGCTCTGATGCACGAAAGATTCCGTCCACGTGGGACATGCAGACTTGCGCCTTGCGGGCGTCGAACGTTCCGTAGGGAACGCTGATGCGCTCCCGGCCGACCATGCGGGCGCGGGCTTTGACCAGATACAAGCCGTCCGTGACGTCGGTCTGCATGGCGTGGTTTCCCTGCAAAAAGCGCTGGCGAAAATCATAGAACACGGCCAGGGGGTCCAGGGCGGACTCCGGCAGATGGCGGCTCAGGGTGCTGTTGTCGAGCAAATCCAGGCGAATGCTTCGCCTATGGGCCCAATCCAGCCGGGTGGAGAATCGCCGGCGCACGGAGCCTTCGCGCAGGCTCTTGTTGTAGGCCATGCTCCGCGAGAGATCGCGGGCCGCGACGGATTCCAGGCTGTCCCGAACCTTGCAGAACAGGTCCACAAAAAAGTTGGAGTTGCAGGTCAGCCGGATGCGTCGGATCGGCCGGCCCTGGGCGTCCGAAGCGGGCGCGTCCGTGAGCATGGCCGAGCCTACGGGAATGGGGCCCCAATACATGTTGAAGCGCAAGGCCTCCGTCGGCTCGCCGGCTCGCGGCTCGGCGCCGGCCGCCTGGGAGATGAACATCAGGCAGAGCCAGAAGGCCCAGGCCCGAAGCCTCACTTGAAGCGAACCTCGTATTTATCCAGCAAGTATGCTGGATTATACGACATTTTAGCTTTGCGCAGACCGGGATCGCCGATGTCCTGCTCCCGGTTGACCCAGGTGAATTCCTGGGCCGCGTCCTCCAGAAACATCTGGTTGATGGCCTGGTAAACGCCCTTGCATTTTGAGCAGCCCTTTTCGAAATGGATGACCACGGTTTCATCGTCCAGACGCTCTCCCACGGTGTAGGCGACCATTTTCCCGTCCACCTTGATGGAGCCGCCCATGAGGGCCATGCGGTCGAATTCGGTGAGCACCCTGCGGATGGCCTCGTTTTCGGCCGTGAGCACTTCTCCCGTCTCCTGTTCGCGCCACTCGTACCACTCCTGTTGCAGCTGGAGCACGTCCTCCACGCAGTCCATGTCCAGGGGATGGTACTCCCAATCGCATTTCTTTTTGAACTGGTTGAGCAGGTTCTTCTTTTTATGGAATTTGTTGCCTTTAAGCTCGACAAGCTCCTTGACGGAGTAGACGTAGTCGAAGTGGTCGCGTGATTCGCACAGCTCGACGCCGGATTGGAACGTTTCGCGCCAAATGTCGGCCAGTTCGCCTGGGGTGCGGATGAAGTGCGCGCCGGATGCGAGCAGGGGCTTCGAGGCCCAGTCGATGGCCTTCCAGTCGCCCACAGGCCCCCAGTAGGCGGGCTCGGGAGTTGTTTGCCGAATCCAGGCGGCGTCCTGGTCAAAGGCGATTTGCAGGCCGTAATGCTCGGCCCAGCCGAAAATGTTGGCGAAGGTGTAGTCCGACGTCGGTTCTCCGGCTCGGCTCAATAGAGCCTTGTACTGGGCCTGGTGATGGATGTTAAGCGGTTCGAACGGCAGGGTCATGGCGTAATCCTTGAGTGTTGAGCTTTCTGTTGTACATGCTGAAGCGCTGCCAGTTTTGGGTGGCGAAGGCCAGCACCATGAGGCTGGCCTGGAGGGCCATGGAGCAGAACATGGCGATCCAGACGCCTTCGGCGCTGTGCAGGATATGGCGGCCCAGCAGCCAGGCCAGGGGGACGCGCACCCCCCAGGTGGCGATGGTCACGACGATAAGGTTGTACAAGGTTGCGCCCGCGCCGCGGAAGGCGCCGGTCAGGATCATGGTCGTTACGGTGCACGGCAGCGCCAGGAAGTTCCAGAAGAGGTAGCGGACTACCTCCTCTTGCACCACCGGATTTTTGGTCATCAGGGCGGCCATGGGCTGCGCCAGCCGCCACAGGGCCAGGGTGAAAACGGAGATGAACAGCACTCCGATGAGCAGAATGCGCCATCCATAGCGCTTGGCTTCGGCCGGTTCGCCGGCGCCCAGGTAGTATCCCACCAGGATGGAGGCGGTCATGTTCAGGCCGAAAGCGGGCAGGAAAAAGAAGGATTCTATGCGCATGCCCGCAGCCATGGCCGCCAACGCGTCCACGGAATGCTCGGGCAGGTTGGCCGTCACGCCGAACAGGACCATATACCCCGAGTTCCAGATCAAATGGTTGAGCGCGTCCGGCCAGGCCACCTTGATGAGATAGGGGGCGGCTCGGCGGATCCAGCGCCAGGGGACCAGGGAGAAGCGGCCGAGCATTCCCCGGAAGCGCAGGACGATCAGATTGAACGCGGCGCCGGCGCTCACCGAGCACAACGTGGACCAAGCCAGTCCCTGATAGCCGAGCTTGGGGGCGCCGAAGGCGCCGAGTCCCAGAGCCAAGTCGCCCAGGGCGTTGCAGCTTGTGACCAGCAACATGGTCGCCAGAGGGATCATGACCATCTTGCGGGCCCGGAAGATGGAGTTGGTCATGATCAGCAGGTGCTGGCTCGGCAGCGTCAGGGCGAAGACCGTCAGGAAATAGGCCGTAATGGGCTTCAGGCTGTCCGGCGTCTGAATCAGCTGGAGCAGCAGCGGCCGGGACGGAATCACCAGCACGGCGAGCGCGAGGCCGGCCGAGAGCCCGATGAGAAGGGACAGGCCGATATAACGCAGGGCGCGCAGCGTCCGTCCCGCTCCGTCGGACTGGCTGATGGCGGCCACGGCGCCGTTGGAGCCGGCCATGGCGACCAGCAGCAGGAACATATAGAGCTGCGTGACCAGTCCCATGCCGGCCTGAACATCGCGGCTGAGCTGGCCCGCGGCCCAGACGTCCACGAAACCGATGCTGAAGTGGAGCACCATGGTCAACACCTGGGGCCAAGCCAGAGAGAAAATGGTGCGATATGGCGTGGTTCTCAGTCCATTGCTGGGAGCGCTGACGGGCATGACCCGCAGACAGTAAACACTTTTCCCTGGGTTACAAGGGGAAAGGGCGAGGGCGGGTCGGATTTTCTTGCGACATTCGAGGCGGGGGCGGGTCCGTCATGGGCGTAGACGAGCGAGGGCGCGCTTTGCGCGGGATGAAGCCCCTTAAGGAAGCGTCTTTCTTGACTCGCCAACCACAGGCGCTGTTCGGCGCGCTTGGCGGAAAAGCGTCTTATTGACGATAACAGGAAAAATTTATATCGATGATAACACGAAATATAAAATAATATTCTAAATTGAGTATTATTTTAAATTTCGTACCTGAGAAAAAAGTTTGTTTGAACAATTACGCGAGCCGTCCCGCGGCGCGCCGGTTTCGTTGAACGTTCAAAGCAGAAATTTCTCAGCATGTGCGGACGCGTGTGGGGAGGCGCCGCAGTCAACGGAATCACATTTTTAAAAGGAGTATCGCATGCATCTTACGCCAAGAGAAATGGAAAAATTAATGCTGCATACGGCGGGGGAATTGGCGAAATCCCGCAGGAAAAAAGGGCTCAAGCTCAATTATGTGGAGTCGATAGCGTTGATTTCCTCCGAACTCATGGAGCTGGCTCGCGAAGGCAAAAGCGTCAAGGAGTTGATGGAGCTGGGAGCGACGTTTTTGGGCAAAGACGATGTGATGGACGGCGTTGCGGAAATGGTGCGCGACGTCCAGATCGAGGCGACGTTCGACGATGGAACCAAATTGGTGACGGTCCATCAGCCCATCCGCTGATAACGCAGGGAGGTCGATATGAAACCGGGTGAAATCATCTGCAGGCAAGGATTCATAACGCTCAATGAAGGTTTGGAGACGAAGGTCGTCAGCGTGTCGAACACGGGGAGCCGTCCCATCCAGGTCGGGGCGCATTTTCATTTTTTTGAAGCCAATCGTTTTTTGGCGTTCGACCGCGTCCAAGCCTACGGCTTTCGGCTGGACATTCCTTCCGGCTCCGCCGTGCGGTTCGAACCGGGCGAGGAAAAGGAGGTGCGGCTGGTGCGGATCGCAGGCAAGCGGATCGTTTGCGGACTCAACAACCTGACGGACGCACAGATCAACGACTCCACCTCGGAGAAATCGTTATTCACCGCCAAGCTTCGCGGCTTTATTGCGGAAGGAGATAAAAATGTCTTTTAAGATCAGCGGCGAAGAATACGCATCCATGTATGGCCCCACCGTCGGCGATAAGGTTCGCCTTGGCGATACGGATTTATTCATTGAAGTCGAAAAGGATGACACCGTTTACGGCGATGAAATGAAATTCGGCGGGGGCAAAACCATCCGGGACGGAATGGGGCAGCATTCGAGTATCACCAACAAAAACGGTGCGTTGGATATGGTGCTGACCAATGCGCTGATTTTGGATTACTGGGGCGTCGTCAAGGCGGATATCGGGATAAAGGACGGAAAAATCGTTGGGGTCGGCAAAGCCGGCAACCCGGACGTGATGGATGGCGTGCATCCGGATTTGGTCGTCGGCGTCGGAACCGAGGTCTTGTCCGCGGAAGGCATGATCGTGACGGCGGGCGGCGTGGATACGCACGTGCACTACATCTGCCCGCAACAGGTGGAAACGTCCTTGTATTCCGGGATGACCACCATGATCGGCGGCGGCGTCGGTCCGGCGGAGGGAACGTTCGCAACGACCTGCACGCCCGGCGCCTACAACCTCCGCAAGATGATCGAATCCATAGAAGCGCTGCCCATGAATTTCGGCTTTCTTGGGAAGGGCAATTGCTCGTCGCAAGAGCCGCTCATGGAGCAGATAGAGGCGGGCGCCGTCGGCTTGAAACTGCATGAAGATTGGGGCTCCACGCCATCGGCTATCAATACCTGCCTGAGCGTGGCGGACGCCTGCGACGTTCAGGTGTGCATCCATACGGACACGTTGAACGAGGCGGGATATTTTGAGAGCACCATGGAGGCCATCGCGGGGCGCGCCATCCATACGTACCACACCGAGGGCGCCGGCGGGGGACACGCCCCGGACATCATCAAGGCCTGCGGTCTGCCGAACGTGTTGCCGTCCTCCACAAGCCCGACCATGCCGTTCACGAAAAACGTTATGGATGAGCATCTGGACATGATCATGGTGTGCCATCATCTGGACCCGAATCTTCCGGAGGACGTGGCCTTCGCGCAATCCCGGATTCGCTACGGGACGCTTGCCGCCGAAGACATTCTGCACGACATCGGGGCCATCTCCATCTTGAACTCGGATTCCCAGGCCATGGGGCGGCCGGCGGAGGTGATTACGCGGGCGTGGCAGGCCGCGGACAAGATGAAGAAGCAGCGCGGCCAGCTCCCGGAAGCCGCCGGCGACGACCACGATAATTTCAGAGCGAAACGCTATGTGGCCAAGTACACGATCAATCCCGCGATCACCCATGGCGTTTCGGACTATGTCGGTTCGATCGAAAAGGGAAAAATAGCCGATCTCGTTGTCTGGAATCCGGCTCTCTTCGGCGTCAAGCCGGACGTCGTGATCAAGGGCGGATTCATTATCGCCGCCAAAATGGGCGATGCGAACGCCTCGATCCCGACGCCGCAGCCCGTGCTCATGCGGAACATGTTCGGCGCGTTCGGCAAAGCGCTTTCCGGAACGTGCGCCACCTTTGTTTCCGGCGCCGCCTATGAGCAGGGAATCAAGGAGCGCCTCGGCCTGGAGCGGATGGTTCTACCCGTCCGGCGTTGCCGGAGCATCGAGAAGAAAGACATGATCCACAACTGGAAAACGCCCAAGATCGAGGTGGACCCGAAAACCTACGATGTCCGCATTGACGGAGCCCCGGTGGACTGCGAGCCGGCGCAAACCTTGCCGCTGACGCAGCGATACTATTTGTTTTGATGTTCTTTTGCGGCGTCCGGAGGCGTAGATAAAAGGCAGGGGCGGTCGCCGTCGATTGATGGCGGCCGGCGGGGCGGCCCACAGGCCGCCCCGCTACAAAGGCGGGCGGATCGAACGGCTTGTCAGTTCGCCCATCGGATCAGAAAATGGGTCCGCGAGGCCGGACAACTGGTAGGAGCTTCCGTGGTTCGGATATGAGACGCCGCGGGAGACTTGGTCGTCTTGGCGCAGGCCGGATGTCAGATGGAGGAAATTCCCTCGTTGACGGGGATTTCTTCGTCCAACATTTTTGCCTCGGCCAGGAGTTTCAGCGCGTGGTCGACGAAATGGTCCTGTTCGTAAATTCGGATTTTCTTCACTCCATCCTGGTTGCGCCAAATTTTCACCAACCCCAGCTTGTCGAGTTTGTCGATGTAGGTTTTGCTGTGCTTCGGATCGAGGGAGAAGGCGTCCGCGAGCATTTTGTTCAATTTCATATAGTCGACGTCTTCGATCGCGTGTTGCCGCAAGATATCTATGGTCAGCACCAGTCCGTGGTATATGCTGGAGGAGTGGATGAATCTTTCGGTGGACGATTTGAGGCGTCGCACCAGCACGCTGAGGATGGATTGGATGACGTTGGGAGTTTGCTCCACAAAGGAGTCGAAGCTTTTTTTGTTGATCATGACGGTCTTGACCCGGCTGAGCGCCGTGGCCGTGGCCGTGCGCTTGAGGTCAGGGAGCAGCACGGCCATTTCGCCGAAGACCGACACCGGCGACAAAACGGCCAGCACCTTGCTTCGTCCGGAAGCCTGTTTGCTGACCTCGACCCGGCCTTTCTGCAGAAGGTAGGCCGCATCGCCGACGTCGCCTTCCCGGAAGATGACGGCGCCTTTGTCGAATTCCTTGACCAGATAGTTCGCCATGAGCCTGCCTCCCTATGTTGACAAGCTAGACGAGTTTGAAAATAGTGGCAAGCGAGCCCAGCCGCCAATTTTCTAATGAACCGGTCCGGTTCTGGACCGGCGAATCAAGCGAAGGATTGTGCATGGCTTCCGACGACCTCGTTAAAATCGCCCAGGAGCATCTGGCCCGCGCCAAGGCCTACATCAACAAGAACCGTCCGGCGGATTCTCTTCTCGAAGCGATCGCCGGCGTCAAGTTGAGTTTGGACCGAAGGGTCGTCGGGCGCCAGAAGATCATGCTCAACACCTACTTGAACGACTTTCTCCAGGCGCTTTCGAAAAATTCCGACGTCAAGCAGCAGTTCCAGCAGCGGAAGATTTTCTCCATGGATCATTTCGTGATCCGGACGGGGCAGGAGCGCGAAGCCTTGCAAGTTCTTCGGAGTCTGCACGCTTGGATGGGCGGAGCGGAGCAGAACAAAGCCGACCTGGAATTGAAGCTGAAACAGGAAACCGTCAAGGAGTTGTACGCCAGAGGCATGCGGCTTCTTGAGGAGGGGGATGATCTCAAGGCCAGGGTTTGCCTGCGCAAGGTGGCTATCAAGAAGGCCGCGGACAAGGAAATTCCGTGCAAGATCGCCGAGGCCTTTCTGGAGCGCAAAATGCTGCACGAGGCCGCGGACGTCTGCCTCAAGGCCATGGAGGCCAACCCCGCCAACGGCAAGGCCTATTCGCTGGCCGTGGAGGCCTACCTTCAGGCGGGCGATTTTCCCCGGGCCGAAGAGGTCTACAAACAGGCCCTCAAGCGTTTCGGCGCTCATCCCCGCACGTATCTCAACATGGCCAAGATGTATTGGGAGTGGCGCAAGTGGAGCGAATGTTATGAGGCGGCCCAGCAGGCCGCCTCGGGAGAAGTGGAGATTCGAAGCGAGGCCGAGAAGATCCTTGAGAAAGTCTCAAGCCGCATCTTCGCCGGCCGCTGATTCGCCGTTTATTTTTTCTTCGTCGGGATGACGGGAGTGGCGCCCTTGCAGCCGAACGCCGCCGCGTCGCCTTCATCCGCTTTGACGCGCTCGACCATATCGCCGCAGGTGTACTCCACGAAGAGATATTTGCCTTTGCCTTTGTAGGGGTCGCCGCAAAGCTCGTTGCCCACTTTCACTACGCACATCTTCTTGCCTTCGCACAGTTTCTTCACGGCTTTTTTGGCGTCGCAGAAGGTGGCCTGCGTATTGACCTCCAGGTTTTTGTCCAATGCTGCGCCTGCGTCGTCTTTCGGCAGGTTGCCGTAGCGGGCGCTCATGACGTGGATTGTCCCGCTTGCGCAAAAGGCCTGAGCCGGAAGCAGGATGAGGAGAGCCAGGGCGGCCGTGAGCGCGATTCTTATCTTCGTGGACATGGGGTTTCCTCCGTTTTTTTATTTTGTTGGGGCTCGCCGACGGGAGCGGCCTGTTCAGGCCAAACCTACCTGGTCGGCCACCGCAGCGATGGCCGCAATGCCGATGGCGAAAAATTCTCCCTGATCCAGGTCGAACTTTTCGCATTCCAGAATGACTTCCCGCCGCACCTTGGCCGCAAAGGCCTTTTCCTTCATTTTTTTCTTGATGCTTTTGGGTTTCATGCCGTCCATGCCGCCGGGCCGAACCAGCGCGTTGGCGTGGATGAGCCCGGTGAGCGTTTCGCAGGCCCGCAGGGCGTAGTCGAATTCCTCCGAGGGCGTCTCTCCGTTTTCCTCGCCGTTGTGGGCCTTGATGGCCGCGATGGCTTCCTGCGGCAATTTCCCTTCGAGCATTTCGGCGCCGATGAGGCCGTGTTTCGCAGGCTCGTCGCGGGTTTGCTCGTAGTCCACGTCGTGGAGCAGGCCGGTGAGGCCCCACAGATCGACGTCGCGGCCGAGCTTTTCCGCCACGCCGCGCATCACGGCTTCGGATTCGATGGCGTGGGCGATCATGGCTTCTTCCTGGCCTTGGGCCTTGAGGAGTTCGAGGGCTTCTTCGCGCGAGATCATAGCGTCTCCTTTGCAGCGGTTGTTGCGAGCGTCGCCTGATGCTCCGGGTCGTAGAGATGGCAGGCGGTTCTTCTGCCCGGCGCTCTCTCGGCCAGCTGCGGGGCCACGCGGCTGCAGGGCTCGAAGGCCTGGTTGCAGCGGGGGTGGAAGGGGCAGCCGCCGGGCGGATCGATGGGGCTTGGCGGGTCGCCGGAAAGCTTGGCCCTCCGCCGCGCTGCGTCCGGGTCCGGGATAGGGGCCGCGGCCAGCAGGGCCTTGGTGTACGGATGCAGGGGGTCGGCGAACATGCTTTCCGTGGGTCCTTCCTCCACCAGAGAACCCAGATACATGACCGCGGCCCGTTCGCAAACGTGTCCGACCACGGACAGGTCGTGGGAGATGAACAGATAGGTGAGGTCGAACCGCTTGCGCATGTCGGCCAGCAGCTCCAGCACCTGCGCCTGGATGGAAACGTCCAGGGCCGAGACGGGCTCGTCGCAGACCACCAATTCGGGGTGGAGAGCCAGGGCCCTGGCGATGGCTACGCGCTGGCGCTGGCCTCCGGAAAATTCGTGCGGATACCGGTTGGCGTATTCCGGCGACAGTCCCACCATGCCCAGCAGTTGCAGCACGGCTTCCTTGCGCTCTTTGCGCGACCCCATATGATGAATGAGCGGTCCCTCCTCTACGATGTCTCCGATCTTCTGGCGTGGATTGAGAGAGGCGAAGGGGTCCTGGAAGATCATCTGCATGCGCCGGCGCAGGTCCAGCCGGCGCCACTCGTCCAAGCGTCCGCCTCGGTAGTGGATGTCGCCCGAAGTGGGCTTCTCCAACCCCAGAATGAGCCTGGCCAGCGTGGATTTTCCGCAGCCGGACTCCCCCACCAGCCCCAGGGTCTCGCCCTGTCGCAGTGTGAGGCTCACGCGGCTTACGGCCGTGACGGTCAGCGGTTCGCCCAGGCCGAGCCCCGTGCGAATGGAGTACTGCTTGCGCACGTCGCGCAATTGCAGCAGCGGGGTGTGGTCCGTTTTCGTCATTGCTCGTAAAGGAAGCAGCGCGTCTGGCGGCCGTTGTCTAAGGTGTACAAAGGCGGGCGCTCGATTTTGCAGCGTTCGAAGGCCTTGGGGCAGCGGGGGTGGAACTCGCAGCCTGCGGGCTTGTCGAAGATGCTGGGCACGGCGCCGCGGATGGGGTGCAGCTCCCGCTTGCGCCCCAGAGTCGGAACAGAAGCCAGCAGGCCTTTGGTGTACGGGTGCAGAGGCTCGTGAAACAGCTCGCGAACGCCCGCGCGCTCCACGATCCGGCCGGCGTACATCACCGCGGCCTGGCGGGCGGCCCGGGCGACCACGCCCAGATCGTGGGTGATGAGCAGCACGGAGGCGCCTTTCTTTTCCTTGAGTTCGTCCATGAGATCCAGAATTTGCGCCTGGATGGTCACGTCCAGGGCGGTGGTCGGCTCGTCCGCGATGAGCACGTCCGGATCGCAGGACAGGGCCATGGCGATCATCACACGTTGGCGCATGCCGCCGGAAAGTTCGTGCGGATAGCTCTTGGCCCGGCGGTCGGGATTGGGAATGCCCACCAGTTTAAGCATTTCCACGGCCTTTTCCCGCGCCTGCCTGCGTGAGGCGTGCTGATGGAGTGCCACGGCCTCGGCGATCTGGTCCCCCACCTGGAACACGGGGTTGAGGGAGCTCATGGGCTCCTGGAAGATCATGGAGATGTGGTTGCCGCGGACTTTGCGCAAGGCTTCCTCCTCCATTCCCAGAAGATTTTCGCCGCGATAGAGAATCTCGCCCTCCGTCACCCGGCCGGGCGGGTCCGGCACCAGTCCCATGACCGACAACGCCAGCACGGTCTTGCCGCAGCCGGACTCCCCGACCACGGCCAGAGTCTCGCCTTGCTCCAGGCGCAGGCTTGCGGTATCCACAGCCCGAGCCACACGGTTTCCGGACCGAAACACCGTGACCACATCCCGAATATCGAGCAACGCCTGCCGCATAGCCGGGACATACGAGGTTTCGGCTTTGATTTCAACATCACTGCAACATCAACCTGAGTCGGAGCGCCTGTGAACATCACGATTGTCGGCGGCGGCCTGGCCGGCTGCGAATGCGCCTGGCGTCTGGCCGGAATGGGCCTCGACGTGCTGCTGCTGGAAATGCGGCCCGAAACGCCTACGCCGGCCCACGTTGGCGGCGGCCTGGCCGAGCTTGTCTGCTCCAACTCCCTGCGTTCGGCCGAACGGACCAAGGCCGTGGGGGTGCTCAAGGACGAAATGGAGTCCTTGGATAGTCTGGTCATGGAGGCGGCCAGGGCCACGCGGCTGCCCGCGGGCAAGGCCTTCGCCGTGGACCGCGACAAGTTTTCCTCCTACATCACTGGGAAAATCGAGGCCCATCCGCGCATTCGCCTGGAGCGTCGGGAGGTTTCGAGCCTGGACGATCCGGCTCTGGCCTCGGCCTGGAGAACGGTGCTGGCGGCGGGTCCCCTGGCGAGCGACGCTCTGGCCCGGGATTTGCGGCGCGTTGTGGGCGAAGACCACCTGAGTTTCTACGACGCCATTGCGCCCATCGTGGACGCGGACTCCGTGGACATGGACCACGCCTTCTACGGCTCCCGGTATCGGCCGGAGGACTCCGACTACCTCAACTGCCCCCTGAGCAAGGAGGAATACTTCGCCTTGGTGCGGGAGCTGGTGGCAGGAGAAAAAGTCCCGCCGCGGGAGTTTGAGAAGGAGGTCCATTTCGAAGGCTGCCTGCCCGTGGAAGAAATGGCCCGCCGCGGGGAGATGACTCTGGCCTTCGGCCCGCTCAAACCGGTGGGCTTGGAAGATCCCCGTACTGGGGAGCGGCCGTTCGCCGTGGTGCAGCTTCGGACGGAAAACGAGGGGAAAACGGCCTTCAACATGGTGGGATTCCAGACGAAACTCACATGGCCGGAACAGCAGCGGGTGTTTCGCATGATTCCCGCCCTGGCCCGCGTCGAGTTTCTTCGGCTGGGCTCCATTCATCGCAATACGTACGTCAACGCCCCGCGGGTTCTCGGAGATCGGCTCGAATTGAGAGCTGCTTCGAATATGCATCTGGCCGGGCAGATCACCGGCGTCGAAGGCTATGTGGAGTCCGCGGCCTGCGGATTGTGGGTGGGGCTGCTGCTGGGAATGGAGGCTCGCGGCCGCACGGTTGCGAACCCTCCGGAGACCACGGCCTTGGGCGCGCTTCTCGGGCATTTACGGCGCGAAGAGAAAAATTTTCAACCGTCCAATGCACACTTCGGGTTGACGCCCGCGCTGGATCGCAAGGCGCCCAAACGCAAGCGCAAGGAGCTGTACGGCCTGCGGGCGCAGGAACATTGGCGCGCCTGGCTGGAGGCCTTCGATCCCGCGGATCTCGCTTTGGATTCTCCCGGAGAAGCATGATGGATACGCTCGCATGGATGATCCGGCACGGGCAGAGCGAAGCCAATGCGGGCATTGTGTCCGAGCGCCGCGGTTCGCCGCCGCTTACGGAGCTTGGCGAACGGCAAGCCCAGGCCGCGGCGGATTTGGTCTTGCGCCCGCCGGATTTGGTGGTCACGTCCAGCTTTATTCGCGCCGTTCAGACCGCAGAGCCTCTGCTGAGGCGTTTCCCGGGGACGCAAAGCGAGGTTTGGGAGGTGGAGGAGTTCACCTACCTCGCTCCCGCGAAATACGATCACTCCACGACGTCGGAGCGAAGGCCCTTTGTGGAGGCGTACTGGAAACGCTGCGATCCGGAGTATTGCGATGGCGAAGGCGCGGAGACTTTCCGGCGATTCATCGACCGGGTGGCGCGCGCCGCGGCCCGGCTGAAGCGACGCAAGGGGTTCACCGTGATGGTTTCGCACGGCCAGTTTATGCGTGGACTCATCTGGTGGAGTTTCAATTGTTTTCATGAAGTCACGCCGGAAGTCATGGCTCGTTACCGGGACTTCCGCACCGCCGTCGTGCTGCCCAACGCCTGCATCGTCAAGATGGGCTGGCCGGAAGGCGCCGGGCCGTGGTTCAGCGGGATCACCTGCGCCCACGCCGATGCTCTGGACGACGAGAGTTGAAGGAGGTTTTCGTTCTCTGTAATAACCTTATAAGTAAAGGAGCAAAGGGTGCGACCAGAGGAAAACGGCGGAGGCGCCGGGACGGCCCAAGTGATTCATCTGCAACGGGCGTTGGCCAACATGCGCGGAAAGGCCCCCTTGCTGCATAAGATCGCCCAGGCGTTTCTTGAAGACTCCCCGGAGCAGCTCGAAGCGGTGCGCAGAGGGCTTGAAGCCCGCGACGCCGCAGCTGCGGCCAAGTCCGCTCACGCCATGAAGAGCGCCTTGGAGCTGCTCGCCGCGGATCGGGCGTTCGGTCTGGCCCGCGGAATCGAAGCCGCCGGCAAGGAGGAGAACTTGTCCTTGGCCGATCAGCTGTTTGAAGAATTTCAGCTGGAGTTGAGTAGAGTTCGGCGGGAGTTGCAGAGCTTGATCGGATGCGTCTGAGAGGGCGGCGCGAGTGGTTTTTTTTATACGTTTGTCGCGTTAAGCGTGGATTCTTCAGGCCGCCTATGCTACAAGGAAGCGCCCCGTAAGTGTTTTGCCGGGCCGTCGTTTGAGTAAGGACAAGGCAATGGAAGGTTCAAACTCCGCAGCGCCGCAGGCCGTGGGCGTCAAGAACGCCTCGCGGATTCTGCTCGTTGACGACGACAGAAGTTTTCGCCTGTTTCTCCGAGATTTCCTGGAGGAGATCGGTTTTTTGGTCATTGAGGCCGAGGACGGTCTCTCCGGCGTGGAGGCCTTCCGAAAAGAAAAGCCCGAAGCGCTGCTTGTGGATTTGCGCATGCCGGCCCTGGATGGTTTGGAGGTTCTGGACGCCGTGGTTCAGGAGGCCCCCGAGATTCCGGTCATCATTATTTCCGGGGCGGGGGATATGGATGACGCCATCCAGTCTTTACGCCGCGGCGCTTGGGACTACATCATCAAATCGCCCAAGGCCACGGAAACGCTGGCGGAAGTTCTGGGTAAAGCCCTGGAGCAGTCCCGGCAGCTTCAGGCCGCGGGATATTACCAGGAGCATTTGGAGCAGCAGGTTCAGGAGCGGCGCGAGGAACTGGTGGTTTTCCGGCGCCGGCTCGAAGAGGAAATGGACGAGCGCCGCCGCGCGGAAGAGATGTTGTCCAGCGAGCGCGCCCAAGTGGAGGATATGACCACGGCCCTCAAGAAGGTCATCTCCACCGTGGACCAGGACAAGCAGGAGATCAAGGACAGTCTGGCGGCGCGCATCGAGGATGAGATTCTTCCCGCCTTGGCCCGCATGGCCAAGGAGCCGTCGCGCCGCATCCGCGAGACGTACAGGAAGGTCATTCTGGACATGCTGGTGGGGCTGACCGACGGCGCCCGGCGCGAGCTGGATTCCGATTTGCTCCAGTTGACGCCGACGGAATTGGATGTCTGCCAATATATCAAGGCCAACCGCAGCACCAGCGAGATCGCCGACCTCATGAACCTCTCTTTCGAGACCATTCAGACCCATCGCAAACACATTCGGAAAAAATTGGGGCTGGTGAACAGGCGCATTTCTCTCCAGTCCTTCCTCAAGTCCAAACGAAATTTGTAGCCCCGGTTTTCGGCGAGCGCCGGGCGCCGCACGCCGTCAACGCACAGGCGCAGCGCAGCGCCAGGCGAGCCGTTGCATTGACTGCCGCGGGGATGCGTCCTACAGACAATGAAAAACTGCGTCCCTAACCTCGCCGCGCCAAGCGCCAGGAGCCCTGGATGACCGCTCTCGCCAACATTGCACGCTTTCGCCAAATCATCTTCGCCCTGATTCGCTATGGCTTCGACGATGTGGTCAGCCGTCTGGACCTGCCGTTCAAGGCTCTGGTTTCAAGTAAACCCGATTTGAAGGGCGAGACGGGAACTTTTGCACGCATTCGGTTGTTGCTGGAGGATCTGGGCCCGTCGTTCGTCAAATTGGGTCAGATGTTGAGCCTTCGCCCGGACTTGGCGCCCGAGGCCTTGACCCGGGAGCTGCGCAAGCTGCAGGACCAGGTCGCCCCCATCGATTTCAAGGAAATGCGTCCCTCCATCGAACAGAGTCTGGGCCGGAGCCTTGAAGAGGCGTTCTCCCGTTTCGACGAAACGCCTCTGGCCTCCGCCTCCCTGGCCCAGGTGTACTCGGCCAGGCTGCGGGCGGAGGACGTGGAGGTCGCCGTGAAGGCGATCCGGCCGGGGAGCCGCAAGACCATCGCCTCGGACCTGGATATCCTGGAGGGTATCGCGGAGCGGTTGCAGGGGCGGCTGGACGTGTTGGAAAGTTACGATTTGCCCGGCGTGGTGCGCGAGCTGCGGCGCATGCTGTTGGCCGAGTTGGACTCCCGGCGGGAGGCTCGGAATCTGCATATCGCCCGCGGCAACATGGCCGGGATGGAGGGCGTGAGGATTCCACGCCCCTTCGACGCCTATTGCGGCGAACAGGTGATCACCATGGAGCTGATTCAGGGCCGGACGCTGTACCAGCTCAGGCCGGAGGATGTCGCCAATCGTCATCTGCTGGCCAAACGCGGGCTCAGGCTGGCTCTCAAGCAAATTCTCGAAGACGGCTTTTTCCACGCCGATCCCCATCCGGGCAATATTCTCATCGGCGAGGACGGTACGATGGTCTTGATCGATTGGGGCATGACCGGGCGGCTCACCAAGACCATGCGCCAACAGCTTGTGGACCTGGTGGAGGCCGTGGCCGACAACGACGGGGAGCGGGCCGTGGAGGTTCTGCTGGACTTGACCTTTTGCGACCGGGCCATGCAAACCCGCAGCCTGGAGCGGGGAGTGCTGGACGTCATCGACGCCTACCGCCACTTCCCCCTCAAGGACATCCTGATCGGGCAAATGATGCTGGAGCTGACGGAGGTGCTGCGGGAGAATAAAGTCAACGTGCCCCCGGATCTGGCCATCATGATCAAATCGTTGCTGGGCGCCGAAGGCACGGTCAGGCTGCTCGATCCGAATTTGAACGTCGTGGACGAGGCCTCGCCGTTCGTCCGTCGCCTGGTGCGCAGCCGCTATAGTCCATCCAGCCTGCTGGGCAGCCTGAGAAGGAGTCTGTCCGGTTTGTTGGGCCTGCATAGGGAGTTGCCCCAACGCATGGAGCGCATCATCAACAAGGTGGAGCGCGGAGAACTGACCATCCGGTTCCAGCACGAGAACCTTGGAGGCCTGCGCCAGACCATGGAAAACGTCTCCAACCGTTTGGCCCTGGCCTTGATCATCGCAGCGTTGTTCGTGGGCTCCAGCATGCTCATCCAGTCCGGCGTCGGGCCGGATATTCTGGGCTACCCGGCGCTTGGCGTCATCGGATACTTTATTTCCGGAATTCTGGGGTTGTGGATCGTGATTTTGATCCTGCGCCGACGGAAGTTTTGACGGGACGCTCCGTTCCGATTCCTCTGAAACATCCAGCCTGTAATCGCCTTTTCGGGCTGGAATATCCGTTTTCCGGCTTATGAAGCATTTCTCACAAAAAAGTTTTGGGGAAAGGGGAAGGGGAAAACC
>JASGMV010000097.1 GCA_030156255.1 Desulfovibrionales bacterium
GCCCCCTCCCTTCCCCCGGTTCACTTCAACTCCACCAAAGTCATTCCGTCGCCGCCGTGTTCTTCGTCGGCCAGTTCGAAGGACTTGGCCACGGGAGATAAACGTAAAAATTCGTGTACTTCCTTGCGCAGAGCGCCGGTTCCGCGTCCGTGGATCACCTCCACCTGCGTCACCCCTTGCAGCAAGGCCCGGTCCAACTGGGCGGCCAGTTCGCTCACAGCCTCATGCGCCCGGCGGCCACGCAAATCCACGCGAGCCGAAAGCTCCGGCTCCGGAGCGGCCGGGGCCGCAACGCCGCCGGCCGCGGCCGGCGCGGAAGCGCAGGGCCGCAAATCGGCCAGGCTCGCCCACAAGGAAACTCCGCCCACATCGATCTTGGCCTGCAGCTTCTTCTCGTTGATCTCCAACACCAAGCCTTCGCGCCCCCAAGGAGCGTAGATCGCCTGGCTTCCGGTCTTGATTTCGGCCCTGGGCTCGGGCGGCGGCTCTTCACTCCCCCGGGGTGGGCCAGCGAGCTGTTTGCGTTGCTCGGCCAATTCTTTGAGGACTTTCTTGCGGCTGATGCGCCCGGCCTTCCATTCGCGCACAACTTCCTGGGCCTGGGCGTTGATGTCGGCCAATAGCCTAGCGGACTCGCGTTGGAAGCGCTCCTTGAGCTTGACCCTCTCTTCCGCCATGCGCCGATGTTCGGCGTCCAGCCCGGCCAGCTCTTTTTCGCGGCGAACGGCCAAGGCGTTGAGCTTCTCCAGCACCGAGGTGGTGTCCGAGCCTTCCAGCAAAAGATATTTCTCCGCGCGCGCCAGAATTTCTGCGGGCAGCCCGTGCTCCTTGGCGACCTCCAAAGCGATGGAGGCGCCCACTTGGTCGTAGGCCAATTGAAAGACGGGCTTCTTGGTGGTCGGATCGAAGAGGACCGAAGCGGCGCGGATGCGCTCATGGGCCAAGGCGTAGGCCTTGAGCGCCGGGAAGTGCGTCGCCGCGGCCGCGCAAGCGCCGCGATCGACAAGAGCGTCCAGCACGGCCTGGGCCAGGGCCGCGCCCTGGGAAGGATCCGTGCCTGCGCCGAATTCGTCGAGCAGGAACAGGCTGGATGCGTCCGCCTGATCAAAAATGCGGCTCAGATATTGGATCTGGGCGGTGAAGGTGGAAACGCTGGACTCCAGGCTCTGCTCATCGCCCATGACCACGAAAATTTTTTCCCAACACGGCATGGTGGAGCCTTCTCGGACCGGAACGGGGATGAGGCTTTGCGCCATGAGCGCCACCAGACCCAGCGTTTTCAGGCAGACCGTCTTGCCGCCCGCGTTGCCGCCGCTGATCACCAACCCCAACCGGCCGTCGCCCAAAGTGATGTCCAACGGCTTGGCGCCGTGGGGCGAAAGCGCCAAAAGCGGATGGCGGGCGCGGCGCAGATCGAGCGGCGCGCCGGTTTCGGGCCGCAGGACGCGCCCGTCCAGGTCCTCGGCCAGCCGCGACTTGGCCATGAGCACGTCCAGCCGCACCAGGGAATCATAGGCGCAACGGACCAGCTCCAGCTCCTCCCGCACCAGCGAGGTCAAATACTTCAGAACCTTCAGTTCCTCGTCCCGCTCGCGGCGTTTGAGCTCCTGCAGCTCGTTGTTGAGGTCCACCAGGAACATGGGCTCGAAATAGCAGGTCTCCCCGGTCTGGGAGTAGTCGTGGACGATGCCCGTGAGCCGGCCCTTGAAATTCGTCTTCAGGGCCAGAACGTAGCGATCCGAGGAAATGGTGAGGTAATCGTCCTGGAGGATATGGGAGGCGTTGTCGCCCAGAATCTGGTCCTTGATCTTTTTGACGCATTGGCGGTGGATGCGTCGAATGTCCGAGCGCACCTCGGCCAGCTCCGGCGAACTCGCATCGCGCAGGGAGCCTTCGGGATCGATGCAGCGCTGCAATCCCTGAGCGGTCTTGGCGGGCCAGTCTTCGTAAAACAGACTGAGCCGCAGCTCCTCCAAGGGCTTTGCCTGGAAATCTTCAATGGATTGATGGGCCTCGTGCGCCTGTCCGAGAACAAGACCCAAGGCTGTAAGATCGTCCAGGTCCAGGACGGTCCCCGCCCCCGCCAAACTCTCGAGCATGGGCTCGATATCCGGAAACGGACTGAGACGGAAGTTCGCCTCGCTCGCCCAAACAAGCCCCTGCTCCAGCACCCCGGCCTGAACGGCGAGTTCAAGCGGCGACAGCGGTTCGACGCCCTGGCAGGCGCGCCGGCCGGATTCGGAGACGGCCCGGTCCGCAAGGACGGCCAAAACTTTGGGGAACTCCAGCAACTGAAGGGTTCTGGACTCCATCATGTATGCAGCGACGCCGATGCGTCGATCCTCACATCCTGACGTGGACGGCGTCGGGAGATTTTCAAGATTGACAAAAATGAAAAATCTGCGCTTCGCCCAAGCGCAAAGGAGAAGCAAGGCCGCCCGCAGCGACCAACAAGGGCCGGCCGCAGAGACGACCGGCCCTTGTACTTGCCGAGATCATGAAGCGTCAGGCGAAACATGTTCAGCCGCGCCGCGTCAGAGGTTAGCCCATGTTCATTTTGCGCATTTTCTTCAACAACCGTTTTCTGGCGGCTGCTTTTTTCTTCTTGCGCTGGACGCTTGGTTTCTCATAATGCTGGCGCTTCTTCAGCTCGGAGAGAATACCTGCTTTCTCCACCTGCTTCTTGAACCGCCTGAGAGCAGCGTCAAAGTTGTCGGATTCTTCTAGAAAAACACCGGGCAAACGACATCACCTCCTTAACACGGAATGGCGCTCAAAGCGTGAAAGGGTGATACATAACCACCTATCCGCTTGAAGTCAAGCACGGAAATGAGGATGGGAAAAACGGCTCGCTTGGCGTCAAGCGAGCCGTTAACGCCGCTCCGAAAAGAAGACTGATGCGACAAATGCTAATGCCCGGAGTGAAGACGGGTTTGCCGCCACGATTTGTAAACAACCCAAGCCATGCCGATTCCGATCACGGCCAAAGCGATGTAAAGAACGCCAAAAAACACGGCATGATCAGGCATCCACCATGGTAAATCTTGCGGCAGCGGGCTGTGAACAGTTTCGCCGTGTAACATGCTGTCCTCCGTTGGCTATTTAACAGCTTCCTTGAGCATTTTGCCGGGACGGAATTTCACCACCTTGGCGGCGGGAATTTTGATTTCATCGCCAGTACGGGGGTTGCGGCCTGTACGCTCCCCACGCTGCTCCACAAGGAAGGTGCCGAAACCTGTAAGGGTCAACTTGCCTTCTTGGACCAGAGTTCCTTCCACAGTCTCCAGGAAAGCTCCCAGCGCCTTTTCGGCGCTTGCCTTGTTCAAGCCGGTCTTCTCCGCAATTTTGCCTACCAACTCAGCCTTCGTCATTAGTCCTTCCTCCTTAACGGGATGGTTTAGCTCGAGGCGGTTGAGGACACACCGATGATCGTCGCCTCAAACCTTACCCTCTTGTACGCAACGCACTGAACTCATGTGCGTCCTCCGACAACGGGCCTTCAGCTGCCTCTATTACTTTTGAGGTTTTATAGGAATCACTGGACGCTGTCCAGATCAATTCCCTATTATCCCCGGCCTGAGGCGTTTTCCGGACCCTTGCTCGAAACAGGGGTAATGGAATCCGGGAACCCTCGTCAAGGGGGTTATGGTCGAAAAAGCGCATGAGATAAGCGTTGAAACGCTTTCGGACTGAGTTGTTCAGGCCGCTCGGTCAAGGCGACGCCTTCGGCCTTACTCCAGGATTCAAGACGCAATATATCGTAATTTTTTAATATTCTCTTGAGCTGCTTGCGGCGGGACTGAAAGCATATATGCAGAAGCCGCGCAAGGGCCGCAGGGTCCGAGGGTTTTTCATCTTTTTGTAAAGAATTGAAGCGGACAACGGCCGACCGCACCTTGGGGCGCGGACGGAAGGCTCCCGGCGAGACGGAAAAAAGCTTTTTCACTTCCGAAAAACTCTGAACCCAGGCGCTCAACGCCCCGTAGGCGCGCCCGCCCGGAGGCGCGGCCAGCCGGTCGGCGACTTCCTCCTGGACCATCACCACCGCCCGGTCGATCCCCGCGCCGCGAGACACCATTTCCCAAATCAGGGGCGATGCAATATTATAGGGAAGGTTCCCGGCCACGCGCCAGCCCGCTCCCGGCGCCAAGGACTCCCACGGAAAGATCAGCGCGTCCATGTTGCGGACTTCGGCGCCGGGATATTCGCTGGTCATGAGCCTCGCCAACTCGTCGTCCTTCTCCACCAGCAGCAGGCGCTTCGGATGGGACTCGGCGAGCCAGCGAGTCAAGGCCCCGCGGCCCGGACCGATCTCCAGGACGTACTCTCCCCCGGATAAATCGAGTCCCGCGGCGATTCGGCGGGACACATCCGGCGAGGTCAAAAAATTTTGGCCCAGGCTCCGTTTGGCCCGAAGCGGTTCGTTGCGCCGGTCTTTCATTGACTCGTCCATCTGGTTCATTTAAGAGAAAAAAATAATGACGCCCTTGCCCAACAGGAGGAAAAAATGAATTTGAGGGAGCACATCAGAGACGTCAAGGATTTTCCCAAGGAAGGCATCGTCTTCTTCGACATCACCCCCATGCTCGGCGACGCCGACGCCTTTCGCTACGCCGTCGACGCTCTGGCGGAACGCTTCAAAGACTGCGGCGCCTCCAAAATCGTCGCCGCGGAGGCGCGGGGATTCATTTTCGGCGCCGCATTGGCCTACAAGCTGGGCGTTGGCTTCGCCCCGGTCCGCAAGCACGGCAAGCTTCCTTACCACACCTGCTCCGTTTCCTACGACCTGGAATACGGGACCGACACCCTGTGCATCCATGAAGACGCCCTCAAACCGGGAGAAAAAACGCTCATCATCGACGACCTGCTGGCGACGGGCGGCACGGCGAAATCCATGATCGACCTGGTCCAGTCCCTCGGCGCCGAGGTGGTCGGCGCCGGCTTCATCATCGAGCTGAGCTTCCTGGACGGCAAGGAAAAACTCAACGGCGTCCCCATCGACTGCATTCTGACCATTGATTCCGAATAATCCGTAACAGCAAGGAACGCACAGCATGGCCATCTTCGGCGTCATCGGCGGCAGCGGCCTGGACGATCCGGACATTCTGGACGATGCCCGGGACATCCGCGTCGACACCCCCTACGGCGAACCGTCCTCGCCGATCAAAGCGGGCCGCATCAACGGCCGGGAAGTCCGCATCCTGGCGCGCCACGGCCGGGAGCACACCATTCCTCCCACGTTCGTCAACAACCGGGCCAACATCCACGCCCTCAAGGAGGCAGGCTGCCAGTGCATTCTCGCCACCACGGCCGTCGGCTCCCTGCGCCGGAGGATCGAACGCGGGCATATGGTGATTCCGGACCAGTTCATCGACTTCACCCGGCTGCGCAAGCTATCCTTCCACGAGAGCTTCGAGCCGCACGCCCCGATCCATACCCCCATGGCCGACCCCTTTGACGCCGAACTGCGCAAGCGGCTGATCACCGCCTGCCAGGACCTGCTTATACCGCACCACGAGCGCGGCGTGGTGGTCACCATCGAGGGCCCCCGCTTCTCCACCCGGGCCGAGTCCAACATGTTTCGCATGCTGGGCGCGGACGTCATCAACATGTCCACCGCCCCGGAGTGCGCTCTGGCCGCGGAGGCGGGCATTCCCTACGCCGCCGTGGCCATGTCCACGGACTACGACTGCTGGAAGCAGGACGAGGCGCCCGTGACCTGGGAGGAAATCCTCCGCATTTTCAACGAGAACGCCAAAAACGTGACCGCCGTGCTCGTGGAGGCTGTCACCAGGGCGCCGCAGCAGGACGCGTGAGCCCATGCAACCCGCCCCGTGCGATCTTCTGGTCACCGCGGACATCCTTCTGACCCAGAACGCCCGAAGAGACGTCATCGAAAACGCGGCCGTCGCCATTCAAGGCGGCCGTATTCTCATGGTCGGCCCGGCCGAGAAAATCGAACCCAGCGTCGCGCCGGCCGAGCGCCTGGACCTCGGGCCCTGCCTGCTCGCGCCGGCCCTGGCCAACGCCCACACCCACGCCTCCATGACCTTGCTGCGCGGCCTGGGCGACGACCTGGCGCTCATGGACTGGCTGAAAAACTGCATCTGGCCCGTGGAGATGCAGTTCACCCCGGAAATCGTGGAGCTTGGCGCCATGCTGGCCTGCGCCGAGATGATCCAGTCCGGCGTGGGATCGTTCATCGACGGCTACATGTTCGAAACGCACGTCGGAGCGGCCGTGGACCGATGCGGCATGCGGGCCGTGCTGGGGGAAGGCTTTTTCGCCTTCCCCTCCCCCCACTTCAAGACCGCGGCCGACGCCTGGGATTGCTTTCGAAATCTCAAGGACCACTTCAAGAACCACCCGCGAATATCCATCGCCATCACGCCCCACGCCGCCTTTTCCACCAGCCCGGAAATCCTTCGGGAGAGTTTCGAGCTGGCTTGCAATATGGGCGTTCCCTGGCAAATCCACGCTGCGGAAAGCAAAGCCGAGACGGCGTCCTGCCTGAAGCAGTTCGGCCTGCGGCCCATTCCCTACTTGCACAGCCTGGGCGTGCTTTCGGAGCGAACCGTGCTGCACCACGTGGTGGATGCGACCACGGCGGAAATCGAATGCATCGCGGCCAGCGGGGCCAAGGTTTCGCACAACCCGGAGTCCAACATGAAGTTGTCCTCCGGAGCGAGCCCCGTGGATCGGCTGCTCCGGGCCGGCGTCATCGTGGGCCTCGGCACGGACGGCGCGGCCAGCAACAATTCCCTGTCCATGCTGTCGGCCATGAAATTCGCGGCGCTATTGGCCAAACTGCGCTCCGAAGACCCGTGCGCGCTGCCGGCGCAGCAAGTCCTGGACATGGCCACCATCAACGCCTGCCGCTGCATCTATCCCCTCAAGGCCCCCGAAGCCGTCCCCGGCGCCATCGAGCCGGACCGCCCCGCGGACCTGGCGGCCTTCCGCCTGGACGACCCCGCCTTGCAGCCGGTGCACCATCCCGTCTCCAATCTGGTGTACGCCGGCGGCCGGGCCCAGGCGGCCCTGACCATGGTGGACGGCGAAGTCCTCTACCGCGACGGAGCGTTCACGCGAATCGACTTGCCATCCCTGCTTTCCGAAGTGAAAAAATCCATTGCTTGGGTTCGCAAGCTCCAAGGAAATGCGGCTTCGGCCTGACGGGGACAATTTTTTCCGCAGACCCGCCTGCAAGCATTTCTCGGCAGTCTTGATCTTGACATCTCCCGCTCGCCATGCATATATGTCCCTTCTTTGAACGTAAGCCTTGAAGGAGAATCCTATAATGGCCACCAAGAAAGTCAAATCCACCTCCCTGGAAGGAGCCGTCCTGACCGACGCCGGTTTGTCCTACAACGGCGCCCTCCTGGAGCAGATCATCGATAAATGCGAAGGCTGCGAGCGTATATTCGAGATCGAAGGCCAGAAATTTTGCCCCAGCTACGCCCAACCGGCCAAGAAATGGAGCGGCAAGGTCTGCAACTTCGCCACCCACGTCCGCGCCACCGTGGACACCTCGGGCAAGGTCAAGGTCAACCCCCTCAAGGCCTCCAAGCGCGCCGCCCGCGGCCGGTAGCAGACCGTCCGCAAGTGGCGACCTGCTTCGTCAGCGAAAAAAATCCAGACCGCTTATGTGTGTTACATGCACTGCGCCCTGGATTTTTTTATGTTCTTGCATCTCGCCATTTTTTGAAAGACCTGCGTTCGATGAGTTTTCAACAGTCTGCTAGAGCCGCTTGACTTTGAAACGGGCCATCCGCAAGAAAAGCGCCCTTTTCCTGCTTGCGGATTGCTCTCCGTAGAAAAGTTTTAGGGAAAAGGGATGTGGGTCTGGGGGAAGGGGAAACCCCCTTTGGGAAAAAGGGGGTTTCCCCTTC
>JASGMV010000098.1 GCA_030156255.1 Desulfovibrionales bacterium
CTTGTGTCCATCAACGGATAGCACCCAAGGGCGGCGGATTGCAACCGGAAGAAAAAGAAACCCCCGCCGAAGCGGGGGCGTGAGGATCAACGGCCGGCGTCGGTTACACGCTGGCAAGGTAGCGGGCGGATTTCGCCATGTTCTCCAAAACCTGCATAACTTCGCCCATGACGTTCAGCATCCTATCCATGGACTCGGACAGATAGGTTTCCCCACGTCCGAGCATGAAGTCCTTGGTTTCGAGGCGCAGTTTGACGTTTCTGCATCGGGTGGTGTGAAACTCGCCCATGGCTTCGTTCAGGCTGCGGCCCACGCCCTTGATCTTGCGGGCCGCAATCTCCAAATCCGTCAACGGCTCGGGCATGGTTTCAAGACGCACGGGCATGGGCGATGCGTTCCTCATGAGCGCCGTGTTGATCTGCACCTGGATGAACTCCAAGGCCTTGGGCAGGTCTTCCCGCCGGATGTCCTCCCAGCGTTCGACGCCAAGGAATGCGGACACGTTGGCCCGTACTTCGGCGTAATCCTTCTTCACCGGCTTGGGCAGGTAGCGTGTCTTCGTCAGCAGGTTGCAGGCCTCGATAAGGGGCCGGCGGTCGGCGACGGTGGAGAGGGAGGGAGACGAGGGCAAAGCTGGTTGAGGCTGCTGCTCTCGAAGCAGGCGCGGCAGGTTGGCGAGCCAAAGGCGGACCTCCTTGGCCCGATCCGTGTTGGCGAACATGGTCACGAGATACGCGCCCGGTTCGTCGTAAGCCTTGTGTTTACGGGATTTACCGTCAACCGACTTCAAAATGAAGTCGGTTGTGTGGGGAACAAGTTCATCTTTGTGACGAGTGAAAATAAGAGACATCCCCGTTCGGGGATTGCCGAGTCCGATTGCTCGTCCGAGATCGGATCCAGCGATCCATTTCTTTCCTTCATGCTCGTAGATGTGGATAGGGATGTCGTTGAAAGTCTCAGTCGTTGCGGGTACAATCGCTTGAGCCATGGCAACCTCCTCGTCAGGTTGTTTGTGGTTAGGCCTCGGTTGAGCGTTGCAGCGCTCTCCGGGGCCGCTTCATTCCTTCGGCGGTTCCGCCGGGTCCTCCTTCATCAGGCGCTCCATCTCCCTGATGAACAACTCTTTGATCGTCACCCCCTTAGTCACGCTGTAGATTTTCAGCCGGCGATGGAACTCCGGGTCCAGCTTGATGGAAAACACTTTGTAGTCCTTCATGAACAATCCGTAAGACTAGATTTACAGCTTGTCAATCAGAAAAATCAACGGGCTGGGAAGAAATCCGGCTTGGGTGGGAGCCGCTCAATCGGGGGGCGGGCCTAGGATGCCAAGCGCCAACGCAAGGGCGGCAGCTATGATGAGCAGGTTCAACGCGATGCTCATGAATGGACTTAGCAAGGTGAGCATGAGCGAAATTTTTGAGCGTTTATACCTTGGTGAAATTTGGTCGAGGATAGTGTTTTCCGGGCTTGGAGGCCTTTTCTTCACCGTGTGCCGAAGTTGTCCGTCCCACCATCGTTCATATTTCGAGTCAAGATCAAATTTCTTGGAGACCCAAGAGCAGAACCAAAAGATCGCAACATAGAAAGCAGTGACAAAGGTGCATAATGCTACGATATAGGTTTTTTTACTCATTAGGTTGCGTCCACTTTGCCCGAACGAGCGCCACAAAACGGTGGAGATGTCAAGGGCGGACTTTGAATGGATCAAGGCCTCTTGTTCGTTGTGTTGCCTTCTATCGCTCTCCAACCACTGAAGTCTGGCTGCTCGTTTCGCCGCTGCTGATTGGATTTTTTGTCAAGAGTCTCATTCTCCAAATCCACAGGCTCCCAGCCTTGAGAAAAATCGGGACGGTCGAGAGCCGAGGTTTCATTCTTTTTGGCCACAGACCCCATGTTCTGAGACGAAGTTGGAGACAAGGGGGCGTTCGTACGGTCAAGGGACGTCTTGTCTGGGTAGAACAACTCAAAGTTTTCCCTCACTTGTGTGGAAAAATTGAAAAAGATTTTTCCTGTCCAGCGATCAAGAACAACTTGGAAATTTTGCGTTCCTCTAAAGTCATACCGAAACATCCAAGAAAACCAAACAATCGCAGCAATAGCAACGGCAAGAGATATCTTGAAGCGCATCCTCGTCCCCATGGTTACGCGTTATCGGATATCCATTTTCAACACCCCGACCGGCCAGGATGTCAAGGGTGGGCGGAAGCGTCGTAGATTCGGAAAAACGAAACGAGATAAACTTTCCCATCAATCAACCATCCAACCCCCAGAAGGAGCATGGTCATGACCATCAAGGAATACGTCAAAAAGGTTGTGGAGGACGTGAGGGCCGGGGTTAACGAATCCAAGAGCCCTCAAGTTCCCGAATTTTATATTCAGAAGCACGGTTTTGAGGCGGAGAGCCAGACCGCTCATGTTGGTCATGTGCGGTTCGTCCTCAACGTCAACGAGACCGGCGATGTCTGCGCTGAGGGAGAAACGCCGGTTTGCAAGGCCGTGTTCAGCGTCGGGTGATTACTTTTTATCCGGCGGCCAAACCACGGGGATCTCAAATTGAATACGAGAAACAGCTTGGGAGCTTGAGCTTGTGGAGCCATCAGCCTTCGCGACAAACGCAGACAACACCTTGATGCCGCCCTCTTTCCCCGTTGTGATGTCGGAAGCAGTGGCGACGGAAAGGTCAAACTTAACGAAAGAAGGCGTGATGTTTGGATCCAAATGCACATGGAGGGATTTGTTCTTGTCTGATGATGAAATCGGCGGCGACACTCTTCCCCCTTGTTCCTTGGCGTATTCCTGTGCGTCTTTGATGCCTCCGATAATTTGCTTCAATGACTCCGCGAGAAAATCTTTCAAGTCCATATCAACCTCCTCGGTAAATGTTCTTCGAATTCCAATTCGAACGCACAAACCTTTGCAAAAGTCAACAGGAGCATCGCCGCATGAGTGAAGCACAAGGTGAAGTCGTTGATATCCCTTTTGAGGAATTTATAGGAAAAGCCGCGCCGCAACAAAATCATGGCGGTGAAGTACTCGACGTCCCCTTTGAAGAGTTCACTGGACAAGCGTCCACGCCTGCATCCTCCGCTGGACCTGATTCTTTGCGCGAGCAGGTGGAGACGTCGTTGCGGAACGCTCCGGAGCCGTCGTTCTGGGACCGTGTCCGGGAAGTCTTCAACCCGGTCAACGACGAGGACCGGACCCGCGCCTTCCTGGCCGTGGTCAACGCCGAAGAGACGAACAACGCCCTGCGCAAGGCCGGATCGTCGCGGCGCGTGTCGCCGTCGGACTTCGACCGGCCCATGCTCGCGGACTTCGAAACGGGGTTTCAGGGGTCCGTGACGGGCCTCATGTCCCGCCAGGAGCTTCCCGACGGTCCACCGCCCGAGGTGGAGAACTACCTGCCATCCGGCAACCGGATCGCCCGCCAGGCCGGGGCCATGCTGGGGGACTTCCCGTACATGGTCATGGGCATGGTGTTGGGCGGGGGCCCTGCGTCTCCCGCCGGCTGGGGAGGATCATTCGCCCTGCCCGCCGGTCTGCGCAAGGTCTACATGGACAAGATCGAAAAGGGCGAAGTGACCGGGTGGAAGGATTTCTCCCAGCGCTTGGGCGCCACGGTGTGGGAGGTGCTCAAGAGCGAGGCCACGGGCGCGGCCACGCACGGCGCCGGGACAGCGGCCGGCCCTTTGCTGCGCGTTCCGGCGGAAATCGCGGCCATGACCACGGTGAGCGCCGGGCTGGAGGGGCGCGTTCCCGAACCGCAAGAGTTTATGGACGCGGCCGTTCTCTTGGGCGGCGCGCATTTGGCGGGCAAAGTTTCCGGCAAGCTGCGGACCATCTACAGCCGGACGGGCAAACGGCCCGTGGAGGTGGCGGAGGACGCGCAGACCGATCCGACCATCAAAGAGGACATTCTTTCCAGCCGGGTGACGCCGCGGGCCTACAGCGTTTACGACAAAGACGGCTTGACCGTTACCTTCGACCGGGAGTTGACTCCGGTGGAGATGGAGGCCGTTCTCGGCGACCGGATGAAGCTTCGGGAATACCTCAATGGCATGGACGGCCAGGAGGTCCGGGCGCTCAAGGGCAAAAGCCCCGAGGAATACTATGCCGTTCTGGAAAAGATGGTTCAGGAGCTTTTCCCGGACGGTGCGGACTTGAAATTTCGCACCGAAAACGGCGTGCTCGACTACGACCATTTTTTGAAGGATCGGCGGCGGGAAGAGTATATCCAAACACTGCCGGAGACGCTGAAGCGCTGGAACATCAAACTGGAGTTCATCCGCGACGATGCACCAAAGGCCTACCTGATCAAAAAGTATTTCGATCCGGATATCCAGGCGGATATCTGGGATATGGTCATTCAGCATAACAATGAAGTTGTCACGAAATTTCCGAGGAGAGGAGCCAAAGGGCGGGGATATGTAGAGAGCCAGATAGAGAGGGCAGGCAACGAGGCGTCTCGTTCTGCCACCCCGGAGGGGACTATGGAGGACGCCTCCACCCCAACCGGGAACACCAAAGACAATATAGCCACTCCCGAACAAGAAGGCAAGACCGCCGCGCCGAATGAGACGCTGTCCCGCGAAGGCGCGGAGTACGAACGCCATTTGCCCCGTGAAAGCGAGGCTCCGACGCGGTTGGCCGAGACCGGAGAGATTCAGGCCGGCGCCGTGGTTAAAAAGTCCGACATCATCAGGGAGTTGCAAAAGAAGCTCACCGCGCCGATCCGCGCCGGAAAGCTGGGACCGCGCTCCAAAAGCGTGCTGGGCATTTACAAGGTCAAGCCCGAGGTGATCCGGACCCGGTTCGCCAACGATATTTCAACCTCGGCGCACGAGCTGGGCCACCACATCCATAACATGCTGTGGGGGTTCGACAAGAAGGCCTTGCGTCCGTTCGAAAAAGAGCTGTCGGCCATCGCCACCCTCGGGAACCCCCTGGAAGAGGGGCTGGCCGAGTTCACGTCCATGTATGTCGCCAACCCCGCCAAGGCAAAGCAACTGGCCCCGACGTTTTACGAGTTCTGGGAGCGATCCCTGGAGAAGTCGGCGCCGGACATCCTGGAGACGCTGCGCGAGGCGCAGGCCGCCGTGGACGCATGGGTCAAGCAGCCGGCGGAGCAGAAGGTTCTCAGCTCCATTTCGGTCAACGAGAAGACGCGCAACAGGGTGACCTTCGACGAAATCCACTCCTATCTGTGGGACGACCTGCGGGCGTTGGATATGGCCGTGCGGCGCATCACCGGCAAGAAGTGGTGGTACTTCGGGCCGTTCGGGCGCGGCGAAAAGCTGCCGGCGAGCCGCGACCCCTACAAGCTGGCGCGAGCGTTGCGCGGGACGCCGGGACGGGCGCAACAATGGTTATACCACAGCCCCTACCGGTTCGCGGATTACGCCAATGTGGGCAAATCCCTGGCGGGCATTCTCAAACCGGTGCGGGGGGAGATCGACGCCTTCCGGGCCTATATCGTCTCCAAGCGGGCGCTGGAGCTGTACGAGCGAGAGATGGCCTCCGGCGTGGACCTGGCCGCTGCCCGGGCCACGGTGAGGCAATGGGAGGGCAAATTTCAGCAGCCCTTTAAGGAACTCAAGGAGTATCAGGACAATCTGCTGCAGTATTCCAGAGACTCCGGCCTGCTGTCCCAAGAGACATACGAAGCCATCAAGGACCTGAACAAGGACTATGTGCCGTTTCAGCGGGTCATGGAAGGAAAGGCCGGCGCAGGACCGTCCACGGGGCGCGGGCTGGAGGCGCGGCAGCCGACCAAGCGCATCAAGGGGTCGACCCGCGACATCTACGATCCCCTGGAATCCATCATCAAAAACACCTACGTGACGCTGGAGTTATCGGAGAAGAACGCCGCGCTCCAGGCTTTGACGAAGTTGGCCGAGTCCCGGCCAGGAAGCGGCGATCTGGTGGAGAAGATTCCGACGCCGCAAACCATGATCCAGGGCGTCACGCCTGAAGGAGAGGCGTTCGCCGTCTTTCGGCCCAAGGCGTTTATCCCGGATCAAAACGTCATTTCGGTGTGGAAGGACGGCAAGCGAGAGTTTTACCAGGTGAGCCCCGAACTTGGCCGGGCCATCAAGGCCTTGGACCGCGAATCAACCAACATGCTGGTTCGGTTTCTGTCCAAGCCCACGGAATGGCTGCGGGCCGGCGCCACCATGTCGCCAGACTTTCTGGCCCGCAACGTCATTCGCGATCAGCTTTCGGCCGGCGTGTTCAGCGAGTCCGGCTACAAGCCGTTTCTGGACTACGCCCGAGGCGTGTTCTCGGCGCTTAAGGCGGACGAATACTACCAGGGATGGCTCAAGGGCGGCGGCGCCTCCACCTTCCTGCACTCGATGGACCGGAACTACATGCAGGAGCACTTGTCCCAAATGCTCCGGAAAACCCCGGTATGGAACAAGGTCAATCCATACCGATGGCTCCGGACACTCTCCGAGTTCTCGGAGCTCGGCACCCGCGTGGGCGAGGCCCGGCGGGTGCTGCGCAAAGCCGGGCCCGGACGGGAGGGCGCCATCGAGGCCGGCTACGCGGCTCGCGAAGTCTCGTTGGATTTCTCCAGGGCCGGATCCAAGGGGCGGTTCCTGAACAACATCATCGCGTTTTTCAACGCATCCATGCAAGGCATGGACAAGCTGGCCCGAAAATTCCGCGAGGACCCGGCCGGCGCCTCGGCCCGGGCTTTCGTGTCCGTCACCATCCCATCCCTGTTGCTGGCTTGGTACAACAAGGACAATAAAAAGATTCAGGCCAAACGCAGGTGGGAGAAGGACCTTTTCTGGCTTGTGGACACGGGAAACGTCGTGTGGCGCCTCCCTAAACCGTTCGACATCGGCCTGCTTTTCGGAACGCTTCCGGAGCGCATTTTCGATCATGTCTACCAGCGGGACCCCGCGGCCCTGGACGGCATGATGGAAACGCTGTTGCGCAGCTCCTCGCCTGGAATGCTGCCAACGGCGCTTCTTCCCATCGTCGAAAACATCTCCGGGTACTCGTTTTTTCTGGGGCGCGACATCGCTCCGGCGGACGTTGAAGGACGGTTGCCGGAGTACCAGTACACGGAGCACACCTTGGAGCTGACCAAATGGCTGTCCAAGGCGGTGGGGTCGCTGCCGGCGGTGGAGGATATGCCCATGAGCCAGAAGGACGCATGGCTTCCCCCGGTCAAGGTGGAGAATTTGGTGCGGGGATGGACCGGCGGGCTCGGCTACTACGCCTTGCAACTGGCGGACGCCGCCGGACGAAAGGCCGGGTTGCTGCCTGATCCGAACAAACCGGCGCCGCAGCTGGCGGACCTCCCGGTCATTCGCGCGTTCGTGGCGCGCTGGCCCACGGCCAACACCCAGCCCGTCACCGACTTTTACGAACGGTACAACGAGATGCAGCGCTATTGGAGAACGGCCAACGACTTGATGAAGAATGAGTTCCAATACAACGATATTATGAACTTGATCAGCCGGGGCGATTACAAGGCCGTCAAAGGATTCGCCGACGCCTTGGGCAACTGCCGAAAGTTTATCCAGACGGTGGACGGAAGCCCGGCCTTTACCCCGGACGAACAGCGGGAGCTCATCGATAAGACCTACCTCGACATGCTGGAAATCGCCCGGCAAGGCAACGCGGTCATGCGCGCATTGTCTGAGGGGCGGAAGGAGAAGCAGTAATGGCCATCACATCGACTACGGCCAAGGCGATCTACGCGGGCAACGGCTCGGCCATGTCGTTCCCGACCACGTTCAAGTTTCTGGAAAACGAGCACGTG
>JASGMV010000099.1 GCA_030156255.1 Desulfovibrionales bacterium
CGAGTCGTCGCCGCCGCCGGTGTCGATGTCCAATGTCTCGCCGCTGCCCAGGTTGTTGCCCAACCCCTTGGCCGTGATGGAGTCGTCTCCTTCCCCTGTGTCGATGGTTCCGGTGCGCATTTCTCCGGCCACCGTGACCCGGTCGTTTCCGGCGCCCGTGTCGATGTTCGCCGACGAGACGTAGTTGGCTGCGACGATCACGGTGTCGTCGCCGGCCCCGCTGTCGACGTTGACCTCCGGGCCAACGGCGATGATGATATCATCCCCGGAGGTGTCGCTGCTCCGGGAATAGGCCTGTACTTTCAGGCTCCCGTCTTCGTCTTCCGTCACCATGGAATCGCTGTTGAGCAGATAGCGCTGCTCCTCCTCGCCTTCGAGACCGGAGACCACCATCATATACCCGTGAGTTTCGGAGCCGTCTTCGGCCTGGGCGGTGTATGAGTTGACGGTGACGCGCCTGCCCGATTGGGTAGAGGCTTGGGCCACGGAATTCAGGTTTTCGAATTGCTGGTCGTCGTCTACGGCCGTCGGGCCGTAGGCGATGGACTCCGGCGGTTCGAGCAAAGATGAGGCGGCCAGGGCCTGGGCTTCCTCGGAGAAGAAAGCCGTGTCCTGATCCGAAGCGGTCGACTCCTCCTGGACGGCGTCCAGGGCGGTTTCGGAGAGCGCTTCAGTGGCCTGCTGTTGTTCTACGGCGGAGTAGGAGGCGTTCAGCGTGGCTGGCGCGACGGTCATCATCATCTTCCCCCGGATTGCTAAGCGAGATAACCTCTTATCGGCCGTTAGCGCTGCAATGTTTAGAACGCGACTCGATTCTGGGCAAAAAGTCGAGTCGCCGGAGGCGCGCCTTTTTCAAGAAAAAACGGCGGCGTTCCATGGAACGCCGCCGTTGAAGGTCGTGCAGAGAGTTTTTAGTTTTCGAGGAATGCCTTGAAGGCCAGAGCCGTGGCGTAGATATCGGCTTTGCTGGTGATTTCGAAGGGGCTGTGCATGGACAGCACGGCCGGGCCGAAATCGATCACGTCCATGCCGTAGGTCGCCAGATGTTTGGCGACCGTGCCGCCGCCGCCCTTGTCCACCTTGCCGAGCTCCGTCATTTGCCACGGCGTCCCCGCGGCGTTGAACAGTTTGCGCAGCCAGCCGATGTACTCCGGGTTGGCGTCGTTGGCCCCGTACTTGCCGCGGGAGCCCGTGAACTTGTTGAAACACGGGCCGTATCCCAATTTCGCCGCATTGAGCTTTTCGTGCAGGTCCTGATAGTCCGGGTCGATGGCGGCGCTCACGTCGGCCGAGAGCGCTTTGGAGTTCATGAAGATTTCGGAGGGCTTGTCGTCCGGAGCCCAGGCCTCCGCCAAATCCTCCACGCAATATTCGAGGAACAGGGACTTGGCGCCGGTGGCGCCGTCCGAACCGATTTCCTCCTTGTCCCAGAACAGGGCGATGACCGGATATTCGGGCTCCTTGGTTTCCAGCATGGCCTCCAGGGCGGTGAAGACGCAGGACCGGTCGTCCTGCCCGTAGCCGCCGATCAGCGCCCGATCCAGACCCACGAAGCGGGCCGGCCCGGCCGGGACCATCTGCAGTTCGGCGCTGTACAGGTCCTCTTCGACGACGCCGAAGCGTTCGTTCAGGATTTGCAGGATATTACGTTTGATTTTTTTGTCGGTTTTGTCTTCGCCTTCCTTCTCGTTCTCCTCCGCTTCGGCCGGGCTGTGCCCCAGCACGATGTTGAGCTTTTCAGCTTCGAAGGCGTCCGACAGTTTCTGGCCCATCTGCTGCTGCGCCAGGTGGGGCAGCAAATCCAGAATGGTGAAGGCCGGGTCGTCGGCGTCTTCGCCGATGCGCACCGGAATCACTGCTCCCTCGACGGTGACGATCACGCCGTGGAGGGCGAGCGGCCTCGCCAGCCAGTGGTGTTTGCGGATGCCGCCGTAGTAGTGGGTTTTGGCCATGCCCAGTTCGCAGTCCTGATAGAGAGGATGCTGCTTGAGGTCGAGCCGGGGGGTGTCGGCGTGGGCCGCGATCAGTCGAAAACCTTCGCGGAGGGGGCGTTTGCCTTTTCTGGCCAGAAAGATCGTTTTGCCGTGGAAATTGCGAAAGCAGGCTTTGGTCCGGAAATCCGGCGAGAAGCCGGCCTTTTCGGCCTGCTCCACGATGTACTGCACGGTTTCGCGCTCCGTTTTGCAGGTCGAGAGAAAGGCGACGTAGCGCTTGGCCATGGCGTCCATGGCGCGGCGGTCTTCGGCTTTGCCGTAGATTTCCCAGCAGGATTTGGGGTTGAACTCCAGGTTCATGAGTGACTCCTTCTGAAGATGCATGCGTTCACGCCAGGGCGAGGTCCAGCAACCGGACAACCAAGGCGTGCTCTTTGGGATCGAGGGTTCGCGGGTCGAGGAGAAAGGCGTCCTGGTCGATGCGGCCGATAAGGGGCGGGTCGGACTGCAGCAGCCTGGCGCGCAGGCCTTCGGGATCGAGCGCCTTTGGCCGGACGGCGACCAGGGAGGTCGCGAGGTCCGATTCCGGAAAGGCGCCGCCTCCGACGCGGGAGAATCCGCGCTCCACCGAAATGACGGCCCGGTCGTCCAGGGTTTTGCGCAGGGCTCGGGCCAGATTGGACGCCCTCCGCTGCAACTCGTCGGCGGACGCCAGCATCATGCGCAGGGTGGGAACTTCACGCACGGCCCGTTCGGGGTCCAGGTAGAGCCGCAGGGTGGCCTCCAGGCCGGCCAGCGTCAGCTTGTCGATGCGCAGCGCCCGGTTCAGGGGATTTTGGCGCAACGGCTCGATGAATCTTCGTTCTCCCACGATGATCCCGGCCTGCGGGCCGCCGAGCAGTTTGTCGCCGGAAAAGGTGCAAATGTGCGCGCCCTGCTCCAAGGCCTGTCGGGCCGTGGGCTCCCAGCCGGGGATTTGCCCGCTGAAGTCGTGCAGGTTGCCGCTGCCCAAGTCCTCCAGAAAGGGAACGCCATGCCGGTCGGCCAGATTGCGCAGCTCCGGCGCGGACGGGGCCGAGGTGAACCCGATGATCCGGTAATTGGAGGTGTGCACCTTGAGCAGGGCGGCGGTGCTTTCATTGACAGCCTGTTCGTAGTCGCGCAGGTGGGTGCGGTTGGTGGCGCCGACCTCCCGCAGGATGGCCCCGGAGCGGGCCATGACCTCCGGAATGCGGAACGAACCGCCGATCTCCACCAACTCGCCGCGGGAAACCACGACCTCGCGGCCTTTCGCCAGCGTCTCCAACACCAGCAGCACGGCTGCGGCGTTGTTGTTCACCACCAGCGCGTCCTCGGCGCCCGTGAGGTTAGCCAACAGCCTGACCACGTGAGTGTAACGGCTGCCGCGCTCCCCTGTCGCCAGGTCGAACTCCAGGTTGGAGTACCGGCGCGCAGCCTCGGCCACGGCGGCTACGGCGGATTCGGCCAGCAGGGAGCGGCCCAGATTGGTGTGCACGACCACTCCGGTTGCGTTGACCACGCGGCGCAGACTGGGCGCGCAGAAGCCGCGGAGAAAATCCTTCAACCGGGGCGCGAGGGCGTCCAACGACAGCTCCGCGGGATCGGTGATCCGCTCTTCGGCGATATCCCGCCGCAGGGCGTCCAGGAATGCGTTGACTCCGTCACGCAGCAATGCGCGGGGCGCATCCATGAGCTCCGGGTCGGCGCCCAACAACTGCAAGACTTTGTCCACGGCGGGGAGGGATCGATAGAGACGGTTCACGGTTCGCTCCCGGATTGGTCGAGAAATTCGGGATGAAAGGTAAACAGTTCCGCCAGCAAAAACAAGGAGCCGCACACAAGGATCGGGTGGTCGGGGTCGGTGGAAGCGTTCTGAAGCGAGACGAGGGCTTCCTCCACGTTCTCCGCGGTCCGGGCTTTGCCCCCTAAGGTTTTCGCTGTCTCGACGGCGGGCCGGCGGCGTTCGTTGCCGTGCATCTCCGGAACGATGAGGGGACCGTCCGTCATGGATCGAACCACAGGCGCCATGGACGCGAGGTCTTTGTCCGCCAGACAGGCGAACACGACCGCCGCCGGCCGGAGGCCCTCGGCCGCCAGGGCGCGGGCCAGGGCCGTCATGGCGTGGACGTTGTGGCCTCCGTCGAGCAACAGCCACGATCCCTCGGGCTTTCTGCGAACCATCTGCATCCGGCCCGGAACGTTCACGGCGGCCACGGCCCGGCGGGCCACGGCCAGGTTGGCTTGTGCGCCAAGGTCCGGCGCGATCATTTTGAACGCGGTCCAGGCGCAGGCGGCGTTGCGGCGCTGAAAATCCCCCCGCGCCTTCAGGCGCAGGCCCCTGAGCTCGTCTGCGGACTGGCGCATGGGGAAGGACCGGGGACCCACCAGCTGTGCGCCGACATCCCGGGCGCGGCGACGAAGAATCGCCAAGGCCTCGGGCGATTGTTCGGCGCTGAGCGCCAAGCAGTCCGGCCGGATGGCGTTGGCCTTGTCCGTGGCGATTTCCGCTAGGGTTTCGCCCAGGACGTGCTGGTGGTCCAGTCCGATGGGCGTCACGATCGTCAGGTCTGCGGGGACGGCGCAGGTGGCGTCCCAGGTTCCGCCGAGGCCCGCCTCCAGGACTGCGAGATCGAGGCCGGCCTTGGCGAAGGCGAGCATGGCCATGGCGAAAAGCAGCTCGAAATAAGTGAGCGGGATGTCGCCGCGCTGGGAAAAGACCTGATTGGCCAGCTCCAGCCACGCCTTTTTCGAAAGCATGCGCCCATCCACCAGAATGCGTTCGCGCACGCTGGTGAAGTGGGGGGAGGTGAACAGGCCGGCGCTCAGTCCGTGTCCGCGGGCCAGGGCGTCGGTGAACCTGGCGGTGGATCCCTTGGCGTTGGTGCCGACGATGTGGACAATCCGTCCGCTGAAGCCAGGCAGGCGTTGGAGGACGCGGGTGATCCGGTCGAGGGAGGGATGCATTTGAAACTGGCCGAGCTGGTTGAGCCGGTCCAGGAATTGTTCATAGGATTGCAGCTGGGAATTTGGCATGGGCATTCATAGGCCTGGTCGCGTGGAAAGTGAAGGGCCAGGCTTGACCCCTCGGGCGTGCGTGCAGTAGGAGAAGGACTCGCGCGCCAGTAGCTCAGGTGGATAGAGCATCGGCCTTCTAAGCCGACGGCCCCGGGTTCGAATCCTGGCTGGCGCACCATAAGAATAGCAGGCGGTTAGGAGTAAATTCTGGCCGCCTTTTTCTTTGGTTTATTTTCACATCCCCTCACTCTTCCCCTCAAGCGAGATAGAAATTGAGGGAAAACGGAACCGCCGCCCTCGGTTTGAACCGCTGCAAAATTTGCAACAAAGGAGCCGGGGCTTGCCTAGACCCTGATGAGGTAATATCTTTGCCTTGGTGTTCTCGGCGGGGTGGGAGCGTTCCCCACGCCCTCGTCGGGGTGGCAGAACGGGGCGCTCCGTTGCCTGCCCGGACCCAAGCAGCCTGACTTCCGGGAAGACCCTCCGGTTTGCCCACACTGACTATAGCGGGGGAGGGGAGAAAGGCCATTTGCCTCAACGGCCCTCTACGTTCTCATCAATCTCGACAAATAAATCTTGCACCTCCTGTGACACCTTTTCGAGGACTTTGAAATAAACAAGAATATCAAGAGTTACATCCAAAGATAGGAGTGAGGCCGTTACTTGCAACAGGGAAATCGACGCATTCTGTCCAGGTTCACATAGTCCAACATCGCTTGGACCGGCGAGAAGCAAGCCAGTATTATCCAGTAATCCAAGACGACAATAAACGCCTTTAGGATTCGCATGAACGTTGTGGCTAGCTAAACGATAGTGCGCCTTGAAATGGCCTATCCCGGATGCTTCAATCAGTATACGCAGGTTTGGATTACTATTTTTCACCACCTCCGAGGCCCACCCATATTGATTTTTATATTCTTTTCCATACTTATCGACAAGCTCATCCCTGTCTCTAGAAAGACTTTCAAGCTCATCAGAGTCAAGGGGCGGATATCCAAGGCGATGGCAACATTCATTATAATCACGGGCTGCTTTGTATGCCTCTATGGCTTCATGTTTCACGTAGCGGGTTGCGAGGTCCTCCCCATGTTTGCTTATAAGAAGGCTGACGGCAGCGATTTCGTGAAGTGTTCTCCACCTTGCCATAGCACCGTCAGAATGGCCTGAAGAAAGGAGGCACACTATCTCATCAGCAAGTTGACACGAACGAGCGTGGAGTCGGGTAAGTACGTCGGTTAGAAATGGATTCTTATTGTCTATACGCTTCCTAATATAGCGATTGAAATCCGCACCAAACTCTCGCGCGAGAGACACGAGCATACGTAGCCCCTCAATCGCCTTTCCCCATATCTCGAACAATTGTTTCTTGAAGTTTTCTAGAACATCATCCTCATATGCTCGTTGAGACTCCCATTCTTTATGCAACGATTCTACAGTCATACTAGAAATATCTTCTAAAAAATCAAGAATTACACTATGCAAATTATCTCCATGAATTCTTTTACACGCATCAGCTACTCTTTCAAGGTCTGTCTTTGTCAAGGAAATAGAAATTTCTCTGTCACTGTCGATTCCAAAATCAAACTCTTTTATCGTTGCAGCAGCATCTCTAGATTCAGTAAGTCTTTTTATCAATTCATCATTTTTACTATCACTCAAATTAAGCCCGAAATCTTCAAGCTTTTCTTTAATTATTGATACAAGTACGCGGTAGTATTGCTCCTTACATATATTTTCAAACATAGCATGCATGGAACGCATCTTCACGCCTCCTAGAGAGATCGTGTGGTTGGAATTTCAGAAGTAAGATATAAGTATAATGTGCCTACGGTGGTGTCTAGTAGATATCTAGCTCAGACTATAAAACAACACCTCTTTTTTCGACCTACGACAACTAAAAAAGCATACTCAGCCCACGCCTCCTCCAGCCGTCACTGCAACGCTCTCGCCTCGCCACGCTGCCGGCCACGGCTCGCCCCCCAGAGCATTATTAGGCCCAGCACAGAAGCCAATCATCATAGCAGGTTGCCCTGAAACCCACCGCAGTTAGGCCCACCCCCGTCAGGATTTCAAATCAAAAAAGCCCGGCGCAAACCGGGCCTTTCCCTTTCCACTCCTGGCGGTTCTCTCTACCGCCGCTTCCTGAAGAACAAATCCCGCACTTCGGCGTCGGGGTCCCCGGTCATGAAGTCCCAGACGCCGCTGGCAGTGATGATGGCTTGGTTCATGGGCAGGGCGAAGAGGTAGCCTGCGGCCTCAATGGTCGGTTTGATCAGGCGTTCGGGGTCCTCTTCCTCCAGGGCCTTGTTCACGGCGTTGAACCAGCGGATGACGGATTCCGGGGCAGACTGCGCCGGCGTGATCTCATAGCCGTAGCCGCTGAAGTAGGCGTTGGCGATGTCCCGCAATCCCACGATCATTTGGAAGGGGTATTGGGCCACAATGGGCAACGCCCAATCGCTCCAATCCTCGTCATCGTCCGGGCCCCTGCCAGCGAGCATCTCCCCGAGGACTGCCGGGGCGATCCAGAGCAGCAACGCCGAGGCCGCCGCTCTGGGGGTGTCCGACAGCGATTTCGTCCGGGACGCACGGCGGTAGGCCAGGTTGTACAGCGTGTTGAAGTAGCTGTAGAACATGGTCCCCAGCCGCATGAGTTCGCCG
>JASGMV010000006.1 GCA_030156255.1 Desulfovibrionales bacterium
AAGGTCGGGGGCAACTACATTCAGGTCAACACGCAGTTCGCCACCTTCAATCACAAGATGGGGCTGGACAACTACCTGCGCATGATTTCACGGATGAAGGAATGGCGGGACGTCTACACCAGCGATGCATTTCTCGAGGATCTGCGTCGGCTTGCCGCATCCGAGGAAAGGACCGCAAATGCCTTCGTGGAAATGGTGCGGCGCGTGGCCGAGGTCTTTCCGGAAAAGCGCGTCGTGGTCCGTCCCCATCCCATGGAGGGGCGGGAGTTCTATCTTTCCGGATTGAGCGGCATAGCCAACGTGCTTGTCACCAACGAGGGGCCGGTGCGGCCCTGGCTGGCCTCGGCGGATGCCGTGATTCATCACAGCTGCACCACGGGCGTCGAAGCCCTGCTGATGAACAAGAACGTGATACGCTTTACTCCATATCAGGATGGTGCTAGCTGCAACATGCAGGCAAATGTGGGGAAAAAGACGGAAACCGTGGACGAACTGATTCAGGCTCTGCGTCAGGGGGCCATGCCCTCGGAAGAGCGGGCCGCGCAACTCGACCTGATCCGGCCGCATGTCGCCAACTGCACGGAGCTGGCCACCCCGCAGATCGCCTCCCATGTGGCGCGGCTGGCGGGAGAGGAACCCACATGGCTACCCGAGCCCCTGTCGCCATGGGAAGCCGCCAAGGCGTGGCGCAAGCATTTCAGCAAGGTGCTGCGCTCACATCAGCCCGGGCGCAATGGGCGCAAGGTCCGGTACGCACTCGAAAAGTTTCCCCGGTTGACCCTTTCCCGCATCAATTCGCTGATTCGCACGATTCGTTCCTGCGATCAGGACATCCCCGAAGTCGATGTTGCCGAACTGGGCCTGAACGTGTTTCTGCTCAAGCCCGCCACGGCAGACAACCAACGGAAGAATCATGGCATATAGCTATAACGACATAAAGGAAGCCTACCGCAAGGCCGGGGTGACAAGGGGCAGGGTCGTGCTGGTGAAGACCGACCTGCGCTACCTCGGCGCTTTCGAATCCCCGAAGCGGAAGGACATTCTTTCCGCGCATTTCAACGCGCTGGCCGATCTGGTCGATCTTGGCGTGGGAACCATCGTGGTCCAGACGCATTCCACTGGTCTGTGCAATACGGACACTCCCTTTGACAGGCAGGAAACTCCCAGCGAACGCGGCGTGCTCACGGAATTCATCCGGCGGCAGCAAGGCGCGGTCCGGAGCTGGCATCCGTTCATGTCGTATGCCGCTGTGGGGGCTCATGCCGATGCCATATGCACGAATGTTTCGCGACACAGCTTCGGACTGGAAACACCCAAGGCGCGTATGCTCGATCTGGACGCCATGTGTCTCAGCATCGGGCTGGAGCCTCGGAAGACCTGCACCTATGTGCACCACATGGAATTGCTGATGGGAGTTCCCTACAGATATACAAAGGAATTTTCACATCCGGTTGTCATGCCTGACGGCAGAATCGAGACTCAGCCGTTCTACATGTTCGTCTGGTACCGGGGCATGGATCTGCATCGGGATGGAAATCGCAAACTATTCAGGCATCTTGAGAAAACCGGCCTGACCATGCGGGATGCAGCTCTGGGCAAGGGCCATGTGTACGGCTACTCCTGCCCGGATTTTTGCAAGCATGCCGCGAAGTTCTTTCGGGATGACATCTACGGCTGGACCGAGAGGGAACCGGCCATTCGACCCTATACGGTTTGAGTTGATGATGCAGTATACCAGCATTCCTACCGATTTCATTTTCTGGGGACGCGATTACGTCCACGGGACCCATGTGATAGACGCATTTCTGCGCGCGTTCGACCAGTGGGGGCCGGAGAGGATTTCCGAATTCAGGGCAACGTTTCTGAAGCCCATAGTCTCTCAGGCCTGCTTTGTTCGCTATGACCGCAAGGATGATTTCCTTGCGGCCCGCGGCGATCTGTACGCGGAATTCAAGGTGACGGCCGGAGATGCGACGATTCATGTCGGGCTGATGCCGGATTCCCGTCCAGTGGTCGAAAGAATTCCCAATGATGAGGATGTGCTGACTGTCGAGGCTGTCGTGGATTCGGCCAATTCCCGGATTTCCGTGCCGTTTTCATCCACGGATCGATTCTTTTCCCGGATTGTCGCGAGCAACAAGAAAATGCTGTGGGCCATCCTTGGGAAGGAGGGCTACACTCCATGGCGACTCGGGCGGTTGTCCTTTCAGCCCGATTCGCTTGAAGGCGCCCACGAGGCCGTTATTCAGATGGTGAGCAACATCGGGAATGCCATGGTTCGCAGCCGTGTTCTCATGGAAGGCCGCCCTTGTGGCGAGATTCAATTCGTAAGGAAGAAATTATGACCATAGGCATCGCCGGAATCGGGATTCATATCCCGCAGATTCAGGATTGTCGGGAAAAGCTTTCCCGGCACAACGTGGATGAATCCTTTCTCGAGAACAAGACGGGATTCGTGGGCAATGCGCAGAAGAACGGGCTGGCCACGTCCGACCTGTGCGTGCTGGCTGCCGAGGATTTGGCGAGGAAACGGGATTTTTCCGCCGAGGAAGTGGATTTCCTGTGCGTCTGCACGCAGAACGGGGATTTCCATCTTCCGCAGACATCGGCTCTGGTGCACCGGAAACTGGGGTTGCCCCGTTCCTGCGCCGCGTTCGACATTTCGCTGGGCTGTTCGGGCTACGTGTATTCCCTGAACGTGGCCCGGGCGTTCATGGAGGCGAACGGGTTGAAGCGCGGACTCGTGTTTACCGCGGATCCGTATTCCGACATCATCGACATCAACGACAAGAACACGGACCTGCTGTTCGGTGACGCGGCCACGGTCACGCTCATGACGGACGATCCCGATTACGAGATCGGCAAGTCCGTGTTCGAGACGGATGGCGCGTCCGCCGAGGCCCTTCAGTGCGAGCACGGGGGACGTCTGTTCATGGATGGCAGGCGGATTTTCGAGTTCGTCCTGCGCCATGTGCCGCAGAGCGTGGACGCATGCCTGCAGCGGAATGATCTGGCAAAGGATGACATCACGCTGTTCCTGCTGCATCAGGCCAGCCTGTATCTCGTGAAGAACGCGGCCAAGCGGCTCAAGGTGTCCGTGGACAAGGTGCCGTTCGTTGCCGCGGAGTACGGGAATACGGTGTCTTCCTCGGTTCCCCTTGCGCTTGAAGAACATTATGATCAGAAGCCCGGGGCCTCGCTGCTTCTCAGCGGTTTCGGAGTCGGACTTTCCCTGGCAACAACAATCATCACGAGGATAAAATGAGTAAAGTGACTGTGCAGGACGTGTTCAAGCTGTTTGAAGCGGCCGATCTGGATATTGACGTGACCGAACTGGACCCTGCCGCTCCCCTGCTGGAACAGGAGCTGGATTCCCTGGACATGATGAACGTGTATTTCCAGATCGAGGAAACCTACGGCATTTCCGTTGGCGAGGATTCCATTGCCTCGGGCGATTGGGACACCATGCAGAAGATCGCCGACAGCCTGAATGCGTCCTTGTCTTCCCAAGGGTAGATCAGGGCGGATGCTGGAGGGGAGATACTTTTAGCCGGGAGAATATGGGTTGGTACCGAACGGGAAAAAGATGCAGGAGTGGATGAGGATGCTTTGGAGTTATCCGCGGTCCATAACCGGACATGGAACGCGGAAGACTCTCGAGTTCTTGAAGCAGATCAACAGCGAGTTGACAATTCATTCGTTTCCAACCGGAATGCAGGTGTTTGATTGGGAAATTCCCGAGGAGTGGAATATCCATGGAGGATATCTGAAGCACGAGTCTGGCCGTATCTTTGCCGACTTCAATGAAACGCCATTGCATGTGTTGGGCTACTCGGCTCCCTACCATAATGTCTTGTCCAGGGAGGAGCTGATTCCACATATCTTTACCCAGCCGGATCAGCCTGACGTCATTCCGTATGTTACCTCGTACTACAGGAATAGATGGGGGTTCTGTCTTTCCGAGAACTTGAAGCAGGCGTTGCCGGATGGGAACTACGAGGTATGCATTGACGCGGAGAAGAAGGCAGGCCAACTTTTATTAGCGGACATGTTGATTCCGGGGCAGAGAGCAGAGGAAATATTCTTTTCCACATACATATGCCATCCTGCGATGGCAAACAATGAGTTGTCTGGTATTGCCTTGGCTACGGCCCTTGCTCTCTATGTGAAGGAAAAACATCCGACACCGCATTACTCGTATCGATTCGTCTTCTCGCCGGAAACTATCGGGGCAATCGCCTATCTGAGTGAGAATTTGAGGATCCTGCAGCAGAACATGGCGTGTGGATTCGTTCTGTCCTGTGTTGGTGACGAACGTGCCTACAGTCATATTCAGTCCCGTTTTGGCGATTCCCTGGCAGACAAGGCGTTGGAAGCCGCATTGCTGGGGCAGGAGAATGTAACCACATATTCCTTTCTCGAAAGAGGATCGGACGAAAGGCAGTACTGTTCTCCCGGGGTGGACTTGCCTGTCTGCGGTTTCTGTAGAAGCAAATATGGTGAATATCCTGAATACCATACGAGCGCAGATAATTTTGACGTGGTGTCTGCCAGGGGACTTGAAGGGTCTTACGAGGTGGTTTGTTCTATCGTCGATGCTTTCGAGATCGGATTGTACCCGAGAGCTGCCGTATTGTGCGAGCCTCAACTGGGTAAAAGGAATCTCTATCCGACCCTTTCCCAAAAAGGGGCGTACGGGGATACGAAGACACGTTTGAATGTGTTCGCGTACTCAGATGGCAGGCATTCTCTTTTCGACATTGCCAAAATCATTGGAAAGCCGCTTCGCACGGTCTTGGGGGAGGTCCGGACATTAATCAAGCATGGATTGTTGTCAGCGCACCATGTCCCATGTCAGCGGGGTGCCCTTCGCATAGGCGGCAGCGGCGGTTCGTCCGAGAATCTCATCTAGATGGCGGGTATGCAGGCCGTTGCCCGGGCGGACCGAGCGGATGTTTTCCGGGGTGAAGGTCTCTCCCGGGGCCATGTCCCTGGCAATGAACAGGGAGCGGCGGAACGCCAGACTGGTCTTCTGCTTTTCCGTGAGTTCGAAGGTCACCTTGCCAAGAGCCTTTTCCGCCTTGCGCACGCCATGAACCATGGCCTTGAATTCCTCGGGCACCAGTGAAAAACTCGTGTCCGGGCCGTCCTCGGATCGGGACAGGCAGAAATGCTTTTCGATGATCCGTGCGCCCAGCGCCGTGGCGGCGATGGGAATCTCGGTTCCGAGCGTGTGGTCGGAAAGACCGGCCACGACCCCGAACCGTTCCGCCAGATACGGGATGGTCCGCAGATTCAGCTCCTCGGGCGGGGCCGGATAGGCGGACGTGCACTTGAGCAGCGCCAGCTCGGTTCCCCCGGCTCCGTGGAACGCGTCCACGGCTTCCCGGATTTCCGCTTCCGAGGCCATGCCCGTGGACATGATGGCGGGCTTGCCGGTCGAGGCGATCCTGCGGATCAGCGGAATGTCCACCAGTTCGAAGGAGGCCACCTTGTGGCAGGGCGTGCCCAGTTCCTCCAGAAAATCCACTGCGGACGCGTCAAAGGGCGTGGAAAAGAAGACCAGCCCCAGATCGTCGGCGACCTGTTTCAGCTTCGGATGCCATTCCCACGGGGTGTAGGCTTCGGCGTAGAGGTCGTGCAGGGTGCGGCCTTCCCAGATGGTTCCCTTGATGCGGAAGTGCTCGTTGTCGCAGTCGAGGGTGATGGTGTCCGGGGTGTAGGTCTGGAGCTTGATGGCGTCGGCCCCGGCCTCGGCGGCCGCCCTGACGATGGCCACGGCCCGGTCGAAGTCCTGATTGTGGTTGGCGCTCATCTCGGCCACGATGAATACGGGCCTGTCCTCGGCAAACATTTTTCCGTCAGTCATGGGAATCAACTCCATTCGAAACGCAACGAATTCTCGTTCGACCTCTTCCGAGTGAAACCGGCCTTGCGGAACATGACGGCAGACGCCCTGTTTTCCGGCTTGACCATGGCCACGGCCCGGTCGGCAAAGTCCAGTCGCCGCATTTCCCGGCAGGCGAGTTCGACCATGGTCGTGCCGATGCCCCGGCCGGTCATTCCCGGCGCCGCATTCAGGCTGATCACCGCGTCGCGGCCCTGCCGGGCCAGACGGATCTGCCCCACGGGCGCGTCGGTTCCATCCCGGGCAACGTAAAAAAGTATGTCCGGATCGGAAAGCGTTTTTTCGTACCACGCCGCATGGGTCGCGAGGTCGATGACGTCGGCGTTGAACGAGTTCTTCCGTACATCCGGATGGTTGCGCCATGCCAGCAGCATTTCGCAGTCTTCGGGGGCGGCCGGTCTCAGGGTGAGAGCGCGGCAGTACATGGCGTTGACCACGCGCGTGGCACCCTGTCCGTCGATCAGGGCCTGTCCGTTTTCGGCCATGCGTCGGCGCGTCGGTGCGTCCGAGGCCAGTGCGTCCACCCTGTCGGCCATGTCCCGGGCCGTGCTGTCCGGGGCAAGGCAGGAGGCGATGCCGTGTCCGGTCATGGAGGCGATGATTCCCATCTGATTGTCGGCGATGGGAAGCAGGATCATGGGCACGCCCATGAAGCAGAGTTCCCAGCTGGTGGTGCCTGCTGCGGAAACCGCCATGTCCGCCCATTGCATCAGGCCGGGCATGTCCGTGGTCGCGGTGAGAACATCGCAACGGCAGGAAAGGCGCGTTGCGGCCCGTGCGATTTTTTCGGCGTGCGGATTGGCCGCGCCCACGACCACCTTGACGTGGGCCGGAGGCGACGGCAGCAGGGCAAGGGCTTCGAGTACCCGCTGCGTGGCATTGGCCGGGTCTGCACCGCCAAAGGATACGAGCAGGTTGTCGGCCTTGTCCGCAATGCGTTTGCCTGCCGGGGCCAGCTCGCGGAATTCCCTGCGCAGCAGGGTGTATTTCAGCCCGAGCAGCAGGGAGGCATCCGGATTGATCGCGTACGTTTTACCTTATCGCCAAACTCGGTCTGACCGGGTTTATCGAAACCGCTTTTCCCACCGGGGACATCACGGAGTTTTGCTACAGTCTGCGCAACGACCACCCGGAATTGGTTTCAATCATCAACAAGGCCATGCAGAGCATTCCCCAGGCGAAGCGCGTCGAAATACGCAACAAGTGGCTTGGAGGGGCCGCCTGGGAGCCGTTGGCCAAGCATGGAGGGATCAAGCTGACGGACCGCGAGCAGGCTTACCTGAGCGTCAACCACGCACTTGGCGTTTGCGTCAGAGGGGATAGGCTCCCCTACGCCTCTTTCTCGCCGGACGGTCAACTCAAGGGCGTCACGGCGAATTTGATGCGGCTGGCCCAGGAGAATCTGGGGCAAGGCGTCAAGCTGCTTCCGGTCAAATCCTCGAACCCTTTGCAAGGGCTTGTACGCGGCGCATGCGATCTCGTGATGATGGCTCAGGAGCCGGACCAGCCTATTCCTGGCGTCTCTTTTACGACGCCCTACCTTTCTTCGCCTTATGTCGTTGTCGCAGCAATGGACAAAATGTACATGGATGAATTTAGCCCAAGGACCGGCCAATCGTTTCTTGTCGTTGATAATTCTACGGTCATCGGTGAGCTAAAAGATGCATATCCGGAGATGAACATCCACGGCGTTTCCTCTGTTGACGAAGGATTGAAGGCAATTCGCAGAGGCGATGCATTTGGTCTTATAGCAACGTCCTTTGACGTTGCCTACAATATACAAAATAATTATTTGACGGATCTCAAGATCGTCGGGCAAACGCCGTTTTCCGCCAGCTACTCCGTGGCGACCAAGGCGTCTCCCCTGGAGTTGGTTCAGATATTCCAGAGGATCGTCGGTACATGGGGCGATAAGGAGATTCGAAGCATCGTCAACGAATGGATGGCCGTCAAATATGAAAAGGGGCTGGATTACTCGCTGGTGTGGAGGGTGCTCGGAGGGGGCGTCCTGTTGTTCGCCGCGGTCATGTACTGGAACAGAAAGTTGAACCGAGCCAAAAGACTCGCTGAGGAGGCTCTGACGGCCGAGCGCGAAGCGATCAAGGCCAACCTCAATTTCATCGACATGATCTCGCATGAGTACCGTTCGCCGCTCGCCGTGATCTCCTCCAACCTCGACCTGATGGAAGAGAAGATCGCCGACGGGAACCGGCCTGACGTGGGCCGGGAAGTGGGGAGAATGCGCAATTCGGCCAAAAGGTTGCTGGTCATCTTCGAGCGGGCGTTGGCGGGCATACGCGCCGAGAGCGCCGAGGCGTTCCCTGAAAAGGCGCCGCAGGATCTATGGAGCATCGTCCAGGGCGCCGTGAGGGACATTCAAAGCGTCTATCCCGGCCATGCGGTCACCCTGAAGCGCCAAGCGCATGAGCCGTTGACCGTTATTGCCGACCCGGCGCTACTCAATGTCGCCATTCTCAATGTTCTCGACAATGCGTGCAAATACTCGAGTCCGGACAAGGAGGTCACCCTCTCCGTGTCCATCGATGAAAGGAGGGTGGTCCTCGTCGTTCATGACCAGGGGGTCGGCATACCCGAGGAAGACCTTGCCCATGTTTTCGAGAAGTTCTATCGATCCCAGAATGTGGGCTCAACACGCGGCGTGGGGGTGGGCATGTATCTTGTGAAGAAGATCGTGGACATGCACAGCGGCGAAATACGCATCGCCTCAAGCTTTGCGGAATGGACGGACGTCACAATCAAATTGCCAATTATCCAAAACGGAACGGTGCAGCATGGCGGCAGGTAGAATCATCATCGTCGAGGACGACGTCGAGCAGCTGGAAACGCTCGTGGAGTTCCTGGAGTTGAAGGGATTCGACGTCCATGGCGCCCAGTGCGCGCTCGACCTCTTCCAGGCCCTGGTCGGAGGGGCGTATGACGTCGCCATCGTGGACATCGGATTGCCGGACAAATCCGGCTTCAAGGTCGTGGAGCATTTGCGCCAAAATACGTCCATGGGGATTATCGTTCTCACGGCCAGGGACTCCATGGACGACAAGCTGCGCGGCTATGAACTCGGAGCCGACCATTACTTCGTCAAGCCTTTGGACAGCCGGGAGCTTGCGGCGGCAGCCGGCAGCCTCATCGAGCGTATGGCGTGCTCATCCGCCTCTATCGACGCCGCATCGGGAGTCGAGTGGCGGCTCGCCCCCTCGAGATGGATGCTGGCCTCTCCAGCAGGGCAGGACGTCAAGTTGACGGAAAAGGAGGTTGCGTTTCTGCATCTCCTGCTGTCCCATGGCAACGAAGTCGTTTCGCGAGATACGATATTGCAGGCTCTGGATTACCGGGCCGAAGAGTCATACGGCGGCCGGGCTCTTGCCGTCATGGTGACGCGGCTTCGCAAGAAAATTCGCGATCAAGCCGGGGTCGAGTTGCCCATCAAGACGATCCGGTCCCACGGCTACAGTTTTTCGGCGCCCGCCGCCATCGTGTGAGCCGCACGATCCGCCGGAGAAACTCGGGTATACTCTTCGCGTTGAGTGGAGAAGGGTTGCTGTATAGGCTGCCGCCGACTGTAGACGACGGCGACAGGGTCGGGTGGCGCGACGGCCAACTCTTTAGAATTATATGCTGTTATTTGCAGACGCTGTAGGTGAAGATGCCGGCGCCGGCGCGCGGACGTAAAAAATCCAACGCAAAAATGGTTGCAACCGAAGTTGCAACACTTTGAAATCGTTGGCGTCCCCTCACGTCGCTTCGCGTAGTCTCGGGGAGGATTTTTTACGTCCCGGGATTTTCGTCTTGGCCGGTGGGGAAGAAGGCTATCGGGACTGCTGTTTGTCCACGGAAACCTGACTGTTTGGATAGTATTTGATGATTCTTCCGCCCGTTGGGCGGCTCGATTCAGAGTTGTCTCGATGTCTTTGGGTTGTTTTTCTCTTCCCTTATTTACCGGACATGTCTTCCTCCTCTCTCCATCAGAGCCCTGCATCATCCCGACGCTTCGTCTTACACGCTTTGTTGCGCAGGGCTCAGTCTTCTATGTCCCTTTTACGCTCTTCAAATTCTTCCTTGGTTATCTCGCCCTTGGCGTACCGTTTGTTCAGTATGTCAAGGGCGCTCTCCTGCGCCGGATCGACGGTTGTCCGGGACCTTCTTCCGAGAGTGACGACGGCGTAGAACACCGCCGCCGCGATGAGTATCCAGAGCAACCACATAAAACCTCCTCCAAAACCGCTCATACCCATCATGCCGCCCCAGCCGTTCATGCTTTGATCGTCGGCCGGGCCGTGCGTGCAAGCGGCCAGCGCAAGCGCAGCAACGACTGCCAGTGTAAGCAGTGTTGGTCTTGTATGCATGAAAGCCTCCCAGTGTTGTGCGGCGCGTGCATCCGTCCTGCACCGCGCATCTTCTATGCGGTCTTGACCCAGCCAAGCATCGAATGCGCCTTCCTAAGCTTGCGGCCCTGAATCCTCGCCTCCTGTCATGCGCCGCATGTTACTCCGCTGCGTCTCCTCGGGTTCTGAGCCTGCGTTCCTCCACCCAGCAGTAGATGGTCGGCACGACAAACACCGTGACCAGGGCGATGGTCATGCCGCCGAAGGAAGGCAGGGCCATGGGGCCCATGATGTCCGCGCCGCGGCCGGTGGAGGTCAGCACGGGCAGCAGGGCCAGGATGGTGGTGGCCGAGGTCATGAGCGCCGGCCGGATGCGGCGCTCGGCGCCAGCCACGATGGCCTCGCGCAGGCCGGCCACGGTGGTTGTGTCCATCGCGGCCTTGGATTCCTCCAGGTAGGTGGCCATGAGCACGCCGTCGTCCGAAGCGATGCCGAACAATGCCAGGAAGCCGACCCAGACGGCCACGGACAGGTTGACTGGGTGGACCTGGAACAGCTCCCGCATGGGCGCGCCGAAGACGTGGAAGTTCAGGAACCAGTGCTGGCCGTAAAGCCAGATGAGGATGAAGCCTCCGGCCCAGGCCACCAGAATGCCCGAGAAGACCATGAGCGTCGTGGGCATGGACTTGAACTGCATGTAGAGGATGAGCAGGATGATGAGCATGGCCACGGGTAGGATCATGGCCAGCTTCTTCTGGGCCCTCACCTGGTTTTCGTAGCTGCCCGCGAACTCGTAGGAGACGCCTGCCGGCAGAACCAACTCCCTGGTCTGAATTTTGTTCTCCAGGAACGCCTTGGCCTGGTCCACCACGTCTACCTCGGCGAAGCCGGGCTTCTTGTCGAAGAGCACGTAGCCGAGCAGGAAGGTATCTTCGCTCTTGATGGACTGCGGCCCGCGCACGTAGCGGATGTCGGCGAGTTGGGAGAGCGGAATCTGCTGGCCGGCGGCCGGCGAGGCCACGAGGACGCTCCTCAGGGCGTCCAGGTTGTCGCGCAGCTCGCGCAGGTAGCGCACGCGCACGGGATACCGTTCGCGGCCCTCCACCGTCGTGGTGGCGGTCTTGCCGCCCACGGCGGCCTCGATGACCTCCTGAACCTGGGAGAGCATGATCCCGTAGCGGGCGATGGCCTCCCGGTTGATGACGATCTCCAGGTAGGGCTTGCCCACGATGCGGTCGGCGATGACGGCGGACGGTTCGATGGACGGAACTTCCTTGAGCAGCCGCTCCAACTCCAGGCCCACTTTCTCGATGGCGGCCAGATTCGGTCCCTTGACCTTGATCCCCATGGGCGCCCGCATGCCGGATTGGAGCATGACGATACGGGCCGCGATGGGCTGGAGCTTTGGCGCGCTGGTTACGCCGGGAATCTTGGCTGCGGCCGTGATCTCATTCCAGATGTCGTTGGGGGAGTTCACGCCGTCCCATGGCTCGCGGCCGGGATTGAGCTTCGGATCGAGCCGAGGCCGCCAGAGGCGGAACGGGGCGCCGTTCGGATCGGGAGCGAGCCTCCCCGATTCGTTCCTGGCGAAGCGGCCCCGGACCTTGTACGGCAGGCCGTCCGGCGCTCGGACGGGCTCGCCGGCCGGGTTGCGGAAGACGTCCGTCTTGTCCGGATAGTACTTGAAAAGCCGCTGGCTTCCTGACTCGTCGGCCAGATACTCGGGGTAGTAGTTGATGATGGTCTCGATCATGGACAAAGGAGCGGGGTCCAGGGCCGTGTCGGCCCGGCCGGCCTTGCCCACCGCGCTTTGGACCTCCGGGATGGCCGAGATGGACATGTCCTGCATGGCTATGATCTTGCGCACCTCGCCGATGGAGGCGTGGGGCATGGTGGTGGGCATGTACAGGAAGGAGCCCTCGTCCAGGGGCGGCATGAACTCCTTGCCCAGACCGGGAAAGGCCCTCGCAAGGGCGGCCATGGGGCCGAAGGATCTCACGCCTTGCGGCAGCCATGACGTCAGGGTCGGAACGCCGAGCCAGATGCATCCGCCCAGCAGGACCACAAGACAGGGCGCGGACAGGAACAGGAGTTTGTGCTCCAGGCACCAAGCCAGGATGGCGGTGTAGAAATGCTTGAACAGCTCGAACAGACCGAGCAACCCACCGATGAGGGCAAAGACGAAAAGGAAGTTGCGCAGCCTGCCCATCTCCGGTCCCAGGGGCAGCCAGTGTTCGGCCAACAGCCATGTCGTGATCAGCACCAGCGCCCAGTTCTCGGTCCTGGCCAGCAGCTTTTCCACCCGAGGGGGAAGCTTGTCCCGGACGGCCCGGCGCAGGGCGAAGTAGGCCAGCAGCGCCCCGATCCGCCAGTCCAGAAACGCCGTGGCGGCGACGGCCGCGGCGGCCAGGGCCGCCGCCCAGGCGTATCGTCCGGCCCACCCCTTGGCCTGCGGGATTCGGCGGAACAGATATCGGGCCATCATGGGCAGGATGGTCAGGGCGACAACGATGGAGGCGCTCAGGGCGAACGTCTTGGTGAAGGCCAGAGGCTTGAACAGTTTGCCCTCGGCGCCGGTCATGGCGAAGACCGGCAGAAAGCTGACGATGGTGGTGACCACGGCGGTCAACACCGCCCCCCCCACCTCGCTGGCCCCGCGGAAGATCACATCGATGCGCCGGTCCCCCGGCTTTTCCGCGTCCAGGTGTTTGATGATGTTCTCCGTGAGCACGATGCCCATGTCCACCATGGTCCCGATGGCGATGGCGATGCCGGACAGGGCCACGATGTTGGCGTCCACGCCGAAGGCCTTCATGGCCACGAAACACATCAGCACGGCCATGGGCAACAGCGAGGAGATCATGAGCGAGCTCTTGAAATGCATGATCACGATGAGCACCACGATGATGGTCACCAGGATTTCTTCCAGGATGGCCGAGTTCAGCGTGCCCAGAGTCTCGTGGATGAGCCCGGTGCGGTCGTAGAAGGGAACCACGGTTACCTTGCTGACGGTCCCGTCCGCCAGGGTTTTGGACGGCAGGCCCGGTGAGATGGCCTTGATTTTGGCCTTGATGTTTTTGATGGCCTGCAGAGGGTTCTCGCCGTAGCGCACCACCACCACGCCGCCCACCACCTCGGCGCCGCCCTTGTCCAGCAGACCGCGGCGCAGGGCCGGGCCTTCGCTGACCCTGGCCACGTCCCGCACCCGGATGGGGATATTGTCGCGCACCGCCACCACGGCGTCCTCGAGGTCCTTCAGCGTCTTGGCGAAGCCCACGCCCCGGATGACGTACTCGACGCTGTTGATCTCGATGGTCCGCGCGCCCACGTCCAGGTTGGACATCCGCACGGCCTTGTACAGGTCCTCCAGGGACACGCCGTAGGCGCGCAGGGCGTCCGGATCGGCGTCGATCTGGTACTCCCTCTGGAAACCACCCACCGACGCGACCTCGCTGATCCCGCCGGCCGAGAGCAGGGCGTAGCGTACGGTCCAGTCCTGGATGGCGCGCAACTCCTCCAGGTCCCAGCCGCCCGTGGGGCTCCCCTGGGGATCTCGGCCTTCCAGCGTGTACCAATAGACCTGCCCCAAGGCCGTGGCGTCGGGGCCGAGCACCGGAGCCACGCCCTGCGGCAAATCGCCCGGCGGCAGGCTCGCGAGTTTCTCCAGCACGCGGGACCTGGACCAGTAGAAGTCCACATCCTCCTTGAAGATGATGTAGATGGTCGAGAAGCCGAACATGGAGTAGCTGCGCACCGTCTTCACGCCGGGGATGCCCAGTAGGGCCACGGTCAGGGGATAGGTGACCTGGTCCTCCACGTCCTGCGGGGAGCGGCCGGTCCATTGGGTGAACACGATCTGCTGGTTCTCTCCGATGTCCGGAATGGCGTCCACGGGCACGGGGTCCCTCGGCAGACCGCCCAGATTCCAGTCGAACGGCGCGACCATCACGCCCCAACCGAGAACGAGCAGGGCGACGATGGAGACCACCAGGGGCCGTTTCAGGCAGAAGGCCAGGATGTGCTCCATCAACCCCTTGGGGTTGTCCACGCCGCGGGGCTGCCCGGCCGCAGAGGGCGTCGCCGGGGGCTGGTCGCGCTCGGTCATGGCCTACTCGCCTTTCAGGGTTTGGCGGACTTCGCCGCAGGTCTGCATGACCTTGCCGAAGTATGGATTGCGGATTTCGTCATCCGGCTGCAGCCACAACGCCCCCTTGTTTTTGAAGGCCATGGGGCAGAACAGGACGTACAACGGGCCGGGCGTATCGGTTCCCAGACCTCGCACGGCCTGGATGAGCCCGTTGGACACGGCTTCGAAGCCCACGCGCATCGTCACGATGCCTTTCGCCTTCTCCAGGACGTCCAGCCCCTTGCGCATGCCCGCCAGGGAAGCCGTCCAGAGATCGCGGCTCGCCATGGGCAAGAGGTTGATATCCGTGCCGGCCAGGGCCTTGTCCACGCTCGCGGCGGCCTTGCGGGCGGCTTCGGCGTCGTCCCGGGCCAAGCTGTCCGACAGGACCGCGTAAGCGGCGGCGACCTTCCCGAGCTGCCTGCGGAACGCCGTCGGGGCGGCCGGCTGGGCCGGGGTCTCCGCCTCCTGGCCCGGCTGGTCGAACCGACGCACGACCTCCCCGCATGTCTGCATGGCTGGGCCGAAGTAGGGATTGCGCACGGACTGGTTGGCCTGGAGCCAGTCGGCTCCTTCGCCGTCGAAGGCCATGGAGCAGTGAAATTCGTAGACGGCGCTTGCGGCCTTGAGCCCCAGTCCGCCAGCGGCCGCGCTCAGGCCGGCCGAGAGCGATTGGAATCCCTGGCGCGCTTGGTCCAGGCTTTGCGCCTCGCGCAGAGCGTCGAGGCCCTGTTGCATCCGATGCAGGTCCTGCATCCATTCGGTGTGGGCGCTGCCCTGGAGGAGCTCCATGTCCACGCCAGCCAGGGCCTTGGCCACACCTTCGGCGTGTTCCTTCGCGGTTTCGAAGTCATCCCTGGCCAGGGCCTCGGCCACGGGCCGGTAGGCCTCGAACACGTCGCCGAGCTGACTTCGGAACGTTTCCGGCGCCCCGGGGGCCGCCTCGGCCCGATGACGAGCGGTCTTCAGATCGAAGGCCTGGTCCAGCCGCCGCCAATGTTCGGCCATCTGCGAGGCGGTCCACCGGGCGTCGCCCATGGCGGGGGCCTCGGCCCCGATGACCGCGTCATTGCCGAGCAGCATGGACAACTCCTTCCACATCAAATCGGTTTCACCCGCGAGTCCGCTGGCGTCTACCGCGTCGAGTCTTGCGCCCAGGGCCTTGAACGCCAGATGGGTCGCCTCCAGGTCCCCGGAGGCCATGGCCGCCGACAGGTCGCGGCGTGGTCCGGACAGCGCGAGAATATCCTTCAAAAACGGCTGCGGCGCCTTGAGGCCGGCTTGGGGCTGCGCCATGGCCGCGTCCTTCTTCCCGCCCATGTCCATGTTCATCATCCCTCCCACGGCGGCCGGGACAGGGCTCATCATGGACGGTTCGGCCATGATCTGCACGGCCGAATCGATGAGGAACGCGCCGCGGACCACCACTTCTTCGCCCTCTTTCAGTCCGGCGCGCACGATGTAGAAATTCCCGGCCTTGGGGCCGAGCACGATTTGCCGGCCCTCGTACACGCCCTCCCGTCCGGGAACGGCCAGATAGACTACGGCCCGCTTGCCCGTAACAAGGGGGGCTGAAGCAGGGATGACGAGGGGCGGCTCGCCGCCGATCGCCTCCTTGTCCGCGTCGCTGCGCTGCACGGCCCGCACGAACATGCCCGGCTTGAGTTCATACCCGGGATTGGCCGCGTCCAGCCGGACGCCCACGGTCCGCGTCTTGGGATTCAGGAAGGGGTCGATGTACACGACCTTGCCCCGGAACTCCTTACCCGGGTAGGCCTCGGCCGTGAAGGTCACTTCCCCGCCCATCTTGACCCAGGGCAGGTCGGCCTCATAGGCCTGGAGCATGACCCAGACCCGGGAGATGTCGGCGATGGTGTAGATGGGGCTGCCGGTCTTGACGTAGACCCCCTCGTCCACCTTTTTGTCCACCACCACCCCGGCCATGGGCGCGTGCAAGGTGACGTGGTCGCTGGGTTTGCCTTGTTTCAGGATGTCGTTGATTTGTCGCTGGGTCAGTCCGAGCAGCCGGAGTTTTTCGCGGGCCGCGGCCCGGGTGCGCTCCGCGCTTTCCTTGATGACCGCCAGCCGGCTCTTCTCCAGCTTGGGCAGGGCGCGATAGGCCTGAATGAGTTCGGCCTGGGCTGCGTACAGCTCCGGGCTGTAGATGTCGGCCATGCGCTGGCCCTTCTTTACGAAGTCGCCCGTGTAGTCCACATAGAGTTTGTCGATGCGCCCGCCGACCCACGCGGTGATGACACCCTCGCGTGTCTCGTCGTAGGCGATGGTTCCCACCATGCGGGTGTCCACCGGAACGTCCCGCCGGACGACTTTGGCGATCTCCACCCTGGCCAGCTCCCGGGCTGTTGGGGAAAGCGTGATCTGCCGGAGGTTGGCCTTGCCCTGATCCGTATCCTGCTCCATCGGGATGAGGTCCATGAAGCAGATGGGGCATTTTCCGGGCCCGGGCAGCTTGATCTGCGGATGCATGGAGCACGTCCACCATGTCACGCCGGGCTTGGCCTCTTCGCGGCTTGCGTTCGCCGCGGCCTCTTGTCGGGTCGGCAAGGGCGCGGTCGGTTCAGACCCGGGCTCCGAGCCGAACCAGTAGCCCAGCCCGAACAGGGCCAGCGCCCCCAGGGCGAACAGCAACCTCTTGTTCAACAGAATTTTGCGCATCTCCGGCATCGGCTTCTCCAGTCCGGACAAGTCGTCCCCGGCGCCGGGGCCAAGGCCCGGCGCCGGGGAGCGGGGTTAGTTCGAGGCCGGGGCGTCCTGCAGCTGCACGCCTTCCTGCTTGAGTTTCTCCATGTACTTGTCCGGATTTTTCTTGAACGTCTCCGGACAGCTTTCGCAGCAGAAATAAATGCGTTTTCCCTTGTAATCCGTGTAGATTTTTTCGTTGGGCTTGTAGCCCATGACCGGACATTTGGTTTGGACCATCGCCTCGGCGTACGCCCCGCCGGCGAAAGCAAGGAACAGCGCCAAGCACAGGGCGGACAGGATCGCGGCGGCCCTCTTTCTTCTCATCATGATGCGCTCCACGTTTGGGTTCAGGGTTTGTCTTTCGGTCGAACCGATCGGTCCCGGCCCGAAGTACGGGACGTGTCCAAGGCGGCGCCATGCACGTCGCAGGGAATTTCCTCGCCCAGGATAGCCTCCATTTCGGCCATGCGCTGGGCCTGGTCGGCCAGGGCCCGGAGGTAGGCGAGTTCAAACTCGAGCAACGACCGTTCGGCGTCCACCAAATCCAGGGCCGAAGCCTCCCCTGCCTGGAACGCCTCCAGGGTTGCGCCAAGGCCCTGTTCGGCCTTGGGCAGCAGCGCGTCGTGGTACAGTTCCATGCGGCGGCCGGCGTCGCGGTAGCCGTACAGGGCGAGCTGCATGGACCGGGACAGGCTGTCTCCGGCGCTGATCATGCGCTGCCGCCAGGCGCTTTTGTCCAGCTCGGCCTGGCGCACGGCCGCGTCTCTGGGCTCCTGCCAGATGGGCAGGTTCACCGACAATGTGGCGACCAGCGGATTTTCGCCGTTGTTGATGGGATCGCCGTCCCGGGCCGAGTCCTGAAGGATGGTTTCTACTCCCACGGCGAAGCCCGGGTAATAGTTCAGCTCCGCCGCTTCACGTCTGGCCTCGCTGGCCTTGGCCAGAGCCCGGTATTCGTCGAGGGCGGGATTTTTCTCCAGGATTCCCTGCAGCAGCTCCTTGTCGGTCATGGACGTCGTCATGACCGGGATCTCCTCCGGCAGGGGCACGGGCTGCGTCACCGGCCGATTCATGGCCGCGTTGAGCCGGGCCGCCACCGGGGAGCGCAGGTCCTTCAAAGAGGCGAGCCGGTCCTCCAGTTTGCCCAGTGATACCTGGAGCTTGATCACCTCGGAGTAGGGGGTCAGGTTCGCCTTGTACCGCGCCGTGACCACCTCCTCCAGGTAGCGAGTCAGCTCGATGTTTTCTTCCGTGACGCCGATAGCCTGGGCTAGGTAGGCGTATTCGTAGTAGGCGTCCTTGACGTCCCGGAAGACCTTCAAACGCAAAGATTCGAACCGCGCACGCCGGGCGTCGGCCTTGAGCACGGCCTCGCGTTCCTTGGCCGACAGGGTCCCGAACCACGGGAACCCTTGTGAGAGGCCGAAACGCTGTCGTTGCGGGCCGGTGCGGGTTTCCACCGGTTGGATGTAGTAGCCGTAGGTCAATCTCGGGTCCGGCAACGAGGACGCCTGGGGCGCCGTCTGCTGTGCGGCGCGCCACTCATCGAACGCGGCTCGAAGTTCGGCGTTGTTGTCGGCCGCAGCCACGAGATAGCTGTTGAGCGTCGCCAGGCAGGGGGCGATGCCTCTTGTGGCGTTCCCCGCTGCGTCTTCCCCGGCGCCGGCAGGGGGCGCCCAGACGGCGAGGAGTATCGCCGTGATCAGCCACGTCGCTCTGCCGACGGAGAGCCGGGCGGTCATTACAACGCCTCCCGGGGGATCGTGACGGTGAACTCCGCTCCCTCGCCCGGCCGGCTCTCGAAGGTGATGTCCCCGCCCAGGCTGCGAATGCTCTTGCGGGCGCCGGCCAGGGCCAGTCCGCCTCCTCCCTGGCGGGTGGAGAAGAACGGCGTGAAAATCTTATCCCGATGCTCCGGCTTAACGCCCGGCCCCTCGTCGCGCACCGAGATCGAGCAGGCGTCGCCGCCGCGGTGCGTGGAGATGGTCACCCGGGAGCCCGCCGGAGCAAAATCCAGGGCGTTTTCGATGAGCCGGGACACGGCCCAGCGCGTCAAGTCCTTGTCCAGCGGCGAGGGGCAACCCGCTTCGTCGAGCTGAAAGTCGAAATGGACCTTGCGGCTGCGGCGTTCCTCCTCCATGAGATTCGCCGCCTCGCGCGCCACGTCGTTCACGTCCACCGACAGGAGCTGCACATTTTCCTGCACGGCGACCCCGGATAGGGCCTCCACCAGATTGTCCAGGCGCCGCAGCTCCGTGCAAAAGTCTTCGTCCTCCAAGCATTCGGCTAGGCCGCCGCCACGGACGTGCAACTTGCGCAGGGCGTCCACCGTCCCCTTGAGCTCATGGCCGATCGCCGCTGCGGCGTTGCCAAGGACGCCCATCCGTTCGGCGGCCATCAGCTCCCGCTGCCGGCGACGGCGGCTGTTCTCCAGCCCCCCCAGCAGCACGGCCACCAGGATGAAGACCGATATCTGTAAGATCACCAGTCCCAGAGGCAGGACCATGCCTGTGACCAGGAACCCGACTAGGTACAACAGGCTCGCGGCCGTGGAGACCGCGACGCCGCCCTTGAGTCCAAACCAATACGCCCCGAGCAGGATGGGAACGAAATACAACTCCCGGTGGACGTCATGGAGCAGCATCCCTCCGCCGCTGAAGTGCAGGACACTGACTCCGGCCAATAGGGCCGCGATCAGGATCGACTTGGCCAGATCATTCGTCATGGTTGCTCCCCTCTGGGCTTGGGAAGTAAAAGATAGCGCTACTTGAACCATAGGATCTTTTTATGCTGGAGGCTACCTTCAACCGTCTATAATTGTCCCTTTCGTCAACCAAACGGCTCTGGACCGTTTACGCCGCAATCGACGGAGCTGGCCGACGCACCGAATCAGCAGAAAGCGGGCCAATGTTTAATTTGTACTTAAATAGTATGAATTAGGTCGCGTCGGCCGAACGCGTTTTCTGGCTGCGCCGGGCCGGAGAGTCGGATTTGTGCACAATAATGCACATCCTAATGGGGGTAGTGTGCAATTGTGCAGCCGCATCATGCACGGAAGGCCGCCGTCAACTCATTGCGCCGCGCCGTTGCCGTGATGGGGCGGGAGCCATACAGCCATGGGGGAGGCGGATCAATTTCAGTGTCAGGGCGGGGGAGGAAATCAGAGGTTCATCGGCGCTAGCCGCAACGTGAAAATAACCCACGGCAATGTGTTGGGCTTTCGTGTACCGCTATACCCCAGTAGGAAATAGGCCTCATGCAGGCTGTCGCCGACTATAGACGACGGCGACAGGGTAGGGTGGCGCGATGGTCAACTCTTTAGAATTATATGATGTTATTTGCAGTCGCTGTAGGTGAAGGGGCCGGTGCCGGCGCGCGGACGTAAAAAATCCAACGAGAAAAGGGCTGCAACCGAAGTTGCAACCCTTTGAAATCGTTGGCGTCCCCAAGGGGATTTGAACCCCTGTCGCCGGCGTGAAAGGCCGGTGTCCTGGGCCAGGCTAGACGATGGGGACGTCTAATATGAACTTGGCTGGGGGACAAGGATTCGAACCTTGGTTAACGGGGCCAGAACCCGTCGTCCTGCCGCTAGACGATCCCCCAACGTCGGAGCACGTCTCTTTAGACTTAAAGACGTGGCGCTGTCAAGAAAAATTTAAACCGACTGCGCCAGACGACGCGTGCGCTTTTTCAGCTTGTTGATCTTGCGGCGGATGTATTCCCGCTCCTTGCGCACCGTCAGTTTGAGCCTGTCCTCGCGCAGCCCGCGAATTTGACGTTTCAGCGAATGAATCTGGTCCTTGTACGGAGAAACTCCGCCTTCGCCGTCGTCCACAATGCCGAGCGTGTCCTTCATCTGGGCCACCAGATCGTCCTTGCCCATGCCGGAAGCCCCCACGATGTTCGGAAACTTTTCCAGGGCCAACTGCCGAAGCTCCTTGGCCGTCATTTTGTCCAGAGGCTTCTTCAGATTCAAGCTCTCCAGCGTCAGCTCTTCGCTCATTACCTTTCTCCTTCGCCGCCGGCGCTCTTCAGGCCGGACATCAACGCTACATAGGCGCGGTAACTGCGGCCTATGGCCGATTCATCTTCCCACAGGCGCTGTACTTCACCCAAATTCGCCGGCCGCAAAAGCGGCCGCCGGGCCCTTTGGACGGTCGGCGCCTCAATAGTGTCCAAGGAAGTCCTGTCCTCTATCAGCTCGAACCGGACCTTGTCAAAGCATTCTTCGCCTAAAAATTCGTGGACGCGATGCAGCACCTCCGACTCGAAAAACGACAGCTCCTGCATGACCAGCGCGTCTTCGCATCCTATGATCAGGGCGTTGCGCCTCCGGCCAAGAGGCCGGGCCATTTCGGAAAGCTCTCCCAGCACCTCGCCCCAGTTGCGCCACAAGCGCGCCAGACGCAGGCCAAGCCCGCCGTCCAATCGCCGGGCGAAACGGTTGACCCCCTCCTGAAGGCGCACCATGCGCTCTTGGCCGCCGCCCCGGCCAGGGGCCGGCCATGGTGGAAGATAAGAACGCCGCATGGAGAAAACATGCACGAATACGGCCTGGGTTGGCAAGTCGGCCCATGCGCTGTCACGGGCGGAAAGCGGATTTTCGCAGGTCTGGCAATTCCATTTGTTGTGCGCTACAAGAAGTCGGGAGGACTTGCGCAACTTCGTGCGCTAAACATAATTCCCGAATGGACCGGCTTCTCATTGTCGAAGATTCAAAGTCCATGGCCGCAGCCGTCTCCGAGTGCGTACGCCAGAATCTCGGGTACCCCTTCGATGTGGTGAGGACGTATGCCCAAGCGCAGCAAATATTCCGCCAACGCGGCGGCGAATATTTTCTTGCGCTTGTGGAGCCCAACCTCATGGACGCGCCGGACGGGCAGATCGTTGATCTGGCCGCGTCAAAGGGGGCGCCGTCCATTGTTTTTTCCGCCGATTTCGGCGTGACTGAACGCCGGTTCCTGGAAAAGAGAAAAATCGTCGATTATGTGGTCAAGCGGCCGGAGAACCTCAAACCGCTCATGGGGTTGATACGCCGCATCCACAACAATCGGGGGTGCAAGGCCCTGGTCGTGGACGACTCCTCCTATTTCCGCAACATGCTCGTCCACATTCTCTCCAAGCAGCGGCTGAGCGTGCTCGAAGCATGCAACGGCGAAAATGCGCTGGAGCTTTTCAGCAAGCACCCGGACATCAAGCTGGTGATTACGGACTACAAGATGCCGGTCATGGACGGCTACGAGCTGACGTTGGCCCTGCGCCGGCACTACGCCTTCGACGAACTGGCCATTATCGGCATCTCCAGCGACGAGCAAAAGCAGACGCTGCCCATGTTTCTCAAGTCCGGCGCCAACGATTTTCTCCAGAAGGGCGCTTCCACCGAAGAGATCGTTTGCCGGGTGAACATGAACTTGGACCTGCTCGAATTCATGGACGAAACACGGAAGCTCGCGAATTGCGATCCTTTGACGGGGCTTTTCAATCGGCGGTGTTTTTTCGAAAAGGCCGAACCTGTCTGGGCGCAGGCCAAACGCTCCGGCAGGATGCTGTGCGCGGCCATGGCGGACATCGACCACTTCAAGCGCATCAACGACACCTACGGCCACCACGTGGGGGACTTGGTGATCAAGGCCTTGGCGGACCTGCTGGCGAGATCTTTCCCCGAGCCGGACATTGTGTCCCGGTTCGGGGGCGAGGAGTATTGCCTGCTTTCCGCGAGCATCGAGCCTGTGGATTTGTACCACGCTTTCGAGGGATTGCGGCAGTCCATCCAGGATTTGGCGGTCCGTCACGAGGGCGTGGAGGTCTCCTTCACGGCCTCCATCGGGGTCTGCGTATCGTGCAAGGGCGGGCTGGCTGAAATGATCCGGACCGCGGACCGCATGTTGTACATGGCGAAGCGCGCGGGCCGCAACACCATTCGCATTTCAGGGTAAGGAGGCCGAAGCCCTGTTCTCCCAACGCAAAGGATAAGGCCGATGGGCTCCAAGTTCGTCCGGCGGCGTTCGGCGCTTCAGGGGAGTCCGGCGGCTTGTTTGTAGCGCAGCCACTCGCGCCGCAGCAGATTTCGATTGGCGCCGGGATCGACGGCTTCCCAGGGGAAGGCTTCCTCTTCGTCCCGTTCCCGGTCCAGCACCGAGGCTTCGTCCACGCCGCAATGTTTCAGCGCCTTGCGCCAGCTCCCGCTGCGCGCCGCCTCCAGCACCAGGGGCGCGGCCTCCGGCCCGCTGCGGGCCAGATAGCCTTGGAGCCTCGCCCGACCGGGATTGTCCGGCAGCAAAGCCAGGCCCTTGTGGCGTTTGACCATGGTCTTGACCTGGGCCAGACGTTTTTTGAGCATTTCTTCCGAGGCCATGGGCGCCCATTGCAGCGGGGTGTGCGGCTTGGGGCACAGGCAGCTGGCGCTCAGGGTGATGCGCATGTACTGCTTCTTGCGGTTGCCGAGACCCTGGTCGCGGGCGTTCGTGATCTCGCCCAGGAAACCATCCAATTCATCGTAGTCGGCGTCGGTTTCTCCGGGCCAGCCCACGATGAGGTACAGCTTCAGATGGTTGACCCCATAGACGGCGCACCGCCGCACGGCCGCCAATAAATCCGCTTCTTCCAGGTTTTTTCTGGCCGCGTTGCGCAGCCGTCGGCTTGGTCCTTCCAGGGCCAGGGTGACCGTGCGCACGCCGCGCCGCCGCAGGAACGCGACGAGATCGTCCGTGAGCCCGTCGGCCCGCAGGGAGGAGAGGGTGAAGGCGCATTTGCGTTCCGCGAGCCAGCGGAGGAAATCCATCAGGGGCGGCCAGTCCGTGAGGGCCGTGCCGATCAGTCCGACTTTGACCGGGTTGGCCTGCTCCACGATGGCCTTGGCCCGCTCCAGGCTGGTCGTCCGGGGCGGGCGATAGATGTATCCGGCTGCGCAGAACCGGCAGCCGTAGGGGCAGCCGCGGTTGATCTCCAGCAGCAGGGTGTCGCGGAATTCCGCCTGGGAGCTGACGAAGCAGGAAAAGGCGGGGTCCGTGAGGTCCGGACTCGCCGCCCGCGCCACGGGAGCGCTGCTTCGTCCGGGGACGTAAACGTTGGGAAAATGGACGGCCGCATCAAGTAGTTGCGTTTTGTCCGCGCCCTCAAGAAAAAGGTCGCGCAGCCGCAGAATCAGCTGCTGCAAGCCGGCTTCGGCTTCTCCGACCCAAAAGGCGTCCACAAACGGGGAGAGCGGAGCGGGGTTGAGAAAGGCCAGAGGCCCGCCCGCTAAAATGAAAGGAAAATGCGGGCGTTCCGTGGAGGTAGGCGGAACGCCCGCATCGAGCATCATACCGACGATGGCTTGCAGGTCCTCCTCGAAGCCGGCGCTGAAGGCGATGACGGGGAAGGACGCGAGGGTCCTGCCGCTGTCTTCGGATTTCGCAGGGCCCTGGGCGCGCTCGAGGAAGAACCTTTCGACGGCGAGTCCGGGCTGCGGCGCCAACAGGCGATAGACCGCTTGCCAACCCAAGGTGGAGATGGCGAGCCGCGCCGGGCCCGGGTGGACCAGAGCCACGGGCAACCGCCCGCCCGGCTCCCGGATCGGAGGCGCGTGGTGATCGTCATAAGGCCAGCTCCACTGGTCCCGCCGGCTCACGGGCGCCCGTCCTGCGCCGTCCTAATCCGCCTGCTTGCGGATGAAGGCCGGAATTTCGAATTCGTCCTCCTCAAAAATGAACTCCTCTTCTCCGGGACCGGCCGCGTTGGAGCTCGCCGCATTGCGGGTGCGGGCGTACGTTTGCTCCTGGGCCTCGGCCGGATTGTCCTGTCCTCCTCGGCGCAGGTAGGCGGGAACGTTGGGATCCTGGCTGGCTATCCGTTGCTGCATGGGCCGCCGGGGCCGTTCGCGGCGCGGCGCCTGGGCCGCGGTCCCCCGGGGCGAGATTTGCGCCACGCGGCCGGAGCCCGTCTGCGAGGTTTCCTCGGGGACCTGGTCCACGGACTGCTCGATGCCTGTCGCGATGACCGTGATGCGCATTTCGTCGCCGACTTCGTTATCGAAGACCGTGCCGAAGAAAATGTCCGCATCGTCGTGGACTTGGTCGGAGATGAGGTTGGTGGCCTCGGAGACTTCCTCGATGGTCATGTCCGGGGCGCAGGTCACGTTGATGAGCAGGCCGCGGGCGCCTTCGATGGACACGCCTTCCAGCAGCGGGCTGGTCACGGCCTTCATGGCCGCCTCGCGGGCGCGGCCTTCGCCCTTGGCGATGCCCGTGCCCATCAGGGCGAGCCCGCCGCCGGACATGACCGCCTGCACGTCGGCGAAGTCCAGGTTGATGAGGCCGTGCACGGTGATGAGGTCGGCGATGCCCTTGACGGCGTAGTACAGGATTTCGTCGGCCTTTTTGAGCATTTCCAGGAAGGTGGCCTTCTTGGCGGCGAGTTGCAGCAATCGGTCGTTGGGGATGGTGATGATGGAGTCCACCACCTCGGAGAGCTCGCGGATGCCGCGTTCGGCCTGGAGCCGGCGCTGTTTGCCCTCGAAATAGAAGGGCTTCGTGACCACGCCGACGGTCAGCGCGCCGGCCTCCTTGGCGGCTTGGGCCATGACCGGCGCAGCGCCCGTGCCCGTGCCGCCGCCCATGCCCGCGGTGACGAACACCATATCGCATTCGCCGATGCACTCACGGACGGTGTCGATGGACTCCAGGGCGGCGTTTTTGCCGATTTCCGGATTGGCGCCGGCGCCCAGTCCCTTGGTCAGTTGTTCGCCCAGCTGGATCTTGTATTCGGCCATGGATTTGTTGATGGCCTGCAGGTCGGTGTTGGCGGTGATGAACTCCACGCCCTGCATGGACGACTGGATCATGTTGTTCACGGCGTTTCCGCCGCCGCCGCCAACGCCGATGACTTTGATCTTTGCGCTGGTGTCGTATTCGATTTCGAATGTAGCCATGGGGTACCTCCTTCCCCGTTGAGAAAATTCTTTCTGTCTTGGCCGCTTACGTTGGTTATCCCAGGCGGCCTCCGGGCTTTCGCCTTGTCGGACGGCGCGACGAAACCGCTCCGCCCGGGTGTTTGGTTGCGCGTTGCGTTAGGTGGCGTCCTTGAACCAGTTGCGCATCCGGCCGAGGATGCGGCTGAACATGTTGTCGTCGCGGATGCGGAAGCGTTGCTCGCCGCCGCCCTCCACTTCGGCGCCGTAGATCAGCAGGCCGACGGCCGTTGCGAATTTGGGGCTGTTCACCACGTCTTTGAGTCCGCCGATGCCCTGGGGCACGCCGATGCGCACCGGCAGGTCGAAAATTTGTTCGGCCAGTTCCTCCATACCCTGAATCTGGGTGGCGCCGCCTGTGAGCACCACGCCGGCCGCGATGACGTTTTTGAACCCGGAGCGCACCAGCTCCTGGTCCACCAGGGCCAAAATTTCCTCGCAGCGGGGCTCGCATATTTCCGCCAGCACCCGGCGCGACAGCCTGCGGCTCTCGCGACCGCCGACGCTCGGCACCTCCACGATTTCATCGCTCTGGATGAGGTCGGTCAAAGCGCAGCCGTGGCGGACCTTGATCTCCTCTGCGGCCACGGAGGGCGTGCGCAGGCCGTAGGCGATGTCGTTGGTCAGGTTGTTGCCGCCAAGGCCGATGACCGCGGTGTGCTTGATGGAGTTGTTGCCGAAGATGGCCAGGTCCGTCGTGCCGCCTCCGATGTCCACCAGGGCCACACCGATTTCTCGCTCCTCCTCGGAGAGCACGGCCTTGCTCGAAGCCAGGGACTCGAGCACGATGTCGGCCACGTCCAGTCCGGAGCGGTGGCAGGAGCGTATGATGTTCTGGGCGGAGGTCACTGCGCCGGTGACGATGTGGACCTTCACCTCCAGGCGCACGCCGGCCATGCCCAGGGGATCGGCTATGCCGCGCTGGTCGTCCACGATGAACTCCTGGGGCAGGGTGTGGATGACGTCCCTGTCAGGGGGGATGTGCATGGCCCGGGCCGCGTCGATGACGCGCTCCTGGTCTTTTTTGGTCACTTCCCCGCCTTTTATGGCGATGACTCCGTGGCTGTTGAAGCCCTTGATGTGGCTGCCGGCGATGCCCGCGTACACGGAGCGGATTTCGCAGCCGGCCATGAGTTCGGCCTCCTCCAAGGCTTTCTTGATGGACTGGACGGTCTGCTCGATGTTGACCACCACGCCCTTGCGCAGACCCGTGGACGGGCTTGACCCAATGCCGACGATATCCACTCCGTCCGGGCTGACTTCGCCCACCACTGTGCAAATTTTGGTGGTGCCGATGTCCAGTCCCACAATCAAGTCAGTTTTGGCCATGCATCATCTCCTTTTCGCGGCTTGCGGCGGCGCAGGCGCCGCAGCCTAGCGCACGTCCCGAAATTCGGCCCAGGCCTTCCCCTGGCGCACAGTCAACGATTTGATCCGATGGAGCTCCCCACGGCGGGAGAGGTCCTCCCAGACCAGCTCCAATCGGCGCATATTCCCGGCAAGGTCCTTTTGCCCCAGTTGAACGGTCATGTCCGGCGCGGCCAGCTGCAATTCAAGGCCCGTGCGGCCGGAAAGGCCGACCCAGCTCGCCTGGGCGAGCCCGAAGGGCAGGTCCCTGCGTTGCATGGCGCCGAGCAGGCGCTCCAAGGTTGCTCCGGCGTCCTGAACGTCCTCGGAGGCGTCCAGAAACGGCAGGGAGGCGAACCGTTGCGGCTCCACTTCGGCGATGGCCTCCCCGCGGTTGTTGGCGTAGAACAACTTGTCTTTGACCCGCACCCAGAAAGAGGGCTCGCGCTCTTTGATCTTCAGAACGATGGCGTCCGGTAGAACGCGCTGCACGGCCAGTTTTTTGATCCATGGGTCGCGGGACAGGGCCGCCTCCACCTTGCCCAGATTCACGGCCAGGCTGTTCTGGCCAAGCTCCAGCCCCGATTCGGACAGGATTTCGCCGTAGGTCAGCCGTTGGGCGCCTTCGATGCGGATGTCCTTGATGGCGAAGTAGGGCAGGGAGGTCATCCACCGGTAGCCCGCCAGACAGGCGAGGCACAGTCCCGCCAGCACGGACAGCAGCAGGGCGGCCAGCGCCATGCGGCGTAGGCCGGCCAGCCATAGTTTCAGGGACGCTCCTTTGCTGCGCTTGGGCTTGGCGGCTTTGTTGGCCTTCTTGTTGGCCAGGCCGAGCCGGCTCCTCCGAGCCTGTCTGTCCACTGCGTAGCTGTAACCCATCAGATCACCACGACTTCCCGGTCGAGTTGGATGTTGAACATTTCCTTCACGGCGAGCCGGGCCCGCTCCATGATCTCCAAGGCCTGGGCGCTGGTCCCTCCTCCGTGGTTCACCAGAAAATTGGCGTGCAGGTCGGAGAATCCCACGCCGCCCAGGCGCGCGCCCCGCATGCCGGCCTGATCCAGCAGCCTGCCGGCGCTTTCCCCCGGAGGATTCTTGAATACGCACCCCGCGCTGCGGCTGCCCACGGGCTGCGTCGCCTTTTTCTTGTCGTGGACTTCGCGCATCCTCGCCTTGATGCGCGCCGGCTCGTCCTTGTCCAAAAGCAGCACTGCCTCCCACACCAGCCAGAATCCGGAGATTCCCGGATCAAAACGGCGGTAGCCGGCTGAAATTTTTTCGCGTTCAAGCTCGACCATTCCCCGATCCAGGCTGAAAATCCGCACGGAGGCGAGTTTGTCGCAGATTTCGCGGCCGTAGGAGCCGGCGTTCATGGCCACGGCGCCGCCCACGCCTCCCGGGATGCCGCTCAGACCCTCCAGGCCCGAAAGACCTTGGGCGGCCAGCCAGGACAAAAGACGGGGCAGCCCCAGGGCCGCCGAGGCGCGCACGCGCGCGCTTTCGCCGCTTTCGGCGACAATCTCGGGCTCGCCGGCCTTGGCTGCGCGAACCAGCACCAGGTTCAGCAAACCGTCCCGGGCCAGCAGGTTGCTGCCGCGCCCCAGAGCCATGGGCTCGCCTCCAAGGCGCGAGAGAGCCGCGGGCAAAGCGTCCAGGCCGGCTTCGTCCCGGATGACGGCTTCGGCCAGGGCGCGCCCGCCAAAGCCCAGGGTGGTGCGTTCAGCCATGCTCGGCTCCATGATCAACTCCAAGGGCGATCAACCCTCCTCCCGCACGCGGTCCAGATAGTTCTCGCCCACCTGCCAGATGGACCCGGCGCCCTGGGTCAACAGCAGATCTCCCGGTTCGAGCAGCGACGGCAATTGGCGCTCCATGGCCTCGAAGTCCGGGAAAAATCGGACGCTGGTTTTGGAGACCTGCTTGATCCCCTGGGCCAGCGACAGCCCGCTCACGCCCGGAATCGGCGATTCCGAGGCCGGATAGATTTCCGTCAGCAGCAACAGATCGCAGTCCTCGAAGGCTTTGCAGAACTCCCCGAACAGCAGTTGGGTCCGGGTGAAGCGGTGGGGCTGGAAGGCCATGACGATGCGGCGCTCCGGGAAACAGGCCTTGGCCGCGGCCAAAGTGGCCACGATTTCCGCCGGATGGTGTCCGTAGTCGTCCACCACGAGCACTCCGCCGCGTTCGCCTTTCTTTTCGAACCGGCGTCCCACGCCTCCGAAGTTGGAAAGTCCGTCCAGAATGGCCTGCTTGCCCAGGCCGGCCTCCATGGCCAGGCCGACGGCGCCCAACGCGTTGAGCACGTTGTGCCGGCCGGGTTGGGCTAGGTTGGCTTCGCCCCACAGCTCGCCGTCCAGATAAATCTTGAAGGCGCTGCGCATGTGGGCGGTGATGATTTCCCCGCGCAGCCGGGCGTCCTTTTTCAGTCCGTAGGTGAGCACCGGGCGCTTGATGCGCGGCAACAGCCGGGCGACTCCGGGGTCGTCCACGCACACGACGTTCATCCCGTAGAACGGAATGGCGTTCATGAAGGCTGCGAAGGCGCTTTCTATTTCCTGGATGCCGCCCTTGTAGTGGTCCAGATGGTCGGCGTCCACGTTGGTGACGATGGACATGATGGCCGGCAGGCAGAGGAACGAGCCGTCGGACTCGTCGGCCTCGGCGATGAGGAAGTCGCCCTCGCCGAGCCTGGCGTTGGACCCGAACGTGTTCAGGCGTCCGCCGATGATCACCGTAGGATCGAGCCCGGCCTCGGTGAACAACGTGGCCAGGATGGACGTGGTGGTGGTCTTGCCGTGGGTGCCGGCCACGGCGATGCCGATGCGCAGCCGCATGATCTCGGCCAGCATTTCGGCTCGCGGAATCACGGGAATTCCGCGCTCCTTGGCCTCCACCACCTCGGGATTGCTCATGGGAATGGCCGTGGATTTGACCAGCACGTCGGCCCCGCCCACGTTCTGGGGGCCGTGGCCGATGTACACCTGGGCGCCCAGGCGTTTGAGGCGTTGCACCGTGGAGGACATGTTCAAGTCCGAACCGGTCACGGTGAAGCCCATGGTCAGCAGGACCTCGGCGATGCCGCACATGCCCGAACCGCCGATTCCAACCATGTGGATATGGTTGACGCGGCTGCGCATCATGGCGCGGGCCGTGATGCGGGAGGCGAGATCTGGTCCTTGGGCGCTCATCAATCCTACTCCTTAGGCTCTCGCGTCGGCGAGGGCTTCGATTTCCATGGCCACGTCCCTGGCGGCGTGGGGCGTGGAAAATTCCCTGGCGGCCCGGGCCATGGCCGACAGGCGCTCCGGATCGTCCAACAGGGCCAGGGCCGCGCCGGCCAGTTTTTCGCAGGCCTCGCTCTGGTCCAGAACCACGGCGCCGCCCGCCCGGGCCAGGGCCTCGGCGTTCTTGCGCTGGTGGTCGTGGGTGGCGAAGGGGAAGGGAACCAATACGGACGGAACGCCGGCCGCGGCCAGTTCGAAAATTGTGGAGGCGCCGGCCCGGGTCACGGCCAGGTCCGCCTGGGCGTATGCGCCGGCCATGTCCTCGATGAACGGGACTACTGCCTGCGGGTCCCATCCCTGATTCGCATATCCGGCCCGGACCCGGTCCAGATCCTTGGGGCCGGCCTGGTGGGTGATCGAGACCCCGGCCGCCTTCAGTTGCGGCAAGGCGGCGACGACCGCGCTGCTCAAATCCCTGGCGCCCTGGCTTCCTCCCACCACCAGCAGGCGACGGCCGCGGCGTTCGGGGTCGCGTGCGCCCGCGATGGCCGTGCGCACGGGGTTGCCGGTGCGGACCGTCTTGGACGCGGGGAAATGCTGTTTGCTCTGCTCGAAGGATACGCAGATGCGGCGCACGAATTTGCCGAGCAGCCGGTTGGCCGCGCCGGGAACGCTGTTCTGTTCGTGCAGGCAGGTGGGAAAACCGCGAATCCAGGCCGCCAGGACGGGGCAGAATCCGGCGTAGCCGCCGAATCCGGCCGCGACCTCCGGTTGGAAGCGCTGGACCTCGTGCAAGGCCACGGCCAGGGCGAAGGCCATCCGCCCCATGGCTGCAACGCCCTTGATTCCCTTGCCGAGCACGCCGCTCACGGGCAGGCGCATGAAGCGCAGGCCGGCTTTGCGGGCCATCTCTCCTTCCGGGCCAGAGCCGCCCATGAACAGGATGTCGCATTCCGGGCTTGCGGCGCGGATTTCTTCGGCCACGGCCAAAGCCGGGAAGATGTGGCCGCCCGTGCCGCCTGTCGCCAACAGCAGACGCTTCATGCCGCCTCCCGGGACAGGTTGAGCAGAACGCCCACGCAGATGAACGAGGCCACCAGGCTCGATCCGCCGTAGCTCACGAAGGGCATGGGCACGCCCTTCGGGGGCGCCACGCCCATGACCACGGCCAGATTCAGGAAGAATCCCAAGGTCAGAATCAACGCCGCGCCGTAGGCCGTGAGCCGGTCCTGCAGGTCTTCCTGCCGGAGGGCTATTCTGAAGGCCCGCCACAAGAACAGTCCCAGCACGATGAACAGGGCCGATACGCCGACAAACCCCAACTCTTCGCCCAGAACGGCCATGATGAAGTCGTTGTGGGCTTCGGGCAGGAAGAAGAGTTTCTGTTTCCCTGCGCCGAGTCCGGCGCCGAAGATTCGCCCGGAGCCGAAGGCGTACAACGACTGCACCAACTGATAACCCGCATCCCTGGCCGTCTCGAAGGGGTCCAGAAAGGCCATCAACCGCTTGAAACGGTACGGCGAGCTGACGATCATGCGCCACGCGCCGACCGAGGCCACGAACAGGGCCAACAGCAGGTAGGAGAATCGCGTGCCGCCCACCAGGCACATGAAGAAAAGCAGGGCGGCCAGAAAAACGGCGCCGCCGAAGTCGGGTTGGTGCAGCAGTAGCAGGCAAAGGCCGCCGGTCACCAGAAACGGCGGCAAAAAACCCACGCTGAAGGTTTTGACCATGCCCTGCTTTTGGCTGAAGAAGTAGGCCAGATAGAAGACCAAGGCCAACTTGGAGAACTCCAACGGCTGGATGGAGACGGGACCGAGCTTCAGCCAGCGCGCCGCGCCGCCGGCCGACAGGCCGAGCGGCGTCAGTGTCAGGGCCAGAAGGCCCACGGACAGGATGAGCCACAGGTAGGCGAAGCGGTGGAAGAAGACCCGGGGCAGCCGGGCCGCGACCAGCATGCAGATGACGCCGCAGGCGCAGTACAGCGCTTGTTTGCGGAAGAAGAGATATTTGTCGTGGTAGAAGCGCTCGGCCATGACCCCGCTCGCCGACAGAACCATGACCAGCCCGAGGCCCGCGAAGAGCAGGGCCAATCCGAGCAGCCAGTAGTCCGTAGGCCGGGACAGAGCGGTGGACTTGACGTTGCTTCTCATGCCAGCGCCTCGAAGATTTTGCGGAAGTGGTCGCCGCGCTCGGCGTACCCGTTGTACTGGTCCCAACTGGCCGTGGCCGGAGACAGCAGGATGGTTTCTCCGGGGTTGGCCTCCGCAAAGAGCCGGCGCACGGCGGCTTCGAGTCCTTCCTCGTAAAAGAGGTCGAATTCGCCGGCCAAGGGTTTCTCGAAGGCCTCGCGCGCGCCTCCGAACAGGCCGATCTGCACCACTTTGTCTTTCATGGCCGGAATGAGCTCGGCGGGGTCGCCGCCCTTGAATACGCCGCCCAAAAGCAGCCGCACCGGGCCGTGCACGGCGCTCAAAGCCGCAGCCACGGCGCCCAGGTTGGTAGCCTTGGAGTCGTCCACGAACCGCACGCCGCGCTTTTCGCCGATGCCTTGAATCCGATGCGGGAGCGAGCGGAAGCCGATGACCAAGGCCATGGCTTTCGCTTCCTCGACGCCGAACACCTCCACGGCCGCCAGCACGGCCTCCATGTTTTCCTGGTTGTGGGCGCCCGGCAGGAACGGAGCGTGGATTCGGCCCGAGCCCTTGAAGGTCTTGATGCGGGCCTTGGTGAAGCCGGCCGGCAGAGAAGGCGCCAGGTCGGCCGGCAGCACGGCGAGGTCCTCCTCGGTCTGAGCCTGGAACAATCGAAGCTTGGCCGAGAGGTATTCCTCCATGTCCAGGTGATAATCCAGATGGTTGGGCGCGATGTTCAGCAGGACGCCGGCGTTGGGGCGGAAGTTGTGGCAGGTCTGGAGCTGGAAGCTGGACAGCTCCAGCACCAGCGCGTCGGCCATGCCGCCCTTCAGGATGAAGTCGCTGAGCGGCGTGCCGATGTTGCCGCCGGTAAAGACCTTGAGGCCTGCGGCCCGGAGCACGTAGCTGGCCATTTCCACGGTCGTGGTTTTGCCGTTGGACCCGGTCACGGCCAGGATGGGCTGCGTGCAGAATCCGGCGGCCAGCTCCATCTCCGCGATCACCCTGTCCTGGGGAATGGCGCCCAGCAACGGCTCGATGTCGCGCAGCCTGACGCCCGGACTCGGGACCACCCAATCCGCGCCGTGGAATTGTTCGGGGGTGTGCGGTCCGATCAGCGCCTCGGCGAAGGGCAGTTCCGCGCCCAAGGCGTCCTTGTCGACCTTTTCTCCGGAGTCCGCCAGCCGGACCTTGGCGCCCGCGGCGTGGAGAAGTTTGGCGGCCGCGAGACCGGACTTGCCGGCGCCGACCACCACGGCCGTTTTTCCAGCGAATTGTTGCGCCCAAGCGCTTTGCAGCAATGCAGCGTTCACGTCGCGTTTCCTACCGCAGTTTGAGCGTGCTCAGGGCCATGAGCGCCATGAGGATGGAGAGAATCCAGAACCGGATGATGATCTTGGACTCCGGCACGCCTTTTAATTCGAAGTGATGATGCAACGGCGCCATGCGAAACATGCGCTTGCCGCCGCTCATCTTGAAATATCCGACCTGAAGGATGACCGAGAGGGTCTCGAACACGAAGACTCCGCCCACAATGGCCAGCAGCAGCTCCTGCTTGGCCAGAACGGAGATGAACCCCAGGGTCCCGCCCAGGGACAGCGAGCCCACGTCGCCCATGAACACCTGGGCGGGGTAGGCGTTGAACCACAAAAAACCCAGCCCCGCGCCGAGCAGCGCTCCGCACAGCACCGTGACCTCCCCGACGCCCGGCACGTACGCCACGTTGAGGTAGCCGGCCATGGTCGAGTTTCCGACCACGTAGATGAACAGGGCGAAGCAGCCTGTGGCCGCCACCGAAGGCCCGATGGCCAGTCCGTCCAGCCCATCGGTCAGGTTGACCCCGTTGGAGGAGCCCACCATGACCAGCACGGCGAAGGGCAGATAGAACCAGTGCAAATCCGGGGTCAGCGATTTGAAAAAGGGCACGTAGAGTTTGGTGGAGTAGGCCGGTTCGAAAATGAGCAGGCAGATGGCCGCCGAGGCGACCAGAATTTGCCCGATGAATTTTTGGGAGGACGTCAGGCCTTTGTTCCTCTTGTGCAGGATCTTGGTGAGGTCGTCGATGAAGCCCACGGCGCCGAAGCCCACCAGCACGAGCAGGGTCAGCCAGATATAGCTGTTGTTGAGGTCCGCCCAGAGCAGGACGCTGACGACCACCGAGATGATGATCAGCAGACCGCCCATGGTGGGGGTGCCGGCCTTGGCCTGATGGTGGGGGCCGTCGGACTGGATGTACTGGCCGAATTTGAGCTTCGCCAGCCAGCGGATCATGGGCGGGCCGAACAGGATGCTCAAAACCAGCGCGGTGAGCAGGGCGTAAATGGACCGGAACGTGATGTAGCGGAACACGTTCAGGACGGAGAGGTCCGCGCTTAAAGGGTAAAGCAGGTGGTACAGCATCCCGGGGTTCCTTTACGAATGCTCCAGTCTGTCGGCCGCGGCCGTGAGAAACGTTTCCATACGCCGGCCGCGCGAGCCTTTGAACAGGACCGCGCCGCCGGTCAAATCCATTCCCTGGAGACGCAGGGCCGCGTCGGCCGGGGTCTGCACGACCGCGAAGCCGCCTTTGAATCCCAAGGCTTCCAGGCCGCGGGCCACGGATTCGCCGTGGTCTCCGTGGAAAAGAACCAACGCGGCGCCCGCCTCGGCCGCAAGGCGGCCCAAGCGTTCATGCTCGTTCTCTGCGAGATCGCCCAGTTCGAGCATTTCCCCGAGCGCCAGAACCAGCGGTCCGTCTCCGGCCAGCTCCCTGGCCGCCTGGATGGAGCGCTCCATGGACAGCGGATTCGCGTTGTAGGTGTCGTCCACCAGGGTGACGCCCCCCGCTTGGCGCAGGCGGAAGCGCTGGGGGCCGGCCGAGGCCTGGCTGAGCCCGCGCAGGATGTCCTCGGCGGACATGCCGAGCAGGTGGGCTGCGCCCGCAGCGGCCGCGATGTTTTCCGCGCTGTGGCGTCCGATGACGCCCAGGCGAATCTCGGCGGAAAACGTCGGCAGCTTCAGGGAGAACAGACCCTTGGGCCGCCCGTCCTCGGCCGAGTTCAGACCGAGATAGCCGCAATAGAAGTCGAGCTCCGGATTCTGGGTGGAGAAGGGAATGCAGTCGGGATGGACCTTCACGGCCTCGCGCCACAGCTCCGGGTAATCCCGGCAAACCAGTCCTCGGCCGCCTTCGGCCAGATAGGCGAGCAGCCTGGCCTTGATCCGGGCCACGTCGTCCAGGCCGCCGAGCCCCTGGGTGTGGGCCTTGGCCACGTTGGTCAAGACGGCCAGGTCCGGGGCGATGATGCATCCCAGTTCGTCCATGTCGTGGGGCAGGCTGACGCCGGCCTCCAGGACCCAGGCCCCGTCCAGCTCCGAAGCCTCGAAGATGGACAGGGGGACGCCGATCTGGTTGTTGAAGTTCCCGGGATTTTTGGACACGGGCATGGTTTCGGACAGGACTTGGGCCAAAAGCTCCTTGACCGAGGTTTTGCCTGCGGAGCCGGTCACGGCCGTCACCGAGGCCGTGGTTTTGTCCCGCAGGCTCCGGGCCAGGCGGCCCATGGCCTGCACGGTGTCTTTGACCAGCAACAGGGCTGCGTCGCCGGTCTCCACCAGTTGTTCGGCCACGATGGCCGCGGCGCCTCGCTTCGCCGCTTCTTCGGCGAAGTTGTGCCCGTCCATGCGCTGGCCTTGAATGCAGAAGAAGACGTCTCCCGGCTGCACGAGACGGCTGTCCGTCCGGGCGCCCGTGACTTTCACGGACAGGCCTCCGGAGGTGACCGTCGCGCCGGTGAGGATGCGTTCGACCTCAGCCAAACTCAGATTCATGCCGCTTTTCCCTGCAAGGCGTTGCGCACTTCCTCCACGTCGCTGAAGTGGCGCTTGACCCCGTTGATTTCCTGATAGTTTTCATGCCCCTTGCCGGCCACGAGCAGGCAATCCCCCGGACGCAGGCGTTGGATGGCCATGTGGATGGCCATGCGGCGGTCCACTTCCACGACCACGTCGGGAAAGCCTTCCAGGCCCGGGAGGATGTCGTCGATGATGGCCGTGGGGTGCTCGAAGCGCGGGTTGTCCGAGGTGACGATGGCCGCGTCGGCGTATCTGGCGACGGCCCGGCCCATGAGCGGCCGTTTGGTCGCGTCGCGATTGCCGCCGCAGCCGAAGAGCACGAGCAGTCGGTTGAAGTGCAGCTCCCGGAGGGCGCCGAGCACGTTTTCCAAGGCGTCGGGCGTGTGGGCGAAGTCCACGAAAATATCCAGGTCCTGGTCGTTCTCCACTCTCTGGAGGCGGCCGGGAGCTCCGGTGAAGGAGGCCAGCCGGCGCATGTCCCGGCAGTTCATGCCGAGCTTCAGGCCCACGGCCTGGGCCGCCAGCAGGTTGGAGGCGTTGTAGGAGCCGATGAGCGGCGTGGTCAGGCGCCAGGATTTCTTTTCGAAATTGACTTCCATCTCCATGCCTTTGCCTGAAGCGGAAAGAATCGAACCCGTGAGGCACTGATAGACGGTGTTGGCCGGCTCCTTGAGTCCGAAGCCGAGAACCTTGGCGTTGGCCGCGAGCAGCCGACGGCCCCATGGATCGTCCATGTTGACGATCCATGCCTTGTCCTGGCTGGGGTATTCGAAGAAGAGTTTCGATTTGGCGTTGAAGTAGGACTCCATGTCCGTGTGGTAGTCCAGATGGTCCTGGGTCACGTTGGTGAGAACCCCGGCCTGGAACGAGAGCCCCGCCACGCGGCGCTGGTCCAGCGCGTGGGAGGAGACCTCCATGACCACCACATCCACGTCGCTGCGCTCCATGTTGGCCAGGAGTTCGTGGATTTGCCAGCAGTCCGGGGTGGTGAGCTGGGCGTCAAGGGAGAATCCGGGCCAGCGGTAGCTCACCGTGCCGAGAACGCCGACCTTGAGTCCCGCCGAGGCGAGCAGGTGCTCGACCATGTAGGACACCGAGGTCTTGCCGTTGGTGCCGGTGACGCCCACCAGCTTGAGGGAGTGCCGGTCCGTGTCGAAATAGGCCCGGGCCAGATCGCCCAGGGCGACGCGGGGGTCCGGGTGGATGACGAGCTTGCCGGCGTCTTCCGGGGACAGCGCGCCCACGGGGAGGGGCTGGGCCGCGATGACGACTCCGGCCCCGCGCTGCAAGGCGTCGGGGATGTAGGCGGCGCCGTCCACTTTGACGCCGGGTATGGCCACAAAGACCTCGCCGGGCTGCACCATCTTGGAATTGGTGCGAACCATGAGGCCTTGAGAGACTTTATCCAGCAAGTCCAGCCAAATGCGGGAACCTTTATTTTCCATGTCTATCCTCGATCCTGGCCTTGAGCGAGCCAGAGCGTGACGCCTTTGGCGTCCGGCAGCGATGCGCCCGGTTCGGGAGTTTGCCGGGCGACCAGGGGGCCGCTCCCCTTTATGAGTGGAATAATTCCATTTTTTGCTAAAATTTCCACGGCTCTGCGCACCTGCATGCCGGTGAGGTTCGGCGTCGCGCCGTCCTTTCCGGACTGGGCGTTCGGCGCCGCGGCCACGGCTTTTCGCCTCCAGCTTTCCGCGGTTTCGCCTCCGGCCGCGAGAGCCGCATCGCCGGGAGAAGGCGCCGGTCTGCCGAGATAAGCCAGCGTGCGCAGCGTCATTTCCTTCACTGCGGGCGCCGCCACCACGCCGCCGTAAAATTTGTCCACCGGGGAGTCCACTTCCGCCAGAACCAGCAACTCGGGTTTTTCGGCCGGGATCAAGGCCGCAAAGGAAGCGATGTGGTCGTCGCCGTATCCTCCCGACGCCGAGGCTTTCTGGGCCGTACCGGTCTTGCCGGCGATGTGCAGCCCCGGGATGTAGGCTTCGTGGCCTGTACCGTCCTCACGCTCCACCACCTCGAACATGACGCCCAAAACCTGGCGGACCACGTCTTCGGAATAGATGCGGCGGCCGTTTTCGTCCTCCTCGGGAACGCGCGCCGGGTCGTGAACGACGCGCAACGGTTTGCGCACGCCGAAGTTTCCCAGACACAGATAGGCCTGGGCCATCTGCACGGCCGTCACGCCGACGCCCTGCCCGAAGGACGCCGCGGCCAGATCGATCTGGTTCCACTTGGCGGCCGGGCGCAATAGCCCCTGCCCCAATCCGGGCAAAGACAACGCGGGGCGCCTGCCGAAACCCAGGTCCGTCAGGTAGCGATGAAAAATGGGCGCTCCGAGCTCCATGCCGATCTTGGCCATGCCGATGTTGCTGGAGTAGCGCAGAGCATTGCGGGCCGAGAGCCAACGGCGGGGGTGCGTGTCCCGAATGGGCTGCCCGTTGATTTTATATACGCCGCCTTCGCAGTCGATCAGTTTGCTGTCGTCCGTCACGCCTTCCTGGACCGCGGCCGCATACAGGAACGGCTTCATGGTGGAGCCGGGTTCGAACGCGTCCAGAGCCGCGCGGTCCCTCCAGCGGGAGGGCGACGAACGGCGGTAGGTGTTGGGATTGAAGAACGGATAGTCCACCCAGGCCAGAATCTCGCCCGAGGGCACGTCCACCACCAGGGCGGTGGCGGCGCGCCCGCCGTGTTCCCGCAGCGTGCGCTCCAGGGCGTCTTCGCAGGAGGCCTGGATGCGCGCATCAATGGTCAGCGTCACGTCCTTGCCGTCCAGGTTCATTTCGCGGCCCTGGGCGTCCAGATACAGCTTGCGTCCCGAGGCGTCGCGCTGGGCCACGAATTGGGCCTTGCGGCCCTTGAGCCGGTCTTCGAAGCGCCGCTCCACGCCCTCCAGCCCCACGCCGTCCAGGCCGACGAATCCGATGAGCTGGCCGGCCAGATGCTTGTTGGGATAAAATCGACTGTACTCCGTGGTCAGGTAGACGCCTTCCAGCCCGGCGTCTTTGATCCGCGCGGCGACCTTGTCCCCCACCTGGCGTTCGATCCAGACGAAGTTGGTCCTGCTGGAAAGCAGGTGGCGGATTTTTCTCGCCGGAAGGTCCAGAATGGAGGAAAGCTTTGCGGCCGCTCTGGCGGCGTCTTCGACCTGGAGGGGGCGAGCGTAGACGGACTGGGACTCCACCGAGATGGCCAGGGCGCGGCCGTTGCGATCCAGGATGCGACCCCGCTTCCCGCCTTCGAACTCGGCGGCGAGGTGCTGGCGGGAGGCCATGGACGCCAGGCGTTCGCCCTCCACGAGCTGGAGGTAGCCGGCGCGCACCCAGAGCGTCGCCCAGGCAAGGCCCATGAGGACCGTCACCGCGATGAGTTTGGGCCGACTGCTGTCCCGGTTGTTCCGCGGTTTGACCCCCGCCACTTCGTACTCCTAAGGCGCCGTGGGCGCTTCGCGCGTCTCGATTTTCCGTATCCGTTCGCTGGATGCGGCGAGAAAACCTCGTTTGTGGGCGATGGCCGACAAGCGATGGGGCGAAAGCAGGTTGTCGCGCTCCACTTCGAGCTTGGCGTTGAGCCCGGACAGCTCGGTCAGTTCGCCTTCCATCTTGCGCAGCCGGTAGGCCGTATCCACGCGTTCGATATTCAGCCAGACCAGGCAAAGGCCCATGAGCAGGGCCGTCGCCATCCCGAGCAGCACGAAGGAGCCCATGCCCGAAACGTCGAGCGAAACCTGCTTTTTCTTGCTCATGAACGCTCCTTCTCCGGGGCGTCCGTGAACCGCTCCGCCACCCGCAGCTTGGCGCTTCTGGCGCGCGAATTGGCTGTCTGCTCCTCCGGAGAGGGGGTGATCGGCTTTTTGGTCAACACCGTCAACATTCTTTTGGCCCCGCAGACGCAGACGGGCGTGCGCGGAGGGCACACGCAGTCACGGGCCATGTCCCTGAACGCCCGCTTGACCATGCGGTCCTCCAGGGAGTGAAAACTGATGATCGCGACCCGTCCGCCCGGCTTGAGCCGACTGGGGATGCGGGCCAGAAATTCCGACAACTCGCCGAGTTCGTCGTTCACCGCGATGCGCAGCGCCTGGAAGGTCCGCGTGGCCGGATGCGTGCGCGCCGTACGGCGCCATTTCGCGGGATAGGCCCGCTCCACGATGCCCGCCAGCCTTGCGGTCGTCTCGATGGGCGCTTCCGCCCGGGCGTTCACGATGGCGCGGGCGATGCGGCCGCACATGGGCTCTTCGCCGTATTCCCGCAAAATCTGCTTGAGCCGTTCGGCCGAGGCTCGGTTCACCAATCGGGAGGCCGGCTCCAGACCGGCGTCCGGGTCCATGCGCATATCCAGGGGGCCGTCGGAAAGAAAACTGAAGCCACGGGCGCTCTGGTCGAGCTGCATGGAGGACACTCCCAGGTCTGCCACGACGCCGTCCGCCTCGTCCCAGCCGGCTTCGTCCAGGGCGTCTTCGAAACGGCTGAAGGGAAGATGCTCGAAGCGCACCTTCCCGCCGTAGGACGCAAGCCGCTTCCGGGCCTGCTCCAAAGCTTGATGATCCCGATCCAATCCCACGATTTCAATCTTCCCGGACGTACGCTCCAAAAGCCCCATGCTGTGGCCGCCCATTCCCAGGGTGGCGTCGAGATAGCGGCCGCCGGGAACCGGCGACAGCCAGTCCACCACCTCCTTTAACAGGACCGACGTATGAGACGCTTCCTGCGCCATGCACCAATGCCTCGCCTTATATGGGCAGGTTCACGTCGCATTCCGACAATTCCTCAGAAACATCTTCGAGGTCCTGCTGGGCCAGCATTCGGCGGAACTCTTCGCGGTTCCAGACCTCGAAATAGGTTCCCATACCCGCCAGAACAACTTCGCGGTCAAGGGACCCATATTCGCGTAAATGCGCCGGAATCATGACCCGACCCTGCTTGTCCAAGGTCAGTTCCTCGGAGCCCGAAATGAACTTGCGTTTGAAATTTCTAAGCTTTTTGCTCGGATTCTTGATTTTGGCGATCTCGTCGATGACGATCGTCCATTCGGCGGCGGTAAATCCCACGACGCAGTCGTCCAGAATGGTCAACACCACGCGGCCCTCGGCGGAGTCCGCGACAATGCGGTCCCGATATTCCGGGGGGAGCATGAGCCGACCCTTTGGATCCAGGCTTCGGTGGGCGTGTCCTTGGAATTTCACCGCGTCCCCACAATTTCCCATTAACTACCACTTACTACCACATTTTCCCCCATCTCTAACGGATACAGAACAAATGTCAATGGAAAAGAATGCGTTCGTCGCAAAAAAATATGGACGGCAAACGGCGTGGGCCTTGGAATAGCAGGGATACGCCCGCCAGCGCGGAGACTTGACAAGAATCCGGCAATGTTTTTTATGTGTTATATATAACGTACACAGCGTGTGTCAGATGCGGGATGGGAATGATCAAAAACAGGTGGATCGCTGTTGTTGGTTGCGCAACAAGGCAAATATGCGCACGCCTATCGCGGCTGATCCCTACAGTTCGGACATAGGTCAATATGACGCAGGAAAAGCAACGCCTTGAGGTTCCCGAAGGTCTGAACGAGGAATACTACCAGATCAATCCTGATATCCTGGCCAGTTTCTCCAAGTACAGGCCCCCACTCAATATTTTCAAGTTCAAGGAGGAAGTCGCCAGGGTCACCCCCTACTATCAGGTGGGACAGCGGCTTTCCAACGAACAGATCGAGGAGTTGGCCGACTTGGTCAAAGAGGGGCTCATTTTCGTGTCCCGGGAAGATCATCCGGTCTACGTCAAGCACATCAGCTACCAGTTGGACTTGGTGCTGGTGGACAAGAACCTCAAGGAAAGCGAGGTCGCGGATATCTTTGTCCAGGCGTTGACCATGCGGTTGACCGACTTCCTGGACCAGCCGGTGCAAGCGGTCTTCGAGAAGCTGCAGGAAGATGTGATGGTGCTGACGCAGTATCTGTGGCAGGATATCCATAAGATTCGCGGATTGACGAGGCGCTTGCATCGGGAGCATTCGCTCTCCAACCATTCCTTCAACAGCGGGATCATGGGGCTGGCGCTTTACGCCCACATGAACGACAAGGCCTTCGCCGCCGGGGAGATCAAGCGCAGAACGCTGGACCGTCTGGCCGTCGGCATGTTCATCCACGACTTGGGAATGACCAAGATTCCGATCTTCATCCGCAAGAAAGACAAGCCCCTCACCGGCGACGAGCGGACCAAGATGCTGCAGCACCCCAAGCTGGGCTACCAGATGCTCTCCAAGCTGGATTTGAAGTTCCCCGAAGTGGAGCAATGCGTGCTCGAACATCATGAACGGGTGGACGGCAAGGGCTACCCGCAGCATTCGGAGATGAAGGATCTGGGGAAGTACGGACGGCTGTGCGCCGTGGCCGACGCCTTTTCGGCCATGACTGCAAAGCGGCCTTACGCTCCGTTGAAGGACCCCCTTACCGCTGCGGGCGAGCTGGCGCGCGATAACGGTTTCGACGCTAACGCGACCAAAGCGCTGCAAGCCATGGTGGTGACCCAGAAGCACTGGAAGGCGATGGCCGAGGATATCCTTAAAGAGCAGCAGCAAGGCAAGGGCTGACGTCGCCGGTCGAATCCCGCCGGCTGAAAGAACGCCGCGCCGACCATCCCGGATCGTTTCCCCGCATTCCCTCGACAACTGGCGAGAAATTTTGTTTTCGCGTTCCGGCTCGCAGCAACCGGACCTTCCCGTACGTGCGGAATGTTGCGCTCGCCGTTCAGCAAGTATTTCAAGCGGAAGATGTTCTCAGCAGCCAAACGAAATGGCGAACGGCGCCGTGCTATTCCCTGGCCAGCAGCAGGTGCAGCGTCGCGTCGGTTTTGAGCCCTCCCGCGGTGTGCGCGGCCTCCTCTCCGGAGCCGCAGAAGAGGTCCACATGGTTGCCTTGGATGGCGCCGCCCGTGTCCTGGGCTAGGCCGATCCCTTGCAATTCCCGGGGGCCTTCGGTCGAGGGAATCTCGGCGTGCATGGCCAGCAATCCTGACATGGGGATGAACGAACGGTCCACGGCCAGGCTGACCTTGGGGGCCAGGATTTCACCGCTTGCTCCGATGGGGCCGCTGTCCGCCAGCCGGAAAAAGACGTAGCTGGGATTCTGTCGGAGAATCTCCCCGGCCATGTCCGGATGGTCTCCGATGAACTGCCTGATGGCCTGCATGGACATGCCTTCCGCAGGGAGCAGGCCGCGTTCTATGAGCACTCTGCCGATGGACACGTAGGGCCTGCCGTTTTTGTCCGCATACAGGATGTGCCGGACGGAGCCGTCGGGGAGCGCCAGGCGTCCCGAGCCTTGGATCTGGAGGAAGAATACGTCCACGGGGTCCTGGGCCCAGGCGATTTCGGCCCCTTCTCCGTCCAGCGCGCCTTTGTAGTCGATGGCGTCCCGGTCCGGGTAGGGTTCGATGCCGTTGTCGGTCATTCGATAGATGAGGGTTTGCCCTTTCCAGCGATGATGGAACGCACCGAGATCGACTTTGCGCAGGTCGGGCGGGGGGCCGTACAACGGGTACGGGTACGCGGGATCAGGCGTCAGGCTGGCGTTGAGGGAGGGCTCGTAGTAGCCGGTCATCAACGTTTGCGGCCGGATGCGCAACCACTGGAATTTCTGGGCCAGAAGGCCGGGGTCGGCGTCCAGGTCGTGGAGCAGGGACAGCATGAGCCGCAGGCTTTTTTGGACTCTGCCCCAGGTGATCTTGAGGGTGCGCGTGTCAACGGCGAGCGCGCCGTCGGGTTTCTTTTCGGCGAAGGACAAGCTGCGCAGCAGGGGGTCTTCGAGATCGGTCCAGGAGCAGAGGCCCTGGCTGGCCGGATCGAGGCGGCGGGCCAGGCGCAGGGACTCCCGATAAGAGATGATTTCGTAGCGCCGGCCCAAATCCTGTTGCGTCGGCCGGACGCAGCCCGAGAAGAGCAGGACGGCGAGCAGGCTGGCCGCCAGCGCGGCGGCGATAAAGGTTCTGGCGCAGGTTTTGAACGTTGCGGATGTGAAAATGGTCATGCTTTCTCCTTGCGATCCAGTGTACGGCCTCGCCTTCGGAAAAGGCAAGCCTGGACCGCAATCTTCAGACAGTTGTCGTCTTGCGGGCGGTGGGAGGCGTTTAATGTTTGGTTCGCGGGCGGTAGTTCCGAAGCTGGGCCAGACGTTTTTCGAAAGGACCGGTTTGTTCTTTTTTCGGACAACAGCCTGCCGCGCTCCAATTCGCGCAGGCCCTCGGTCACCCGGTGCATCCTGAGTTCGGCCAGGGCCAGGTCCTGGCCGAGCCTCCAGTCCTCCGGCTGATGCAGGGACAAATGGGACAGCACGCCCGTGCGGATGTACTCGGAGCCCGGGATGCGGCGAAGGGTTTCGTCGAGCCTGCGGGCGATGGACATATCCTTGGGGGCGAGGCGATGGCGAGGTACAGGCGCTCCATGGCCGAGGACGGCAGGCGTGTCTCCGGATCAAAGGCGAAACCCGGGCGATGGAGGCGCCCCGCTCGCCGGAGCAGCCCCGCCCAGTCGGGCCACAGCCCGGCCGGAGTTTCCGGCGGCGCCGGCCGCCGCCTCTCCGCAAGGCGGGCGTAACGAGTCAGCGCGAAGGCCGCCAGATCCGCATCGCCCGCAAGAAACGCCGCGGCCGAGGCCGGTAGAGTGGAGGCCCGGTGCGAAGGCGGATGTTCGGCTTGGGTGCGGGCTCATAAGACTCGACCCGGGACGGTTTGGAGCGCCGCTTTGGCGCCCTTTCCTGCCATGCCAAATAGCATTGGGCCGACTCGGACAAGACCGGCTGGCGTGCGTTGCGGGTAGATTCTTCTTGCCATTTCCCTGGGAACCGATGATTATCCGCTCTATAGAACTGAAGCTGGGGGGTAGGGAAGGGCTTCAGCCCATCTGAACACACTTGTTTCAGGCCGTATTTCCGATCCGGCCGCTCGTCGTCGGGGTTCCTTCATCCAGGCGCGCATCTTGGCGCTGTTTCAAGCCCGGGCTGCTCCGGGCCGGGGAGTTTGGTCATGATCCACCGGTGGTTGCTGCTGTGCTTGTGTTGCTTCGCGCTGTCGGCCTGCTCCGGCCAGGACGGGCCGGGCGCCCGAAAGATCGGCGCCGCTCCGGTGGCTGTGGCCGAAGTAACGGCGCAAACCGTTCCCTATACGGTGCGGGCCGTGGGAACCGTGGAGCCGCTGGCCGAGGTGGAGATCAAGTCCCAGGTGGAGGGAACCATCGTCCGCCAGTACGTGCGCGACGGACAGGAAGTGAAGCAGGGCGCGCCCCTGTTCCTCATCGACCCCCGGCCCTACGAGCTGGCTGTTCAGGAGGCCGAAGCCAGGCTGGCCAGGGACCGGGTCCATCTGAACAAGGCGGAAGCCGACCTCAGGCGCTACTCCCAGCTCAAGAAGCAGAACGTGGTGGCCCAGGAGCAGTACGACGAGACCTTCGCCGAGGCCAAGGCTCTGGAGTCGACCATCGCTCTGGGTGAATCCCTGCTGGCGGCGGCCAAGCTGGACCGCGAACATGCGGACATCCGCTCGCCCCTCGACGGTTACGTGGGCCTGGTTCAGGTGAACCAGGGCAACGTGGTCAAAGCCAATGACGACAGGTCGTTGTGCGTCATCCATCAGATGGAGCCCATCTACGTCACCTTCTCCGTGCCGCAGAAGCATTTGCCGGACATCCTGGAGCGCCGCCGCAAGGGGCCGTTGGTCGTTCTCGCCACGGCGACCGGATCGCGCAAGACCGTGGCCGGAAATCTCACGGCCGTGGACAACGCCGTGGACGTAGCCACCGGCGCCATTCGCCTGCGGGCCGCGTACGCCAACGCGGATAGAGCCTTGTGGCCCGGCCAGTTCGTTCGCGTGGACCTGCTGCTGGACACCATTCCCAACGCCACGTTGGCGCCTAGCCGGGCGATCATGGACGGCTTGCACGGGCCTTACGTCTACGTTGTCAACCGCAACAACACCGCTTCGGTTCGCCGGCTGCAGACCGGCCCGGCGGTGGGGAACAGCACGGTGGTCCTTTCCGGACTGGAGCTTGGCGACAAGGTGGTGGTGGACGGCCAGATACGCCTGGCGCCCGGCTCCCCCGTGGAGATCGTCTCCGGTCCCGAAGGGGAGAGGCGTTCATGAACCTGTCGTCTCTCTTCGTCTCCAGGCCGGTCATGACCACTTTGGTCATGGCCGCGGTCCTGATCTTCGGGATAATGGCCTACTCCAATCTTCCGGTGAGCCATCTGCCGAACGTGGATTTTCCCACCATTGAGGTGCGGGCGTCCCTCTCGGGCGGGAGCCCGGAAACCATGGCCTCGGCCGTGGCCACGCCTTTGGAGAAGCAGTTTTCCTCCATTTCGGGGTTGGAGTCCATGACCTCCGCCAACACGCAGGGACTGTCTCGCATCACCCTGCAGTTCGACCTGGACCGCGATCTGGACGGCGCGGCGCTGGACGTGCAGGCGGCTATCACCACGGCCATGCGCCAGCTGCCCGACGACATGGACAGCCCGCCGACCTTCCGCAAGGTCAACCCGGCCGACGATCCCATTCTCTACCTGTCCCTTTCGTCCTCCACGCTGCGCCTTTCGGACGTGAACGAGTACGCCGAAAACCTGATGGCTCAACGTATTTCCATGGTCAAAGGCGTGGCCCAGGTCATGGTGTACGGGTCGCAGAAGTACGCGGTGCGCATCCAGCTGGATCCGGAGACCCTGGCCGCGAAGTCGCTCGGCGTGGACGAAGTGGCCCAGGCGGTCCGGCGGGGCAACGTGAACCTTCCCGTGGGCACGGTGGCCGGCCCGAGCAAGGAATATACGGTCCGCTCCAGCGGGCAGCTCATGAACGCCGCGGCCTATCGGCCGTTGGTGGTGGCCTGGCGAAACGGTTCGCCGGTTCGGCTGGCCGAGGTGGCGCAAGTCTTCGACAGCGTGGAGAACGATCGCCGGCGCAACTGGTACAACGGCGTGCCGGGCATGATCCTGGCCATCCGGCGCCAGCCGGGGGCCAACACCGTGCAAGTGGTGGACGCCATTCGGGAGCTGATGCCGGCCTTCCAGGCGCAATTGCCGCCCTCTGTGCAACTGGACGTGCTCTATGATCGCTCGGAGACCATCAAGGAATCCGTGTCCGAGGTCAAATTCACCCTGGGATTGACGGTCTGCCTGGTGATCATGGTCATCTTCCTGTTCCTGCGCAAGGTCTCGGCCACCATCATTCCCAGCCTGGCCTTGCCGCTCTCCATCGTGGGCTCCTTTGCGGCCATGCGCCTGTTCGGCTTCAGCGTGAACAACATCACCTTGCTGGCCTTGACCCTGTCCGTGGGGTTCGTGGTGGACGACGCCATCGTCATGCTGGAGAACATCGTCCGCCACATGGAGATGGGCAAATCCAAGATCGCCGCCGTCATGGAGGGCTCCAGCGAGATTTCCTTCACCATCGTCTCCATGACCGTCTCCCTGGCCGCGGTCTTCATTCCCGTACTGTTCATGGGCGGCGTAGTGGGAAAGTTGTTCCACGAATTCGCCGTGACCATCACCATGGCCATTCTCATCTCCGGCTTCGTGTCTCTGTCGCTCACGCCCATGCTGTGCAACGTCATGCTCAAACCCGGCGGGCATGAAAAAAAGGAAGGCCGTTTTTCCCGGTGGCTGGAAAGCGGCTTCGAAGCGCTTCGGGTGGTCTATGAAAGAACGTTGACCTGGACCCTGAAGCGGCATGCTGCGGTGATGTTTTTTTCCCTTGTGGTGTTGGCCGCCACGGTGTGGTTGTTCCGGGACATTCCCAAGGGATTTCTTCCCCGAGAGGACACGGGGCGCCTCACGGCCACGGTGGAGGCGGAGCAGGGCGTGGCCTTCGACGTCATGGTCCGGCGGCAGAAAATGATCATGGATATGCTCAAAAGCGATCCGGACGCGGACGGGTTCATGTCCGTGGTCGGAGCCGGCGGACCCAATCCCGGCGGCAACTCGGGCCGGCTCATGATCCGCCTCAAGCCGCGCCATGAGCGCAAGGACGATGCGGACGTGATTCTGCAGCGGCTGCGCGCCAGGCTGTCCCGGACGCCGGGACTCAAGGTCTACCTGAACAATCCGCCGGCCGTGCGCATCGGCGCCCGCAGCAGCAAGGGGCAGTATCAGTTCACGCTGCAGACTCCGGACATCGACGAACTGTTCCGCGCCACCTCGCAACTGGAGGAGGCGATGTCCGGGCTGCCGCAGTTGCAGGACGTTTCCTCGGACATGGAGCTGAAGAACCCCGAACTGCGCGTCGACATCGACCGGGACATGGCTTCGTCCATGGGGGTGAGCGCCTTTCAGGTCGAGGATGCCCTGGCCACGTCTTTCGGCGGCCGCAAGGTTTCGGACATCTACGCGCCCAGCGACACCTACCAGGTGATCATGGAGCTGGCGCCCGAATACCAGGCCAACCCCGACGCGTTGGCCATGCTGCACGTGCGCTCGAACTCGGGCCGCCTGATCTCCCTGGACGCCCTGGCCCGCCGGAGCCTCGGCGTGGGGCCGCTGTCCGTGAACCATTCGGGCCAACTCCCGTCGGCGACCATTTCCTTCAACCTGCGGCCCGGCGTGGCCTTGGGCACGGCCATGGACGCCATTGCGAGCCTCGCCCGAACCATTGTTCCCGCCTCGGTGAGCACCAGCTTTCAGGGCGAGGCCGAGGCCTTCCAGAAATCCATGAAGGGCATGGTGCTGCTGCTGATCATGTCCGTGGTGGTCATCTACATCGTGCTCGGCATCCTGTACGAAAGCTTCATCCACCCCCTGACCATTCTCTCGGGTTTGCCTTCGGCCGGCGTCGGCGCTTTGGCCACGCTCATGATTTTCGGCCGGGAGCTGGACATCTACGGCTTCGTGGGCGTGATCATGCTCATCGGCATCGTCAAGAAGAACGCCATCATGATGATCGACTTCGCCCTGGAGGCCCAGCGCGGACAGTCGGTGTCGGCCCGGGACGCCATCTTCCAGGGGGCGATGGTCCGCTTCCGGCCCATCATGATGACCTCCATGGCCGCGCTCATGGGCACGCTGCCCATCGCCCTGGGCGTGGGCGGCGGCGCCGAGGCCCGGCGTCCCCTGGGGCTGGCCGTGGTCGGCGGACTCATGGTCTCCCAGTTGCTGACGCTCTACTTCACGCCCGTCTATTACATGTACCTGGACGCGGCCCAGGGCCGGTTGCGCCGGCTGTTCAGCGGCGCCAAGGCGGACGCGAAGGCCGACGTCCCCGGCTGATCCGGCATCTCGGGCTCGCGGTTTGAGGCCGCGGCGTTCGACGCGGATGGGGCGGGCTATTTTATCTCGAAGTCAATCCACCGAAAAGTTTTAGGGAAAGAGGATGGGGGTCTGGGGGAAGGGGAAAACCCCTTTTCCCAGTATTACTTCAACATGACTGGCAATGGCTGCGCAGGTGCTCCAGGAAGGCCTCCGTGGCCGGGAAGCCGCGGCGGTCCTTGCGGCGGATCAAATGGAAGCAGCGCTCCAGGCGCAAGGGCAGATTCGGGATGATCGCCAGGCGTCCGGCGTCCAGGTCGGCTTGGGCCGCGAGCCGTGAGGTGATGCTCACGCCGATGGAGGCCTTGGCGCATTGCAAAACCGCGTGGGCGGAGTCCACCAACAGCCGGGTGTTGAGGTTGCGCAGGGGGATGGGGATGCGGGCCAGGGCGGACTCGAAGGCGGCCAGGGCGCCGGAGCCCCGTTCGCGCAGAATCCAGGGCCAGCGCTCCAATTGCTCGGGGTCGGACAGGATCGGCGTGCGGGCGATGAACTCCGGGCTGGCGACGGCGACCAACTCGTCGCGCATGAACGGCGTGGAGGCCAGCTCCGGGCGATTGGGGGCCACGCCCACCATGCCCAGGAAGCGCCGGCCGGCGCATACGTCCTCGATAACTTTCTCGGAGTCGCCGATTTTGAGCTGGATGCTCACCTCGGGGTAGGTGTGCAGGAATTCGCCGATCATGGACGGTAAAATGAAGTGGCCGGGGATGGTGGACGCCCCCACGGAGAATTCGCCGGAAACGCGCTCGCGCAGGGCGTCGACCTCGGCCTTGGCTGCCTTGAGCATGTCCATGATGCGCCGAGCCTTGCCGTAGAGTACGTCCGCGGCCTGGGTGGGCAGCACGGAGCGTCCGAGGCGGTCGAAAAGCAGCACGCCGAGCTCCGACTCCAGGGTGGCTATGTGCGCGCTGATGGTCGGTTGCGAAAGATACAGATCCCTGCCCGCCTTGGAAAAGCTGCGCAGGTCGTACACTTTGCAGAAAGCTTCCAAGCGACGTAAATCCATAGCGGCGTTTCCTGCTATAGGTAAAAACTATGGATGGGAGCGAAAAAAAAAGGCAGGCCCGAAGGCCTGCCTCTCGCCATTAATCTTTTTTCTCGGGCTCGGGGGTCGGCGCATCGGCCGTTGGCGTTTCTTCCCCTGCCGTCGGCTCGGTGGAGGCTTCGGCCTCCGCCGCTGGAGCTTCGGGCTCTTTGGGGGCTTCCGCCTCCGCAGAGGCTTCCGCAGGCGCCGGCGTCTCGACTTCGGCCGGCTTGGGAGCGGTCTTGGCGGGTTTTTCGGCAGCGCCAGGGAAGGCGAGCTCGACCATGGCCATGGGCGCCGCATCGCCGCTACGGGGCAGGGCGAGCTTGATCACGCGGGTATAGCCTCCGCCGCCGCTGACAAAGCGGGGACCGACTTCGTCAAAGAGCCGTTTGACCAGGCCGTGGTTTTCCAGGATGCGGAATGCCTGCCTGCGAGCGTGCAAATCGTTCTTCAGGGCCAGGGTCACGAGTTTGTCCATGACCGAACTCAAGGCCTTGGCCCGCGACTCGGTGGTGCGGATGCGCTCGTGGGTGAGCAGCGACCGGGCCATGTTGCGCAACAGGGCCTTCCGGTGCGAGGTGTTCCTGCCGAGCTTTTTTCCGGACTTCTTATGCCTCATTGCTCTCGTTCCTCTTGATGAATTCCTGGTATTTCTGGTCGAAGTTTTCGATGCCCATACCGAACTTGAGATTCAAGGAGTCCAAAACACGGCGAATTTCGTCCAGGGATTTTCGGCCGAAGTTTTTGGTCTTGAGCATGCTGGACTCGGTGCGCTGCACGAGCTCGCCCACGAGTTTGATGTTGGCCGCTTTCAGGCAGTTGGTCGCCCGGACGGAAAGCTCAAGTTCGTCGATGGACTTGAACAGATTGGGGTTCATGTCCATCGAGCCGCCGCTGGGTTTGCCTTCGCTCCCAGAGGTGGACTCATCGAAGTTGATGAAGATGGTCAATTGTTCCTTGAGTATCTTGGCGCTGTAAGCGATGGCGTCCTCGGGAGAGACCGAGCCGTCCGTCCAGACTTCAAGAACGAGCTTGTCGTAGTTGGTCATCTGGCCGACGCGCGCCTGCTCCACGGAATAAGCCACCTTGCGCACGGGAGAGAAACTGGCGTCCATGGGTATCAAGCCGATTTCGTCCTCGAGGCCGTCATGCATTTCGGCCGGGACATAGCTTTTCCCCATGCGAACTTCGAGTTCGATGGACAGTTTTTTGTCTTCCGAGAGATTCGCTACAAGGAGATCCGGATTAAGCACGACAACGTGCTGATTTTCTTTGATCATGCCGGCGGTGACCGGCCCTTTCTTGTCTGCTTCGAGCACCAGCGTCTGGACGTCGTCGGTATCCATGGCAAGGCGAATCTGCTTGAGGTTCAACACCACCTCGGTCACGTCTTCCATGACGCCTTCGATGGTGGTGAACTCGTGCTGAACGCCTTCGATTTTGGCCGAGACGATGGCGGCGCCCTGCAAAGAAGACAGCAAAACGCGCCGCAGGGAGTTGCCGATGGTCGTTCCAAAGCCGCGTTCTAGGGGCTCGCAGACGAACTTCCCATACACCTCGTTGGACTTGGGGTCGCGAACGAGCTGTTCCGGCTTGACCAGCTCGGTCCAGTTGCGGGTGTTGATCAGCTTCTCGCCTTTTTGGTTGACCATGCCTGCACTCGTTTATTTGGAGTACAACTCGACGATGAGTTGCTCGTTGATGGGGAAGGTGATGTGCTCCCGGGTAGGCAGCGACACGACCTTGCCTTTGAGGTTCTCGCCGTCGACTTCAAGCCAGTCGGGGCAGCCCCGCCTGGCGATAACCTCGCGGGCTTCCTGAATGATGGGGCTCTTTTCGCTAGCTTCGCGAACCTTGATGACGTCGCCGGGTTTGACCTGGATGGACGGAATGCTGACGCGGCGTCCGTTCAGGAGAAACAATCCGTGGCGAACAAGCTGGCGAGCCTGGTCACGGGAATTGGCGAAGCCGAGCCGATAGATCACGTTGTCCATGCGGCGCTCCAGGAAGATGAGCAAATTGGCGCCGGTGACGCCCTTCTGCAAATCCGCCCGGAGGAAATAGTTGTGGAACTGTCCTTCAAGGATGCCGTACATGCGGCGGACTTTCTGCTTTTCGCGCAACTGGATGGCGTAGTCGCTGGTCTTCTTGCGCATGCGGCCGTGCATGCCGGGGGCATACGGACGGCGGTCGTAAGCGCATTTGTCGGTATAGCAGCGATCGCCTTTCAGAAAAAGTTTCTCGCCTTCGCGACGGCAGAGACGGCATTTGGCGCCGGTGTATCTTGCCACGGTGTCGATCCTCCTGGTCTTAAACGCGGCGCCGCTTGGGCGGCCGGCAACCGTTATGCGGGATAGGGGTGATGTCGCGAATGAAATGGACCTTCATGCCGGAATTGTTGATGGCGCGCATGGCGGCTTCGCGACCGGACCCAGGGCCCTTCACGTAGACGCCGACACTGCGCATGCCCTGATCCTGGGCGCGCCGCGCCGCGTTCTCGGCGGCAATCTGGGCCGCGAACGGCGTGGACTTACGAGAGCCCTTGAAGCCGGAGCCTCCGCAACTCGCCCAGCTGATCACATTCCCTTTGGGGTCAGTGAAGGTGATGATCGTGTTGTTGAAGCTCGCGTTGACGTGAGCTACACCCACGGGCACGTTCTTCTTTTCCTTTTTCTTTCCTGTACGCCTCGGTCGAGCCATGTCGATCCCTCGTGTCTCTTGGATTCCGTCTGGTAGTTACAGGCCGGTCGCCCGAACGCCAAGCGGGTTACTTTTTCCGTTTGCCCACCACGGAGCGGCGGGGCCCCTTGCGGGTGCGGGCGTTGGTGTGGGTTTTCTGTCCCCTCACCGGCAAGCCCTTGCGATGGCGCAGGCCACGGTAACAGCCGATGTCCATCAACCGCTTGATGTTCGTGGTGATGTCGCGCCGGAGATCGCCTTCCACCTTGTAGCTGTGTTCGATTTCCTGGCGGATGATGTTGACTTCGTCGCCGGACAGATCGTCGGAGTTTTTCGTCCAATCGATGCCGGTGGCGTCCAAAATTTTCAGCGCGCTGTTGCGGCCAATGCCGTAAATGTAGGTCAGCGCGATGTCCAGCCGCTTGTTTTTGGGCAGATCCACCCCTGCGATGCGGGCCACGACGAACCTCCTAACCCTGACGCTGCTTGTGCCGCGGATTATCGCAAATAACGCGCAGCACGCCGTTTCGCCGGATAATTTTACACTTGGAACACATTTTTTTCACAGACGGTCTGACTTTCATGACCTGAACTCCTTGCTTGGGCCTTGGCGTCGCAAAAGAACCCGGATACCTACTACGATCGGCCAAAGATGGCAAGCTTTTTTCCCGGAGCCGCCAGCGGGGCGTGGCTCGCGCTGCTCAAAATTTCCGGGCCGTTGCTGGTGATGGCCACCGTATGTTCGAAGTGGGCCGAAAGGCTGCGGTCTTTCGTCACCGCAGTCCATTGGTCGTCCAGCACTTCCACGTCCGGCGAGCCCAAAGTGACCATGGGCTCGATGGCCAGGGTCATGCCGACCTTCAGGGGCAACGGATGGGCGTCGTTGGTCACGAAGTTCGGGACTTCGGGCTTTTCATGCAGGTTGCGGCCCACGCCGTGACCCACAAAACGACGCACAACACTCATTCCGTTGGACTCCACGTATTCCTGCACGGCTCGAGAGATGTCGTGCAGGTGGTTGCTGGGTCTCGCCTGGGCGATGCCGCGATGCAAAGACTCGCGGGTGACGTCCAGCAGTTTCTGGGTTTCGGCGGAAACGGAGCCGACGGCGATGGTGCGCGCCGAGTCCCCATTAAATCCCTGGTACCGGACACCCATGTCAAAACTGACGATGTCGCCTTCCTGAAGAATGCGCTCGCCGGGAAAACCATGAACCACCTGTTCGTTGACGGAGCAACACAAGGCGAAGGGAAATCCCTGGTAGCCCTGGAAGGCCGGTTTGACGCCGAACTCGGCGCACCCCGCCTGGGCGATTTCTTCAAAGAGCATCGTCGAAGCGCCGGGAACAACCGCTTCCTCCAATCTGTCGAGGATGACGGCTACGATGCGATTCGCCTCTCGAATCAGATCGATTTCCCTGGCGTTCTTGATAAAAACACCTCTAAATTTTTTCAAAGCTTCTACCGCCTAGACCGCGGCTTGGCTTTGCCCATCAGGCCGGCGTACTGCCTGCTGATCATGTAACCCTCCAACTTGCCCATGAAGTCCATGGCCACGCCGACAACGATGAGCAGCGCAGTGCCCCCGAAGTAGAACGGGACGTTGAATTGGGAGATCAAAAGCATGGGGATGACGCAGATCAAGGAGACGTACAGAGAGCCCCACAAGGTAATGCGCGCCAAGACGCGATCGATGTATTCTTTGGTTTTTGCGCCCGGCCGGATGCCGGGAATAAAACCGCCTTGCTTGCGCAGATTGTCGGCGATGCCCGAAGGGTCGAAAATGATCGCCGTGTAAAAATAGCAGAAGAAGATGATCAACCCCACGTACAAGGTGTTGTACAAAACGGACGTGGGGGTGAAATGCTGCGAAAACTCGCGCAGCCACCCGACGTTGGAGAAGTTGGCGATCGTGGCCGGGAACATGAGCAGGCTGGAGGCGAAGATCGGCGGGATGACGCCGGCCGTGTTCACGCGCAACGGCAGGTGTGTGCTCTGCCCGCCAAACATCTTTCGTCCCATTTGCCGTTTGGCGTAATGGATGGGAACCCTGCGCTGCCCGCGCTCCATGAACACGATGAAAGCCAGCACGGCGATCATGAGCGCCAGGACGAACAGCAGCACCAGCGGCGTCAGCTCGCCGGAGCTGAGCAGGCGGAAGGTGTTCACTGCGCCAGCCGGCAACCCGGCGACGATACCGGCGAAAATGATCATGGAAATGCCGTTGCCGATGCCCTTGTCGGTCATCTGCTCGCCCAGCCACATCAAAAACACCGTACCCGTCGTCAGGGTGAGCACGGTCATGAGCCGGAAAGCCCAGCCCGCGTGGAGCACGATGGGCGACCCCGTCGGGGACTGCATCTGCTCCAGCCCCACGGCGATGCCGAAGCCTTGGACCAGCGTGATCAGCACGGTGCCGTAGCGGGTGTACTGGGTGATTTTCTTGCGGCCTTCGGCGCCTTCTTCCTTGGACAGCCGTTTGAGCTCCGGACTGACCACGGTCAAAAGCTGGATGATGATCGACGCCGAGATGTAGGGCATGATGCCCAATGCAAGGATGGATATCCTGCGCAGGCCGCCGCCCGAGAACATGTCGAAGAGCCCGAACAGCGTGTTCTGGGCCTGGGCGAAAAAGTCGGCCAAAGCGATACGGTCCACGCCCGGCACCGGAATGTAGACCCCGATGCGGTACACGGCCAGCAGAGCGAACGTCCAGAAGAGTTTCTTCTTGAGCTCCGGCAGCTTGGCGATGCTTTCGACGCCTGCGAGGGCCACGTTTAACCCTCCAGGGCTTTGGCGGTTCCGCCAGCGGCCTGAATTTTCTCCACGGCCGCTTTGCTGAATTTGTGGGCTTCCACAGTAATCGCCGCGCTCAGTTCACCGTCGCTGAGGATCTTGACCGGGGCGCCTCGTCTGGCCAGCCCGCGCTCGTAGATGTCCTCGACGCTGATGTCCTGCTTGCCTTCGAAATGGCCGACAAGCTTGCCCAGGTTCACGGTGGCGTACTCCTCGCGGAAAATATTCTTGAATCCGCGCTTGGGGAGACGGCGCGCAATGGGCATCTGGCCGCCCTCGAACCAGGGATGGCTTTTGCCGCCGGAACGGCTAAGCTGGCCCTTGGTGCCTTTGCCGGCGGTCGTGCCGGAGCCGGAGCCCCCGCCGCGGCCTACGCGCTTTCTATTTTTGCGTTCCTCAGGGAACGGAAACAACTCATGAAGCCGCATCGCTCACCTCCACGAGGTGCTGAACTTTCTCTATCTGGCCCCTCAGGGAGGGGGAGTCCTCGAAGCGCCGCTCCTGACGGATCTTGCGCAGCCCAAGCGCTTCAAGAGTCCTGCGCTGGCTGGGCTTGATTCCGTATCTGCTGCGAACAAGTTTGACCGTGACCATGGCGTACGCCTCCAGCCGCATCCTCGAACCGGTCTGTTGCGCAACCGATGCGCCCGGTCCGGTCGGCGACCTTACTTTCTTGGAGTTTCGACTTGCTTGCCGCGCTGGGCCGAGACGTCCTCAGCGCTGCGAATGGACCCCAGCCCCTCGAAAGTGGCCCGAAGCACGTTGTGCGGATTGTTGGTGCCGATAGCCTTGGTCAGGATGTCGTGGACGCCCACGGCCTCCATGACGGCGCGAACCGGACCGCCCGCAATGATGCCCGTTCCCTTGGAGGCCGGCTTCAGCAAGACCCGGCCGGCGCCGAAGCGGCCCAGTACCTCGTAAGGCAGGGTGCCGTCCAGCAACGGGATGTTGATCATGTCTTTCCGGGCGCGTTCGGAGGCTTTGCGAATGGCCTCGGGTACTTCATTGGCCTTGCCCAGGCCGAAGCCCACGGCGCCGTTGCCATCGCCTACCACAACCAAGGCGCTGAAGCTGAAGCGCCGTCCGCCTTTGACCACTTTGGCCACTCGGTTAATGTAGACGATCTTTTCGATCTGACTGGTATCGACCTGTTCCATAAAAAAGAACCTGCCCTAGAATTTGAGTCCGGCCTCGCGGGCCCCGTCGGCCAACGCCTTGATCCGGCCATGGTAAAGGTAGCCGTTTCTGTCGAAGACCACGTTTTCGATCTTGCGCTCCAGCGCTTTTTTCGCCACATCCTGGCCGACTTTGGCGGCGGTGGTTTTGTTGCACGCCGTCTCCGGGTCTCCCGCCTTGGCCAAGCCCAACGTGGAGGAGCCCAGCAGCACGCGGCCGGAAACATCGTCCACGATCTGCGCGTAGATGTGGCGGTTGGAGCGGAAGACCACCAATCTGGGCCGCTCCGGGCTTCCAGATATCTTCTTGCGGATCCGCATCTTGCGGCGCCGCCGGGCTTGATCTTTGGTCATCTTCATGACCGTCTCCTCGCTTGGCGGGGGCCTATTTGCCGCCCGACTTGCCGGCCTTACGCCGGATCTGCTCGTCAACGTACTTGATACCCTTGCCCTTGTAGGGCTCAGGCGGCCTCAACCGGCGGATGCGCGCGGCGACCTCGCCGACCAACGCCTTGTCAACACCTGAAATGGTCAGCTTGTTGCCTTCGGCGGCGGCGTTGATTCCTTGCGGCAACTCGTACTCAACAGGATGGGAGAAGCCAAGGTTCAGTAAGACCTTGCTTCCCTGCACCTGGACGCGATACCCCACGCCGTTCACTTCCAGGGCCTTGGAGAACCCCTGGGTCACGCCCGCGATGCAGTTGGCCAACAGCGTGCGGCGCAAGCCGTGCTGGGCGCGAGCGATGCGGGAGTTGTCCTTCCGGGCGACCTGGATGCTGCCGTTGTCCTGGGCGTACTCCACCGTGTAGTGCGTGGGGGTGGCGAGTTGACCTTTGGGACCCTTCACGAAGATTTCGCTGGGGGTGATGGTCACCTCGACGCCCTGAGGCACGGAGATGGGAAGTTTTCCTATGCGCGACATTGTTCGCTCTCCTACCAAATCTCGCAGATGACTTCGCCGCCCACGTTGTTCTGACGGGCGTTTTCACCTTCCATGATGCCGTGGGAGGTGGTCAGCACGCAAATGCCGAGCCCATTCTGAACCCTGGGAATTTCGTGGGCCTTGACGTAAACGCGGCGGCCAGGGGTGCTCACGCGTTTCATTCCGCTGATGAGCGCCTTGCCCTTCTCGTAGCGCAACGTGATCTCGATGGCGTCTTCGGCGTCAGCGACGTCGGCGACATACCCTTCCTCTTTGAGGATCGAGGCCAGATCGCGCTTGATCCGAGACGCGGGGATGGCGACCTTTTTGTGGTACGCCTGGTGCGCGTTGCGAATCCGGGCGAGCATGTCCGAAATGGGATCGGTGATTGCCATATCGACTCTCCTGAATCGTTACCAACTGGACTTGCGAACCCCGGGCAGTTCTCCGTGCAACGCCTTTTCGCGGAAGCAGATACGGCAGATGCCGTAGCGGCGCAGAAAAGCGCGAGGACGGCCGCAGATGGGGCAGCGGTTGTACTTGCGAACATTGAACTTCGGCTTGCGATGAGCCTTGACCATCAGTGATTTGCGAGCCACGTTGACCTCCTGGCCTATTTCTTAAAGGGCATGCCCAAGAGCTCGAGGAGGCGTTTGCCTTCCTTGTCCGTGCTCGCGGTGGTCACGATGGTCACATTCATGCCCTTGGGGCGCTCGACCTTGTCCAGATCCAGCTCGGGAAAGATTGTGTGTTCACGGATGCCCAGAGTGAAATTTCCCCGCCCGTCGAAACCTCGATCCGGAATACCGCGGAAGTCGCGGACCCGGGGGAGGGCGAAGGATACCAGACGGTCGAAGAAATCCCACATTTGTTCGCGGCGCAAGGTGACGCGGCAGCCGATGGGCATGCCTTCGCGCAGCTTGAACGACGCAATGGACTTCTTCGCACGGCTGATCACCGCTTTTTGGCCCGCAATGAGGGTCAGCTCATTGGCGCCGTCCTCGACGAGCTTGGCGTTTTGCGTGCCCTCGCCGAGCCCGATGTTCAGGCTGATGGCCTTGAGGCTCGGGATCTGCATGGGGCTCTTGTACCCGAACTCCTTGAGAAGTTCGGGAGCCGCCTTTTCCTTATACTGTTCGGCCAGCCTGCTCATGGCTCTCCCCTAGTCGATGATCTCGTTGCATTTGCGGCAAAAGCGCACTTTTTTACCATCTTCAGTGGTGCGCACGCCGATCCTGGTCGGATTGGAGCAGGCGTCGCACATCACGGCCACATTGGACACGTGCACTGGCGCCTCTTTCTCATTGATGCCGCCCGGGGTCTGGGCGTAGGGATTCGCCTTGGTGTGGCGTTGAACCTTGTTCACGCCCTCCACCAATACGCGATCCTTCTTGCGGTAGATCTTGAGGATCTTCCCCACCTTGCCCCGATCCTTGCCGGCCAGGACCATAACCTTGTCGTTTTGACGAACCTTCAGCTTATCCATGATCAACCTCTCGTCCTGCTAGAGGACTTCGGGAGCGAGCGACACGATCTTCATGAAGTTGCGCAGCCGCAGCTCCCTGGCGACCGGGCCGAAAATGCGCGTCCCGATGGGTTCGCCTTGCTTGTTCAGCAGCACGGCGGAATTGGTGTCGAACTTGATGTACGACCCGTCGGGGCGGCCGACTTCCTTGCGGGTCCGAACCACCACCGCTTCCAACACATCGCCCTTTTTCACCTTGGAGTGGGGCATGGCCTCCTTGACCGAGACCTTGATAATGTCCCCAACCCTGGCGTAGCGGCGCCGGGAGCCGCCGAGCACCTTGATGCAAGCGACTTTCTTGGCCCCGGAGTTGTCCGCCACGTCCAATGTCGATTCAACCTGGATCATCGCAGTTCTCCTTAGACGGCCTTTTCAAGCACCTTCACCAGGTGCCACCGCTTGCGCCGCGACAGCGGACGGTACTCCACGATCTGAACCGTATCGCCGATGCCGCACTCGTTGTTGGGGGCGTGCGCCATGAACTTCGAACGGCGGCGAATGTACTTCTTCAGCAACGGGTGCTGCACCAGCGTCTCGACGCGAACCACGATGGTCTTGTCGGCTTTGTCGCTGATCACGGTTCCGGTCAAAGACCGGCGATTTCCTTTAATGGACAGCTTCATCCCTGTCCTCCCGACACGCGTTCGCGCTTTATGGTCTCGGTGCGGGCGATGTCCCGCCGGACCTGCTTGATTCTTTGAGTGTTCTCCAACTGGGCGGTAGCGTGCTGAAATCTCAAGTTGAAGAGCTCCTGGCGATCATTGGCCAGCTTCTCATTAAGCTTTTCAACGGAAAGTTCGCGAATCTTGGAAGTCTTCATGACTCCGCCCCCTCTTTGACCACAATGGCGCACTTCACGGGAAGCTTGTGCATGGCGCGCGTCAACGCCTCTTTGGCCAACGCGATGGAAACGCCTTTGACTTCGTACAGCACGCGGCCCGGTTTCACCGGAGCGCACCAGCCCTCGGGGGCGCCTTTACCTTTACCCATCCGAACTTCCGCCGGCTTCTTCGTGACCGGATAGTCGGGGAACACGCGGATCCAGACTTTTCCTCCGCGCTTGATGTGGCGCATGATGGCCACACGGGCGGATTCGATCTGCTGGCTGGTCAACTTGCCGTGCTCAAGCGTCTTGAGCCCGATATCCCCGAAGGACACCGTGGAGCCCCGATGGGCTTTGCCGCGCAGCCGGCCTTTTTGCCGCTTGCGGAACCTTACGCGTCTTGGTGACAGCATTACTCATTCACCTCATCGAGAATCTCGCCCTTGAAAATCCACACCTTCACACCGATGACGCCGTAGGTCGTCCGGGCGATGGCGTAGCCGTAGTCGATATCCGCGCGCAGAGTGTGCAGCGGCACGCGGCCGTCGCGGTACCACTCGGTGCGGGCGATTTCAGCTCCGGCCAACCGGCCCGAGCACATGATCTTGATGCCCTCGGCCCCGAATTTGCGGGACAGTCCAACGGTCCGTTTCATGGCCCGGCGGAAGGCCACGCGGCGCTCAAGCTGGGTCGCTACGGATTCGGCCACCAGTTGGGCGTTGATCTCCGGCCTGCGGATCTCGGTCACCTCCAGGGCGAAGTCCTGCCTGAACTTGTGGCGCAGCTCCTCGCGGAGTTTCTCGATCTCCACACCCTTGCGGCCGATGACGATGCCCGGCCGGGCGGTGTGGACGATCAGGCGGACCTTGCCGCCGGCGCGCTCGATCTCCACATGGGAGATGCCCGCGTGGAAAAGTTTTTTCTTCACGAACTTGCGAAGCTTGTCGTCTTCGAGCACGTAGGCAGGGTAGTCCCTGCGACTAAACCAGCGCGACAGCCAGTTCTTGTTGTACCCCAGCCGGAAACCGTATGGATGAACTTTTTGACCCATGAGACGTCCCTACATTTCGTCGACAACCACAGTGATGTGGCTCGTACGCTTGCGGATGCGGTAGGCCCGGCCCATGGCGCGGGGCATGATCCGTTTCCAAGTGGGGCCTTCGTTGACCTGAATCTCCCTGACATACAGGGTGTCCACATCGATGCTCGGCAGCTGCTCTGCGTTCGACACGGCGGAGAAAAGGACCTTCCGCAACATCTTGGCCGCTTTCTTGGGAGTGAAGCGCAAGATATTCAACGCTTCCTCGACCGGCTTGCCCTTGATGTTGTCGGCGACGAGCCGCACCTTGCGAGGGCCGATGCGCATAAATTTGGCGGTGGCGCGAGCCTCCATGACGTTCCTCCGAAAATCTCTAGCGTTTGGCCTTGCTTTTTCTGTCCGCAGCGTGGCCGAAGTAGGTCCGGGTGGCCGCGAACTCGCCGAGCTTGTGCCCGACCATATTTTCGGTGACGAACACCGGGATGAACTTGCGGCCGTTATGCACCGCGAAGGTCAGGCCGACCATTTCAGGCACGATGGTCGAGCGGCGGGACCAAGTCTTGATCACGCGGCGATCCTGGTTTTCGTTGGCGACCATGACCTTTTGGGCCAGGTGAAGATCCACGAACGGACCTTTTTTAAGCGATCTGGGCATGGGCTGCTCCTCTTACTTCTGTCCGCGGCGCTTGACAATGAGCTTGCCGGACGCCTTTTTGGGGTCGCGGGTCTTGTAGCCCTTGGTGGGCTTGCCCCAAGGCGTACAGGGATGCCGTCCGCCCGAGCTCTTGCCTTCGCCGCCGCCCAAGGGGTGGTCGATGGGGTTCATGGCGACGCCGCGAACTTTGGGCCGGCGGCCTTTCCAGCGATTCCGGCCGGCCTTGCCCAGGGAAATGTTTTCATGGTGGATGTTGCCCACCTGACCCACCGTGGCCATGCACGAGGCCAACACGTTGCGGACTTCGCCGGACGGCAGACGCAGCAGGGCGTATTTGCCTTCCTTGGCGACCAACTGGGCGTAGGTCCCGGCCGCGCGGCAGAACTGGCCGCCCTTGCCGGGGGCCAACTCGATGTTGTGCACCAGCGCGCCCACGGGGATCTTGCCCAAGGTCAACGCGTTGCCGGGCTTGATGTCCGCGCCTTCGCCGGACAGCACGCTGTCGCCGGCCTGCAGACCAAGGGGCGCCAGGATGTAGCGCTTTTCGCCGTCGGCGTAATGCAGCAGGGCGATGCGGGCCGACCGGCCCGGGTCGTACTCCACTACGGCGACCTTGGCCGGAACGCCGTGCTTGTCGCGTTTGAAGTCGACAAGGCGGTAGCGGCGCTTGTGACCGCCGCCGCGACGGCGGGAGGTCACGCGGCCGTTGTTGTTCCGGCCGGCCTTTTTATTCAGACCTTCCACCAGGGAGCGTTCGGGTTGGCGCGCCTTCTCCGTCACGTCGTCAAACGTGGAGACGGTCTGGAAACGCCGGCCCGGACTCGTGGGTTTGAGCTTGCGCACGGGCATGATTTAGACTCCCTCGAAAAATTCGATCTTTTCGCCCGCGGCCAGAGTGACGTAAGCCTTCTTGCTTCCGCTGACCTTGGCTATGGCCCGGCCGAACTTCCGGCGCATGCCCGGACGCTTACGGACCATGTTGACCCGCTCGACCGTCACATTGAACGCTTTCTCCACCGCCTTCTTCACCTCGATCTTGTTGGCCGCGGGGTGGACGTAAAAGACGACCTGATTGGTCGTCTCCTTAGCCAGTGTGGCCTTCTCGGAGATGAGCGGTTTGATGAGAACTTGAGTGTGGTCCATGGTTACTTCAACCTTTCCTGTACGTCTTCGACCGCAGCCTTCAAAAAAACGAGCTGCGGATGTCGCAGCACGTCGTAGACGTTGAGTTGGTCGGCCGACAACGTCGTCACACCGGGAATATTCCTGGCCGAAAGAACGAGATTGTTATCAAGGTCTTTGAAAACAATCAAGGCTTTTTTCAATCCTAAATCGGCTGCAACCTTGGCGAAGCCCTTGGTCTTGATTTCCGGGAGAGTGATGGCGTCCAGCACCATCAGGTTCTCCTCGGCGAGACGGGAGGAAAGCGCCATGCGCAACGCAAGGCGTTTCACCTTCCGGTTCACCTTGATATCGTAGGACCTCGGCTGGGGGCCGAAAATGGTTCCACCGCCGCGCCACAGGGGCGAACGAGTGGAGCCGGAGCGGGCGCGGCCCGTTCCCTTCTGGCGCCAGGGCTTGCGGCCGCCGCCGCGATTCAAGCCGCGGGTCTTGGTGGCGTGCGTGCCTTGGCGGTTGGCGGCCAGTTGGCTGCGAACCACCAAGTGCAGAACCTCGGGGCGCACCGCGACTTCGAAAACTTCAGGCGCAAGCTCGATGCTGCCCACCTGATCGTTGGTCTGGTTCAGAATGTTGATGTTGGCCACGGCCTACCTCCCTTCAATCTTGCGCACGGTCAAATAGCCGTTCTTGGGGCCGGGGACCTGGCCTTTGAGCAGCAAAATGTTCTCTTCCGGGCGAACTTCCACCACTTCGATGTTCAGGACCGTGGAGGCCTTGGCGCCCATGTGGCCGGGCATCTTTTTGCCCTTGAACACTTTTCCGGGGTAGGTGCAGTGTCCCACGGAGCCCGGTACGCGGTGGATTTTTTCCGAACCGTGGGTGGCTTTCTGGCCGGAGAAATTCCAGCGCTTCATCGCGCCCTGGAATCCCTTGCCCTTGGACGTGCCCGTCACCTTGACCTTGTCGCCGGCCGCGAACATGTCCACCGTGAGAGCCTGGCCCAACTCCTGTTCGACCGGTCCCCTGAACTCGCGCAGCAGGCGATGGCAACCAACGCCCGCCTTAGCCTGGTGGCCGCGGTTCGGTTTGTTCGCCTTGCGGTCGGGGATGGGGTCGAACCCCACCTGGATGGCTTCGTAACCGTCGTTCTCGACGGTTTTGACTTGCAGCACCGGGCAAGGGCCTGCTTCGACCACGGTGACGGGGATGATGGTTCCGTCATCGCCGAAAATCCGGGTCATGCCCAATTTGCGTCCGAGTATTCCTTTCGCGCCCGCCATGTCGACCTCGCTTTAAAGCTTGATTTCCACGTCCACTCCAGCGGGGAGCGACAACTTGCCGAGGGCGTCCACGGTCTGCTGCGTCGGCTCAAGGATGTCGAGCAGACGCTTGTGGATGCGCATCTCGAACTGTTCACGGGACTTCTTGTCCACGTGCACAGAACGCTGGATGGTGTTCTTGTGGATGTTGGTGGGCAGGGGGATCGGCCCGGCAATGGCGGCGCCGGTGTTCCTGGCCGTGTCCACGATCTCGGCCACCGCTTTGTCAAGGATGCGGTAGTCGTAGGCCTTGAGCTTGATCCGGATGCGATCGCTGGTCATGGCAACCATGCGCGTACTCCTTGCGGCCGGCGTCCCGAAAACCCCGTCCGACTTCCCGGCCGGCGGCGTCGCCGGCCCCAGTTGACGTTATCTAGCCTCGTTTGAGAAGTTCTTCGGCGAGTGAAGCCGGAACCTTCTCGTAATGATCGAATTGCATCGTGAAGGTGGCGCGGCCCTGGGTCCTGGAGCGCAGGTCCGTGGCGTATCCAAACATGTTGGACAACGGAACGAAAACCTTGATGATCTGCGCGCCGGCGCGGGCGTCCATGCTGGACACGCGGCCGCGGCGGCCGGTCAAATCGCCCATGACGTCGCCCAGATACTCTTCGGGCGTCACCACTTCCACGGACATGACTGGCTCCAGCAGTACGGGCGCGGCTTTTCTCGCCGCGTCCTTGAGAGCCATGGACCCGGCCACGTAGAACGCCTGCTCGGAGGAGTCCACATCGTGGTAGGATCCGAAGACCAGATTCACCTTGATGTCCACCATGGGGTAGCCGCCCAGCACGCCGGTCTTCATGGCGTCCCGGATACCCTTGTCCACCGCCGGGATGTATTCCTTGGGAATCACGCCGCCGGAGATGGAGTTGATAAATTCGTAACCGCCCTCGTCCTCTTCGCCCATGGGCGAGACTTCGAGCACGACGTGGCCGTATTGGCCGCGGCCGCCGGTCTGTTTGGCGTGCTTCACGTCCACCTTGACCGGCTTGGTGATGGTCTCGCGGTAGGCGACGCGGGGTTGGCCCACATTGGCGTTGACCGAAAACTCGCGCAGCAGGCGGTCCACGATGATTTCCAGGTGCAGCTCGCCCATTCCCGCGATCAGCGTCTGTCCGGTTTCTTCGTCGGTCTTGACGCGGAACGAAGGGTCTTCCTTGGTCAGCTTGACCAGAGCCTGCGTCAGCTGGTCCTGGTCGGCCTTGGATTTGGGTTCGATGGCGACCTCGATCACCGGCTCCGGAACGTCCAAGGACTCCAGAACCACGGGGCGGCTCGCGTCGCACAGGGTGTCGCCGGTGGAGGTGACCTTCAAGCCCACCGCGGCGACGATGTCGCCGGCGTAGGCTTCTTTGATTTCCTCGCGCTTGTTGGCGTGCATCTTGAGCAGACGTCCGATGCGTTCTTTTTTCCCGGTGGCGGCGTTGAGCAGGGACATACCGCTTTCGATGTGCCCGGAGTAGATGCGCAGGAAGGTCAAATGCCCCACGAACGGATCGGTGAACAGCTTGAACGCCAGCGCGGACATGGGCTTGTCGTCGTCGCAGGGGCAAACGATTTCCTCGCCGGTGTCCGGATCGAGGCCCTTCATCTGAACGACGTCCAGAGGAGAAGGCATCAAGTCCACAATCGCGTCGAGCAGCGGCTGAACGCCCTTGTTCCGGAAAGCGGACCCGCACAAAACGGGGCACATCTTCAAGCTGTTGGTGGCCTTGCGGATTCCGGTGAGCAGTTCCTCGGGAGTGAGCTCCTCTCCGCCCAGGTATTTCTCCAGAAGCTCTTCGTCCTCTTCGGCGATGGCCTCCAGCATTTCCATGTGGGCGGTTTCGTACTGCTCCATCATGTCGGCCGGGATGTCTTCAATGGTGAAGGAGCGTCCCTGGTCGGCGGTCCCGTAGACGATGGCCTTGCCGGTCACCAAGTCCACGATCCCGGTGAACTGGTCTTCCGCTCCGATGGGAATCTGAAGCGGCACGGCCTTGGCGCCCAGGCGATCCTTCATGGTCTGCACGGCGCGATCGAAATCGGCGCCCACGCGGTCCATCTTATTAATGAAGGCGATGCGGGGGACATGGTAGCGGTCGGCCTGGCGCCACACCGTTTCGGATTGCGGCTCAACGCCGGCCACGGCGTCAAACACAGCCACGGCGCCGTCCAGCACGCGCAGGCTACGCTCCACTTCCATGGTGAAGTCCACGTGGCCCGGGGTGTCGATGATGACAATCCGATGGTCTCTCCAGAAACAAGTGGTGGCGGCGGAAGTGATGGTGATGCCGCGCTCCTGCTCTTGGACCATCCAATCCATGGTCGCTTCCCCGTCGTGGACCTCACCGATCTTGTGGGTGATGCCCGTATAGAAGAGGATACGTTCAGTGGTGGTGGTTTTTCCAGCGTCGATATGGGCCATGATGCCGATATTGCGCTGCTTTTCTCTAGGAACGAGCCTGGGCACGACAATCTCCTTCTGAACGGGAAGCTACCACCGGTAGTGGGCGAAGGCGCGGTTGGCCTCAGCCATACGGTGGGTGTCTTCTCTCTTTTTCACTGCGCCGCCGCGATTGTTGTAGGCGTCCAGCAATTCTCCGGAGAGCTTTTGGATCATGCCTTTTTCGCCGCGGCCGCGAGCGTATGTGATCAGCCAACGAATAGCCAGGGAGACCTGGCGCTCTGGGCGGACCTCCACTGGAACCTGATACGTGGCCCCGCCGACCCGACGCGACTTGACTTCGACCTGGGGCCTCACGTGCTCCACGGCCTTTTCAAACGCCCGCAACGGATCTTCGCTGGTTTTCTCGGCCAGCGTCTGCAGGGAATCATAGAAAACTTTTTCGGCGATGCTTTTCTTGCCTCTCACCATGAGCCGGTTCATGAAACGGGAAGCAAGCTCGCTTCCATAAACCGGGTCCGGGAGAATCTGTCGCCTGGGGATGGGTCCTTTGCGAGGCATCCCGCTTCCTCCTTGGGCTACTTGGGCCGCTTGGCCCCGTATTTGGAGCGTCCCTGACGGCGGTCGGAAACGCCAGCCGTATCCAGCGTTCCACGAACGATGTGGTAGCGTACGCCGGGCAAGTCCTTTACACGGCCGCCGCGGATCAGCACCACGCTGTGCTCCTGAAGGTTGTGTCCCTCGCCGGGGATGTAGGCCGTAACCTCGATCCCGTTGGTCAAGCGAACACGGGCCACCTTACGCAAAGCCGAGTTCGGCTTTTTTGGCGTGGTGGTGTAAACCCTGGTGCAGACGCCGCGACGTTGCGGACAGGCCTGCAGCGCCGGGGTCTTTTTCCGCTTCAGAATCTTTTTTCTTTCCTGGCGGATGAGTTGGTTAATAGTCGGCATGGCTCCTCCTGGAAAAATAGCCGCACAAAGACGAAGAGTCTTATAGCACACGCTTACCGATGTCAACCCCGAATTTCACAGACGGTCCAGGCCGGTCATTCGGAGGAACGTGTGGATGTACACCATGTTTTTGCGGTGCGCAAGCGTTCTTTTGGGTTGGCGCCTATATAATAATGAACCGGGCTTTTTTTGCTCGTTTGCTCGTTGGGCGTTTCGAACGCGACGCGACGCGACGCGGCGTCGGCCACGGCCGCTGGCCAGCTTGGCGGTGTTTCTCGGTAGCGACGCGGGGCGACACTGGGCGGCGAGCGTTGTCCGACGTTTTGAGGGATCAGTTCTTTATTAAAAGGAAGCTCTGCGCTTTCGCCCGCCAGCTTGGCCGACCGTGCGCGCTGCAGCGGGGGCAGGGCGGCTACAAGGCGCTGTGCAGCGGCGCCCGCCGAGGCTGTTCTCCTTCTGGGACGGGAGGAGAGCGCAGAAGGCAGGGGCCAATGGAGCGGTGTGTCGTGGAAAAGCCAAACTTGCTCTACAGGGTAAGAGTAAAACCTCGCCGTAAAATGCTTGCAGGCGGATTGCGCCCGCTGTTGAACAATATTGCAAGCGTAATACGCTTTGAGGGGGTGGCGGGAGCGCCCAACGCTCGCCGGCCCCTTGCGGCGAAGCTGTGCGCAACCCGCCAAGCGGGGAAAGGCGAGGTTGGCGCGTTAAATTTTCAAGGAGATGAAAAAAGGGGTTGACAAGTGGGAGGTGGTTCAGTTTATAAGCACAGTTTCGCGGTTGTTGGCGGGGCAAGCCAGCCCAGCGATTGAGCGATTTCTCCTTGCCTTTTTTGGCGTGTGAGCGTACAGCGTTTGTTCTTGTGCGCTGGCGTAGCTCAATCGGTAGAGCAGCTGATTTGTAATCAGCAGGTTGCGGGTTCAAGTCCCATCGCCAGCTCCATGTGGTGGGGTTCCCGAGTGGCCAAAGGGAACAGACTGTAAATCTGTCGGCGAACGCCTTCGGAGGTTCGAATCCTCCCCCCACCACCACTATCTGCAAGCGCCACGGCGCTCCAGCAGGCGCCACGGCGGCGCGGTTGGCGGGCGGGAATAGCTCAATTGGCTAGAGCATCAGCCTTCCAAGCTGAGGGTTGCGGGTTCGAGTCCCGTTTCCCGCTCCACCACAAGGCGCCCGCGGGTGTATTAGAGCGAGTGAGTCGCCCACGTAGCTCAGCAGGTAGAGCACATCCTTGGTAAGGATGAGGTCATCGGTTCAAGTCCGATCGTGGGCTCCATAAATTTTCGTTCAACCGCAGGCAAGCGAGAACCTTAGGGGGTTTGAGAGATGGGCAAGGCGAAATTTGAGCGTAAAAAGCCTCATGTGAACGTCGGCACCATCGGTCACATCGACCATGGTAAGACGACGTTGACCGCCGCCATGACCAAGTTGCTCGGCATGCGCGGCCAAGCTGATTTCGTTCCTTTCGACGAAATCGACAAGGCTCCTGAAGAGAAGGAGCGCGGCATCACCATCGCCACGGCGCACGTGGAGTACGAGTCCGACAAACGGCACTATGCTCACGTGGACTGCCCCGGCCACGCCGACTACATCAAAAACATGATCACCGGCGCCGCCCAGATGGATGGCGCAATTCTCGTGGTGGCCGCCACGGACGGCCCCATGCCTCAGACGCGTGAGCACATTCTGCTCGCCCGTCAGGTTGGCGTGCCGTACATCGTCGTGTTTCTGAACAAATGCGACATGGTGGACGACGAGGAGCTTTTGGAGCTGGTTGAACTCGAAGTTCGCGAGCTTCTGTCCAAGTACGAGTTCCCCGGCGACGATATTCCGATCATCAAGGGCAGCGCCCTGAAGGCGCTGGAGTGCGAGTCTGCCGACGATGAGGCCGCCAAACCCATTTTTGAGCTGATCGACGCTTTGGACAGCACCGTGCCTGATCCGCAGCGCGACATCGACAAGCCGTACCTGATGCCCATTGAGGACGTGTTCTCCATCTCCGGCCGCGGCACTGTCGTGACCGGCCGTGTGGAGCGCGGCATCATCACCGTGGGCGACGAAGTGGAGATCGTGGGCATCACCGATACCCGCAAGACCACGTGCACCGGCGTTGAAATGTTCCGCAAGATTCTGGACCAGGGCCAGGCCGGCGACAACGTGGGCGTGCTGCTCCGCGGCGTCAAGCGCGACGAAGTCGAGCGCGGCCAGGTTTTGGCCAAGCCCGGCACCATCACGCCGCACACCAAGTTCAAGGCTGAAGTGTATGTCCTGTCCAAGGAGGAAGGCGGCCGCCACACCCCGTTCTTCACGGGGTACCGTCCGCAGTTCTACTTCCGCACGACGGATATCACCGGCGTCATCGCCCTGGAAGAGGGCGTTGAAATGGTCATGCCCGGCGACAACGCCACCTTCGAGGTGAGCCTGATCGCCCCCATCGCCATGGAGAAGGGCCTGCGCTTCGCCATCCGCGAAGGCGGCCGGACCGTTGGCGCGGGTGTTGTCTCCGAGATTATGGAGTAATGACATGCGGGTGAAGATTCAGCTGCAATGCACCGAGTGTAAGCGCAAAAACTACTCGACGGTCAAGAACAAGAAGAACACGACCGGCCGTATGGAGGTGTCCAAGTACTGTCCTTTCGACAGGAAGCACACGCTCCATAAGGAAGCGAAGTAGAGCGCCACGCAGGCCAGTAGCTCTAACGGCTAGAGCGCCGGTCTCCAAAACCGGATGTTGGGGGTTCGAATCCCTCCTGGCCTGCCATATTTATTTGAGAATCGATCGGACGCGCCATGGCCAAAAAACGAAAAAAGACACAGGGGCAGGAAACTGCCGGCCCGTCGACCGTCGTCTCTCCGGCGAACAAGCTCAAGGAGTTCAAGGAATTCTTTGAGCAGTCCAAGGTGGAGATCAAGAAGGTCGCCTGGCCCACCCGAAAAGAGACCGTCGCAACCTGCGTGGCCGTGCTGGCTTTGGTTGCGGTCATGGCGGTGTTCCTTGGGCTCGTGGATCTGAGCGTTTCCAAGCTGGTTCAGATAATTCTCTCCTAACGGAAACGCAGGAGGCGACGTTGGCCGACGAGAAGGACATTTTTGAAGGCGCGGATGCGCCCGCCGAGCCCAAAGCGCACTGGTACATCGTGCATACGTATTCGGGCTTCGAGCAGCGCGTCGAGCAAACCATTCGCGAAATGATGCGGACCGGGCAGGACCACGGCCAGATAGAGGAAGTGGTGGTGCCCACCGAGAAAGTCGTGGAGATGGTCAAGGGAGAAAAGCGCACTTCAACAAGAAAGTTCTATCCCGGCTACGTCATGGTCAAGATGGCCATGACCGACCACTCGTGGCATTTGGTTCAGTCCATACCACGGGTGACCGGATTCATTGGAGGCAAGGCCCGGCCGACCCCCATGCGTGAATCCGAAGCCCAGAACATTCTCAAGATGATGGAATCCCGCCAGGAGCAGCCGCGTCCCAAGTTCAATTTCGAGCGCGGCGACGAAGTCCGCGTTATCGATGGACCTTTCGGCGGCTTCAACGGCGTGGTCGAAGATGTGAATTACGACAAGGGCAAGCTCCGGGTGGCCGTTTCCATCTTCGGCCGCCAGACACCTGTTGAGCTCGACTTCGTCCAGGTGGACAAAGGCTGAGCCCCGAGGCGATCAACTCGCGCAAGGAAAGGCGATCATGGCCAAGAAAGTCATCGGAAAAATCAAGCTGCAGATCCCGGCCGGCCAGGCCAACCCCTCCCCCCCGGTGGGGCCCGCCCTGGGCCAGCACGGTGTGAACATCATGGAGTTCTGCAAGGCGTTCAACGCCAAGACGCAGGACGAGAAGGGGATGATCATCCCGGTCATCATTACTGTGTATGCGGACCGGAGCTTCTCCTTCATCACCAAGACCCCCCCCGCCTCTGTGCTGCTCAAGAAAGCCGCCAAGCTTGACAAGGGCTCCAGCGAGCCCAACAAGACAAAAGTCGGCAAGGTGAGCATGGCCCAGATCGAGGAAATCGCCAAGATCAAGCTGCCCGACCTTTCGGCCAACGAGATCGACGCCGCCATGCGCAGCATCATGGGTACGGCTCGCTCCATGGGCATCGAAGTCGGCAAATAGGAGTTTCGCCATGCCCAAGCACGGGAAAAAATATCGCCAGGCAGTGGAAGGGATTGACCTCACCGAAGGCCGTCCTATCGAGGAAGGGGTGGCTCTGGCTGTCGCCAAGAAGTTCGCCTCCTTCGACGAAAGCGTTGACGTCGCCATTTGCCTGGGCGTCAACCCCAAGTATTCGGACCAGATGGTCCGCGGCGCGGTTTCGTTGCCCCACGGCTTAGGCAAGCCCATCCGGGTTGCCTGCTTCTGCAAGCCGGAGAAGGAGGCCGAGGCCAGGGAGGCCGGCGCCGACATCGTGGGCGGCGAGGAGCTTGTCGACAAGGTCAAGGAAGGTTTTCTGGACTTCGACAAGGCGGTGGCCACTCCGGACATGATGGCCAAGGTCGGCCAGATCGGCCGCGTGCTCGGCCCCCGGGGACTGATGCCCAACGCCAAGACCGGCACCGTGACTTTTGATTTGGCTCCGGTCATCAAGGAAATGAAGGCCGGCCGCGTGGAGTTCAGGGTGGACAAGGCCGGGGTGCTGCACGCTCCCATCGGCCGCGCCTCCTTCGCCTCCGCGAATTTGGTGGAGAACCTCCGCTCGCTGCTTGAGACGGTGAACCGCCTCAAGCCCAGCTCGGCCAAAGGGACCTACTTCAAGTCCATGGCCGTGGCCACCACCATGGGGCCCGGGGTCAAGATCGATCCCCAGTCCATTCGGAAATTTCTGGAAGGATGACGCTTCGGGTCGTCCGAAGCAGGAGATATCGGGAAGTTGAGTCGAAGAAAGCAGGCGGGACCTCGTCCCTTAATCTCCTGTCGAGACACGCTTTGGCTTTCCTTTCCGAACTATAAGCTCAAGGAGCGACGCTCATGATCTCACGGGAAACAAAAGCCCAAATCATCGAGCAGTTCAAAGAGAAGGCGAGCCGAGCGAGCATTGCGGTGGTCACGGACTTCAAGGGCATGCCCGTGGAGGAGTCGACCACTTTGCGGGCGAAGCTGCACGAACTCGATGTGGATTACCAGGTGGTCAAGAACACCCTGGGCCGCATCGGCGTCAGCGGCACCGAGCACGAATGCCTGCAGGGAGCCTTCAAACAGAACTGCGCCGTTGCGTTGGGGTACGACGATCCTGTCGCCCTGGCCAAGGCCATTATGGAGTTCGCCAAGGGAAGCAAATTCCTGGAAGTGAAATCCGCTAGTTTGCAGGGCAAGCTGCTCACTCCGGAGCAGGTTCAGGAGCTGGCCAAGCTTCCGGGCCGCGAGGAGCTTTTGGGCAAGATGCTCGGTACGATGAACGCCGTGCCCACGAACTTCGTGTGTCTGTTCGCCAACATGCTGCGCGGTCTGCTCTACGCCCTCAAGGCGATCGAAGAGCAGAAAAGCGCCGCCTAGTCAAACAACTTTCCGAGAAGGAGCATTTCCATGGCTGATGTGACCAAAGAACAAGTGGTTGAATTTATCGCCAATATGACCGTGCTGGAGCTCTCCGAGTTCATCAAGGAGCTTGAGGAGAAATTCGGTGTGTCCGCCGCCGCTCCGGTGGCCGCTGTGGCCGCCGCTCCCGGCGCCGCCGCCGACGCCGGCCCGGCCGAAGAAGAGAAAACCGAATTCGACGTGGTGCTCACCGAGGTCGGCGGCAATAAGATCGCCGTCATCAAGGTTGTCCGCGCTCTGACCGGTTTGGGTCTGAAAGAGGCCAAGGCCAAAGTGGACGAGGCCCCGCAGGCCATCAAGGAAGGCGTTTCCAAAGATGAGGCCGAAGAGGCCAAAAAGCAGCTTGAAGAGGCCGGTGCTTCTGCCGAACTCAAGTAGCTTCGCCTTTTCTTTTTTCTTTGTTTGTCAAGGAGCGCAAACTCCTGAGGGGGTATTGCGCTCTTTCACTCTTTTACAGGATGGAAGGATCCCTATGCGACTTTTCGCCGCCGACCATCTTCATCGTCGCCATTGTATCCTGCGTTTTGACTCCAGGGCGGGATATTCCTCCGCCTTGCCGGATGTTCGTCTAACCCGCCGCCATAGACACAGCGCGGCCTAGCCGCGCAAACCGCCGGACGAGGCTTCGCCCCGCCCGGTATTGATTCGCTGTAAACCGCAACCAAGCTCAGTGGGGGCGCCATGGCTCAGCTCAGAAAGGAATTCGGGAAGATTGTCGATGCTCTCCCCATTCCTAACTTGCTCGACCTTCAGGTCGAGTCCTATCGCCGTTTCCTCCAACTCGATGCGGCTCCTTCGGCTCGCGCCAATTTGGGGCTGCAAGGCGTGTTTCATTCCGTTTTTCCCATTGAGGACTTCAACCGCACGGCTTCGCTGGAATACGTCTCCTACGAGATCGGCGAGCCCAAGTTCGATGTCCCCGAATGCATTTCCAAAGGCCTGACCTATGAGGCGCCGGTGCGCATCAAAGTCCGGCTCGTGGTTTACGACGTGGACGAAGAGACGTCTTCGCGCACGATCCGGGACATCAAGGAGCAGGACATCTATTTCGGAGCCATTCCCTTGATGACCGACCAGGGCACGTTCATCATCAACGGCACCGAGCGCGTCATCGTCAACCAGCTCCAGCGGTCGCCGGGCATCATCTTCGAGCACGACTCCGGCAAGACCCACTCCTCGCGCAAGGTCCTGTACTCCTGCCGCATCATCCCCATGCGCGGGTCCTGGCTGGACTTCGACTTCGACCACAAGGACATCCTGCACGTGCGCATCGACCGCCGCCGCAAGATGCCCGCCACCATCCTTTTCAAGGCCATGGGCCTGTCGCGCGAGGGCATCCTTGACTATTTCTACGACAAGGAGACCTACCGCTTCGAAGGCGATACGCTTTTGCGCAAGGTGGTTCGGGAGCAGTACCGCAAGGAAGACGCTTTCGAGGATGTGCCGCTTCCCGACGGGACGGCCGCTCTGAAAAAAGGACGCCCCATCACCCAGGCTTCCTGGCGCAAGCTGATCCGGGCCGGAATCGAGGAGATTCCGGTCGATCCCAATACCTTGATCGGATTGTATCTTGCACAGGATGTTATCGATCCCGATTCCGGCGAGGTGCTGGCCCAGGCGGCGGACGAAGTCACCGCCGAACTGCTGGACAAGATGCGGCTGGCCAAGGTCTTGGACCTCGACTGCCTGCACACCCAGGGCATGGAGGTTTCGTCCTCCATCCGCGACACGCTGATGCTGGACAAAACCACGGATACGGAGACGGCTCAGATCGAAATCTACCGCCGGCTTCGTCCATCGTCCCCGCCCACGGTGGAGATCGCCGCCAATTTCTTCGAGAATCTGTTCCGCAATCCGGACTACTACGACCTCTCGGGCGTGGGCCGGTACAAGCTCAACGCCCGGCTCGGCCTGGAGACGGAGCTTGAGCAGCGCACGCTGACCAACGAGGATATCCTCCACGCGGTGAAGCTTCTGACCCGGCTCAAGGACAGCCACGGCCCGGCCGACGACATCGACCATCTGGGCAACCGCCGGGTGCGGCCCGTGGGCGAGTTGGTGGAGAACCAGTACCGCATCGGGCTGGTGCGCATGGAGCGGGCCATCAAGGAGCGCATGAGCCTCCAGGAAGTGGCCACCCTGATGCCGCACGACCTGATCAATCCCAAACCCGTGGCCGCGGTGCTCAAGGAGTTTTTCGGAACCTCCCAGCTCTCGCAGTTCATGGACCAGACCAATCCGCTGTCGGAAGTCACGCACAAGCGCCGGCTTTCGGCCTTGGGCCCCGGCGGCCTGACCCGCGAGCGCGCGGGCTTCGAGGTGCGCGACGTGCACACCTCGCACTACGGTCGCATCTGCCCCATCGAGACCCCGGAAGGACCGAACATCGGCCTGATCGTCTCCCTGACCACCTACGCCATGGTCAACGACTACGGCTTCATCGAGACGCCCTACAGGAAGGTCGAGCAGGGACACGTCACGAGCGACGTCGTTTATCTGGACGCCACGCGCGAAGCCAAGGAGATCATCGCTCAGGCCAACGCGCCCGTGAACGACGACATGGACTTCGTCAATCCCCTGGTGACGGCGCGGATTGTTGACGACGTCGCCATGGTCCCGGCCGAGGAAGTGACCCTTATGGACATTTCTCCGAGCCAGATCGTGTCCGTCTCCGCCTCGCTCATCCCCTTCCTGGAGCACGACGACGCCAACCGCGCGCTCATGGGCTCCAACATGCAACGCCAGGCCGTGCCGCTTCTGAAGCCCGAGCTGCCCCTTGTGGGCACGGGCATGGAGGCCACGGTGGCTCAGGATTCCGGATCGTGCATCCTGGCCGAGGCGGACGGCGTGGTGTCCTACGTGGACGCGGAGCGCATCATCGTCAATTACAACAACGGCGTGTATCCGGACACCGGCGGGGTGGGAACCTACGAGTTCCAGAAGTGGCACAAATCCAACCAGAACTCCTGCTTCGGGCAAACCGCTCGCGCTTTCGTGGGCCAGGAGGTCAAGAAGGGCGACGTGCTGGCCGATGGTCCCGCTATCCGGGACGGCGAGTTGGCCCTGGGTAAGAATCTGGTGGTCGCCTTCATGCCCTGGTGCGGATACAACTACGAGGACTCCATTCTCATCTCCGAACGGGTGGTGAAGGAGGACGTCTATACCTCGGTGCACATCGAGGAGTTCGAGGTGGTGGCCCGGGACACCAAGCTGGGACCCGAGGAGATCACCCAGGACATCCCCAACGTGTCCGAGGACATGCTGCGCAACCTGGACGAATGCGGCATCATTCGTCTGGGCGCCAAGGTCAAGGCCGACGATATCCTGGTGGGCAAGATCACCCCCAAGGGCGAGACCCAGCTCACCCCCGAGGAAAAGCTGCTTCGGGCCATCTTCGGCGACAAGGCGCGCGACGTGAAGAACACCTCTCTCAAGGTTCCGCCGGGAATCGAGGGCACGGTCATCGACGTCAAGGTCTTCAACCGCCGTTCCGGCGAGAAGGACGACCGGACCCGGGCCATCGAGGAGCACGCCATCGAAAAGCTGAACCTCAAGGAGCGGCTGCACGCTGCGGCCGTGGCGACCAGCGCCCGAGAGAAGATCTGGCGCGAAGTCGAGAACCGCCAGGTCTCCTCTTCTGTGCTGGGCCGCAAGAAGGGCGAGGTTCTGCTGGAGGCGGGCCAGGCCATGACCCGCGAGGTTCTGGACCAGACGCCGCTCAAGAAGCTGGCCGGCATGTTCGCGTCCAAAGAGGCCAATGAGGCGGTTCGCATCATCCTGGCCGAGTACGATCAGCAGATCAGATTCGTGAAGAACATTTACGACCAAAAACGCGACAAGATCACCGAGGGCGACGATCTGCCTCCGGGCGTCATCAAGATGGTCAAAGTCTACGTGGCGGTGAAACGCAAACTGTCCGTAGGCGACAAGATGGCCGGACGCCATGGAAACAAGGGCGTTGTGTCCTGCATTCTGCCTGAGGAGGACATGCCCTTCTTCGCGGACGGCTCTCCGGTGGACATCGTGCTCAATCCCTTGGGCGTGCCGTCGCGTATGAATATCGGGCAGATTATGGAAACCCACTTGGGCTGGGCCGCCTACGTGTCCGGCCGCAAGATCGCCCAGATGGTCGAGGACGGTCTGGACATCCAGGTCCTGCGCGAGCAGGTCAAGGATATCTTCGACTCCAAGGCCGTCAGCGAGCTGGTGGACAGCCTGGACGACGAGGAACTGGTGGAGGCCGCGCGCGAGCTGCGCAAGGGCGTCGTGACCAAGACGCCCGTGTTCGACGGCGCCGAGGAAGAGGAAATCTGGCGCTGGCAGTCCAAGGCCGGCTTGGCCGACGACGGCAAGTCCGTGCTCTACGACGGGCGCACCGGCGAGCCCTTCCACTCCCGGGTCACGGTGGGTGTTATGTACATGCTCAAACTCCACCACCTGGTGGACGAAAAAATTCACGCCCGCTCCACGGGCCCATACTCGCTGGTCACGCAACAGCCTCTGGGCGGCAAGGCCCAGTTCGGCGGCCAGCGGTTGGGAGAAATGGAGGTTTGGGCCTTGGAGGCTTACGGCGCAGCCTATCTGCTGCAGGAGTTTTTGACGGTCAAGTCCGACGACGTGACCGGCCGCGTCCGCATGTACGAGAAAATCGTCAAGGGCGACAACTTCCTGGAGGCCGGGCTGCCTGAATCCTTCAACGTGCTCATCAAGGAGCTCATGTCCCTGGGGCTTGACGTCACCCTCCTGCAGGAGGAGCGCAAGAAAGCCCGGTTGAAGCAATAAAGGCGGACGGAGTTCTCCGACCGTCCGAACGATGCCGGAGCCTCGGCTCCGGCGAGCAACCACGCGAGGTGGATTCATGACCCTGGACGATCTCTTCTCTTTGCGGGGAAGCACTGGCGGCGATAAACAGGCCAAGAGCCTCAAAGCCATCAAGATCTCCATCGCCTCTCCGGAAAAGGTCCGCGAATGGTCCTACGGCGAGGTCAAAAAGCCCGAAACCATCAACTACCGGACGTTCAAGCCGGAGCGCGACGGCCTGTTCTGCGCCAAGATATTCGGGCCGGTCAAGGACTACGAGTGCAACTGCGGTAAGTACAAGCGCATGAAACACCGCGGTATTGTGTGCGAGAAGTGCGGCGTGGAGGTCATCGCCTCCAAGGTCCGCCGCGAGCGCATGGGGCACATCGAATTGGCGGCGCCCGTGGCGCATATCTGGTTTTTGAAGACGCTGCCCTCCAAGATCGGTACGCTGTTGGACATCACCATGTCCGATCTGGAGAAGGTGCTGTACTTCGACTCCTACATTGTGACCGAGCCTGGCGAGACGCCGCTCAAACGGCTGCAAATTCTGTCCGAAGACCAATACATCCAGGTCATCGACCGCTACGGCGAAGACGCCGTGACGGTGGGCATGGGCGCGGAGATCATCCGTAAGCTTCTTGAGGAGGTGAACCTCGAAGAGCTGCGCGCCGAACTGCGCGAAGAGTCCGTGACCACCCGGTCCCAGACCAAGAAAAAGAAGATCACCAAGCGCCTCAAGATCGTCGAGGCGTTTCTGGAGTCCAATAATCGTCCCGAGTGGATGATCCTGGAGGCCGTGCCGGTCATTCCGCCGGAGCTTCGGCCCCTGGTGCCCCTGGACGGCGGCCGGTTCGCCACCAGCGACCTCAACGATCTCTACCGCCGCGTCATCAACCGCAACAACCGCCTCAAGCGGCTGATGGAGCTCGGCGCGCCGGACATCATCATCCGCAACGAAAAGCGGATGCTGCAGGAGGCGGTGGACGCCCTGTTCGACAACGGCCGCCGAGGCCGGGCCATTACCGGCACCAACGGCCGCCCTCTCAAGTCCCTGTCGGACATGATCAAGGGCAAGCAGGGCCGTTTCCGCCAGAACCTGCTGGGCAAGCGCGTGGACTACTCCGGCCGCTCCGTCATCGTGGTCGGACCCAAGCTGAAACTGCACCAGTGCGGTTTGCCCAAGAAGATGGCCCTGGAGCTGTTCAAGCCGTTCATCTATTCGGAGCTTGAACGCATGGAGCTGGCCACCACCATCAAGAGCGCCAAAAAGATGGTCGAGCGCGAAGATCTGGTGGTTTGGGACATCCTGGAGAACGTGGTTAAAGAATATCCCATTCTGCTCAACCGCGCGCCGACGCTGCACCGTCTGGGCATCCAGGCCTTCGAGCCCACCCTGGTGGAGGGCAAGGCCATTCAACTGCACCCCCTGGTCTGCACCGCCTACAACGCGGACTTCGACGGCGACCAGATGGCCGTGCACGTGCCGCTGTCCATGGAGGCGCAGATCGAATGCCGGGTGCTCATGATGTCCTCCAACAACATCCTGTCCCCGGCCAACGGCTCTCCGGTCATCGTGCCCACCCAGGACGTGGTCTTGGGGCTGTACTACCTGACCGTGGACCGGGCCTTCCAACGCGGCGAAGGCAAGGTGTTCACCGAGCCGTGGGAAGTGATCATGGCTTACGACGCCGGCGTTTTGAGCCTGCACGCCCGCATCAAGGTCCGCATCCAGGGCGAGTTGGTGGAGACTACCTGCGGCAGGATCATCGTCGGCGAACTTCTGCCGGAAAAGGCGCCGTTCTCCGCGGTGAACAAGATCCTGACCAAAAAGGCTATCGGCGCTCTGGTCGCCAACGCCTATCGCTCGGCCGGGACCAAGGCCACGGTTATCCTCTGCGACCGGCTCAAGGACCTCGGGTACGAATTCGCCACGCGCGCCGGCGTGACCATCGGCGTCAAAGACCTCAGAATTCCGAGCCGAAAGGCCGCCATGCTGGACGCCTCCCAGACCGCGGTGGCCCAGATCGAGGAAGAATATCGCGAAGGCATCATCACCCGCACGGAAAAGTACAACAAGGTCGTAGACGTCTGGACCAAGGCCACCAACGACATCTCCTCGGAAATGATCAAGGAGATCTCCACGGACGTGGTTACGGACCCCAAGACGGGCGCGAAAGAGACGAACGTCAGCTTCAATTCCATCTACATGATGGCCAACTCGGGCGCCCGAGGCAACCAGGACCAGATGCGGCAGCTCGCGGGCATGCGCGGCCTCATGGCCAAGCCGTCCGGCGAGATCATCGAAACGCCGATCACCAGTTCGTTCCGTGAAGGCCTGTCGGTTCTGCAGTACTTCATCTCCACCCACGGCGCCCGGAAAGGCCTGGCCGACACGGCCCTCAAGACGGCCAACTCCGGCTACCTGACCCGCCGCCTGGTGGACGTGGTCCAGGACGTCATCGTTTCCGAGATCGACTGCGGCACCGTGGACGGGCTGGAGCTGACCCACTACATCAAGGGCGGCGAGATCAAGCAGCGCCTGTCCGAGCGCGTGCTCGGGCGCGTGACCATGTTCGACATCTACGACGAGGACTCCGAAAAGCTGCTCGTGCCGGCCAACACGCTGATCGACGAGGAGATGGCCGAGGTCATCGACTCCCACGGCATCAACTCCCTGACCATTCGCTCCGCGCTGACTTGCCAGAGCGAACACGGGGTCTGCGCGCGCTGCTACGGCCGGGACCTGGCTCGCGGGCATCTTGTCAACGTCGGCGAGACCGTGGGCATCATCGCGGCCCAGTCCATCGGCGAACCGGGCACCCAGCTGACCATGCGCACCTTCCACATCGGCGGCACGGCCACACGCGAGATCGAGGAGTCCTCCATCGAGGCCCAGCACTCCGGCCGGGTCATCATGTCCCGCGTGCGCCGCGTCAAGAACCGTGAAGGCGTGTATCTGGTCCTCGGCAAGAACGGCCAGTTGGGTATCGTGGACGAGCAGGGACGCGAGCGTGAAAAGTACGTGCTGCCTTCGGGCGCCAAGCTGCTCGTGGAGGAAGGCCAGGAGATCAAGAAGGGCCAGATTTTGGCCGAGTGGGACCCGGTCTTCGAACCGTTCATCTCCGACGTGCCCGGAGCGGTCCGCTTCACGGATATTATCGACGGCAAGACCTGCCAGGAGCGGGTGGACGAGTTGACCCAGAAGGTCACTTTCACCATCATGGAGTACCGCACCACCAACTTCCGGCCGTCCATCGCCATCGTGGACGAGCAGGGCAACGCCAAGGTGCGCCCCGGCACCCGGAGCGAGGCCTCGTTCTCCCTGCCGGTCGGCGCCATCCTTATGGTCAAGGACGGCGATGAGCTCCACGCCGGCGACATCATCGCCCGCAAGCCCATCGAGTCCTCCAAAACCAAGGATATCGTGGGTGGTCTTCCGCGGGTTGCGGAGCTGTTCGAAGTCCGCAAGCCCAAAGACCAGGCCGTGGTTTCCGAGATCGACGGCATCGTGTCCTTCGGCTCCGAGACCAAGGGCAAGCGCAAGCTGCTGGTCACGCCGGAAACAGGCGACGCCAAGGAATACCTGATTCCCAAGGGCAAGCACATCACGGCCCAGGAAGGCGACTTCGTGGAGGCCGGCGACCTGCTGACCGAGGGCTATCCCGAACTGCACGATATCCTCAAGGTCAAGGGCGAGAAGCACCTGGCCCGCTATCTGGTGGAGGAAATCCAGGATGTTTATCGGTTCCAGGGCGTGGCCATCAACGACAAGCACATCGAGATCATCGTGCGCCAGATGTTGAAGAAGGTCAGCATCCTGGATCCCGGCGACACCAGCTTCCTGGTGGGTGAGCAGGTGGACAAACGGCGGTTCATGGAGGAGAATGCGAGAACCTCGATGGCGGGCGGGGCGCCGGCCACGGCCGAGACCCTGGTGCTGGGCATCACCCAGGCCTCCCTGACCACGGACTCGTTTATCTCCGCGGCCTCGTTCCAGGAGACGACGAAGGTTCTCACCGAGGCTTCCCTGCTCGGCAAGGAGGACCACCTGCGCGGGCTCAAGGAGAACGTCATCGTGGGGCGCCTGGTGCCGGCCGGCACAGGCTACCGCGACTATGTGGACTCCGATATCCATGTTCCCGAGCAGCCCGAACGGCCGGGCAGGTTCCTGGAGGAGCTGGAGGAAGACCCGCTGCTGGTCAACCCTTAATCGGTTTTGCTGAACGAAATCATGGACCCCGTCTTCGGACGGGGTCTTTTTTTTTGCGAAAGCTCCCTACAGAGCCTTGGTTCATTCAGTCCGGGGGCGGATGCGCGCGGAAACAGGTGGGCTGACTTTTGATCGACGTGTTTTTCTTGAAGAATCCAGTGAAAAGACCAAGATGCGCGTTTGCGGGGGCGTTCTCGCGGAGGCTCTCGCCGCCATGGCGATACTCCTTGTGGACATTGGAAGACTTTACAGCATTATTACGCTTGAAATGCTTGTAGGCGAGCGTAGCTCGCCTACAAGCATTTTGCGGCAAAGAATTGCTCGCAAATCCTTGCCGAGCAGTTAACCTTTTTAAAGTTAAACGCTATTGAAATAATACGCTCGTCGAAGACGATAAAAAAGGCGGGCGCGTTCGGCGTCCGCCTCTTTTGTCACGAATCATCCGACCGACATGGGCCAGGTGCGCGCCTGTGCTTTGGACGGATCGGAGGCTCTATTTCGCTTCCGAGACTTCCTTTTCCCTGCCGGCGTTTTCTCTCGAGTACGGCAGAGCGAAATGCGGCCCCATGTCGTCCTCTATGAGCGGCTCGCCTGCGTCAACGGGTTTGCTCCATCCTCCGCCCAAGGCCTTGGCCAGGGCGACGTAATACGTGGTTTCCCTGGTTTGGCTTTGGGCCAGGGAGTCTTCGGCGGAGTACAGGGCGCGCTGCACCACCAGCACATCGAGATAACTGGTGGAGCCGGCTTCATACAGCATTTGGGACAACTCGGCCGCCTCTCTGTAGTTCGTCACAGCCTCGGTAAGGATGGTCGCCCGTTTCCTCTCCTTGGCCAGGGAAACCAGAGCGTTCTCCACGTCCTCCAACGCAGTGAGGACGGAAGATTGATAAGCCAGGAAGTACTGATCCCGTTGCGCCTGGGCGACCTCGACCGCCGCTTTGAGCTGGCCGGCGTTGAAAACCGGAACGCTCAGCGTCGGGCCAAAGGACCATACGACAGAAGACTTTCTCGCCAAGTCGCCAAAATCGGTGACGGAGGTGTCCAGGCTCCCGACCAGATTGATTTTCGGGAAGCGGGCGGCCTGCGCCTCGCCGATTCTTGCCGTATACTGCGCCAACCTGCGCTCCGCGAGCTGGACATCGGGGCGGTTGAGCAGGACATCCGCGGGCACTCCCTCCGGCAGATCTTGCTGGGGCACGGGGACGTCCGCCGGTTTGGAGAGCTTTGCGGTGAGCGTGGTGGGCGGTTCGCCGAGAAGAATGCCCAACCGATGAACCGCTTCGGCGAACGCAGCTTGCAGGCTGGGAATGTTCGCCTCCGTGATGCGGACGGTGGCCACGGCCTCGGACAGGTCAACCCCGGATGCGGAGCCGCTTTCGAACCGCGCTCTTGTCATGTTGGCCGTCTTTTCCTGCGACGACGCCGTGTTCCGGGCGAGCTTGATGCGAACCTGATAGCCTCTGGCCTGCGCGTAGTAGGAGGCGACGTCGCCGATCAGCGTGAGCAGGGTGGAGCGGAGGTCCTCCTGCGCCGCGTTGAGTCCGTATTCGGCGGCTTCGAGGGCTCTCCGGTTGCCGCCGAACAAATCCAATTCCCAGCTTGCGTCGAATCCCGCCTCGTAAAGAGAATATTGGTCGGGGACGTGGGTGGCCTCCGCGGAGGAGGAAGTTGATCCGTACCCGTTGCGCATGGCGAGGGCGTTCGCATCCAAGGACGGCCACAGGGTTCCGCCGGCTTTGCGATAGCTAGCCCGCGCCTCGCGGATTCTGGCCTTGGCGCCGGCCACGTCCAGGTTGCCTTTCACCGCCTCGTCGATGAGTTGGTTCAGCAGCGGATCGTCGAGATTGCGCCACCATTCCTCCAGATTGGGAAGAGCCGTCTCGTTGTCGGTGGCGTTTCCTTCCCATTTGTTCGGAATATCCAGCGTCGGCTTTTTATAATTGGGGCCGACCATGCAGCCCGCCACCATGGCCGAGGCCGCGAAGAGCAGCAGCGCCGCCAGGAACGGCCGGGCCGAAGCGATCACGCGGGCTTTGCTTCCAGCGTTGATGTTGTTGCGTTCAGGCATGACGAAACGCCACCTCAATTTTGCTTCACGGACGCTTGCGGGGGCCGTCCGGTTTTGTCGGATTTGCGTGCGCTGGCGCGACGGACAAGGACGTACAGCAGCGGGATGAAGAAGACTCCCAGGATTGTGGCCGCCAGCATTCCGCCCATCACGCCGATACCGATGGAGTTCTGCGCGCCGGAGCCGGCGCCCGTGGCCATCGCCAAGGGGGTGACGCCCAGAATGAATGCGAAGGAGGTCATGAGGATCGGCCGTAGCCGTAACCGAGCCGCTTCCAAGGTGGCGTCCAATAAGTTGACGCCCTCTTCCCTTTGGCGGACCAGGGCGAACTCGACGATCAGGATGGCGTTTTTCGCGGCCAAGCCGATGGTGGTCAACAGTCCCACCTTGAAATAGACGTCGTTGCTTTGTCCAAACATGATGGACGCCGCCAAAGCGCCCAAGATTCCGATGGGCACGGTCAGGATAACCGAGAACGGCGCGGCCCAGCTCTCATAGAGAGCCGCCAGGCACAGAAAGACCACGAGCACGGAAATGGCGTACAACGGGCCGGACTGGTGGCCGGAGATGCGCTCCTGAGCCGACAGGTTGACCCAGGAGTGGGAGAAGCCGCTAGGCAGCCGGGCCATCAACTTGTCGATTTCATCCATGGCCGTCCCCGAACTGACGCCCGGCGCGGCCTCTCCCTGGATTTCCATGGCCGCGGCGCCGTTGAACCGCTCCAAGCGGGGAGAGCCGTATTTCCAATGTCCCGAGGCGAAGGCGGAGAAGGGAACCATCTCACCATTGGAGTTGCGAACATACCACCGGTTCAAGTCCTCCGGCTGCATGCGGAAATCCTTGTCGGACTGCACATACACCGGCTTCACCCGGCCGCGGTCGATGAAGTCGTTGACGTAGTCGCTGCCCCAGGCCGTGGACAAGGTCCTGTCGATATCCGCCATGGAGAGGTTGTACGCGCTGGCTTTTTCCAGATCGATGTCCACCTGGTATTCAGGTTGGTCTTCCTGCCCGTTGGGGCGGGTGTTTACGAGTTTCGGATCCTTCGCCGCCATGCCGAGCAGTTGGTTGCGCACCTGCGTGAGCCTTTCGTGCCCGGCGCCGTTGAGGTCTCGGATATAAAAATCGAATCCGTTGGAGCTTCCCATTCCTTGAATGGCGGGAGGCGCCAACGCGTAGATTCTGGCGCTTTTGATTTGGCTGAAGAATTTCATCGCCCTTCCGGCCACGGCCATTGCGGACAAAGCCGGGTCCGTTCTTTCCTCAAAAGGCTTCATGCGAAGAAAGGCTATGCCGACGTTTTGGCCGCGGCCGCCGAAGCTGAATCCCGCGACGGTCATGATGCCTTCCACGGCCTCTTTTTCCTGGTTCAGGTAATAGTCTCTCACCTGCTTCAGGACCTGCCTGGTGCGGTTCTGCGTGGCGCCTACCGGCAGTTGAATGCTCGTGATCAGAATTCCCTGGTCCTCCAAGGGCAGAAACGAACTCGGAAGCCGCATGAACAACCACACCATGCCTACCGTCAACGCCAGAAAAATCACCAGGAAGCGGACGGGGCGTTTCAGCATGCCGTGAACGCCTTTTTCGTATCCCCCTGTCATACGGGCGAAGTTCCGGTTGAACCATCCCGCCAAACCTCTTTCCGCGATGTGATTCTTGGGAGGCTTGAGCAGGCTGGCGCATAGCGCCGGCGTCAGGATAAGGGCCACCAGTACGGACAAAATCATGGCCGAGACGATGGTGATGGAGAACTGTCGATAGATGACGCCGACGGAGCCGCCGAAAAAGGCCATGGGCACGAACACTGCGGACAGCACGGTCGCAATGCCCACCAATGCGCCTGTAATCTCGTTCATGGATTTTCGGGTCGCTTCCTTGGGAGGAAGTTTTTCCTCGCGCATGACCCGCTCCACGTTCTCCACCACGACGATGGCGTCGTCCACCAGCAGGCCGATGGCCAGGACCATGGCGAACATCGTCAGCGTGTTGATGGTGAAGCCCGTGGCGGCCATGACGGCGAAGGTTCCCAGGAGGACGACCGGCACGGCGATGGTGGGAATGAGTGTGGCCCGGAAGTTTTGCAGAAAGACCAGCATCACGATGAAGACCAGGATGATGGCCTCCACCAGGGTCTTGAGCACCTCATGGATGGAAAGCAGGACAAAAGGCGTGTTGTCGTAAGGATAAACCACCTTGAGTCCCTGGGGGAACGTGTTGGAAAGGTCGTTAAGAGTCGACTTGACGATCCGCGCCGTTTCAATGGCGTTGGCTCCGGTCTGTAGCTCGACCGCCAAACCGCACGACGGCAGTCCGTTGTAGGACGACACCGTCGTGTAGCTTTCGGCTCCCAGCTCCACCGTCGCTACATCCCGAATCCGTACGACGGAGCCGTCCGATTCGCTTTTGACCACGATGTTCCGGAATTGATCCGGCGTCTCCAGGCGGCTTCGGGCCGTGACCGTTGCGGAGAACTGCTGGCCTCTGCGCGCAGGCACCCCTCCCAACTCGCCCGCCGAGACCTGAACGTTTTGCGCCTCGATGGCGCTGCTCACATCGCCCGGCGTCAGGGAGTATTTGTAGAGCTTGTCCGGACTCAACCAGATACGCATGGCGTAGGCCGAGCCGAACAACCGGGTGTTGCCCACGCCGGGGAGCCTCTTGATCGTGTCGTCCAGGGTGCTGTCCACGAAGTCGGCCACGTCCATGGAGGACATGCTCTTGTCTTCGGAGACGAAGCCGATGACCATGAGGAAGTTGCCGGTGGATTTCGTTACGTCGACGCCGTTGCTCTGGACGATGCTCGGCAATTTGGAGTTGACCTGCTGCAACTTGTTCTGCACCTGCACCTGCGCCACATCGGGGTCGGCGGCGTTGGTGAAGGTCAAGGTTATCTCCGAAGACCCCGTGGAAGTGGACGTTGAGGTCATGTAGTCCAGGTTGTCGATGCCGGTCAGTCCCTGCTCGATCACCTTGGTGACGGAGTTTTCCACGGTTTTGGCGTCAGCGCCGTTGTACGTGGACGTAACGCGCACGGAGACGGGCGCAATCTGGGGGTACTGCGAAACGGCTAGGTTTTGCATGGCCAGGAGACCGCCAAGCATGATGATGATGGCGATAACCCAGGCGAAAATGGGACGATCGATAAAGAAGTTGGACATGGCTCGCCTCAGCCCTCACGCTCGGTGGTGGATGCTTCCCCCGTCGAGGCGTTGGCTTGCGGCCGATCCTGGCCCACCTTTTTGAGTTCGCCAGAGGTCTGGTCGACGACCACTTCTTTGGTTCTCACTTCCTGGCCGGGAGCAACCCACTGCGATCCGTCGACGATAATTTTGTCGCCGTCGGACAATCCGGACTCCACGAGCCAGTTGTTGCCGATGTTGCGTTTCACCTGCAGAACCCGCTGTTCGACTTTGTTTTCCTTGTTCACGAACAACGCGATGGGTTGTCCCTTGGTGTTGCGGGTCACGCCGCGTTGCGGCGCAAGAAAGCTGTTGTCCAGGACGCCTTCCTTGATCACGGCTCTGACGTACATGCCCGGGAGCAGCAGCTTGTAGGGATTGGGAAACTCCGCGCGCAGCGTGTAGGTCCCCGTGCTTTCGTTGACGTTGACTTCGGAGAATTTGAGCGCGCCCTCCAGAGGATAGACTTCGCCATTCTCCAGTTGCAGCGTGACAGGCACCGACTCGGAATCGAAGGTCTTGATGCGGCCCGCCTCGATATCCCGCCGTAAATTGAGAAGCTCGGAGCTTGATTGGGTGACGTCCACGTTGATGGGGTTGAGCTGGCGGATCGTGGCAAGCGCGGTTTGCTGATTTGCGGTGACCAACGCCCCGGGCGTGAGGGTGGACTTGCCGATGATGCCGCTGATGGGGGCTTTGATTTTGGTGTAGCCAAGGTTGATGCGCGCCGTTTCGATCTCGGCCTTCGCGGCGGCGATATCCGCCAAATTTTGGGAATAGGCCGCGATGGAGTCGTTGAGGTCCTGCTTGCTGATCGCGTGGCGGATAATCAGCTTCTTGTTTCGCTCAACCTCTTCCAGGTTGCTCGGCAGGGTCGCCTCGGCCCTTTTCAGGCTCGCCACGGCGCTGTCGTAAGCCGCTCGGTAAGGAGCCGGGTCGATTTGGTACAGCACCTCGCCTTCTTTCACCTCACCGCCTTCGGTGAACAACCTTTTGAGGATGATGCCGTCCACTTGTGGGCGAACCTCCGCCGTGAGCCTGGCCGTGACCCGCCCCGGAAGTTCGGCGGTAATATCCACCGAGCGGGGATGGAGCGTGACCACGCTGACCTCCGTGGGCCCGACGTTACGCGCCGGGCGGGTCTCCGCCTCGTCGCATCCCGCCAGGAAAAACGCCGCCAGCAGGCAGCCTAAGATCAGATTGGTCGCCACTTCTTTTATGCTATGCGTATACACGCCCAGGCCGGGGTGTCTGCGATTCCAATTCAAGGGGAAGCCTCCTTGCCGAGATCGGCTTGATTCTTTACTGTACCGAGCAGTACTTATAATCCGCCCAGACAGGTAGTCAACTCATAGCGCTGCTTGAAATTATTTCTATAGAAATAATTTCTATTCCAAAAGGTATGCTGTTCGCGACTTTCGTCGACCGCCCTCCTGCTCTACGCATGCACATCCAGGCCGAGGCGCCTGCGGCTTCAATTCAAGGGAAAGCCTCCTGAGCCTTCTTGCCGAGATCGGCCTGATCCTTTATTGTATGGGGAGTGCTTATAATCCGTTCAGGCTAATAGCTAGCTCATAGTGTGGTTTGAAATAGTTTTTTTGGAAATTAGTTCGGCCGCAGAGGGGCGCCTGCCGTTGACGACTTTCGATGCTTCGCGGATGGTCGCAAGCCGACTGTCATGGAGAGAAGAAAGCATAAATTACAACAACGGCGCAAAGGTTTTCTTCGCGGGAAGCGGCGATGGTCGCGCCGCCGTGAAAATCTCCGCAGCGCGCTGTAGAAAAACCTCCTTGCCGAGCCTAGCTTGATTCTTTACTGTACCGGGCAGTACTTACAGTTCGTCGGGGTGAGTCGTCAACTCATCTTCTACAGATGAAATAATTATAAAGAAATCAATTTATCGCAGAGGTAACCGCCATGGAGGCGACAACACCCAAACGGTCCCAGCGCGGACGGCCGAAAACCGTCTGTCATGAGCAGCAAAAAGCGCTCATAGCATCGGCGGCGCAGAAACTTTTTGCGGAAAACGGATACGCCCGCACCACTGTGGACAAAATCGCCGCAACATGTCGGGTCTCGAAACAAACCTTATACCGGCTGTTCCCGACCAAACTCGCCTTGTTTGCTGCGGCTGTTGAAGCGCATCGTCTTGAATTTCTTCATTTTTCTCCTGAGTATGACAACCTGCCCCTGGATGAGGCGCTGGAGAAAATTTTCAAGATCGACAACTTCGATCTGAAGAAACAATTGTGCACGTCATTTCTACGATTGGCCTTGGTGGAGTCGGCGCGCTTTCCCGAACTCAAGGCAACCTTGAGGCGTCATGGCGGCGACACATCGCGCAGAGAGTTGTCGCAATGGCTCGAAAAACAGCACAGACGGGGACGAATCCGCGTCGACGACGCCTTCAGCGCCGCAACGATTTTGCTGGACATGGTTTTCGGCTCCCTTATACGCAAGGAAATGGGGGAGTTCGAATGCACCAGCGCTGAGCACCGCCGCCAATATGTTAAATTGTGTATTTCTGTGTTTTTGCATGGGGTCGAGGTGGAGCAACCGCTTCGAGCGTCGGTCGAGGCGCAAGACGAAGCCCGGACGATCTGACCCTGCACGCCCAGCAATTCGGGCAGCTCACGGATATCCTCAAGGACCGCCGCAGGGGCGTAGCGCATGCAGACGGCTCGGTCGCCATAGCCCCAGCCGGCGAAGGCGCCTTTGGCCGTGGCGTTTTGAGCCAACGCCCTGTCCCACTCGGCGTCGCCCGCCACCAGGGTTTGCGCCGCGGAAAGACCAGGGAAGTTCGGGAGAACGCGTCGATGGATGACCCTTGGGTCCGGCTTGACCGGCTTACCGGGTTTCTCGCCCGCGAACAGGGAGAAATACCGGGCGATCCCGAAGCGCTCGGCGGCGGGCATGCCGATGACGCCGGAGACCGCCGCATCCGTCGGCGGAGCCCCGCCGCGGTCGCGGAAGGTCTGCTGCATGGCCGCGGCTACGGCTGGCAAGGCGTTGGCCAGGGCGCCGTCGAAGTCGCATACGATCAGTCGGATGTTGTTCATTCGGGCGGCTCCCTCAAGATATACGGCGGCGCAAGCCCCGGTTCGGATGGATTTTTGACGGGGAAATGGGTAAGGGAAGAAAGCCGCAGAAAAGTTGTTCAACCTTAGGAGGATTCATGCGCGCATTGCTTCGATTCGCCCCCACTCCGTTGATTTTGCTGATGGCGCCTCTGCTGCTGCAGGGCTGCTGGTTCCTGGCCGCGGGCGCCGTGGCCGGCTCCGGCGCTTTTGCGTACTACAACGGCTGGGTGGCCCGGGACTACAACACCTCGGTTTCATCGGCTTACGAGGCGAGCCTTCAGGCTTGCTCCAGCCTGGGCGTGAAGGTGACCAAGAAAGAGAAGGAGCTCGCCTCGGCCTCCATTACCGGAAAGGACGGCGACTCGGATGTGTGGATCACCGTCAAGCAGATCGACCAGAAGACGGTCAAGATCGAGGTTAAGGCGGGGATTATCGGCGACAAACAGGCGGCGGAGAACATTCACGCGGCCATCACGAGACACCTATAATTGATTGTTGAAAAACTCAATTGAGCGCAGACCGCTCAAAATGATGAGATGCGAGGAAGTGAAAAATCCAGATCGCGCCGTGTATTGCACATACATAAGCGATCTGGATTTTTCGCTGGCGAAGCAAATAACCATGTTGGGGCGGGCTGATAAAAGCAACACCGAATCGGCCGATCGTTTTCGCTCGGACAGTCGATCCGGGACGCATGCTCGCGTCCGCCTCCGCGCCGTCTTCCCTTGCTCGGTGTAATGGCCGCCGCGTTACTGTCTGCGCTTGAGGCGTCTGGCGCCGAGCGCATCCGTTCTTGAGCAGTCCTCGGCTTCTTGCGTTTCAGGCTTGTCCGCCCCGGTTTTCGGCAGGGCAGGGCGTGCTGCGTTTGAGGACCCCGCCTTGCGTAAAACGCCGCGCATTTCCCGGATCAGGGTGCGCACCGCGCCGCGTGCGTAGCCCGCCAGCGTGCAAGTCGAAAAGAAACCGGGACGGCGCACTACGCGCACATCCGCCTCCGGGATGGACAAATGCAGGCTTTCCGTCCCTTCGATTTCCACCCGACCGGCCTTGATGTAGACGGCGTCGTCGAATTCCAGGGTCGCTACTGGCGTAGCTTTCTCCAGCACGGTGAGCACATAGGCGGCTTTGCCCGGCCCGACGTACAGCAGCACAACATCTCCGACTTCCGGAGCGAGCAGGCAGCCGGAAGACTTGTAGGCCGGAGTGATGCGGCCGTTTTCAAGACGTACGATAAACGCGTCTTGGTCCATCCCCTTGATGCGCCCATGCACGATGCGCGGCTGTGTCCTGTCGCGCTCCTTCGGCGGTGAGGGAAAGGGGATGACGCTATATGGTGTCATAAGTCGCTCCTGCGTTCTCCAGGTCGGTTGTCAGGCTCCACGAGTCGGCTTCTAAGATCGAGCGGTCTTCCGAATGGAGCGAACGTTCTGTCTGGCGTCGTGGTTCAGATCGGGATGGGCTTGTCGGTGAGGCGTCCGCCCTGGAGCGCGCGCTCCTCGAACCGGCGACGACTCCCCCCGCGTAGCGTTTGGCGTTGCCGAGCAGGCGCCGCCTTGTTCGCCCGCCGGGAATAGCAAAAGTGGGACAAAAGATTTGGGCCATGGCCCGCCTCCACAGTAATTGTCATGTCTGCGTGGTGTAGTGTAGCCGACATGACCATGCGAGCAAGTAGATTTTCATCCTGTAAGGAATAATGGCGAGCGGCAACGTGCGGCCAAAGAAAAAGGTCCGGCGGGCGCGCCCGCCGGACCTTGGAATATATCCGCTACGTAATTTATTTCGCTAACAATTCAGAAACCTTGCGCATGACAGCGAAGGCGTCTGCCACATAGAGTACATCGGCCTTGCCTTGGGCCCAGCCGCAGCCGGCGTCCAGGTTGACGGCCCTGCGTTCATTGATGAAACGCCAGCCGACCACATGCGGCTCTTCGCCGTGGCAGCAGGTGGCCAAGCCTTTGGGGTGTCGCGGCGTAGCGCCCGTTTGCCCCACCTGGTGCATGTGCGTGAGGAACGGCAGCACGTCCTGGCCTTCGCCGCCCATGTCCACCAGGGACTTGGAGCTGCCCAGGGACGCCTTGGCCTTGTCCAGGAACTCGAGAATGATCTCGCCGGCCTCCGGAACGTGGGAAGCGCCGTCGGCCTGTTTTTTGGTCCAGCCGGCGCCCGCGACGAACAGAAGCTCCGCGTCGGGGCGAATGGTCTGCTCCTCGGAGGAGGGCGCGTCCACCCGCAGCGTCTTGGTGCGCAAGAGATTTTCGCCGATGGTCAAATCCACGGCGGCTCCGGCGGCGTCGCTCGCTTGGCCCGTGTAGGGCTCGAAGCAGCCCGGGGCGACGGTCACGATCCACGGGGCCGCCTGGCGAGCGATCTTGCCGACCATTCTCTGCCGATAGAACCAGCGGGCGGCGACGACTTTTCCGTTTTCGAAGGAAAGGCCGGTGAGTTGGGTGTCGGCTTTACCGCCCAACCTCTGGGCCACGCCGGCGGCGATGCGGCTCATACGCGAATCCGCCGCGGCCACGACCACGTCCGCGCCCGCGGCCTTGCACAGCGCCTCCATGGCGGCTGCATCCGTGGCGTAGCGGGGCGCGGCCAATTCGGGATTTTGAATCGTGAAGACTTCGGCTCCCGCGCCTGCGGCGATTCCCGCCGCGGTCTGGACATCAGCTCCGAACACGCCGACTTTGAACTCGGCCGAAGCGGACTCGGCCAGGGTTTTGGCCGCGGCCAGGGCCTCCAGGGCGGGACGGTCCAGACCGCCGTCGGACTGCGCGGGGGCGACAAACAATATCTTGGTCATTTTTTTCTCCCTTTGCCTATCCGCGGATCCAGTCCACGATCTCCCGGGCGATGTCGTCGACCGGCGTGTCCTTGACGATGCGCGTCTCGCGTTTCTGCTTGGGCAGCTCCACGGAGAGGAACTCCAGCCCTTCGGACGCGAGCTTGACCGGTTTGGCCTTCTGAAGCGCCGGCATGATGAGTCGCATGTTCTGCATGCCCACCTGAGGGTTGTTGGGCGGTTCGGACAGCTCGCCCGTGGCCCAACCCAGAACGGCCGGCGTACTTTGGCAGGACGAAACCAGATAGCCTCCGCCCTCCACGCGCTCAAAGACCTCGAAGGACCCGTCGTCGGCCATGGCCAGACGGTCCACGCCTTGGAACTGGTCCGTGATCCCCAGGATTTCGCCGATCATCTGGAGCACGGCGCCGGTTCCCCGCGAGGCCGACTGCCATCCCCCGAACAGCAGCAGATTGGACTTGTCCAGGCCGGGGACGGCCTCAATGGCCTCCGCCAGTACGGCCGCGGTCTCGGCCGCGTCCGTAAATCCGCCGCAGGGGCCGTCCACGGCGACCAGTTCGAAGGCCGCCTTTTGGCCGATGCTCATCATCACCTGCTGGAGCTTGGCCTTGGGACCGAGGCTTACCAGATAAACTTTGGCGCCCGCGACTTTTTTCGCCAGATTCGCGGCTTCGAACAGGGCGTGCCCGGCCCAGGGGTCCAGCACCGCCGGCAACATCATCTCGTTCTTGAGCGCCGGGCCGGGCGCCGGCTCCAAGGTCTGCAACGGATCCGGAACAATCGATCCGCACACTACAATCTGCAACGCCATGTGAGACTCCTTGGGAGGTTGCATGTTCCGGGGGGG
>JASGMV010000100.1 GCA_030156255.1 Desulfovibrionales bacterium
CACGGTGTAGTCCGTGTCCAACTCGAGAACCGTGTCTTCTCCGTCGGTGTTGGTGAGCACGCAGACCACGTGCTCGTTTTCCAGAAACTTGAACGTGGTGGGAAACGACGCGGCCGAGCCGTTGCCCGCGTAGATCGCCTTGGCCGTAGTCGATGTGATGGCCATTACTGTTTCTCCTTATCTGAATCCACCGCCGCGCCGAACGACCTCGGACGGCGGGATCATGTATTCCTGCCCCCATTCCCGCTCCATGCGCCGCTCCATGCGCCGGAGCGTTCCGGGGCTCAGCATCTCACGGACGTGGAACAGCACGGCGTAATCCAGGGCCGCGCGGGTGTACCAGAGATTGATGTAGGGCATGTTGTTCAGACCGAGGTACAGCAAGTCGCCCGCGTCCACTTCGCCGCGAATCGCGCCCGAGGCGATTTCGGCGAGTTGTCCGATGGTTCCGAACGCCGGCCCCGCCGCCGTGTCCAGGGGCGAGCCGCCAAAGCGGTTGTACTGGGCGAAGAGAAAGTCGCCGAAAATTCCGGCTCCTCCGGATTGCAAGGCTGCGGCGAACCATGTTTCCAATTTGTAAGGATCACGCGGTTTTCGGCCTTTATAAAGGTCCTTGGCCGTCATGGTAATGTAACCCAGGGCCATGGCGCTGACGAAGTAATAGGCTAGCCCTTCGACGTCCGCCCTCTCGCCGGGAACCATCATGGCCTTACGGCGCAAGATGCGTTGATAATAGGCGATGGGGAACGACTTGAATTGCATGACGGTTCGCCACGCCTCGCCCGTAATGGTCCCTGGACGGGAACCCTGAACCATGGCCCGCCGCGTTCTGGCGTCCGGCTCGATGACCGCGTTGCGCGTCTCGTCGATGATCATGGACCGCCATTGCGTCTCCAACTCCTGCCGGGCTTGGGCGCGTCGGCGCGTGAGCCACTCGTTCAATTGGTCCGTGCGTCGGTTGATGGCCTCCTTGGTTTTGACCGCCACGCTCTGGCCTTTGACGTTGCGCGTCATGAGCTGCGCCCGCTTGGCGTCTATCTCGTCGGCCAAGAATCGGTCCATGACCACGTCGTCCAGCTCCAACATGCGATCCGGCGTCAGGTAGTCCCGCCCGTCGGCCGCCCGCGCCTGGGAAGCCCGGATGGCGTCCCAGGTCCGCTCGTCGATTCCGTGGCGGGTCAGGATGGCCCGCATGGACTTGGAAATCTCGCCCCACCCCTTGGATGCCGCCCGGGCGAACTCGTTGCTGATGGACATGGCCGCGCCGGCTTTCATGCGATTGGTCCACCAAGTCAGTCCGGACCAACGGAAGAACCGATTCATCTGGTCGGCCGCGAACCCGGACAGGTTGTCCTGCGCGCTCCAACGGGCCACGGCGTCTCCCAGCATGCCGTCCGTGATCACCGCCAAGTGGTGTAGAATTTCCTTGCCCTCCGCTCCCCGTGTCGTAGCGAGGTTGGACAACGCGTCGAGGTAGCCGTGGAGCATGTTCCGCCCCAGGCGCCGCTGCTGCATGGCGTAGGTCAGCAGGTCGGAAATCGCCGAAATGGTCGCTCCGCCCAGCTTGGCCATGGACTGCACCGCCCGGGTGTAGCTGCCGAACTTAGCGAGGGAAACCTTCTCCGGCATGAGCGTTTCGCCCATGACCTCGGCCAGGGCGTTGCCGATGGCGCCGTGCCGGCGCGCCGGGTCCTGTCCCTCCAAGCGCTTCTCAAGCTTGTTTTTCTGCTCCGGGGAGAGTGTGGCGTCTTCACGGATGCGTCGCCGTTGCGACTCCAAGAGGCTCGTCAACATGGACTCGGGGTTCGGCCCCAGCAGTTCCATGAGCGCAAGCTTCCGGGCGCTCCGGTCCAGGTGGCGATCCATGGCCGTGTACAGATTCCCGGTCCCAAAATTGTCGTGGTACTCCAACCAGGCGTCGGCGTCCCGGAAGTGCAGAATGCGCTCCTTGCCCATACCCCTGGCCAGATTGCGCGGGCCGAGGAATTGCCCCTGCTCCGCAGCCGTCACGCCGCGATGCCTGCCGGAAACGATGTTCTGGTAGACCTCGCCCAGGATGCGGCGCATCTCTTTCTCGTCGGCGATGTCCGGGAACGTCCGTTCCGTGTCCAGCCGGGACAACGTAAAATCGATCCAGGCGTCGGCGCCGCGTTTGAGAATCGCGCCCTCGTCGTGGGATTGGGGGACCCAGCCCGGCAACTTGCCGATCCACGCCCCGGCCGCGTTGAGCCTCGTGCGGGACGCTTCGGCGTACCTGCCGAACACCTCGGCGACCTGGCGGGCGGTTTTGTCGCCTGTGCGCCCGTCCAGTTCGTGGAACATCTCCCGGACCACGTTGCGTATGAACTCGCGGTCCCGCTTGAGCAGGCCCGCGGCGTTCGGGATGCGGGACAACTCCAGCTCCATGGCGTTCTGCCAGCCCTGGGCGATGGAGCAATACCGGGCGAATACGGATTGCGAAGCGCCGAAGCCCCGTTTGGGCGATCCCTCCAGGATGGCGAGAAACGCCTCTTTCGGGTCGCCTGTGTCCGCGATGTACCGGGCCAGCCGCTGATCCAGGCTCCTGCGTTTGACGATGTTCAAAGCCGCGTGCTTGCGTTGCAGCCGGGCGTTCATCTCCATGCGCTGCGCACGGTCCAGGGCGGACTTGCGCACGGCGTTTTCGATCCCCTCGGGGTCGCCGGTCCTGGCGGCGCGATCGCGCACGGCCGCCAAGTCGTCCACCACCTGCCCGGCCTCCCGGGCGGTCAAGCCGGCTTTGGTCAGTCCGTTCTTGCAGTCGTTCAAATCGCGGGTCATAAGACAGCCTCCACAATGCAGTCCACTACGGCCAGATACGCTTCGCCGTACTGTTCGGCCTTGGCCACGGTTTCATCCGCCAGTCCGATCAGGTCCGCTTCCTCGTCCAGCAGTTCGCCGGCCTCGTGCAGCGCCTTGACCTGCGCGAGCGCGTCCGCCTCGTCGGCCAGCGGGTCCACGTCCTCGACCTGTTGCAGCGGTTTGGGCCGGTCCTCCGTGCGCCAGTCGATGGCCTGCGGCTTGGGTCGGTTTTCCAGGGCCTCGGCCAATGCTTCGGCCAGGGCGCGTGGATCGGGATTGTCCAAAAGATTGATATGCAGCCGTCCATTCGGACCAAAGGCGATGGCGCCCGAGCCGGGCCGGCTGGCCAGGGAGGGGGAAAGCTCGCCCGCGCGCCCCAGGCTTCCCGTAGACTCCGGCCCGTCCATGACCGTGCGGTGGGCGGCGTGGATCAGGTCCGCAATCTCCCGGTCGGAGATATCCAGCAGGCCGGGCGCTACTTCCCGAATGGCCCGTTTGACGGCGTCCAGCACGCGGCGCCACAGGGCTTGCTCCTGGATGGTAAGAGGATCGTCGGCCAGAATCCGTTCGGCGAGCTGCGCCAGCTTCTCTTCGGCCGCCGTCAGCCGGTCCCCGAAATTGGACAGGTCCAGGCCGTAGATGTCGGCGATATCCCGCAACCCTTCGTCGCCGAAATGGTCGGCCACGTCCGCAAGAATATGGTTGAGTCGCTCCTGGTCGGGAATCAACGCCCGCAGGCCGCGATGCAGCGCGTTCTCGTGCAGCCAGGTCTTGAGGGCTGTCGTCTCGTCGGGCAGGGCGTCGGCAAAGAGCCACGTCTGCCCGGTGCGGACGTCGAACACGCCGCGGACGCCGGGCTCGGCGTGGCGGCGGAGATGGGAGGGAAGTTCGTCAATGGAGCCGACCACGAGGGTCGGCGCGTCGCCGGCGCGGGACTGGAGAGGGGCCACCCACCGCTTGACGATATCGACGCCGGGATATATCCTTTCAGGTGAAGAGGGTGAGATGCGGGCAGCGTCTTCGCTTCGCGCGAAGCTTGGGTCACTCCCGGGTAGGCCGCCGGGCCCCGCACGACCCTCTTTCTTTTTTCTTTGCCCCTCCAACCAGTTCTTTACATTGGCTTCGCTGTCGTCAAAACGTGTCGTGATGAACAGACGTTCGCCGTGGCGTTTGCTGCGGGCGTGCTCTGCAACGATGACACGCCCTTTGCCGTCGTCAAACCTCACGAAGGCCACTGGGGGGCCAAATCTATTGCCGCCCCTCAATTCGACCCCTTCAATTACATGGGGATCGGCGAGGATGTTTTCGACCTGACGCCAGTCACCCGCCGTTATGTCTTGATGGCGTCTTTGTTGATGCCTGACAGTTGAGTGGTTGAGCACCACCTCAGGATTTTCTACGTTCACCCCGAGGCTGCGTAATCTTTCAACCACACCCTCCGAGACGTGGCCGAAGGAGAAAAAGGACCCATCTCCGCTTTTGGGAGCGTCCAAAAAGGTTTCAAGGTCAAGCTGGCTGCGATACATGGGCGCGAACCGGATGTCCGCGTCCTCCGCCTCGCCCCGGCGAACATCCACGTTGTTTCTGATCCACTCGTCCGGCGTGATCCCTTCTTCGGCGGCCCGCGCCTCGGCCGTCTCGCGCACCACCCGGGCCAGTTCGCCGCCGCGCTCCTCGCCGTACTCCCTGACGAGCAGGCCGGTTAGGTCCTCCACGGACTCGTGCGCCGGCGCCGTGCGCAGCGTGCGCCGCACGTTCTCCAGGTCCTCGCGCAACGGGGACACGTCCGGGGACTGGCCCCGGCGCATGTCGTCCAGGGCGATGTCCAGCGCCCGGCCAACGGCGGCGCGCTGCTCCACGGTCGCATGCATCCGGGCCTCGCGCCGGCCTTCGAGCCAATGCCCGCCGACGCCGGCCAGCCCGCCAAGCACGGACCCGAAGGCCACGTCCGCCACCGCGTCCATGAACCCCACGTCCTCGCCCCGGGCTTGCAGGTCCGGAATCAAGGCCGCGTCCACCAGGGCGTTCTCGAAGACCGCCTCGCCGGCGCCGCGCAGAAAGGCCTTGCCGAACCCGGCGGCCTTGGCCGCGCCGCCCACGCCGGGCAGCAGGTTGATGGGGTCGGGCAGGTTGCCCAGTAGGCTGGCGCCGAACCCCAGCAGGGCGCGGCCCGTGGAGTCAGGACTACGCCGGATCACCTCGTCCCGAGCCCGGCGCCGGTCGTACTCCTCGGCCAGGTATTGGGCCTTGACGCGGGTCATGGGCTCGAACTTTATCGTTGGCCGGAAATAGGGCGAGCGCAGCCAGTCCTTTTCGTCCATGTACTGGCTGGCCCGCTCCGGGGAGCTCAACTGCGTGATTTCGTCCGGGCTGATATCCCATCCGTAGGCCCTCGCCTCGCGCTTCCGAACTTCGGTTTCATCGGAAAACTTGCGCAACGTGGTCCAGTCGAAGCCTTCCGAGGTCTTGGCCTCCAGGTACTCGCCCAGGGAGGACGTGCGCAGCTCTTCGGATATTTCTTCGCCCAAGGGGGTCGCCCCTGGAATTTCAGGTCGTCTCATGCGGCGATGCTCCCTTGACATCCGCCCCGGTCGGGGTGTTGAAAATGGATATCCGATAACGCGCAACCATGGGGGCGAGGATGATAAAAGGAAAACTGATTCCGTGGGTCGTGGCCGGCGTCGTATTTTTTGGACTCGGTCAGATATTCAATTTTTTTTTGTGGCAAACCCATCCTGCCCTCTATGACCCTCGCTATGGAGGCGCTGTTATCAGCGCAAGGCCAGTAGTTCTCCTGTTTGCAGCGATTGTCGCCTACGCCCTTGCACGGCACGCGGTTAAAAAAGACGACTCGGACGACAAAGACGACGACTCCAAGCCCGAGGAGTAGAGAGCCATGCGCAAAATTATTCCCTGGCTCGTCGCCCTTGGCGTCATGTTTGGGCTCCCCTTGCTGATCAGCGAGCAGATGTCCTCGCGACAGTTCCGTGAATACGGAGACATCACGATCTATATTTGCCTGTTTGGCGGCGTGGCCTTGGGCGTTGTGGCGAATCACCTTTTGGCGATTCCGAAAGACGAAGAGGACATGCGGCGCAGAGAAAAAAATACAACCGAGGGCGTCCTGCTGATGATTTCCATCATCTTTTGCATGGGGGTGGGGTTCGGCCTCGGGAAGCTGCTGGAGGTTCTCCTTGAATTGCGGAAGGTCGCGCTGGGCGAAATCCTTGCTGGAGTCGGGCTGTTTTGCGGGTTTGGACTCTACCTTTGGCTTCAAGACCACCTTCGCCGCTAACACCCCTTGACATCTCCACCGTTTTGTGGCGTGGTCGGGCTCAGGAGCTTCACAACTCCCGTAGGCGGCTTCCCGCCCGACAGCCGGGGCTTTTTCATGCCCTTCGCCCGTTGTGGCCTCACCAGAGGGCATGGTATGATCGCACTCTGGTTGCCGGGGGTGGGGAAATGTCCAGGGCGCAAGCCTAAAATACCCAGCCACTCCTACGGTGGTGTGAACCTCCGGCAGCTTTTTGTTTGGGAGCTGCAACTTCACAATTCGTAGGAGGTCCCCATGTCCGAGGTCGTTCCTGTCGTCGAACTGTCCAAAGGTCATCCCGTCGTTCTGTCCACCCACGTAGCCGAACATTTCAAAAAATCCCATCAGCATGTCCTGAGGGACATAAAAGCTTTGATTGCCGCTGTTCCGGAATGTGCGTCCAATTTTGGACGCACATTCGTTCAGCTCCCCATGCCCAAGGGTGGTTTTCGCGAGAGTCCAGCCTATAATATGGATAGAGACGGGTTCACGCTGCTCGCCATGGGGTTTACGGGCAGGGATGCCCTGCAATGGAAGCTCCGCTACATCCAGGCCTTCAACGCCATGGAGGCCAAGCTCCGGGAGGACGCCTTGCCGCCGTCTCCGCCCCTCTCCACCGTCGCCGACCGCCGGCCCCTGGTCGAAGCCTGCAATCTGCTGGTGGAGACGCGCTACCTGCCCAAGCCCGTTGAACGGGACTACGCCAAGGTGCGAGCCGACGTGTCCAAGTTCCTCGGGGTGGACAAGTGGGAGGACATCCGAACCGAGGACATCCCCAAGGCCCTGGAGTTCGTGCAAGTGCAGATCAGCGCCGACATCCAGGTCAAGGCCTCGCCCGCGCCCGTGAAGCCGGAGAATCTGCCCGCGCCGCTGACGCCCCTGGAGACGGCGGTGCGCGGATTCGGAGACCTGCGCCGGCATCTCAGCGACGTCCGGCGCGAAATTTGGGAGGCCAACCACCGAACGTTCAAGCAGCGCCGCCACACCGTGCAGAACTTCATGCTGATCGAGGCGGACAGCCATTTGGACGAAGGCGTGGAAACGCTCTTCCACAGCATGAGCCGGCAACTGGAGGCCATGGAGCATTTCGCCCGAAGCATCCAATACCTCGCCGGCGCGTAACCGCCGCCGGCCGTTGATCCTCACGCCCCCGCTTCGGCGGGGGTTTCTTTTTCTTCCGGTTGCAATCCGCCGCCCTTGGGTGCTATCCGTTGATGGACACAAG
>JASGMV010000048.1 GCA_030156255.1 Desulfovibrionales bacterium
CCCGATAACTCCAATGCGCATGCGGCACTCCCCCGGTTGTAGTCAGTTCGACCAGTAAAAAAGGACGTCCGTCGGCAAGTCGAAGTTTTGCCAGGGCTGGTCCTGGTGGTTGACAACCTTTTCCATCAAGTAATGGGCCCTTAAGAACATGTCCCTGGCGAATTCGTCGTTCAGTTCGAATCGGGTGGACGTATAGAGTGAGCGGGCCAGGGCCAGCGCCATGCGCACTTTGAAAGTATGGTCGCCCCATTGGTGGGCCAGATCGAGGGCGAAGGCGCTGAAATTTTCGATCATCCAGTTGAGGCGGTCCCGCAACTGCGTTTCAAAGATGGGCATGCGGAAGTTGGAGACCAGAAAAACGGAAATATCCTGGACATAGTCCATGTAGCGGGAACGGTACAGGTCGATGTAGTGGATGGCGTCCTTGGACTTGTCATAAAAAATATTGTTGGCGTTGAAGTCGCCGTGGATGAGCACGGTAAAGGGGGTCGGCAACATCTCCTGGATGTCGGCGCAGCGCTCGATGAGCCGTTTGGACGAAGCCACGGTGAATTTTCCGTGGTGCTGCTCGCTCCGGTAAAAATCCGGATGCACCTGGCGTACGGACTCCAATCTTTCCAGCAACTGCAGCATGAAGTCGCCATGCTGCTTTTGTTCCTTGCGGGTGGCGGTCCAAACGTCCGTCAGCGTCCGCTTCAAGGCCTGGAGGGCCTTCTCCATGTCCGCGGGGTCGCCGTTCAGAATGATTTCGTCCAAGGGTTGGCCGGGCATCAGCTCGATGAGCATGGAGGCGAGATTGTTTTCCTCGTGGTAGCTGAAAACCTGAGGCGCCAAGCCCGGGAAAAGACGCTCCCACTTCTCCAGGTGCGTCTTTTCGGTTTTGATTTTGTGGATGTTGCCTTCCTTGAAGATACTGCCTTTTCCTCGTCCGCCGACCCGGCCGATGTTGCAGCCGGAGCGGGAGCCCAGGATGGCCCGGTAATCCAGATTTTCCAGGGAGTCGCCGGTCTGGCTCAAGGTCTGTTGCAGGGCCTGGAACTCCGTGATCTTGATGCGCTCGCCCAGAATCGCAAGAATCAACGCCTCGCCGATGTTGAGCAGGGAGTCGCCGATGCGCTCCAAGTAGCGGAATATAAAAATGATAGTGACGTTATCCCCGGCGTTTTCACCTTTTTTCAGGGCCTCCATGAGCCGGTCGAAGGACTGTTTGTAAAGGCGGTCCAGTTCGTTTTCGCTCCGGCAGATGGCGAGGGCCAGGGACAGATTTTTATCTTTCAAGGCCGGTTCGACTTCGCCCAAGGCTCCCCTAATGAGCTCGAACATGGGTTTGTAGGCGAAATGATGCAGCACTTTGTAGTTGGAGATGTACTGCATTTGTTTGGAGATATTGACACAGAAGTCGCCGATGCGCTCCAGGTTGACCGTGACGATGTGCAGAGCGCGGATCAAATCCGTCTCCGCCTTGCCCAGAACCTGGTCGCCGTGAAGCGAGGAGAAGCATTTATTCTCGATAATGTTCTTGAGGTTGTTGATGTAGTCGTCCCTGGCGACGATTTTGTCGAAGATCTCGCTGTTCGGGGACTCCAAAAAACTTATGACAATGTCTACTTGCTGCTTTATTTCAAGAAGCATGAACTTAAAATTGTCCAAGAGTCCTTCGAAGCGAATCATTCACAAATCTCCTTGTCGCAGGGGGACGCACCCAATCTTATTAACCAGGAAGTGTTACAATATCATGAAGACCTTGTGACTCCATAGCATTAGTCAACCGTCGTCGCCACAGGGCTTCTCGATATAAAAAAAGCGGGGAAGGCCACTCAGGCCTTCCCCGCTTGTGCATTGCAGCGCAAAGGATTTAGCCGGCTTCGGCCGGAGAGTCCGGAGCCTCCGCTTGTTTCGGCTTGGAGACGCCGAAACTGAGCAGGATGGGACTGGCCACGAAGATGGACGAATAGGTTCCCACGACAATGCCGATAAGCAAAGCCAGGGCGAAGTCGTGGATCACGCCGCCGCCGAACAGATAGAGGCAGAGCACCACGAGCAGGGTGGTGCCCGAGGTCAACAGCGTGCGGCTCAGGGTCTGGTTGATGGATTTGTTGATGGTGTCGCCCAGATCCACGGCTTTTTTCCCTCTGAGATTCTCGCGAATCCGGTCGAAGACGATGATCGTGTCGTTCAGAGAGTAGCCGATGATGGTCAGCAGGGCGGCCACGATGGTCAGGTCGAATTCCTTGTTCAACAAGGAGAAGACCCCAACGGTGATCAGGACGTCGTGGACCAGGGCCACGGTGGCGCCGAGGGCGTAGGTGAGTTTGAGATACCAACAGAGGCCCAGCGTGATGACTCCCGCGGCCAGAATCAAGTATTCGGTGGGCGCTCCGGCCAGCTCCAGCACGGAAATGCCGGCGAATAGCCCGCCGGCCATAATGGCTGCGGCGAACCAGCGCTGCTCGAATCGACCCGAGATGTAAATGGCGATGAGCAGCACGGCGTAATACAGGGCTTCCAGGGCCTTGGAGCGCAAATCGGAGCCCACTTTCGGGCCGACCATCTCCAGTCTCTGAATGGAGCCCTGCCTGTCCGGAAGATTTTTGGCCAGCGTCTGCTCCACCCGGTCCCGGATTTCCTGGGAGGGGATGTCCGACTGCGAGGTGCGGATCAAGTATTCGCCGCCCTCGATGCCGAGTTGCTGGATGACGAGTCCCGGCAGGTCGACATGGTCCAGGGCGGATTTGACTTCTTTGACCGTCACCGGTTTTTCGAAGTCCACCTGAACGACAATGCCGCCGGCGAAGTCGACGCCGTAGCGGGGGCCGCCTTTGGCGACCAGTGACGCCAGGCCCAGCAGAATGAGCGCCAGGGAGACGGCGAAGGCGATTTTGCGGACGCCGATGAAATTGATGTTTATGTCCGGCTTAACGATGGAGAAACTCATGCGGCGCGCCTCCTTAGATGCTCAGCGCGGCTTGGGGCCGGCGGTTCAGATACAGGTCGAAGAGAATCCTGGAGACAAAGATGGCCGTGAACATGGAGGCCACGATGCCCAGGCTCAGCGTCACGGCGAAACCGCGAATGGGGCCTGTGCCGAATTGATACAGGATGACCGCGGCGATGATCGTGGTCACGTTGGCGTCCATGATGGTCAGGGTGGCCCGGGAATAGCCTTCCTGCAGCGCGGCTCGGGCCGTAAGCCCCCGTCGCAGTTCCTCGCGGATGCGTTCGAAGATGATCACGTTGGCGTCCACCGCCATGCCGATGGTCAGGATGATGCCTGCAATGCCCGGCAGGGTGAGGGTGGCGCCGAAGGCGGCCAGTCCGGCGATGATGAGCACGATGTTCAAAAGGAGCACCACGTCGGCGACGAAACCGGCGAAGCGGTAGTAGACCAGCATGAACAGCAGCACTACCGCGCCGCCGAGAAGGGCCGAAAAAACGCCGGCGTCGATGGATTGTTGGCCCAGGGACGGACCGACGGAGCGCTGCTCTTCGATGGTGATGGGCGCGGGCAGCGAACCGGCGCGAAGCACCAGGGCCAGGTCGTGGGCCTCGGCGTCCGTGAACCGGCCTGTGATGCTGGCCCGGCCGCCGGTGATTTGCTCCTGAATGACCGGAGCGGAGTAGACCTTGCCGTCCAGCACGATGGCCATGCGCTCTTTGACGTGCTCTCCGGTGACGCGGGCGAAGATGCGCTCCCCGCGGCTGTCGAAATTCATGACGACGTACATCGATCCGGTTTGCGGATCGGGCCGCGCTCGCGCATCGGTGATGTATTCGCCGGTGAGCACGGCCTGCTTTCTCAGCACGATGGGCTGTTCGGAATAGGAGCCGTCCTGATTCCTATGGCGCAAGACCGTGAGCTCGCGGCCAGGGGGCAGGATGCCTCGCTTGGCTTTGGCCATATCCACGGAGTCGTCCACGATCTTGAATTCGAGGTGGGCGGTCTGCCCGATGATCTGAATGGCCCGTTCGGGGTCCTTCAGGCCGGGCAGCTGGACCTGGATGCGATTGTTTTCCTGCCGGCGGATGTCGGGCTCTGACACGCCAAACTGGTCGATGCGGTTCCGGATGGTCTTGAGAGCCTGGTCGATGGTCAGTTTTTGAAGGCGCTTACGGTAGTCTGCGGTCAAAGCGTAAACGAACTGCGTGCGGCCGCCCGAAAGGGTCTCGCTGGACTCCAGGGTGAAGACGTTGGCGTAACGGTCGTGCATAAGATCCTGGAACGCTTTGGCCTTGTCCTGCTGCATGGTGCTCAGGAGCAGCTTGTCGCCGCTTTTGAGCTCGGGCTTGAGCAGGACGATGTCGTCTTCCTTGGCGTCGGCGCGAATATCCTCTCCCATGCGGGACACAGCGTTGGTCACGGCCGTGTCGACATCCACACCCAGCGTAAGATAGATGCCGCCCTTGAGGTCGAGCCCGAGGCTGACGGCCTTTGAGGGGAGCATCCGTCCCAGTTTGGAGTCTTGTACCGCCGGAAAGGACGGCAGCATGTAAGCCAGCCCCAGGAGGGTCGCGACGAGGGCGATGATGATACGGGAGCGCAGACTGATGGTCATCGGGTCTCCTTGGCCTCACAGCGAAGGTGGGCGGACGTAAGAAGTCGGCCGGAGTCGCTGACCCCGGCCGGAAGAAAATGCAGAGCGCAATTGCGCTACTTCGGGGTCTCGGCGGTTTCGCCGGACTTTGTGGACAGCGAGGAGATGAAGCTGCGGTTCACCTTGACCTTGAGGTTTTCAGCCAGCTCCACCGTGAGCACGTCGCCGTCGACTTCCTGAATACGGCCATACAATCCGCCGCCGGTGAGCACGTAGTCGCCGCGTGTGAGATCGGCAAGCATCTTCTTATGTTGCTTGGCCTTTTTCTGTTGCGGTCGGATCAACAGAAAATAAAAGATGGCGAACATGATGATAAGCGGCAGAAAGGCGGCTATGGGATTGCCTTGTCCGCCGTCGCCGCCCGGGGCGGCGCCCATGGCGTGGGCGATGGAGTCGAAAAACATTGAGGTCCTCCTTTGAAGAGGGGTTTGGCGCCGCAGGCGATTTCAGCTACACGGCCACGTACATGTTGCCGTAGGGCCGGTGCGAGAACGGTTCCACCTTCACAAAAGGTTCGGCCAGAATTTCCTCGACGTCCTGGTCGAGTTCCGCAGCGTAGTCCGTCACGATTCCCCGGAGTTGCTCGGCGTCCGCTTCGGACAACGGCTTGGCGTGCAAGCCGGGTCCAAGCTGGTAGTCCGGGACGCTGCCGCGGATGTAAATCACACCGCCGTGCATACCCGTGCCCAGGCTTCTGCCCGTAATGGGCGCTTCGGGCTTGGAGGTGTTCATGCCCAGCAGGACCACGATCCCGCCGGCCATGTACTCGCCGAGAAAGTCTCCGGCCTTGCCGCCGATGACGACGACGGGCAACCGCTCTTTGTAGGCTTTCATGTGGATGCCTACACGATACCCCACGTCTCCGAGAACGTACACCTTGCCGCCGCGCATGCCGTAGCCGAGCACGTCGCCGGCCATGCCTTCGATCACGATGGCGCCGGAATCCATGGTGTTGCCAACGCCGTCCTGGGCGTTGCCGCGGACGCGGACGTACGGGCCTCGCATGAACGCTCCCATATCCTGGCCGGGAATGCCATGTAGCAGAAACTTGACCTCTTGGGCAAGGCCTCCGGCGATATAACGCTGGCCGAGGATATTGAATATCTCTATCTCGTCGGCGCCGTTGCGCACGGCCTCGCGCACGAGTTCGTTGAGTTCGCGGTAGTAGACGCCGTCAGCGTCCAGGGTCACTTTGGGCATGCTTACTCCTCCACTTCAACGATGACAGGCTCGCCGGCCTTGGGCATGTAGACGCGGTCCAACTCGGGGGAGACTTCGCGAATGGCGCTTTCTTCGCTGGACATGAACACCATGTCGTCTTTTTCAGCCACCACCAGGGGGCGCAGCTTCACCCGGTCGTTGAGGCCCCATAGGCTTTTGGAGTCCGCCACCAGGATGGCGAAAGGCCCGTTCAGCATGGCAGGCCCGTAGGTGGCGCGCAAAGCGGTGTAAGCCTCGCGCTCCGGCTCCTCCATGCGTTCGATTTCGTCCCAGAACGGCGGCGCGAACACCTTCGAGGTCATCTCCTTGGACAGTCCGTGCCGGCGGATCAGCAGGTCCAGTTCGTAGGCCACCACCTCGGTGTCCGTGAGCAAGGTGCACAGGTAGTCGTGCTGGCACAGGTAGCGGCGGTTGATGCCGTAGGAGGATATTTCACCGTTGTGGACGATGGACCAGTCCAGCAGGGTGAACGGGTGGGCGCCGCCCCACCAGCCCGGAGAGTTGGTGGGAAAACGGTTGTGTCCGGTCCAAATGTAGGCTTCGTACTCGTCCAGGCGAAAGAATTCGGCAATGTCTTCGGGGAATCCCACGCCCTTGAACGCCCCCATGTTCTTTCCGCTGGAGAAGACGAACGCCCCGGGAACGTTGTTGTTGATGTACATGACAACGTCCACCGTGTAGTCGGTCTCGGACAATTCCATGTTTTTGGGGCGGTCGCGCTCGACCTTGGGCGTCACGAAATAACGCCAGACAAGGGGAGGGTTCTTGACGCTCGAAGTTTTGCGCGTAGGAATGGCCTGGGACTGGTGGATGACCATGAACTCTTTGAGCACGGTCTCGGCCGAGTCCAGGGCTTCGCGGTTGTCGCCCATGATGTGGAACGCGTAATAGTCCGCAAAGTCGGGATAAATGCCGTAGGCTGCAAACCCTCCGCCCAGGCCGTTGCCTCGGTCGTGCATGGTGGCCATGGCGTTGATGGGCATGTCCCCGGGGATGAGCCCTCGTTTTTTATGGATCACCCCGAAGACGCCGCAGCCGGAGATGTCTTTTTGAAAGTCGTAATACTTTTCGGGAGCCTTCATAACGGTCGATACCTCATGGTTCTGGCGGCGGGCCCTCAGGCGATGGGCTGGGCCGTGGGTCTCGGATTCCATGTCTCCTCGAAGAATTCCTCGGGCCACAGCAGAACGCTGGGCTCTCCGCGTTTCAGTTTTTCGCGGATGTCTTCGGTGACGGGGAAGCCGAATTTGACGAAGGACGTGAACAGACCGGATTTTTCGATATCGCCGATGAGCACGAAACCGGCCAGGCGGCCGTTTTTGATCACCAGTTTGCGGTAGCGCTCGCCTTCTTCGTCGACCATGCGCTCCACTTCGAACCCTTGGCCTTCCGGCGGGTTGACGATCCCCACCGACATGGTGGGCAGGCCGTAGTAGTTGATGGAGTTCATGGGCAAGCCGCCGGGATGCGCCGTCTTTCCGCCCGCCATGTTCCGGCCGGCGTACAGGCCCTGGTTGTAGGCCTTGGGCCAGATGGGCAGCACCTCGAGTTCACCGGTGATCATGTCCGTCGCCTCGGTGCAGTCGCCGGCCGCGTAGATGTCCGGATCGCTCGTCGCCAGGAACTCGTCGACGACGACGCCCCGGTTGACGGCGAGCCCCGCGGCCTTGGCCAAAGTCGCCTCGGGCGAGACGCCGGCGGCCATGATCACTATATCGGCCGAAAGGTCGCCCTGGCTGGTTTCAACTTTGGAGGCGCGGCCCTTTTGGTCGAGCGTGATTTCCTTGGGCGTTGCGCCCTGCAGAAATTTCAGACCCTTGGCCTCCAGATGTTTCAGCAACAGCCCGCCGGCCTCCTCGTCGAAATAGTTTCTCATGATGCGCGAACGGACCACCATGGTTACGTCGAGTTTGCGCATGAGCAGGGCTTCGGCCGACTTCAAGGCGATGAGCCCCGCTCCGACGACTACGGCCTTCTTGGCTTTGTCCACGACCTTGAGCAGGGCCTCGGCGTCGCTCAGGGTGGTAAAGCGGTAAACGCCCTCGCCGCCTGCGCCCGGCAGGTCAATCTCGGTGGGGCGGCCGCCGGTGGCCAGCAGCAGCTTGTCGTAGGAATAGCTCGAACCGTCGGCGCAGGCCACGGTTCTGGCCTTGGGATCAAGGCTCGCGACGCGAACGCCCAGCGAGAGTTCGACCCCATGGTCCTTGTAAAAAGACTCGGGCCGGTACCAAAGCCGGTCGCGGTCGATCTTGCCTGCGAGATAATAGGAGATGAGGGGGCGGCCGTAGGTGGGATACGGCTCCTCGGAGATGATGCGAATCGCTCCGGTGCGGTCCTTCTCGCGGATGCCCTCCACGGCCGCCACAGCGGCGACGCCGTTGCCGATGATAATGTATTGCATCCTAACGCTCCTCGTACATCAGGGCCCTGTTGGGGCAGGCCTGGACGCAGGCGGGCATGTCGAGCTCCACGCAGCGGTCGCATTTGACGATCTTGTCTTCGAGCGGGCTTTTTGAGATGGCGCCGAACGGGCAGGCCATGAGGCAGGACATGCAGCCCACGCACTGCTCCGGATCGTAGACCGTCCGGCCGGTGGCCGGGTCTTTGGTCAGGGCGCCGGCGATGCACGCTTCCACGCAGGCCGGCTCGTCGCAGTGCCGGCAACCGGTGGAGGCGCACATGGAGCCGTCCCGGAAGACTTTCTTGAACGACATGAGTCCCTGCGGACGCTCCACGGTGTAGGCGATGGCCAGATCCTTGGAGCGGGAGTGGACCGTCAGGCAGGCGAGTTCACACAGCCCGCAACCGATACAAAAGTGCCTGTCGATATAGACGCGCTTCATTGCAGTCCTCGTTAGCGGCCGGCCAGCTTGACGCCGAGCGTATCCATTTCTTCGGCGCTCAGGCCAACGGCGCGCAGCTTGTCCCGGTTGCCGCGCAGGCTTTCGATGGAGTTGAGACCCATGCCGCCGAGCATTTCCATGATCTCATGCGACCAGGCGCGCACGAGGTTGGCAAGCTTTTTGGCGGCGACGTCCGGATTTTGGCGCTTGGCCAGGAGGGCGTCGTTGGTGGCGATGCCCCACGGACATTTACCGGTGTAGCAGCGTCCGCACAGCGTGCAGCCCACCGCGAGGAGGGCGGCCGTGCCGATGTTCACCGCGTCGGCGCCCAGGGCGATGGCCTTGACCACGTCGGCCGAGCAGCGCACGCCGCCGCCCACGATCAGGGAGGCTTTGTGCCGTATGTTCTCGTCGCGCAACCGCTGGTCCACGGCGGCCAGAGCCAGCTCAATGGGAATGCCCACGTTGTCGCGGATCATGGCCGGCGCCGCGCCGGTGCCTCCGCGCATGCCGTCGATGGTCACGATGTCCGCGCCGGCGCGCACGATGCCGGAGGCGATGGCGGCTACGTTGTGCACGGCCGCGATTTTGACCGCCACCGGGACGCGGTACTCGCTGGCTTCCTTCAGGGCGAAAATGAGTTGGTGCAGGTCTTCGATGGAGTAGATGTCGTGATGGGGAGCGGGGGAAATGGCGTCGGAGCCAAGAGGCACCATGCGGGTTTCGGATACGCGGGCGTCGATTTTTTCGCCGGGCAAATGCCCGCCGATGCCGGGCTTGGCGCCCTGGCCCACCTTGATCTCGATGCCGACGCCGGCGTTGAGGTAGTCGCGGTGCACGCCGAACCGGCCCGAGGCCACCTGCACGATGGTGTGGTCACCGTACTCGTACAAGGACGGGTGCAGCCCGCCTTCTCCCGTGTTGTAGCAGGTGCCGCATTCCTTGGCCGCCCTGGCCATAGCCACGTGCAGGTTGAAGTTGATGGCCCCGAAGGACATCGCCGCGAACATGATCGGCGTTTTGAGCTTAATCTGCGGCGTCAGCTTCGTATCGAGCACAGGCTTGCCGTTCTCGTCCTTGTGGAACGCCAGGGAGTTCGGCTTGGCGCCAAGGAACGTATCCAGCTCCATGGGCTCCCGTAGCGGGTCGATGGATGGATTGGTCACCTGCGAGGCGTCCAGCAACATCCGGTCCCAGTAGACCGGAATGTCCGTGGGACAGCCCATGCCGGTGAGCAGTACGCCGCCCGTGGAGGCCTGCTTGTAAATGTATTTGATAAACTTGGAGTTCCAAAGGGGGTTGTCTTTGAATTCCGTTTCCCTGCGGCGAATACGCAGGGCGTCCGTCGGGCACATGGCTTCGCATCGATGGCAGCCCACGCATTGGGAGCTGTCATGCATCACTTTCTTCCGGTTCTCGTCCCAGTAATGCACCCCATAGGAGCACTGGTTGACGCAGACCTTGCAGTCGATGCAGGCGTCCCTGTCGCGGTGGACTTCAAAGTCGTGAGCGTAGGAGTCTGTTGGCTTGAAAAGCAAGGGGGGTCACCTCTTTTTGGCTGGTTGCCGTCGACAAAAGGGAGGTTACATAACCATAGCGCTTTGGTAGTGTCAAGAAAATGAGTAAGCTGGCGGTTGCAATCAACAAATCGCGTCAGTCCGGGTTGAAAGGGCTTTGCGAGGAAAATTTTATTACCAAAAATGTAGCAGCTAGTGGATTGAACATTTACCGTAGGTCGGTTCAGCTTGTGCTTCCCCATCATCTTGTTTAAGCATCAAAAAAGGTTCGTCAATCAAAGTCGATTGGAGTTCATCCCATGACCATGGAGCATCGCGCCGCTGAGCGGTTGAATTTATACACGTTGAATTTGTTCAATCTCTGCCCCGAAGCGGACCAATGCCTGACGGTGGCGGTCAACGACGTCTCCGTCGCCGGCTTGCGGGCGGAGTTTCTTTCCGAGGAGCCGCCTGCGGCGTTGTCGCCCGGCGACACCGTGGTGGTGCGCGAGGCGCCGAAGGACGTGATGGAGGTGGCCGCCCTTGTCCGCGACGTCGTCGTGGAGCCGTGCCCGAAGCGGCTTTGCAACATCATGTGCGGGGCGCACGCCAAGGTGGTTTGGATTCGCGAAGGCCAATGCGGCCTGCGCTTCATCCGGCCGCTGCCGCTGTCGCCTGGCAAGTTGAAGGAAGAACTCGCCCTGTACGGACTGCCGCTGTGGGTGGAGGAGTCGTTGGAGAGAGGCGCCCTAGACGAAGACGAGAGGGAATAAGGGGTTGAGCGCGGAGGGGACATACGCCTCCGTTGTAGGATCACGGCCGGCTCGGAGGCGAAAGACGTAAACCATCCAGGGCATCAAACCCGGATGCGCCAGCAACCGGGCGCCGCCGCGCCCTGCGCCGAACGGGCGCGGCATGGCCGCCTCCCACTGATGACTTTCCTGATCTTAAAGCAGCTGAGCCAACAGCTTCATCGTGGCGGACTTGGACGCCTCGGCCAGCCAAAGTTTGGCCGGCTCCGGCAGCTCCATGACCAGATAGGCGGCGAAGGCCGCGAATCCGAGCAGCAAGCCCAGGTCGAAACCGATTTTGACCGCTGTACGCATGATTGCTCTCCCCTGAAGAATTTTCCTTGTTGGGGGGAAGTGAGCAACAAGCGTTCCGGCATTGACGGTCCAGGCGTGGGACCGCCTGGCGAGAAGCCGGCGCGGGTAAAGACCATGGAATTGAGGTCAAGGAAGGACGGTGGGGTTGGAGCGGCTCAGGATTCCTGCTGCTTGGCTTCGTCGAAGTCGAATTCCTCCAACACGTCATCCGGCCGGGGCTCCGGTTCCAGCCAAGCCCTGACCCACAGCGTCATGGCCGCTACGAGAAGGATAATCAGCAACCATTTCATGATGTTCTCCTATAGGGCGCGCGCATCGAAATCGCTCGTGTCCGCGGCCCGTCGCCGCATGGAAAATTCCGGGGGGCAGGCTACGATACCTTGATACCAACCAGAAAAAGCCTTGGCAACACTCGGGCTACCCAACGGAAATGATACGGATTTTAAGTGTTACGACCCAAGAGCTTCGTAGCATGAACTTGAAATGAAACGTCAACAACTCGGAAAAAAAGACAAAACAAGGAAGACGTTTCGAAAGAGTCGGCCGACCACGACGCGAAATCATCGAAGAGGGCGGAGATCAATGACAAAAGGCCCCGCCGAAGCGGGGCCGATCAGGACGTTATTCCTTGGGCCGGGCGTTAAATGTTGTCGTTAGCCAAACCCCCGAGGCTCGATTCCAGCGATTGAGACAAAGCCTCGGCGCCGGAAGCGTGGGCTCCCAAGACGCTTTTCGAGAAGTCGTAGGTCTGGGCCATGGCGTTGGAGCTGCTTGGTTTCGAATCCTTGGCGTGCATGTAGTCCAAAGTTTTTCCCACCACGGCGGCTCCCATCGTTTGCTTGTCAGTAATGGGATACGTTGAACCAGAGGTTTTGTTCAGGGTGTCCAGGGTGTTGGTCACTACCTGCGCGCCAAGCTCCTGGCGCGTCATTTGGTTGTCCAAACTGCTCAGACTGGATAACGTGGACACATCCATTCGCTCCCCTCCTTGGCCCGGGCGTGGAATAACGCTTTTCATCATCCTTATCGGATGGATGCGCCGTTTTCTTTAGAGGATGTTGCAGATTACCCGCCCGAGAGTTTCTTTTTCCATCCAAAATCGCGGGGACCGAGCCGCTGCGCCACTCCTTCGAGGGATGACGGAAAGCTGGAAAAATTTGCCGCAAATCTGGAAGGCCCCTGGCGGCAGCCTTAGGGGTCGGCGAAATTATTTACGGTTTGCAGAAGAATCGGTTCGACAACCATTTTATTTTGATGAATAAATTATGGTCTCACGTGCTGTTTTCGAAACGTCCCGGCGGTTCGGTGAAATCTGGCCCGATCTTTGCTTTATTTTAGAAAACCAACCAAGGGGGAAGCCCATGAGCTTCATCACTGGCGTCGCCGCATACGGCGTGAGCAGCTACCAGAGCAACAGCCTGCTCAATAGCATGACGGGTAACGATTCCGATTCCTCAACGACTTCCCTGGCGAACACATTGCTTCAGGCCAGCAATGATTATTCCGGGGTCATCGCTTCGCAAATAAACTCCATTCTGGCCAGCATCGGCGCCGACGAGAACGGCGAGGTGACTGCGGACAATCTCTCGGAGGCCGTGGACACTCTGGCCGACGCCTTCGAGGAGAAGGTGAAGTCCGACTTGCAGGCGCTGGGTGTGGACGAGGACGTCGAGTTCACCGTCACGTACGACGAGGGAACCGGCGCCTTGAAGGTAACCTCGTGCAGCGACTCCGCTTCGGCCTCCGTCATTCAGCAGTATTTCAACGAAAATCCCGATCTGGCGGATACCTTCCACAACATCACCATGATTTCCAAGGTGGCGGACCTGGTGGACGGCTCCACGCCCACAACGCAATTTCGCAAGAGCATGGAGCTTGAATTCATCGACGAACTGTCGGCATCGGGCGTTTTGTCCGGCGACAGCCTCACGCTCGGATTTTCCGCGGATGAACTCCTCAAGCTTCAGGGCATCAATCTGTCCGTGTAGCCGGGGCGCCCGCGGAGGAGACGCCCCGGGAGGCGTTACTTCCTGGGGCGACCCAGCAGCATCAGGGACAGATAATGCGGGGTTTCCGGGGCTTCGGACAGGGAGTCGGCCACCAATTCGTCTTCGCGCCCGAGACGGCTCACAAAACGGCAGCCTTCCTCAAGCCCCAAGCGCCTCACCACGCGCCGGATCGCCGGAAAATTCTTGTAACATTTCAAGATGACCGCTCGATCGGCCGATTGCAACAATTGCTCCAACCTCTTTTCGCCATCCACGCCTGAGGCCACCACAAGACTTTCCTTGGATTCCACCAGAATGGTGAGGGTCCGGGCGGCCGCCGCCTGATACGAAGTGATTCCCGGAACGCACTCCACCGATGCTTCCGGATACATGGTCCGCAGGGTGCGCAGCAGGTAGCCGAAGGTGGAGTAGGTCATGGGATCGCCCAGGGTCAGGAAGACGCAGTTCTTGCCTTCAGCCATCACCTCGGCCACCCTTCGGGCGTTGTTCTCCCACGCTGCATGCAGCTGTTGTTCGTCTCGAGTCATGGGAAACCCGAGAAGCTCCACCGGAACGCCGTCGCGCAGGTGCTCCCGGGCGATGTCCAGAGCCAGGGAGCTTTCGTTTTTGGTGGACGCCGCGGCGAACAGATGATCAGCTTTTGAGAGAATTTTGACCGCTTTCAGAGTCAAAAGCTCAGGATCGCCCGGGCCGACGCCCACGCCGTAAAGCTTGCCGGCGATCATGGTCTGACCTCCCGGTCGCCGGCTCTCGGATGCAGCAGGCCCGCCAATTCCTCCACGGCGCGGACGCTGTTGGGGCCGGGGCGGGAGAACAATTTCTCCTGCACCTCGTAGACCCGTCCGTTCTTCACCGCCGCGAGCGTTTTGAAGTGGGGCCGGTCCTTCACCGGAAGCGGGTCGGGATTCATGGGCCCCTGCTGCAGAATGTAGATATCGGGGTTCAGGCGCAGAAGCTCCTCCTCGTTCACGCGGGCCATTTTCCGCTGCGAAGCCACGCAGTTCTCGCCGCCGGAGAGCCGAATAATCTCCGCGACCATGGATTTCCGGCCGGCGGCCAAGAGGTTCGGATAGCGGATTTCATAGAACACGCTCGGCCGAGGCAGTCCCTGGACGCGCCGGGTGACGCGCTGCAGCCGGTCCTGCATGTCCCGAATCAACGCGGCGGCCTGGGGCGCGGCGCCGAGAAGAACGCCCACCCGCTCTATAACGGAGTACAGGGACTCGAAATCCTCGGCGTCGAACAGCGCCACGGGGATTCCGACGCGTTCGATGGCGGTCACGACTTCGTCGGTTTTGGCGCGGCTTCCCATTTGCAGGACCAGGTCGGGCTTCAGGGCGGCCGTCATCTCCACGCTTGGCCGCATGTGCGTGCCGATGCAAGGTTTGGCCGCCAGAGAGGGCGGTTCGGTCTGGCTTTGGGTGCGGGCGACGAGCGCATCCTCCTTGCCCAAGGAGTACACCACGTCGCTCAAAGCCGCATACAGGGCGATGACGCGGGTCGCCGGCCTGGTTAGAGTGATCCGGCGTCCTTCGTCATCCACGATGGAGACGTCGGCCCGCGCAATGTCAGCCGCCAGCAGGGCGGCGAGGACCAGCATTCCAACCCCCAGGCGCCAGGTGCGCCTGGGGCGCGCCGGTGAGGGGATGCGTAACGGAGACCATTCTTGTCTGGTAGATTTCACGAAGATTATCCTCGGTCATAACGGTTTGCGGCGGTCCGTCCAGGACCACGCGCCCCTGTTTGAGCACGATCAAACGGCTGCAGTACAGGGCCGCCAGGTTGATGTCGTGGATGGCGGCGGCCATGGATCGGCCTTCTCGAATTTTTTGGGCAAGAAGATCGTGGACCATGACCAGCCTGCCGGCGTCGAGGCCGGCGGAAACTTCGTCCAAGAGCAGCATGCGGGCGTCCTGGGCCAGAGCCCTGGCCAGATAGGCCCGCTTGAGTTCGCCGCCGGACAATTCACACAGGCAACGTCGCGCCAAGGGCTCCAGGTCCGTATCGCGCAGGGCTTGCCGGGCGAAAGCCCGGTCCTCGGCCGTGTAGACGCCGAACAGGCCCAGATGCGGATAGCGCCCCAGCAGGGCCAGTTCTTCAACGGTCAATCTTGAATCCGAAGCCGGCGATTGGCCGACGCAGGCTAGCATCCTGGCCCGCTCCTTGCGTCCGACGCCGCGGATGTCCCGGCCGTCCAGGAGAACGCGGCCGCGGCTGGGCGCAAGGTTTCCGGCCATAGCCAGCAGCAGGGTGGATTTTCCCGAGCCGTTGGGGCCGAGCAGTCCGACCATTTCGCCTGCGGATATTTCAAGATTCACACCGTGAAGGGCCTCGCGCGCCCCGTATCCGGCGTGAACGTCCTCCAGGCGGATCACGGCCGTTCTCCCGGCAGTTTGCGCACCAGCAACAGGCAGAAGAAAGGCCCGCCGATCAAGGCGGTCACCACGCCCACGGGCAGTTCGCCGCCGGACAGGGCCGCGCGGGCAACGATGTCGGCCCAGACCAGCAGCACGCCGCCCAGCAGGCCCGAGCCGAGAAGCAACGGGCCGTGCGCCGCGCCGCGCAGCAATCGCACCAGGTGCGGCGCCACTAGGCCGACGAATCCGATGACTCCGCATACGGCCACGGCCGCGCCGGCGGACAAACTGGCTGCGGCCAGCAGCAGAAGCCTCGTGCGCCGGGCCGGAACGCCCAACTGTTCGGCCTGGGTCGAGCCGAGACTCAGCAAGTCCAGCTCCCGGTGGCGCAATCCGGCCACGGCGAAGCCGACCAGGGCGAAGGGCGCCACCAACCGGACGTGCGGCCATCCGCGGCCCTGCAGGCTGCCCATGATCCAGAAAACGATGGAGGACACGGACTCCTCGTCCAAAGCCTTGACCAGGGAGATGAGAGCGGCCAGGAAAGCGGCCGTCACCACGCCGGCGAGCACCAACGTTTCGCGCCGCGCGCCGCCGGCGGCCCGCCCCAGGGACAGGACCATGGCCAGGGCCGCCAGCGCGCCCATAAGGCCGAACAACGGCAGACTGGTCATGCCGGGCAAAAACGGCAGGCTGGTGAACCCGAGGCTGATGGCCAGGCTCGCACCCAGCGCGGCCCCGGAGGCCACGCCCAGGGTGTACGGATCGGCCAAAGCGTTTTGCAGCACAGCTTGGTACACGGCGCCGGCCACGGCCAGTGAGGCCCCGACGAGAAACGCCAAGCAAGCCCGCCCCGCCCGGATGTCCAGAACCACCACCGAAACCATGGGATTCTCCGGCGCGTGGGAGAGGCCCACGGCCGATAATAGGGCGGTCAGCGCATCATGAAGCGGGATGGGGTAGGGGCCGATCAGGCAGGCGCTCGCCAACGAGGCGAAAGCGACCGCAGTCCCCAGAAGTCCCCATCCCGCGATTCGAGCATGGGCTCGCAATATGGCGTCCCTATTTGAAATGGGCCAACGCCGCGGCGAGGTGGCTGATCCAGATGGCGGCGATGTCCGGGTTGTCCGCCGTGCCTTGCAGCACGCAGGTCACGTCGAAGCCTTCCTTTTCGAGCCGGGACTTCCAGGAGTCCGGCTCCGGACCGGCCATGTCGTTGTGGGCGTGGTCGCCGGCCACGGCCATGAACGGCATGAGATAAACCTTCTTGGCCTTCAGGGCCTTGAGTTCGAAAATCACGTCGTCCAGCGTGGGCGAGCCTTCCACCGTGCCCACCAATGCGTTCTTATCTTTTTTCCACAGATAGTATTGAAACGCGGGATAGCAGGCATTGGCCGGGAAGGGCGTTCCGTGCCCCATGAGCACCAAGGCTTCTCCGGTTTTGCGTTCGGCCGGAGCGGCCTTGAGCATGGCGTTCACCGCGGCGGCGTAATCGTCGGGCGTAGCCAGCAAGGGATAGCCCACGAGGACTCGCTGCAGGCCTTTGGGCATGCCTTGGAACAAGTGGGCGGTTTGCACCAGGCCGTGGTACTCCTCGCCGGGAATGGTGTGCAGCGACTGGATCGCCACGTTCGTAAAGCCGTCGGCCATCATGCGGGCAAGGGCTTCGGCCGGGGAGTCCACATGTTGGCCGCGCTTATCCATAATGTGGCGAATGATGGACGACGTCCAGGCCCAGCGCACCGGAACGCCGGGGAAGGCGGCCTTGACCCGGGTTTCCATGTTGGCGAGGGCCGCTTGGGCTTCCGGAACGCTGGTTCCGAACGCCACGAGCAGAATGCCGGTTTTTGCGGGACGCTGGTCTCCGTGGCCGGCCTGCGCCTGAACGGAGACGGTGAGCAAACAACAGATTAGGAAAAGAGGGAAAAAGATTTTGCGCAGGGCGTACATACGCGCCTCCAGTGGGAATGGGCGTCAAAGAACGGGAATAAAAATCCCCCTCTCCGGTTCGCCGAAGAGGGGGTCATCATCCCCAGACTTTTCCAGGCAATGAGCCCCGTTGCTGGAAAAGTATCGCCGCGAACGCTCAGGCAGGTCTTCCGGCTCGTCCCAGTCCGACCGGGCCTTCCCAGGATGTCTCCCAGTGGCGCGTTGCAGGTCGGAGTTGAACAGGACTCACGGCGGCGGGTCCGCTCCCGATTCGCACGGGATTCCCTATAAAGCCCAGGTGGGCGCCTGAAGGCCCAACATAGAGCAGAGATCATTGCTTGGCAAGCGGGAACGAGAAGAGGATCAGCGCCCTATTCGAAGATTGGCGCGGAAATCCATATACTTTTGCGTGGCGGCGTTTGGCGCGCGTCGAGGCCCAGCGGCGCCCCCCGAAAAGAAACGCCCCCGATTTTTCCCGGGGGCGCGTTTCAAGAGGCTCACGCCCCAGAACAGCTAAAGCAACTTGAAATGCTCTAGTCCGTGGTGACCATCACGCTGCTGGCCTTGACCATGGCCTTGACCTGAGAGCCTTCCTTGATCCCCATGGCTTCCACGGAGTTCTTGGTGATGACGGAAACGATCTCCACGCCGGGCGCCACTTCGATAACGACCTCGGCGCTGACCATGCCGACCGTGACTTTCTTCACCGTACCGGGGATGAGATTGCGTGCGCTGACTTTCATGATGACCTCCGATTGCTGGTTGAACGGTTGTGCATAGAATATGCAAAACGATACTAGTGCTGCTGAAGATTTTTTGTCAACACAGCCCGGTTTTTCTATCAATAAATATTTTCCGGATTAGGCGCCGGAAGCCGCCAAAAGAACCGGAAGCCGACTTATCACGATAGTAGTCTAAAAAGTGACAATACTCGCTAACACAATATATTTGCTGTGTTTCTATTTGTATTTATCAAAAATATATCTAGTGAGAAATAGTTGTAAATAAAATATTATAAGCTGTCGTTTTTAATAATCATCGCCGACGTTTCTTCATTCCGAATCCGCCATAGGGCGGGGCGGAATATGCGGGATCATGAAAAGGCCGCCGAAAGCGCCAGCTTCCGTTGGCGCTTTCGGCGGCGAAGGTTCGAGCCTTTTTGCTGTCAATTATTGGGCCCAGCTGCAGCCCGATTGCCAAGGATACAGGCAGCCTTTCTGAGGATAGCTCGTCGTGTCGCTGTAATCGCAATTGGAGCCGTACTTGGTCTGGCAGTACCACAGCGCGCCCGCGGCGAAGTCGGAGACGGGGATTTGCCGGAAGAAGCTGTAGTCTCCGTTCGCGGGGTTGTTGAACACCGTGGTGCCGTAGATGTACGCGTCCTTGGTGTCCGATTGCGTTCTGTCGGAGAGCATGTAGGAGGTCGCCACCTCGCCGGTCCTGTCGGAGCCGGCGTCGCAATGGAAATAGATGACGTAGGGGACGTCATCCGTGCTTTGCATCATCGTCGTGATGTTGGTGACGAGCTGCGACAAATTGCTGGTTTGCGCTCCGTCCGCGCCAGGCAGCATGTTCCACCAGTAGAATTGTCCGTCAACGGTGCTGTTGATGGTCGCGAAACCACTGGACGGCTGCGGCTTGTAAGCCGGCGGGTTGTCCGCGGCCCCATTGAAGAATGTGTACTCGGCCATCAAGACGCCGTGCTCGCTGTTTTTGGCGTCGGAGGATTTTTCATTGCTGATCAAACTGATATCCACGAAATGAAACGTATCGGGGAAGGCGGAGCCATCGGCCGCTTGGTATTGGTATCTGCTGGCCATGGTGCTGAAGAGCCCCGTGTTGTCGAACACCCATGCGCCGTTTTTGAAAACCGTGGGCCGGGGGCCTCGGAACAGCAGGTTCTTGCCTTGCTTATCCAGGAGGTAGACATTGTGGTAATTGGCCGAGGATAAATCCTGATAAACGCAGCCCGGGGCGATGAGCGTGCTGCCTCCATCGGGAGCATTCATGGTCAGACAACCGGTGCAATTGTCCAGTCCTTTGGAGTTTTGTTGGTCGCATCCGTTGGTGAAGTCCCAGCCGGATTGGTTGATTTTGACGTAGCAGTTGAAGGGTTGCTTGTAGAAATCATTCTGCGACTGGACATTCCAAGTTGTATTCGTGCTTAAATAATAATTTTGAGAAGCTCCTGTAACGCTCGGTCCGGCCGAAGAAAGCTGGCCGTCGTCAAACAATTGAAAAAGCGTGACCGTTACGTTGTCGCTGAATGTCATCTTTTTCCCGTCCACAACGGTCGAAGACGGGCAATTATTGGCGGGCGACATTTGAAATTGAAGGCATGATGCGCTTGATTGGTTACATATCCCGGTAGGAGACTTTTTACTGCTGTCGGCGTGGACCATGGACAGCGGCAGAATCGTCGCGGCGAAGAGAATGGATAGAACGAATACCTTTTTCATAGCAACCTCGTGTCTTCGGTGGTGGTGTACATTATGGCCGGCGACATCGGCCCGTCAGCCCGCCATCAACTGCATCTGGAAAACCGGCAGCAGCATGGCCATCACGATAAAACCGACAACTCCGCCCATGAAGAGAATCATGATCGGCTCCAGCATGGCGGTCAGGTTTTTCACCAGTTGGTCCACTTCCCGCTCGTAGTGGTCGGCGACCTTGCCCAGCATGGCGTCCAGGGAGCCGGACTCCTCGCCCATGGAGATCATCTCCGTGACGTAGCGCGGGAATATGCCGCTGGATTTGAGCGTGTCGGCGAGTTTTTTCCCCTCGCGCACATCGCTTATGGAGGCCTGTACGGCCTTGGTCACGGCCATGTTGCCCGCGACGCCGGCGCTGGACTGCAGCGCGGTGAGCAGGGGAACGCCGGACCCGATCAGCGTGCCCAGGGTTCTGCACCATCTGGCCATGCTGACCTGGGACACGATGTCGCCCACCGCCGGAACGCGTAATTTGGCCGAATCGATGCGCATACGCCCGTCCGGCGTTGCGCCGTATTTTTTCCAGGCCGGAATCACCACGAACAGCACGATGGGGAACGCCCACCAGGATTTTTGCAGTCCGTGGGAGATATCGAGCAACGCCTGGGTGGCCCAGGGCAGGCTTTGGCCCATGTCCGCGAACATGCCTGCGAAGCGGGGCACCACTACCAGCATCATGGTGACGACCGCTCCTACCATGGCTACGAACATGATGGCGGGGTAGATGAGCGCTCCTTTGACTTTGGCCCGTAGATCTTCCTGGGATTCGCGCATGAAGGCCAGACGGTCCACGGCCTCGCCCAGCAGTCCGCCGGCCTCTCCGGCCGCCACCAGGGAAACGTACAGACGGTCGAAGAGCCGAGGGTGGTCCGCCAGGGCGCGCGAAAGAGGTTGTCCTTCGCGGACGTCGGTCGCCACGGAGCCGATGACGTCGGCCAGCGGGGAGCCCTGGTATTGGTCCCGCAGGAAGTCCAGAGCCCGGATGAGCGGCAGGTTCGAGGCGAGCAGGGTCGCGAACTGGCGCGTAAACGCCGTGATGTGCTTGTAGCCCACACGTTTGGCGAACAACGAAGGCGCGCTTTTCTTGGAAGGAGAAGCGCCGGCCGCGGGTTTGCCTTTTTCCTGAACGTGCAGCGGCGTCAGCCCCTTGCGGGCGAGCTCCATGAGCGCGGCCTGAGCGTCGCTGGCGTTGAGCTCTCCGGAAATCTTCCGGCTCTTGTCCAGGGCGGTGTAGGTAAAGGTGGCCATGGCGGATTCCAGTTCTCGGCGGCTTGAAGGGTTACAGCGCCACGCGCCGGACTTCTTCCTCGGTGGTCAGGCCTCTGGCCGCCTTGGCCATGCCGTCCTCAAGCAGCGTCAACATGCCTTCCTTTTGTCCCTGGGAAGCGATGTCCGCGGCGCTGGCCTGATTGGATATCAGGGTTTGGACCGCGGGCGTGTTGACCAGCAATTCGAAAATACCGAGACGCCCCTTGTAGCCCGAGTCTTCGCAGGCTTCGCAGCCCACGGCCCGCCACTTCCCGTCGGCGTCCTGCGCCCGGCACTGGGGGCACAGCTTGCGCACCAGGCGTTGGGCCAGAGCGCCGGCCAGGGTGGGCGCTACGAGATAGGGCGCAACGCCCATTTCCACCAGACGGGTAACGGCCGTGGCCGCGTCGTTGGTGTGCAGGGTGGACAAGACCAAATGCCCGGTCAGGGCCGACTGGATGGCGATTTCCGCCGTCTCGTAGTCGCGGATTTCACCGACCATGATCACATCCGGGTCCTGGCGCAGAATGCTTCGCAGCGCCGCGGCAAAGGTCAGGCCGACCTTGGCGTTGACCTGAATCTGGTCCACGCCGTGAAGCTGGTACTCCACCGGATCTTCGGTGGTGATCAGTTTGATCTCGGGGGACTTGATGTGGTTGAGGGATGCGTACAGCGTGGTGGTCTTGCCGGAGCCCGTGGGGCCGGTGACCAGAATGATGCCATGGGGCCGGTGGATCAGCTCCAGCCAGGTTTCGAGCATCTCCGTCTCGAAGCCCACGTCGGCGATGGCCACCTGGATGGAGGACTTGTCCAGAATGCGCATGACCACGCCTTCTCCGAACACGGTGGGGGTGACGGCCACGCGGATGTCGAAGTCCTTGTGGTCCATCTTCAAGCGGATGCGTCCGTCCTGGGGGATGCGCCGTTCCGCGATGTCCAGGTTGGACATGATCTTCACTCTGGAAATGATGGCCGCCTGGAATTTCCGGGAAACGGTGTTCACCAACCGCAGGACGCCGTCCACCCGAAACCTGATTTCCAGCCCTTCCTCGTAGGGCGAGATGTGGATGTCCGAAGCGCCCTGGGTGATGGCGTCGCGGAAGGCGTTGTTGACCAGCCGGATGACCGGCGCGGCCTGGGCCATGTCCCGCAGGTCCTCGACGTTGTCCAGGGCGTCGAGGCTCTCCTCGGAGTCGGAGAACACGCCGTCCATGCCCTTTCCCGAGTAGGCCCGCTCCAAGGCGTCCATCACCGTGTCGGCCGGCGCCAGCACCATTTTGACCGACGCCTTGAGGGACAGCTCCAGTTCGGAGACGGCCGTGCCCAGAAACGGACTCGCCACCGCCACCTTGATGGCGCCGGTTTCGTCCTTGTCCATGGGAAGCATCAAATGGGCTTTGGCGAAATTCTCCGGGGCGAGCTGCATCAGGCCGGGTTCGGCCAGATAGGACTGGTCCAGCTCGATCCACTCCATGCCCAGAGCCTTGCCCGCGGCCTTCAGGGCGTCCGCGGTCGATTCGTCGCCCTGCCGGATTTTTTGCCACCAGGCGATGGCCTTGGCCGGAGAGGCCAAATCCTCGGGGCCTACGCCCGAAAAGACGGATTTCTGTTCGCTCACGCCCGTACGCTCTCGTTTGATGTGATGTCCATAAAATACATCTTCAGTCGGTTCTCAAGCGCCGGACGCGCTAAAGGTCGAACACCAACCCGTATTCCTCCACCACGGAGGGGCTTTCCTCCCGCCGCAAGCCGCTCATGGCGTCGGCCTCTTCGGGGGTGGCGATCACGTACGGGGTCAGGAAAAGCAGCAGTTCCGATTTCGTGGTGTCGTCTTCCTGGGCGCCGAACAGCGGGCCGAGCAACGGCAGGTCCTTGAGGTACGGCGCGCCTTTTTTCTCCAGCGTATTCTCCACGGTCATCAAGCCGCCGATAACCAGAGTCTGGGCGTGCTTGACCAGCACCGTCGTGGACGCCTGCCGGTCCGTGGACTGCCACTGGTCCGGGTCGGTCTCGTCCGTGAGCAGGCTGGACAGGGTCTGGTCGATTTTAAGCGTCACGTCGCGGTTTTCCGCGATGGTCGGCGTGATGTTCAGCTGCATGCCGAACTTGCGATGGTCGTAGGTCTTGATGACGTTTTGCTGGGTCGTGACCGATGTCTGGGTCAATTTCAGAATGGGGATTTCCGTGCCCACGGCGATTGTGGCCTTCTGGTTGTCCAGGGCCAGAATGTGCGGCGCGGACACAACCCTCGCGTTTTTGTCCGAAGCAAAAAAGTTCATCAATATCTTGAACTTGTCTTCGTTGATGATAGCGACTTTCAAGGCGTCGCCCGTGAGGGCGGCCAATCCGCCGTCCTTCAGCACGCTGCCCAAGTCCAAGGCCCCGTCGATGTCCGTGCCGCCGGTGGAGCCGTGGAACATGTATTCGAAGCCCAGTTTGGTCTGGTCGGTCAGCGCCACTTCCACCAGGTAGGCCTTGATGGACACCTGCATGGTGCGGGTGTCGAGCTGGCTCACGATCGCCTGGATGTCCTTGTGGACTTTTTCCGGAGCGAGCACGACCAGGGCGTTGTTGTCCTCCATGGCCATGATCTGGATCGGGGCTTCGCCGGCGGTTTTGGCGTTCGAGGTGAACAGCTTGGTCAGAATCGGAGCGATGGTCTTCGCATTGATGTATTGCAGCGAGTAGGTCTTGGAGATGGGCAGGGACCCGGGATGGTCGATCTTCGAGATCAACTGCTTGAGCTTGCGAATGTTGGATGCGGAATCCGTCACCACCACGTAGTTGTTGGATTTGCCGGCGAAAATTGCGGCGTCCTGGGAGAGGATTTCACGGAAGTCCGCCACCACGTCCGCGGCCTTCAGGTACTTCAGCAGAATGACTTCGGTGTACATCTGGTCGCCTCCCACCGTCACCGAGTCGACTCTGAGGCCTTCGTGCGCGGCCAGGCTTTTTCTGACGACCTTGTAGTAGCCGCTTTGCTCCACCAGGGTGAAGCCCTTCATGTCCAGAACGGAGAACAGCAGGCGCAGGGCCTCCCACTTGGTGACGGGCCGTGGAGAGATGACCGTGACCGGGCCGGTGAGCTGGTCGTTCGGCAAAAACGTTTTGTTCATGAGCCGGGAGTAGAACTCCAGCACGGCCATGACGTCCGTTTGCCGAAAGTTGAGTTCGATAAGTTGTTGCTGGGCGGCGCAGGCCGGCCTCGGCGCGATCGCGGCCGAAGCGCAGGCCAGATGCAGCGCAATCAACAGAAGCGGCCACAGGGGCCAATGGAGATGTCCTTTTCTGGTCGTCCTCATCGTCAATCACCGTCCGGAGTCCGATCCGCCTGAGACGGATAATTTATAGAAAACATTGAGAGGCTTGCCATCACGGATGAGGGTCAGGTACAGGTCCCGTCCCTCGTTTTCCTTGAGAATCTGCATGATCTGCCGCACCGTTCCGACGGATTTTCCGGCCACGGCCACCAGCAAGTCGCCCTTGGCCGCGTTCACGCCCTTGCGGTTCACCTGGGTCACCAGCAGCCCTTGGCCCGCAGGAAGGTCCAATTGCCGGCGCTGCTCATCGTCCAGGGGCTCCAGAAACAAGCCCAGCGAGGCGCTGCGTTGGGGCGCTGCAGCGTTGCGAGCCGGCGACGTCCGGTTCGCCGGAAATTCATAGACCGCGACGGAAGTCGAACGCAGATGCGAGGCGGCCAGCATTCCCTGAGCCTGCGCCTCCCAGGGGTCCTGCATGGCGAGCGTGGCGTTCTGCGCGTTGCGGGTCAGGACAACGTGGTCCGAAGCGATTTCCACCAGAATGCTGTCGCGCACCTTTTCCCCCAAGGAAACGACGGAGCCCGCGGCGTTTCCCAAGCCTTTGATGATCGCATAGGAAGTCGCGTCGCTTGGCATGGACGCCACGAGTTGCAGGCCGCTCAGGTTCGGGCCAGACGGCAGTCCGGGGGCCTCCAGCTTGTAGTCCCGGTGGACAAGGTCCAAGGCTCCATACTCGAAAATGCGCCGTCTTTTGGCCGTAAAAAAGGAATAGTGCGGGTACGCAAGCGGCGGCGGGGCCGGCAATACGGCCGTGGACGCCACTTGGGGAACGGATATGACCGGAGCTTTGACCGCCAGGAAAATGAACAACGCTCCGGCCAGAGATAAAACGGACGCGATCATGCAAAGGCGATGCATCGCCTGCGCGCTTTTGGTGTTGATCAGGGCGTTCAACGGCATGGGCGACTCACTGACGCGGTTTTGCGGTCGAGTTTGCGTATTCGGAGCAATTGAACACTCTTTGGACGAACCGCCAATCAATAACCTCGGAATGGGGAACCACCAACTCGTATCCCAGATATTGCCTGAAAAAGTCCTCGTATTCCCTGAACAAATCTTCGGTTTTGGTCTTGCCTCCCGGGCCGGGGCAGACAAGGGCGGCCATCTCCTGGGGGGGCAGATAGCGCACGCCTTGCATGATATTCTGGATGGTCGTTGCGGACGCGCCTTTGGCCTCGTTTTCCTCCAGGAACTCGATGGATTCCTTGGGGTGCGCTTTCCACCAATCCACGGCCCGGTAATAGGATCTGATCAACGATTCGATGGTCCAACTGTGCCCCGCCAACGAGTCTTCCCGGAAAACCAGAAGTTGCAGGATCTTGTCCCGCTCGCTGTCCGGAGCGACCAGGACGTTGGCCGCCTTGAGCTTCACTAGGCGCGAGACGAACGGCTCGAACGTCACGCCCGCCTCGATGAGCCCGGATTCAAGGCTTTGGGCCACCATGGGGCGGTTCATGTTCCTCACCTTGACGTCGGAAAGGCTCATGCCGTGTTGTTTGAGGACCTTGTACAGGAAGAAGTGGCTGACGCCGCCTTTTTCCAGGTAGATGGTCTTGCCGCGAAGGTCCTTCACGGAGGTGATCTTTGAATCGATGGACGTGAGCAGGGAGTCGGACAATTGGAAATAGGCCAGCGGCGCGAGAATCCTCAAATCCACGCCCTTGATCATTTCGCGGACCAGGTCGAAAACCTGGGTGGCGGTCCCGTCAACCTCTCCGGCGTAGAGCATGCGCAGGTTGGTTTTTTCGTATTCGGAAAAGAAGAGATCCACGCGTTCGCCTTTCTTGTCGGACAACCAGCCCTTGCTGCGGGCGTATTCGAACGGAGCGAACCCCAGCCATCGGGGAACGGTCAGCACCACTTCCACAGGCTGGCTGGGCGGCTCGACCTTGCCGCCTTCCGGAAGGCTGTACTTCTCCAGAGTGGCGTCGCCCTCGACCAGACCGTTTTTCCCGGACAAGGAAAGCTGCGTGATGACAAAGACCTGCGGCGAGGTTTCCAGGTAATAGATGAATTCTTCGATGTTGGAGAATTCGCCCTGGAAGGTCACGGAGAAGGGCAGGCGGCTCATGAACCCGTCCTTGCGCGGCGCCATGGGGCGGATGTCCTTGACGGCGACCCGGGTGATCCGCGCGTAATCGCTGATGTCGTTGTAGACATCGGACTCGGCCCAGGACTTGATGTCCCGCAGGTCCAGACGGCCGGTCAGGGTGTTGTATTCGTCCCTGGCCTGCTTGAGGCGGGCTTCCCTGTTGGAAAGGATCAACGCCTTGGGCGTGTCCTCGGCAATGGTCTGCTGAAGGTCGGCCTGCTGTTGCGCATCGGCCTCGTACATGTCCGACAACGGTTCGAAAACGCCCACATAGCCTACGGCCAGCAGCAGGAAGACGGACAGCAGGCTCAGGGCCTTGCGGTCTCTGGGGTCGAGCTTGGTCCAGGCGGCGATGATCGCGTTCATTGGGCGGCCTGCAGGGTTTTCGCGAAAAACGTTTTCCAGGAGGAATAATTCAGCGTGATGACGAACTTGACCTGTTTGCCTTGCCCCACCTCGTTCATGGAGGCCAAAACGGCGTTGTCGAACACGTCCGTCGCGCTCAGGTTTTCCAGAAAGGCGATGAGGCTGACTTCGTTTTCCGCCTCGCCTTCCAACGTAATCTCCCCATCCGGCGCGAGCCGGACGGTGTTCAGTTTGACCAATTTGGGCGTGGAGTCGACCAAGGCCCTGAACATGTGGGAGACAAACGGTTTGTCGACCGTGTATTTGTGGATCTCGCGAATACGCGCCGCGTAATCGCGCACTCTGGCCGTGGCGCCGTCGGACCTGGCCGCCAGAACCTTCAACCGGCTGGCCGCGTCCCCCAGGGCGTTCGTCTCCTGATGGTCCATGTGCATGGCGGCCAAAAAGAGCATCAAACCGCTGAGAACGGCGCAGGCGACGTTGATCCCGAGCCGTAGATATTGCTTCGGAGTCAGCGGCCGCTGCTCCCATCGGTTCAGGCAGGCCCGAAAAACTCCTTTGTTCGCCTCGGTGGGCAGTCCGCCTCCGGGAAGTTGCAGCTCCGCAAGAAGCTCTCCCAGTCCCTGAAGACGGCGCTGGACGGCCTGGGGCGCCAAGGCCTGTGCGACGGCGCAGGCCAACTGCGCTTTCGCCTCCCGCACGTCGCGGCCGTCGCCGGACGATGCAAGGCCGTCCCAAATCAAAACCCGGCTGGGCGAAGGGAGTCCCGAATCCTCAAGCTCCGTCAGCAGCGCTTTGAGGCACGCCTCCAGGGGCGGACCGTTCTCGTGGGACGTTTGCCAGGCCACGGGAACGCGTTGATGCAGCATGCACAGCCTTGCCGTTCCGCCGCGAAGGGAGATGAACAACGTGGGCTCCGCGGAGTGCAGGCAGCATTCCGGAGTCGCCACCGCCCGGGGCGAGAACCCCAGCTCCCTGGCCCGGTCGAAACAACCGTACAGGTATTCCACGGGCGCCCAAGCCATGACGCCCAAGTGTCCCTGCTCAAGGGCTGCGGTTCTTACGTCCGGGCACCCCAGCGCGGGGGAGCGGAACAAGCTGCGCTCCGCCTCCGCCTCCACGGCGCCTTGCGCTTCCTTTTTGTTGGGGCGCAGACTTGGCGCGCGGCGCAAGGCCACGGCCTCGGGAGAGACGAGCAGAACGCACGGGACAGGCCGCTTGGGGGCCTCGGACATCCGGATCGATCGCCAACCGCCGTCTTTTTCCCGCCGGACGCAGGCGGCGAGGCTCCCCGCCTCGTCAAAGGCCAACACGACGCGCTCTTTGGCGAACCGTGCGCTCAGATCGTGCGCGTGGCGCGTGATGTTTTGCAAAGCGGCCATACGTCTCCCGATAAACCAATCGTCGGCTAGGACCTCTTGCCGGGGGCGGCTTCATCCAAAGCCTGGGATCGCCACATGGTGAATCTCATGGCGTTGTCGTCGAGTGTCAGCCTCGCGGTGATGCGGTGCACAGGCTTTCCCTTGGTGAATCCGGCTAGACAGGTCATACGAAAATTTTTCGAGGTCACGGTGAGCAGGTCCGACAGGCCCGCCGGCTCGGACCCAGCCGGAGCGCCGGGAGAACCGGAAGGCGCCGAGGCGGCGGCCGGGGAAGCGGAAGGCGTTGCGCCGGAGGATGCACTCGGCGTCGAGTCCCCCGGAGCTGCGCCGCCGGGATTCGCGGCGGGCCCCGACGGTGTTGTCGCACCCGTGGCGATGGCCTGCATGGCCGCGTCCACGGAGGCGAAGCCTTTCCACCCGGCCATGCGGAAATCCATCAACGCCTGAACCTGCTGTTTGGTGAAGCCGATGGCGTGCAAGACCGCGGGTTTCGCCGTGTTGATGTTGACTTTTCCGGAGGAGAAGCAGGTGAGGCAGTCGGCCAATCCGTCCTGTTCGCCAGGCGAACCGTAGAAGATTTCCTTGGTCATGCCTTTGACCTGCAGGAGTTCTTCGACTTTGCGTATGGGGCCGTCCACCAGACCTTTTTCTTGGACGTCTCCCTCGTCTTGCTGTTTCTGCTGGTTTTTTTCTTTTTTCAGCGCTTCTTTTTTCTTGGTGATGAACAGAATGATGTTCGCGGCCAGGACGTTGGACACGTCGGGAAAGCCCTGAAGCTGGCTCATGCTCGCCGCGTTGATGTTCAGCAAGGATTCCTCGTCCACAAGGCCGTACTTCCCGCCCTCGTCCTTTTCCAGGGGCGAGAGGGCTTCGGTAACGGCGCCGGCGCCTTTCGGAACAAAGTCTTGGCGCACGATGGAGTAGTAGCCCGGGCCGAAGGATACGTCGTGAAACTCCTCGGCCCCGGAGAACCAACCGGCGGTGATGCTGTGGTATTGATCCCTGGCGTGCTCGCGGATCAGGCCGGCGGTTCTGTGGACGCCGGCCCGCGCCAGATTGTACGCTTGCCGGCTTTGGGCGCTCCAGTGCTCGACCTTGGTTTCGCACTCGGTCTGGAAAGCGAACGTGGAGGCCATGACCCCGAGAATGCCCATGACCCAGAGCGTTATGATGAGGGCGAACCCGGCCTCGCCGGACCGGCGGGGCGCACTCGGGAACCGTTGCAAACGCCTCGCCCGGCCGTCGGTTCGGAGGCGCGCCGGCGCTACGCGCATCGGGGAAAAGCGGCGGGGAGCGATCATTGCGAATCCCCCGAAGCGGGCGTGACTTCCAGCATCACCAGGGTGTCGAACACGGCTCTCGGCTGCGTTCCTTTTCCGAAGACAAGCTTCAGTCCGATGGCGTCGGGCGCGGCCGCGCCTTTGGAAGTGGACCGCGCGGCTGCAAGTCCCTGCTTGGACTTGAGGCTGAACGAGGCGCGGGCCACGTTGGAACACAAGAAGTCGGATTGTCCGGAGTTCTGCGTATCGGTCGCGTCGGCCGTATTGTTGGCGAGTTTGCGAACGAGTCGGCCGTCCTGGCCGGCGTACTGCACCCAAAGTCGGGCGCCTTGGGCGTCCAGAATGGGGAACCGGCACGTTTCCCCGGCGCACTCGACGTCTGCGGGTTTGCAGAACGGGTCCAGGTTGCGGGCGTCGTTGGCCAGGCGCTCGAAGGCGTAACGGGCCGAGCGCATGGGACCGATGGTCTGCTGCGCCTTGCGTTGCGTTCGCAAGGCGGTGCTGAATACGGCGTAGACGGCGGTTATCACGATGGATCCCACGGTAATGGCGACCAGAAGCTCAAGGAGGGTGAACCCCGAGGCTTCAATAGTTGGTGATGTCCGCCGCGTCACCGGTTCCGCCTTCCTTGCCGTCCTTGCCGTAGCTCATGAGGTCGAAATCGGGGTTGTGCTTGCCCGGGGAAGTGTAGAGGTACGGATGGTTCCACGGGTCCTGCGGAATGGTGTTCTTGCTCATGTACGGCCCGCGCCAGTTGTCCGGAACGGGGGGCGTGGTGGGCTTTTTCACCAGGGCCGCAAGCCCTTGCTGGGTGGTTGGAAAATCGCCCGTGTCCAGTTGGTAGCTGTTCAGGGCCATGGAGAAGTCTTCGATTTGCGCTTTGGCCGCAGCGACTTTCGCTTCGTCGGTTTTGCCGAAGAACCGGGGACCGACAATGGCCGCCAGTACGCCGATGATCACGATGACCACGAGCATTTCAATGAGGGTGAAGCCGGCGCTGTGCAGCGTCTTTTTCATAGTTACTCCTTTACCGTTCCTGCTGGAATCTCCACGCCCAGTTTATGTATCTCTCCGTTGCTGAAAACGTCCAAAACCACCGTGTCTCCCGGTTTTTTCAACTGCATGATGAACACGGAGTCGCGCATGCCCTGCACGACCTTGTCATCCATCCTCAGCAGCAAATCTCCGGGCTTTATTCCGACCGCGCCTGCCGGGCTGTCGGGCTTGACGTCCATGACCAAAAGCGCCCGATCCTGATCCTCGTCGAATTCGCCCAAATAAGCTTTGGCCTCCACAACCTTGACCTTGAGCCCCAGCTGGGGGCGCGGAGTTTGGCGTCCCAGCTCTATGGGCTTGGCTTTCAAATCGCACCCTGCGACCATCAGTACGGCCATGGCGAGCCATAAACAGCGCGTCAGAAAGTGTGGCACGGATGGCTTCTCCTACAGTCCCGCGTTGAGAATTTTCGTTTGTTCCGGAAGCGCCAAGTCGGCTTGCGCCGTCTCTAGGGTCAGTTCTCGTTCAAGGCCGTCGGCCCGGAAGCTTACGGTCACCGTGACGACGCTCACTCCGGAACGGTCAGGGTCCTTTTCCGCCGTGATGCGCCACATGCCTCCGGGCAGGTTTTCGCATGCTCCGGTTTTCGAGTCCGGAGGGTTGACCTGCCCATTCAGATACTCCGCCAGGCGGGCTTCGGCCTCCATGCCGGCCCGTTCGTATCCCTCCACCTGGGACACGGCTCCCGCCCCCCGGGAAAAGACCATGACCACGGCGGTCAGGCCCACGGCCA
>JASGMV010000101.1 GCA_030156255.1 Desulfovibrionales bacterium
TGGGTAAATTTTTCAAAAAAGTTCCCCTCTCCCCCCGGACCCCCCTCTCCCTTCCAAAATTTTTGTGTGGGGTGGTTGAAATTGGACGCAAAATTGCGTCTGATGTTTGGAATGGTTGTTGAACGTTGGATGAAGAAGGCTGGTGCATGAAAAAGATCGTGATCATGGGGGCCGCGGGGCGGGATTTCCACAACTTCAATGTCCGTTACAGGGATGAAGGCGGGATGAAGGTCGTCGCCTTCACCGCGACGCAGATCCCCGGCATTGGCGGAAGAGTGTACCCCACGGGCCTTGCCGGGCGATTCTATCCGGACGGGATTCCCATTCGGCCGGAGGCCGAGCTTGAAGATTTGATTCGGTCGCAGGGGGTGGACGAGGCGGTTTTTTCCTACAGCGACGTCTCCCACGACCAGGTCATGCACGCCGCCAGCCGGGCGCTGGCCGCGGGAGCGGATTTCCGGCTGCTCTCGCCGGCCTCGACCATGTTGAAGATCGAAAAACCGGTCATCTCCGTCTGCGCCGTGCGCACCGGCTGCGGCAAGTCGGTGGTCACGGCGGAAATTTGTCGGCAATTGGCGGACAGGGGGCTTACGCCCGTGGTTATCCGGCATCCCATGCCGTACGGCGATCTGGAGCGCCAAGCCGTGCAGCGTTTCAAAACGCTGGAGGACCTGGATCAGCACGAGTGCACCGTGGAGGAGCGCGAGGAGTACGAGGGCCACATCGAACGCGGCGTCACCGTGTTTTCCGGAGTGGATTACCAGCGTATTCTGGAGGCCGCCCAGGCCCACGCCGACGTGGTGGTCTGGGACGGCGGCAACAACGACACGCCGTTCGTCCGGCCGGATATCCACATTGTGGTTTTCGACCCCCTGCGGGCCGGACATGAACGCCGCTATCATCCGGGCGAAACCAACATGCTCATGGCCGACATCGCGGTCATCGGCAAGATGGATTCGGCCGCCCCCGAAGACGCGGCCGCCGTGCAGGCGCAGATCAGCCGGAGCAACCCCGGGGCGATCCAGGTCAAGGCGAATTTCCGGCTGGCCGTGGACAACCCGGAGCAGGTTCGCGGCAAGCGGGTTCTGGTTGTGGAGGACGGGCCGACCCTGACCCACGGCGGCATGGCTTTCGGCGCGGCATGGCTGGCCGCCCAAAGTCTGGGAGCCGAAACGGCGCCGCCGATGGACTCGGCCAAGGGTTCGGCGGCCGACTGCTTGCGGGCCTATCCGCACATCAAGGACGTGCTTCCCGCGGTTGGCTACGGCCCGGAGCAAATGGCCGACCTCAAGGCCAGCGTCGAATCCGCGGATTGCGATCTGATCCTTTACGCCACGCCCATCAATCTCGTCCGGCTGCTGGATTTGCAAAAGCCCGCCGTACGCGTTCGCTATGAATATCAGGATGCGGGCTTGCCTTCTTTGGAGGAAGCCTGGACAAAGCTGGCGCGGGCGCGTAGCATAAAAGTACTAGATATGTGACAACTCCCGGAAAGGGAAAAAAATTTAGGCCGGAGGCCAGGAGAAGCGTATGTGTACGAACTGCGGCTGCAGCCAGGGCAAAGAGGCCAAGATTTACAAGGTGGACGCCGAACACGGACATGTCCATGACCACGCGCACGACCACGCGCACGATCATGGACATCATCATGACCATGACCATGACCATGAGCACGGACATCATCACCATCATGACCACGAAGAGTCTCCCAAGTAGATCCGACGCATTGTAGCGGAACTGTCGAGCGCCGGTCGAGAAATCTCGACCGGCTTTTTTTGCCTCTTTCAAAGCGTGCGGGATAATCATTGCTTGGGGCGAAAAAACTCTTATAGTCGGAGTGTTATGGAAACGATGTTTTTGGGAACGGTCGGTACGGCCTTCGCTCTGACTCTTTTCGCCGGATTGTCCACGGGCGTTGGCAGCGCCATCGCCTTTTGCGCTAAGCAGACCAACACCAAACTGCTGTCGGTGTCCCTCGGATTTTCCGCCGGGGTGATGCTGTACGTCTCGTTTGTGGAGATTCTGGCCAAGGCCAGGGCCGGCCTGAGCGAGGCGTACGGCGACGTCACGGGCGCCTGGATCACGGCGGGCGGCTTTTTTGCGGGTATCGCCTTCATCGCGATCATCGACTCCCTGGTGCCCAGCCATGAGAATCCTCACGAGATGCACATGGTGGAGGACATGGACAAGAAGGTTCCCAAGAGCAAGGCCGAGCTTTACCGCATGGGCCTGTTCGCGGCCCTGGCCATCGCCATCCACAATTTCCCCGAAGGGCTGGCCACCTTTACGGCCGCGCTCCAGGATCCCATGCTCGGTTTGCCGATCGCCATCGCCATCGCCATCCACAACGTTCCCGAAGGCATCGCCGTGTCGGTTCCCATTTACTACGCCACCGGCGACCGGAAAAAGGCTTTTTTCCTTTCGTTTGCGTCGGGCTTGGCCGAACCCGTGGGCGCGGCCATCGGCTATGCGTTGCTCATGCCGTTCATGACGCCGGCCGTTTTCGGGATCATCTTCGCCTCCGTGGCGGGCATCATGGTGTTCATCTCCCTGGACGAACTCTTGCCCGCGGCCGAGGAGTACGGCGAGCACCATCTGTCCATCTACGGTCTGCTTTCCGGCATGGGACTCATGGCGGTGAGCTTGCTGCTTTTTCTGTAGCCGGCTATTCGTTCGACAGATAGGGCGCGTAGTTTTGGTCCGAGCCCTTGATGTGCTTCAGCAGCCAGTTGCAGAGAAAGCGGCTCATGTCCAAAATGTTGGGGCTTTCTCCCGTCTGGATGCTCTGCTCATAATCGTGGATTTGCCGGATGTACGCCGCATGTTGCTCCCTGTGCGCCGCAAGGTCGGGGAAGCCGATCCGCTCCATGGTCTGCTCTTCCTCCGTGAAGTGCTCCCGGGCGTAGGCCCTGAGGCTGGCGACGAGTCCTTCGGCCGAGGCGGCGCCTTCCTGGCGCTCCATGGCGTCGTACAGCTCGTTGATCATTTCGATCATCCGCTGATGCTGCGAATCGATGGTTCCGTCGCCTACGGAAAGGCTTTCGCTCCATTTGAACAAGGGCATGGGGATTTCTCCCGGTTATGCGCAGTACAGGTCGAGCAGCAAACCGATGAAAAGCCCGACGGAGATGACGCCGTTGAGAGTGAAAAAAGCCACGTTGACGCGGGAGAGGTCGTCGGGGGAGAGCATGGCGTGCTCCCAGAACAATACGCCGCATACGGCCAGAGCGGCGAGCATGTAGATCCACCCCATCCCGGCCGCGGCGCCGGCCAGAAGAAAGAATATCGCCGTGTTGACGTGGCAGAAGGACGACAGAAAAAGAGCCGGGCCGACGCCGAAGCGCGCAGGCAGAGAGTGCAGGCCCCGCTGCTTGTCGAAGTCCGCGTCCTGGGAGGCGTAGAGGATGTCGAAGCCTGCGGTCCAGAAGGTTACGCCCAACAATAGCAAGGCCTGGGCCAGATGGAACGACGGGTCCACGCACAGCCAGCCGGCCACGGGCGCAAGGCCCAGCACGGAGCCGAGCACGAAATGGCAAAGCCAGGTGAACCGCTTGGTGAAGCTGTAGAAGGCGGACCAAACCAAAGCCAGGGGCGCCAGCTTCAGGCACAGGGGGTTCATGGCGGCGCAGGCGGCCAGGAAGACGACGGCGCAGCCGAGGGTGAATGTTACGGCGAAGGAGGTGGAGAGCTCCCCCGTGACCAGGGGCCTGCTTTGGGTTCTGGGGTTGGCCTCGTCGAGGCGTTTGTCGGCCAGCCGGTTGACGGTCATGGCGAAGGAGCGCACCGCCACCATGGCCACGGTCAGCGCCAGCATGTTTTTCAGGCCGGGCCAGCCCCGGGCGGCCAAAAAAGCGCCCATGTAGGCGAAGGGCAGTGCGAAGATCGAATGCTCGATCTTGATCATTCTGGCGGTAAGTTTCAGACTGTGCGTAGCGTAGGTCATGAAAGCTCTCAGTATTTTTCGATGAGCAAGGCGCCGGCGAGCAGCAACAGGGCGCCCAGCACGCGTTGGATGCTGATTCCCCTGGCGGCGAAACCCACCATGCCGAACTGGTCCAGCAGCAGGGAGGAGATCAATTGGCCGGCGATGAGCCAGGCCATCATGGACGCCGCCCCGAGCTTCAGGGCCATGAAAATGGTGGCGGCCACGAAAAAAGCTCCCAGAAATCCGCCGGTCCATGTCCAGAGCGGCGCCTTCAAGGCGTTGGCCGCCGTGGGCCACGGCAGCAAGGCCGAACAATAGACCAAGAGGGCGAGGGTTCCAACGGCGAAGGAAGCCAAGGCGGCCCAGGCGGGGTCTCCCAGAAAAAATTTGAGCCGGGCGTTGATTCCGGCCTGCACCGGCATGAGGCCGCCGGCCAACAGGGCCAGGGCCAGAAGAGCGAAGCGCATGTGCGGCGTCCTCTGTTTACTTTGCCCGGGTAGGATATAGCTAAAACCTTGGGCCCCCGGCCCGGGTGTCCCGGCCCACCTCTTTCAATGCTTGCAAAGGAGCGTCAATGTCAATCCAGGCGGAGTGCGACGCCGTCATCAGCGATCTTGATCTCGAAAATTACGCGGACGTCCTGGTGTGGGCATTGTCCTGCTCGAGGATTCCCCCCCTCCGCAACAAGGACTTGGTCGTCATATCGTTCGATCTGGCCGCGGCTCCCCTTGCGGACGCCGTGTTCCACCGTCTGCTGGATGCGCACCTGCATCCGGCGCCCGTGGCCCGCAAGACCTCGGCCATGGAGGCCGAGTTGTTGCGCAACGGCAGCTTCGGGCAACTCGTTTTTCAGACGCCGGGAGAATTGGAGTTGTTGCAGGCGGCGGCGGGCGTTATCACGCTGCTGGCGCCCGAAAGTCTGGACCATCTGCAGGACGTGGACATGGGCTCCATCGCCGCCGGCCGCCGGGCCGCCCTGTCCGTGAACGAACTGGTGGAGCGCCGTCGTCGGCGCGGCGATTTGGGCTACACCGTCTGCCTCTATCCCACGCCCGGATTGGCCCGGGTGGCCGGCATGGAGTGCGCGGAGTACGCCGAGGCGCTGATTCGCGCCTGCGGGTTGCGCGAACCGTCGCCCACGGCCCGGTGGCGGCGCCGCAGGCGGGAGTTGGGAGAGATCGCCGCTTGGTTGACCGGACTCCGCGCCAAGGCCTTCCGGGTGGAGTCGGAGAACATGGATTTGACGGTCCAGCTCGGGGAGTATCGCCGGTTTGCGGCAGTGTCCGGGCAAAACATTCCCGCCTACGAGTTGTACGTCTCTCCCGACTGGAGGGGCGTGGACGGAATTTTTTTTGCGGACATGCCCTCCATCCGGCACGGGAGGATGGTGAGCCGGGCGAGGTTGGAGTTTCACCATGGGCAGCTCACCGAGGTGCGGGCCGAACGGGGAGAACGGTTCATCGTGGAGCAGCTCAAGCACGCGGAAAACGCCGGACGGGTGGGCGAGTTGTCCTTCACGGACCGGCGGTACTCCCTGATCCGGGACTTCATGGCCCACGCCTTGCTCGATGAAAATTTCGGCGGCGAGCACGGCAATTGCCACGTGGCCCTGGGGGCCTCCCTGCCCGAAACGTTCAGCGGCCCCGCCTACGAACTGACGGTGGACGCCCAGATCGCTTTGGGATTCAACGGCTCCAGCATCCACTGGGACCTGGTGAACACCGAGCAGCGGACGGTCACGGCCCTGCTTCGGGACGGTTCTCGCCTCGTGGTCTATGAAAACGGCCAATTTATCGTCTGATGGAGATTGGTTGTGTGTTGAAAAGCGTTGGACATCAAGCTATGACTGCTGAATATGTCGTCCAGAACGCTTTTATTCGTGGCCGAGCCCCAGGCCATCACCGAGGTCTTTCCAAAAATCAAGGAGTTTGGCCTGGAAGCCGGCATCGCCGACAACTTGCCCGGCGCCATGAATTTCATCAAGAAGTCCAGGCCGCTGTTGATATTCAGCCGGCCCCATCTTCAGGGATACCGGGTGGAGGGGTTGCTGGAGGCCGCGGAGCAGGAGGACGAGTTTCCCCCGGTGATCGTTTTCACCCGCCAGGGGTCGGCCGAGCAAGCCCAGCGCTATCTGGAGCTTGGCGCCAAGGATTATTGGCTCGACCCCATCATGTGGGACAAAATCAAACTGATGATTCCCCAGGACGAACCGGAGGAAGAGCCGCACGCCCCGGCCAAGCAGGGCGCGTCCGGAGTTTCGGGTAAAAAATACTCCATCATCGGCGCCCACTCCGCGGTCAAGCGGGTCTTGGCCCTGGCGCGGCAGGTGGCAAAATCCAAGGCCACGGTGCTCATCTCCGGGGAGTCCGGCACGGGCAAGGAGATGTTCGCCAGGTTTCTGCACTACTACAGCGACCGGGCGGAACAGCCTTTTATCGGCGTCAATTGCGCGGCCCTGCCCGAGCATCTCCTGGAAAGCGAACTTTTCGGCCACGAGAAAGGCGCGTTCACCGGCGCCATCAACCGCAAACTCGGGAAATTCGAACTGGCCTCTGGCGGGACCCTTCTGCTGGACGAGATTTCCGAAATGGACCTGGGCCTGCAAGCCAAGCTGCTGCGTGTGCTGCAAGAGGGCGAGATCGACCGGGTCGGCGGCGTGGAGACGGTGAGCGTGGACGTGCGCGTGTTGGCCACCACCAACCGCAACATCGAAGAGTCGGTCAAGGCCGGGGAATTTCGCCAGGACCTGTTTTACCGGTTGAACGTCATACCGCTCAAATTGCCGGCCCTCAGGGACCGCGGAGACGACGTGATCCTCCTGGCTCGGCATTTCGTGTGCTCCTTCTGCAAAGACTACGGGATGGGCGTCTTGCCCCTCTCCCCCGAAGCCGAAGCCTGGCTCAAGGGGTATGATTGGCCCGGCAACGTCAGGGAACTGCAGAACCTCATGGAGCGGGCCGTGCTGCTGGCCGGCGCCGGGCCGATCTTACCGGCCCATTTCCTGCTCGACCCGGACAGCTACGAGCCCGTGGACATGGAGGAGCCGGCCGGCTCCAGCGCCGTGTCCACCGAGCCGGGCCCCGAAGGCGAGCTGGCGGTCATGCCGTTGCACGAGATGGAAAGACGGCTCATCATCAAAAGCCTGGACCAGACCAGCGGCAACCGGACCCGGGCCGCGGAACTGCTGGGCATCTCCGTGCGCACCCTGCGCAACAAGCTCAACGAATACCGCAATCAAGGGTTGGAAATTCCTTGAGAAGATTTTCCGGGGGAGAAACTTTTTGGCAAAAAAGTTTCTCCCCCGGCCCCCTCTTCAAAAACTTCTATTTAGAATCCAGTGCAAAGCAGCCATGCTTTGCACT
>JASGMV010000049.1 GCA_030156255.1 Desulfovibrionales bacterium
GATTACGCCCCCGGCTTTCGGTGATCAAGTAGTCGAACTACTTGTTAGTTGGCTGGCGGAGCCGATGGGACTCGAACCCACGGCCTCCGGCGTGACAGGTCCATTGGCGAGCCAATCTCCCACCGAAAACCTACGTTTTAAGCGGCTTCAGGCACCTTCGGAAAGTCTCGCGTCGGTCCGAGGGTCCAACAAAGGTCCAATAGGCAGGCCCGACGAGGGCCTCATTTAATGGCGTTCACAAGAGGTAACGCATGTAAAGTCCCCCGCATTTAAGCCAGCCATGAATTACGACTTTCCGCTCGTTGGGGCCGGCGCCAGCACTTCGGCCCAATGCTCCTTGTGATCATCCGTCAAGGGAATGCAGCCGTCCTGCTGCTGGATGCGGTCCAGGCTCACGCACAACTCGCCCTCCTCTTCCGAGACTTGCACGACCTGAATGTGAAATACCGTCTCCCGATAGCGGTAATGCACAGTGAACCCCTTCCAGTCAGGTGGCAGGCAGGGGGAAAAATACAGTCGCTCCCCCACAAGCCGGAGGCCTAAGAGCGATTCCAGCATCAACCGATACATCCAGGCCGCAGAGCCGGTGTACCAAGTCCACCCGCCCCGGCCGACATGGGGGGATACCGCGTAGACATCCGCCGCCATGACGTAGGGTTCGACCTTGTAAACCGATGCCTGTTTGGCCGTGAGTGCATGGTTCAAGGGGTTGATGATGCCGAACAAATCCCAGGCACGGCGATTGTCGCCCAGCCGCGCAAAGGCCATGGCCGCCCAGACGGCTGCGTGCGTGTACTGGCCGCCGTTTTCCCGTAACCCCGGAGCATAGCCTTTGATGTAGCCGGGATTGAGCGGGGAGATGTCGAAAGGAGGATCCAGCAACTGCACCAGCCCTTGCTCGCGGCGGACCAGGCGCTGGTCCACAGCCTCCATGGCCTGATGTGAACGTTCCGACTCTCCGGCCCCGGAGAGCACGGACCAGCTTTGGGCAATGGAGTCGATCCGGCACTCGGGGTTCGTCGAGGAACCGAGCGGCGCGCCATCGTCGAAGTAGGCGCGGCGATACCACTCGCCGTCCCAGCCATTGGCCTCGATACTGCCGCGCAGTTCCGCGGCCTCGGTGTCGCAGCGTTCGGCAAAAAGGGCGTCGCCATGGGAACGGGCAATTGCGGCAAACTCGTTGAGTGCGTCGAAAAGGAAGAAGCCCAACCACACGCTCTCGCCCCTGCCATTCCGGCCCACGAGGTCCATGCCGTCGTTCCAATCGCCTGACCCCATGAGCGGCAGGCCGTGTACGCCGTAGCGAAGGCCGTGTTCGATGGCCCTGGTGCAATGTTCGTACAGGCTGGCCATCTCTTCGGATTGTCCCGGCAGGTCATAGTAGGAGTCCTCGTCCGCCTTCAGCCTCCGGCCTTGCAGGAAACCCACGGGTTCGTCCAGCACGCCGGTATCTCCGGTGGCGCGCACATAGCGGGTCACGGCGTACGGCAGCCAGAGGTAGTCGTCGGAGCAGTTGGTGCGCACGCCCCGGCCCGTCGGAGGATGCCACCAGTGCTGCACGTCGCCTTCCTCGAACTGGCGACCGGCGCTGAGCAGCAAATGCTTACGCACGAGTTCCGGTCGGGCGTGAATGAGGGCCATGACGTCCTGCAACTGGTCGCGAAAGCCGAACGCCCCGCCGGATTGATAGGTGGCGCAACGCGCCCAGAGGCGACAGGACAAGGTCTGATACAAAATCCAACCGTTCGCCAGCACATTGAAAGCATGGTCCGGGGTCTCAACATGCACTGCCCCCAGGGTGTGCGTCCAGTGCCGCCAGACCTTGTCCAGGGCCGTGCGCGCGGCAGTCGGTCCACGGAAGCGCTCGACCAGGCGCCTGGCGTCAACAACGTCGCGCCCCATGCCAAGCCGGAAGACTATCTCTCGCTCCTGCCCGGCCTCCAGATCAAAAGCCACCTGAATGGCCGCACAGGGATCAAGGGCGGCCCCCACCCTGCCGGAAAGCCGGGTGCGCGTCATGGCGGCAGGGGCCTCCAGGGTACATCCCCTGCCGATGAATTCCGCACGGTCACCGCTCACGGTGCGCGTGGTTTCGTCAACATCGAAGAAGGCCGTCCTGCCGCTGAACTCGGTGTTGTATGGATTGCGGGCCAAGAGCGCACCGCTGCTCAGATCGACTTCAGTGACCACGTGCTCGGCGGTCTTGCCACGCAAATCTCCCAGCACCCATTCGACATAGCCAGTGGCCGAGAGCCTGCGAGTCCTGTCCGACTCGTTGCGGACTTTCAGCACCGCGAATTTGACGGCGTCATCAAGAGCCACGTAGACCCAGAGTTCGCTGGCGACGCCGCGCTCGGCGTGCTCGAAGACACTGTATCCGAAACCGTGGCGGGTAACGTAGGGCGTGGGTCCGCGACAGGGCAAAGGCGTGGGTGACCAGAAATGGCCCCGCTCTTCGTCGCGGATATAGAAGGCCTCGCCACGCGAATCGCTGACTGGATCGTTGCCCCAAGGGGTCAGACGTAATTCATGGGCGTTCTCGCTCCAGGTGCAGCCCATGCCGCTCTCGGAGATGACGCTGCCGAAATCCGGGTTGGCCAGCACGTTGATCCAGGGGGTGGGCGTCAGTTGTCCGCGGGCCGTGGTGATGACGTATTCTCTGCCGTCCGGAGTAAAGCCGCCCATGCCGTTGGAGAAGCTCAGGTCCTGTCGCGGCAGTGGGGCAACGGCGGGGGGTGCGGCGCGCAGAGAGCGTGTCGGGGTGAGTCGAGGCATCGTTGCCTTCGCCATGCTGCGACCGCCGATTTGTTCCGCCAAGGTCCCCCGGGTGTCGGAGATGACGGCTCGGGCCACGGCCTTGAACAGGATGCGGTCCTCCTCGGCGATGCGGTCCGCAGAACGGACGAATATTCCCCCGGGCCGGTCCGCCTGGTTTGCCGAGGGGCCTCCGGCGATGAGCCCCATTATCTGGTCGTGGAGAATCTGCCGGTATCCGGCATGGTCCTCATTCCAGATCACCAGGTCCACCGCCAACCCCTTGAGCTGCCAATAGGCGTGAGCCTGCACCAGTTGGCGCACCAACTCGATGTTGGCCGCGTCCTCGATCTGCAACAGCACGATGGGCAGGTCGCCGGAAATGGAATAGCCCCAGAGCCCGGATTGCCCACGAGCGCTTCTGGTGAGTACGCCCGCTTCGGCCCGGAGCGCGGAATTGGCGTACAGGATCGAACCCGCCAGCCTCCCGTAGAGTTGCGCCTCGGACTCCGTGGCGTTCAACTGGCGCAGTTGGACCTGACTGTGGGTCCAGGCCAAATCGAAGACGCGGTCGGCCATGCGCCGTTCCTGGTATTTCTCCATCAGATCAATGGCCCCTTCGCGGGTTTTCGAAATGCCGAAGATCATGTCGATGATCACGGACTCACCCGGCTCAAGTGCGATGCGCTGACGGATGGCGGCAATGGGGTCGAGCACCGTCCCTTCGCTGTTCGAGAGCGTGTCCGCATACCCGGCGCCATCCGCCTGCAGAGCCAGGGGTGCGGCAGTGGTATTGCCCCGGCCGATGAAGCGCATGCGGTCGGTCTCACAGGAGGCGTCCGCGCCCCCGGAGCCACGCACGGCCATCATATGTAGCATGAACGGCGGATTTTCATCCTGAGAGCGGGGCCTGCGGGTACAGAGGATGGCCCGGTTCCCGGAGAGGATCTCGGTCTGCACGAAGAGATTGCTGAAGGCCGGGTGCAGGGCGTCCGACGCCTGCGGCGCCAGAACCACTTCCGTGTAACTGGTCACGTCGATGGCCCGGCGCGTGCGGGCGCGGTTGGTGATGCGCAGGCGGCGCAACTCGATGTCGTCCTCGGGCGAGACGGCGATCTCGGTATGCGCGTCATAGTTCTGCTCGCGGCACTGGAATTCGGCCTTGCCTTCAGAGAAGATCGCCCCGAAATGATTCGAGCGCCTGAGCGTCGGCTGATGGGTGGTGGCCCAGTATTCACGACTGTCCACGTCGCGCAGGTAGCAGAATGTCCCCCAGTTGTCGCGGGTGGGGTCCTCGCGCCAGCGGGTCACGGCGATGTCGCCCCAGCGGCTGTAACCGCCACCGGCGTTGGTGACCATGACATGGTAACGGCCGTTGGAGAGCAGCTGCACCTCCGGGCTCGGCGTGTCGGGAGTGTCGTAGACACGCATGGGCGTGGCTGCGGCCCCGGCCGCCTGGTGATGCTCGGCAAGTTCCGTGGTGTGGGCGGAAAAAGCCGCCGATTGGGGGATGCGCTCCTGAAGCAGGGGAAGTGTGGCCAGGAACCGGACGTCGGATTCGAAACGCCGCTGCATCGGACCCTCAAGCAGTGTCCCGGCCAGGGCCAGGAAAGTCATGCCCTGGTGGTGGGCCATGAAGGACCGAACCACGGCGCTTTTCTGGCCGCGCGGCAGACGGGACGGCGTGTAGTCGACAGCCTCGTACAGGCCATAACGGGCTTCGAGCCCCTCTTTCGCCAGGCGCTCCAGATTCTTGCAGGCCTTCTTCGGGGCAACAAGAAGCGCCAAAGCCGTGGCATAAGGCGCGATGACAAGATCTTCGGCCAGGCCGCGCTTGAGCCCCAGGCCGGGCACGCCGAAAGCGCGGTACTGGTAGTTCCGGTGCGCGTCGATGGCGTTGTAGCCGCATTCCGAGATTCCCCAGGGCGCGCCGTTCTTCCTGCCATAATCGATCTGCCGGGCCACCGCCGCCTTGCAGGTCTGGTCGAGCAAGGTGTGCGCATAGCTGGGCATGACTAGGTTGGGCATCAGGTATTCGAACATGGAACCGCTCCAGGAGAGCAGAATCGGCTCTCCTCCGGCGGAGGTGAGCAGCCGCCCGAAGGCGAACCAGCTCTCCTGCGGCAGTTGCCCCTGGGCGATAGCCACAAAGGTGGCGAATCGCGCCTCCGAGGCCAGCAAGTCGTAGAAGCTCTGGTCCCTGCGACGTTCGTCCACATTGTAGCCAATGGCCAGCAGGCGCCGCGTCTCGTCATACAGGAATCCGTACTCCATCCGGGCCAAGGCTTCACAGTGTTCGGCGAGTGCGTTCAGACGTCCCATTCTGGATTTGGCCTGCCTGCAGGCGGCGCTGATCATGTCCCCCATTTCCGCAGTCTGCGCCGTTGTCGCGGTGAGCCTGAACTGGGCTTCCAGCACAGCCAGCCCGCCCAACGTCGGAATCTCGTCCAGAAAAACCAATTCTTCGCGGAATTCGCGGTGAGACGCCGCCCACGGGGCCAGCAGGGCCAGTTCGCCCAGGGCGTCCCGGCATTGCCCGGCAAAGGCCTGGAGCCACCACCGAAATGGCGTGTCGGAGGCCGCGGTCTGGAACTCCCGGCTGTCGGCCACTGCCGCCGCCGATGTCGTCAGTTGATCGAGGCGCAGCCGCGTGGCGCTCAGGGTGACGGGCGGGTTGAGTGCGGCCGCGGCCACATCCCGGCGCAGAGCGTCCAGCCGGGACACGGCAGCGGTTGGCAGGCCGCCGGGCAGGTCGTCCAAGGCGATGCCCAGGGTTGCGTTCAGGCTCTCGAACAGCCGGGGAGAGAGAATATAGTTCTCGGCCAGGGAGAACAGGCCCGTCCTCAGGGTCAGGAGATGCCCGGCCAGATTTCCCGAATCGACGGAGGAAATATAGCGCGGCGGAAGCGGCTGCAAGGTGCGGGTATCGTACCAGTTGAAGAAGTGGCCCTCGTACCGGTCCATCCGCCCCATGCTTTCCAGGGCCAGCGAGGTACGCTCCATCAGCCGCCCACAGGAGATGAAGCCGAAGTCGAACGCGGCAAGATTGGCCAGGAGGGCCACCCCCATGTTCGTGGGCGAGGTGCGATGCGCGATGACGGCTTCGGGATGTTCCTGAAAGTTGTCCGGCGGCAGGAAGTTGTCCTCCGGGCCGACGAAGGTCTCGAAAAAGCGCCAAGTCTTGCGGGCTATCCTGCGCAGAAACAGGGTCTGGGCTTCCGTAAGCCGCTCCTGGCGGCGGGAGAGCGGCTGACTGAACCACCAAGCCAGGACCGGGGAAAGAAACCAAAGGCCCAACACCGACCCGGCCGCGAACAATACGGACGGGTTGGCCGCAACAAGGGCAAGGGTCGTGGCCACGGCAAGGAACGGTCCAAACCACATGCTCCGGTACGAGCCAACGAGCCCCATGCGGCCTTTGCCTCCCTCTCCACCCGAAGGCTCCCATTCCAGGAGTCCCCGATGCGTGACAAGCATCCGACAGGCGACGCTTGCCACGGCATTCAGGCTGTAGAAGGCCTCATGGGGCAGGCAGACCAGGACGAAAACCGCCTGGGCGAAATGTTTAGGCAGCAGGTCCATTGCGGCGGCGAGGTGCTGCCTCAAGGGCAGGTCCACGGGCTTTTGCAGCGCATTCAGCATCGCGGCGATGACCGACGGCAGCAGGATGATGCCGCAGACGGCCAGGGTCCAGAACCAGGCGGAAGCCGAAGCATTCCATCCCGCCAACAGAAGCAGGATCAGCGCAGGGGCGGTCAAGCTGCGCCGCAGGTTGTCCAGGATCTTCCACCGCGACAGGAGCGAGAGCGGGTTGCGCCGCCGACGACCGTCGACGCCGGGAACGCCGGGCAACAGCCAGCGTGCGATCTGCCAATCGCCGCGAATCCAACGTGCCCTGCGTTTCACATCCTCGCCGTAGCTGGAGGGGTAATCCTCGAACAGTTGTACATCGCTCAGGAGTCCGGCCCGGGCATAGCAACCCTCCAAGAGGTCATGGCTCAAAATGCGGTTCTCCGGAAAACATCCGCCAAGGGTGCGCTCGAAAGCCTCGACTTCGTAGATGCCTTTGCCGATGAAAGAGCCTTCGTCGAACAGATCCTGGTACACGTCGGAGACCGCCCGGGTGTATGGGTCGATGCCGATTTCGCTGGCGCACATGCGCGCATAGCGCGACCGGTTGCTCCCGGACAGGCTGGCGGCCACGCGCGGTTGGAGAATCCCGTAGCCGCCGACCACCCGCCGAGCACCCGGGTCGTAGCGGGGACGGTTCAGCGGATGCGCCATGACCCCCACCAATTGCCGGGCGCAATCGCGGGGCAGTTGCGTGTCGGTGTCTAGGGTGATGACGTATTTCGCTCCGCGCAGAACGCTTGCGTCGCCGACAATGAGGGAAAAAGGCGCTGACAGGCCATCGCGCAACAGGCCGTTCAGGTCCGCCAGCTTGCCGCGCTTGCGCTCATAGCCCATCCATGTCCGCTCCTGGGGGTTGAAGCGGCGCGGCCGATGGAACAGGTGGAAAATGTCGCCCGTCACGCTCGGGTACCGCCTGTTCAGCCCCTCTATGCATTGTCGGGCCAGAAGCAGCAGGGAAGCGTCGCCGGGCAGTGTCTCCTCGACCGCATCGCGGAAATCCGTAAGCAGCCCGAAATGCAGATGTTTGTCCCTGTTGGCCAAAAAACGGACTTCCAGGGCCTTGGCCAGAGCTTCGATGGCCGGAGCGCTGGTAAGCATGGTCGGGATCACGACTAGGGTGCGCCGCTCCTGCGGAATGCCCTTGGAGAAATCCAAACGCGGCAAGGCGTGCGGCGTGGCCAGCAGGGTTGTCAGCCAGTTCGCCAGGGCCACCGCCAAGTGGCTGGCGCATAAAAACAGGAGTAGGCACATCAGAACCAGCCCATAACCGTGCAGGCCATCGGCCTGCGCCTTGACCGCCAAACCTCCGGCGAAGAGTATCGACAAAAACAGGATGCCGCCGCCATAAACCAGCAGGGGAAATCGTCTGCCCGGCGCGGACAGGGACTCGACTGACGAGTTGCGCGCTTGCACTGTTTTTTTTAGCTGATCCAAGCCCTTGTCAATGAAATAGTATCCGACATGGGCCATGAGGGAGTCTTCGCCATTCAGGGTTGCGCCCTCCCGGGCCAAGCCGATGGCCCGGTGCGCGACCTCAACCTCTGAGAAAGGACTCCTCCTGGCCGTCTGCTCCACCACGTGGCGGTAGCGATCACGCGTGGCAAAATCCATAGCGCCGTATACGTTGGCAGGGTCCTCGCCCAAAGCTTTCTCGACGAGACTCGTGGACTCGACGAATTCGCTCCAGTCCATTACTCCGAGGAAACGCAGGCTGCCGATGCTGTTGCTCATGGAGGCTTGGTCGGCGGATTGTTGCTGGTTCTCCGAGTACACCAACTGTTCGATAGTCAGGCCGATCCCGGACAACTGCTGCTCGATCCAGGTCAACGGCAGGGCCAGGGCCGGTCCCTTGCCATGCAGACGGCGAAAGAGCTCGGCCACGAACGAACTCACCAAGGGCGGGTTGGAACGGGCCATGTCGGCAATGGTCAAGATCAGGTCTTGCGGCTGTTTGACGGCAACTGCGGTCAGCCGGTCGGCCCAGGCTTCGGCGCGGTTGTGGTCGGCTCTGTATTGGGCGATGCGGACGGCCACCCGGCGCAGATTTTCGATGAGCGCCAGGCGCAGCATAATCGGGATGGCCCAAAGTTCGCCCAAGTTCAGGGGGGTCACGGATTGATAGGCCACCACGATACTTCTCAGACTCTCCGGGGCCACCTGCCCGTCACTATGGGAAATGCTTTCCAGGGCGAGGTCGTACACCCTCGGGAGACCGGCCGAGAGGCCGTCTGCCAGGTACGGAAGCTCCCGGCTGTAGCCCTTGGGGAGGTGAAGCCCGGCAGTGCGTATCTGTTCCTCGATCACATAAAAATTGTCCAGCAACCATTCTCCGGCAGGAGAAATCCGGCGGTCCGTCTTCACGTCATCCGTGAGTTGCGCATGCACATTGAGCAGCACGGTCTGATTTTCAACCAGCCGCGCAAGCAGGCGGTCTTTGGAGCGACTTGTCATCAGCTTATGCGAATCCGCAAGAATCTTGCCGTGCCGCTTCATCTGATCAGAGCTGAACAGTGTCGAGCGCAGGGACGGCTCCTCTTTCGCGCTCGCCGTGCCCTGGACTGATCCGCGCAGGCGAGACCAGACTCCGGAAAACCTGCCGCCTATGTCCTTGTGGCCTATGCCCATATCGGTATCTCCTGTCGCCAAAACAGTGGCGGGTTTCATGCAGATTAAAACAGAGCCGATCGATGGAAAACGCCGGCTGGCGGGAGGGACCAGCAAATCCGCTTTCACAGTCTGATGACCATGCTCGGTGAAGGTTTGGTACGGACATGGAAGGAATTCCTACCGGCCAGGACATCTTGACGAGTAAACACGTCCGGGAAGGCGAGAGTGTCCGAGTAATATATTAATAGCGTAAATTCATGCCCATAGATAGTAAAAACATTGCAAATATTTTTCTTCACATAAAAAAACTATGCAACAAAAATTGTTAATTCGTAAATTTTTAATGTAGATATAAATATTATCTCTGTGTCAAACATAGACATGATCGTAGTGAAAATTACTATGAAATTTGCATGATATGCATGATGCAAAAATTATGAATGCCATTTTTGTCTACAATGCCTGTCATGATACTTTTCAAATTTTCAGAGCTACTGTCCTTTGTCTCACACAAAGCTGTTTTCACCACTTTACTTGCCATTGCGTCCGCCATTGCTTCCCGTGGAATGGGAAAACGTCCCGTGGGCACGAATGTCACCTCTCAAGGGCAACACCGACCTCGAGTGGGCGGACGTTGCCCTGGTCGGCGCCATGATGGTGCAGCTTCCCAGCGCGAAGAAAATCGTGGAACGCGCCAGAGAAGCCGGCAAAATCGTGACCGAGGGAGCCCGGCCTTCAGGTCGCATCTGGAGCAGTTCCCCGATGTGGCTCATTTCATCATCGGCAAGTCTGAAGCCGTGTTGCCCGAATTCCTACATGACTGCGAACAGGAATCGGCAATGAAACAGTATGAGTCCTCCGGACACCCCGATTTGGACTCGACGCCGCTTCCATCTTGGGACTTGTTGAGAACAACGGAGAGCGGCTCCCCAATGAAGCCCGCACAGGATAAGCCAAAGAGGGACGATCCAAGTTACAAGGGGAAAAGCAGCGCGGCCCCGTTCCGAGGGAGCGCGGATACCCCTTGGATATGGACGAATCAACTGCCTGGAATGGGGAAAATGTTCTGCTCGCTCTTGGCCGGGTTCTTTTCCAATTGGCGGTAACGGTTCCAGGCGTTTTTCGACAGGCGACCCAGTTCACCCAGGTCGGCCATGCATCAGGTTGCTTAGATCCGCCTCGTTCATCAGACGGTCCGAGAGCTTGTAGCCTTCGCCCCGGTCCAGGTCGAGCCGTACATCCTGAATGTTGAAAACAGGCAACGCGCCGCACACGTCCACAAGTCCCCCCCCACCGTCTGATAGGAGAATTTCTTCACGTCTTCCGTTGATTCGGCCTGGGTCAGCAACTCGCGGGAATGACTACGGGCTCTCTGCTCCTACTTGATGAATGACAATTGAGTGGTCATATGCTCTCCTTGTTGTGTTGACCTTGCCCAAGCCCAGTGGCCAGGGTAATGGGGGAAGCCGCTCGCGAAAAACCGTATGGATCAAACGCGCGAATATTTGATGATGTCTTCCTTGAACTCCGCAATCATGCTCTCCGTCAATGAGGGGGTGAAGGTTGCAATAGCCTGGACGATGACGTCTGTTGTCACCGGAACGTTGCTCCCGCTCTCGCATTCTTTTTCAAAGGAGTGCTGGGCTATGGATTGAAAGAGGTATTCGATGTCGGCCGGGGTGTATTTTTCCGTCAAGGTTATGATACGCGCCAAATCGATGGCGCCGCCGTTCATCTTGGTCAAAAAATATTTCAGAACGGTTTCTCTCCCGCTCTCGTCGAGAGTTCCGACAGGGATGACGCAATCAAAACGCCCAGGCCGCAGTAGGGCGGCGTCCAGTTGGCGGATGTAGTTGGTCGCGCAGACGAGCAATACCTTGCTGGTATGGCTTTTGATGAGCGGGACCTGCTTGAGAAATTCATTGGTGATGGACCTGTCTATACGATTGGCCATATCTCGATTGCCTGCAAGCTCTTCGAATTCGTCTATGAAGATGACGACCTCTTCCAGATCACGCGCCTTCTCCATCACGCTACGCAAGTGGGCGCCGATTTTGTCCACTCCGTCGATCATGAGCATGCTCGGCATGATTTCCACGTACCACCACGCCAGCCTTCCGGCCATCGCCTTGACAAAATGGGTTTTACCCGTGCCGGGAGGGCCGAAAAAAATGATGGTCTTGGGTGGAATGACGCCATGTTTCAGAGAGAGTTCCTTCTCAACCAAAGGAAGAATGATCTTCTTCTGTATCAACTTCTTGGGTGGTTGGGTGTCGGAGATGGTGTCCCAGATATCTCGGGTGATGGCCTGTGCGCCCATTTGCATCAACAGTTTTTCCTGGTTGTGCGTGGCGAGTTCTTCGCCCGTCCCGATATTATCGACAAAATCGTTGCAGGCGATCTTGAATCCGACATCCCGGTTCAATTTTTCGGACAGGACCCACTGATGCCGTCTGATTTTTTGCCAGAGATCGCTAACGACATCCTTATCGAACTTCGCGCCGCAGGCTTCGAAAATTTTGCTGGCGCAGACCTCGGGTGAGGGTGACACCAATGTTTTCATATCCATTGTTTGGACTCCTTTTGCAATATTTTATCTATAATGATCATTGTATCAATCGGATGCACTGATGAGACGCTGAATCAAAATACTACCTTGTTAAATACAGATTAAAAAAAGCAGCGAGTTTTTGTATAATACCATTTAAAAAATAAAATCAGAAAAACTTGCTATGAGTAATTGGTAAGCTGCCAATCCTAAGAGATGGTCCCGTTTGTTCGAACCATCTGGCGCTTCTGTGGATAACTCTCTTCAGACGCCGCTTCATGAGGGGCAATAAAGCGAAGTAAATTTCATGGGATGAATGGAATTGATGCCTTCTGTTTTTTTTGCTATTTTGATAGTAATCTTAATTTTTTCAATGAAAAGCCCAGGATCCCATAATGTTAAACAATTTCCTGGAAACACACAAAGGCATCCTTGGGTCAATTCGCGAACCATTGATCCTCCTGGATTCGGGTTTGAAAATCGTAACGGCAAACTCCGCTTTTTATCGAATGTTCAAGGTCAAACCCGCCGAGACAGAGGGCGTGCTGATCTACGATCTGGGCAACCGGCAATGGGATATCCCCAGGCTAAAGGAATTGCTGGAGGATATCCTGCCTCAAAACACCAGTTTTCATGATTTTGAGGTGGAACACGACTTCGAAACTATTGGGCATAAAATCATGCATCTGAATGCCCGACGCATTTACGACCAAGGCGACCACCCCCAGTTTATTCTACTGGTCATCGAAGATGTGACCGAACGCGAATATTACAAAAAAAACCTTGAGGAGTTGGTTGAAGAACGAACAGCCGAAATAATAAAGCTCAAAGAGCAGCTCGAAGCCGAGAGAGCCTATCTTCAGGAAGAAATCAAGCTGGTCTACAACCATGAGGACATCGTCGGAAAGAGCGATGCCATCAATTACGTGTTTTTCAAGGTGGAGCAAATTGCCTGCACCGATACGAACGTGTTGATCCTCGGAGAAACCGGAACAGGCAAGGAATTGGTGGCGCGCGCTATTCACGGCTCCAGCCTGCGCAAACACCGCGCCCTGGTAAAAATGAACTGCGCCGCCCTGCCTTCGAATCTCATCGAAAGCGAACTCTTCGGCCATGAAAAAGGCGCTTTCACCGGCGCGCTATCCAGGCGGCTCGGGCGCTTTGAAGTTGCCGACGGCGCGACCCTGTTTTTAGACGAAATCGGCGAATTGCCGCTGGAACTCCAGCCCAAGCTGCTCCGGGTGATCGAAGACGGAGAGATCGAGCGCTTGGGCAGTTCGGAAACCAGAAAAACGGATGTGCGTATCATTGCCGCCACCAATCGCGACTTGCAGGCGGAGGTCCAAAATGGCTCCTTCCGGAAGGATTTATGGTACCGGCTGAACATTTTTCCGATCACCATGCCGCCCCTGCGCGATCGCTTGGACGACATCCCGCTGCTGGTCAGATTTTATATTGACCGGATTTCAAGAAGACTGGGCAAGGTCATCAAGGTAGTTCCGGTGGGTGTGATGGAGGCGCTGCAACAATACCATTGGCCCGGCAATGTTCGCGAACTGGAAAATGTCCTTGAGAGGGCGGTGGTCAACTCCTCGGGCCCCAAGCTGCATTTGGCGGATGACTTGGAAAGCCCCCACAAGGATGCCTCCAGGCTTGAACAACCCCTGGAACATATTGAGCGGGACTATATCAAACGAGTGCTTGAGCAGACCGGCTGGAAAGTGAGCGGCAAAAACAGTGCGGCTGAAATCCTGGGCCTGGACCGCAGCACCTTGCGCGCGCGTATGCGCAAGCTCGACATCCGCAAGGCATAAGTGAGAACTGGCCCATAGAACGAAAAGTATCACGAATGCTCTCCAGTGCATGTCAACCTTCTCTGATAATGTCTCTTCCAATTTTAAGCCGTGTATTCTCACTATCCGAGAGCTCTGGCGAGAGAGCCCGTGGACAGGTGCCGCCTATTTCACGATCAGATCGTTCTGACGAATTGAACTCCCTTAACGCTCAAAGCGATTTTCTCCGCATTGTCCGCGGCATCCTGAGTATTCAAAACATATCAGTTGAACGACACTCTTATAGATCTCGACGCTGATCTGGAATGATTTGAGGAAGTCGTCTTCCGCCAGCAAACTCTTGACTTTAGTTGTGATGACAACATCGTCAAAACATTTCAAGATGTCCTACTGTGTTGACGACGATCCGCGCCAACTAAGCTTAATAGAACGATGAAGAAGACCACTCTACAGATAACACACATTTCGTTTTCATAAAAGACACTCATTTTTGAAGATGCTCATTTCTGTTGATCTGACAACGGTGGATCAAATCCTCCGGCGGCCTTGAATAACCTGGAGCAGCACCACAATAATGGCAATCACCAACAGGGCGTGAATGACGCCGCCCAGGGTGTAACCGGTCAACACCCCCAAGCCCCACAGGACGAGAAGCACCACGAATATTGTCCAAAGCATACCAGTCTCCTTTAAGCTGTTTTCAGTTGTATCGCCGGAGTCTTTGATATTTCCCGACAATTTTTTTGACATCGCCGATTTTCTCTTGAACCTTGCGGGATGTGTTTTCATCTTCTCCTTCGGTTTCCAGCAGGCTTGTTAAATATCTTGTCGACGACCTCTTTGATTGTACACTTGGCTTGATGGAGCTTTCCTTCAGTGCCGTCTCTGTGCTTGGCTTCATGGTCGCGCTCCTTCTGATCGTTTACATATTTTTTGCTGCACGAGTCTCGATGAACCATAGTGTTTAAAAAATTCTGTTACTTATCGTTGGCGATGCCTTTCATTATTTGAATCTGCTGTGTAGCAACAATTCCATGAAAATGAATCTCCAACATCAATGCCATTATCAACACCGAGGATATGGAAAGTGCCCATAATAAAAAAATAATATCCATAACTGCTATATCCTGTATGATGAATGTAATTTACGTTTCTACCATGACAAACTCTACGACAATCTTTGCGTTCATGCTTGTTTTCATAATTCAGGATAATATTTCTTTGATGATAATCGCAAAAATTTCGGCCTCGGCCAGTAATGCATCGATATCCTGTGGGGATTGCTTCGCTGTCATATCGTTCCTTTTGACGGACAACGCCCGTTCGGGCATGAAACGCTCGTAACTCTGTCAACCGAAAAACCTCACAACAACCATCCTTCCTGCCCTTAGTCTGCTGAATCATTTTAATAAAGTTCCCCCAGCTGGCGCATTTTTCCGCAAAGGCGGAGCAGGGAGAGTCAACGCTTCGCTTGGATTCGCGTTCTTGATGTATCGATAGAAGTCGTTGTCCGTGGTCAGGATCAGCACGGTATTGGGATTCGCGTTGTCCTTGTAGCTTTCAAGGGTGTTCAGAAAGGCAAAGAATTCAGGGTTGTTATTGTATGCTTGGCCGTATATGCGCGTGGCTTCTGCGTCGGCCAGACCTTGAACTTCCTGCACCCGGCGGTAGGCGGTGGAGCGGATCTGACGCAGCTCTTTCTCCATCGTACCCAGAATTTCCGCGCTGCGACCCTCGCCTTCGGAACGAAACTGCGCTGCGATGCGCTTGCGCTCGGAAATCATGCGCTCATAGACCTTCTCGCGAACGCTTTCCACGTAATCCAAGCGCTTGATGCGGATGTCTACCAGCTCAATGCCGTATTGCGGGATGATCTTTTGAGCTTCAGCAAGTATCGTGCGGGTGATTTCTTCCCTGCCGCGAGCGATCTCCCTTTTCAGCTCTTCTTCGCGCTCTTTTGGGATCTCCTTCAGGGCTTCGCCCTTGGGCGCTTCCCACGAAGCACTACGCACGAGCTCCACGAGTTCGCTGCTTGAAACTTGGTCGCGCACCACTGAATCGAGGATGTCGTTCAAGCGCGATTGAGCGCCTTCTTCGCTGGCCACGTTCTCCAGGAATTTTTTTGCATTGGCGATGCGCCATCTGGCGGTGGTGTCCACCCAAATGAACTCGCGTCCCTTGGTGGGAACCTGGTTCGGATCACCGTCCCAGACCAGCAGACGCTTTTCAACTCGGCGAACCTCCTGAATAAAAGGCAGTTTCATGTGCAGCCCCGCCTCGGTGATTGGCTCTCCGACAGGCCTGCCGAATTGCACGACGATGGCCTGCAGCCCCTCTTCCAGCGTGTACAGACTACTATAGAGCACAATAGCGCTCACCGCCGCCACAGCGATGATTATTGTTTTCAAGGTGTATTTCATGGCTGACGTCCTTGTGTCGGTGGTTGTGGCGTGCTGGATTCAAGAGGGAGCCAGGGCACCATTGCCTTCTGATCCTCATCAACGATATAGAGTCCTTTCATGCCTGACAGGAAACCGGTCATGGCCTCAAGATACAGTCTGCGGCGCGTGACTTGTGGCGCCTGCAGGTACTGTCCCAGAATGGCGTCAAATCGTGTGGCTTCTCCTTCTGCACGGTTTATGCGCTCAAGGGCGTAGCCTTCGGCCTCACTGATGCTTTGCGCGGCCACGCCCCTGGCTTTGGGGATTTCACGGTTGGCCTGCTCTTGGGCCTTATTGATGGTGCGCTCTTTGTCCTGGCGCGACTCGTTGACTTCATTGAAAGCGGGCTTGACCGTATCCGGCGGGGTCACATCCTGGAGTTCTACAGTCACCAGACGCACACCGATGTCATAACTAGTAAGAATTTTTTGAATTTCGTTTTTTGCTTCACTGGCCACCGCCACCCGCCCTGTGGTCAGCACATCGCTGCCCAGACGGTTGCCCACTGCGCGGCGCATGACTGCCTCAGTGATATCGCGGATTGCCTTCGTTGTGTCGCGGACTTGAAACAGGTAGCGGATCGGATCCTCGATACGGTATTGGACGATCCACTGGACATCGATGACGTTCAGGTCTCCGGTGAGCATCAGGGATTCGTCTTTATATGCGCCGCGCGTATCATAGCGGGTCTTCTCACCGGGAACAGCGGACACCGTTCGAAAGCCAAACTCTTCTTTCAGCACCCGCGCCGTAGGGACCAGGCGGACATCTTCGATGCCGTACGGAAGTTTGAAATGCAGCCCAGGCCCGACCGCACGCATGACCTTGCCGAAACGTTGTACAATCCCCGTCTCCTCGGGCTGAACGGTAAACCATGCGGTCCATAAGGCCAGCACGACGATGCCGGCGACAAGGATAACGACTGGACCGCCTTTGACTCTTTTCGAGTGCTGCCGAATCTTCTCCATCACATCTTCCAGAGTCGGCGTTGAGCCTCCTGGGGATTGATTCCATTCAGGCATAACGCACCTCCTGGCTCACGCATCGAGCATTGACATCGATGATTGTTCGTCCCTTCATGATTTTGCCATTTTTCTTGTTCCTCTTGCTCAGTGAATATGCCGCTCGCATATCCGCCGAAAATGGTATCCGTAGATGGCCAGGGTTACCGCCTGCGGAAACATTTTGGGCCTCCGCGTCAAAGTCCACGCCAACAACCGCCAGTACTCGAACCTTTCTTTACCAAATACGCCCAGCCTCAGGCTGGCGCGCAAAACCACCAGGAATCGCTGGAACTCGAAGGGGGGGGTCACTATCGGCGCCTTGAGATCTCTTAGAATGCGCTTGACCCGTTGGTAGTACATGCGCGGCGAGTAGATTTTGTTCATGACGGTGCGATACCCAGCGATCAGTTTATCGAGCCCCATGGCTGGGATGATATTGGTGCAACCGTCCACATTGTCGCCGGAAAATTCCCCGCTTATGCGATGCTCCATTGCAAGGCGTTTAAACAACCGTGTTCCTGGAGGAGCCTGGAGCATGCCCACCATGGCCGTTACAATGCCGCTTTGCTGAATGAAATCTATCTGACGCTGAAATATAGAAGGTGGATCATGGTCAAAGCCCACGATGAATCCGCCCATGACTTGTAATCCAGAGCGATGTATTTTTTTAACGTCTTCGAGCAAGTCTCTATTTCTATTTTGTATTTTAGAGCATTCGGTGAGACTGCCAGTATCCGGCGTCTCTATGCCAATAAACACGGCATCAAACCCTGCCTTGGTCATCATGTCCATCAGTTCGGGGTCATCGGCAAGGTTGATCGAGGCTTCCGTAAAGAAAACGAACCCTGTTTTATCCTGGCGCCATTTGATCAGTTCAGGAAGTAGATGATCCTTGAGGGAGGCTTTATTGCCGATAAAATTGTCGTCCACGAAAAAGACATTGCCGCGCCAACCCGCCTGATAAATGGCGTCCAGTTCCGCGACTACTTGTTGCGGTGTCTTGATGCGTGGGGTGCGTCCGAGCAGTGCGGTGATATTGCAGAATTCACAATTGAAGGGGCATCCTCGGGAATACTGAAGGCTCAACGTGGCGTAGCGGCGCATATCGATCAAGCGCCACAAAGGGATCGGGCTGCGTCGAATATCGGGATATCCAGTCGCGCGGTAGAGTGGCTTCGGGCAGCCATTTTTCAGATCCGCAAGAAACGCTGGAATTGTGGATTCGGCTTCGTCCAAGACCAAATGATCCACCTGCCCGAAATCGTTGGGCTGCGCCGTGAAAAGCGGCCCACCGGCTACGATCTTCAAGCTCTTTGCCTTGCACCGGTCGATGACATCAATGACCGACTTGCGCTGAATCGCCATCGCGCTGATAAAAGCCATGTCGGCCCATGCCAAATCCTCTTCGCCAAGAGCTTCCACATTCAAGTCGACAAGGCGCATATGGAAGTGTTTCGGCAGCAGGGCTGCGACTGTGATCAGGCCAAGCGGCGGCAGCGCAGCTTTCTTTCCGATGAAACGCAACGCATGCGAAAATGACCAGAACGTATCGGGAAATTTGGGGTAAATAAGCAAGATATTCATTTATTAATGTTCCTTTATCCAACAAGTGGAGTTGAATTTTATTTTTTATCTCTGATCGAATGAATAAAATCCATTCCATTTGAACGTAAAACTGTGAGAATCTTAATATCAAATGGTTCACATAAAAGTGATTTTGTTCCTAACAACACGCTGAACTGGTAAGATGCGATATATTGATCCAGATCATCACGTGTTTTCCACTCCACCAGCAGGATGAAACTGTTTTTATCTTTGAGATCGCAATAAATGTCGTAGCGCAAACACCCCACCATCTTTACAGTATGTTCGGCTATAGCGCGAATTGTTTGTATTAATTCCAAATTTTTCTCAGATGTTGTCTTCATGGTGATCATCATAGTTATCATTACAAACTCTTTTTTAAAGTGCATGCCGGCATAAAAAAATTTCAATTTTTCAATGCATTGGTACAATGATAAAATCAAAGTTCTGTTTTGCAACGCACTTCAAACCACAATTCATCGCACTTCTTAGCTAGTTTTTATGCAGTATGCATTCTCATAACTAAACTATAAATTTTAGAACGATTTTTCTTAGCTACGATAAATCCTTTTTTAAGAAACATCGTTGGAATCTGCTGTTATCTATTGCAATCCAAGTGCCACATTTCCGTTCTGTAATTTTCATAGCCTATCATACTGATATACCAATAGAATACATAAAGGGTATGTTTACAGTTTGCAACCCCCTATTCGTGAATATTGTGGTCATATTCGACCACTGGTCATATATGACCTGGATTGTATGATGCGGACAAAGCAAGACCTGTCCTTGGGCAAATTCAGGCCACTTAACATGCACGCCCGGCCTCAGCTTTAGCTGACAACAGAGGAACCTTCGAAGAGTCTCATGTTGGACCAAAGGTCCAACAGCGGATCCAACAGCCAAAGCTCATCCAAAATCCGAACGTATCCACCCCGGTCACTGGCTTTCCGCGATTCGCCGCATCCGCTCCCAAATGATGGGTAGCCTCATCTGGCTGGACGCGTCTCCGGGGAGGTGACCGGGAGAGAGTCCTGGAAGTCTACATCGGCCAGCAGCCGGGCGAATTCGGCCGCCAAATAAGCGCGAATATCTTCCCTCGCTTGAGAGACATCCTCGACAATTTCGGCTCGACCATCCAGAACGGCGATGATGTCTTCCAATTCGTGGCTGAGCATGAAGTCCCGTTCGCCACGGCCATGGAAGGCCTCCAGCTTCGTTCCTAGAAAGTAGGACGGCGTGATGACCGAAGGGACACGTTCTCTAGCTCCATTGTCTGCGAATAGCGGAGTGCGTCGGCGTACCATCGGTTCGAAAAGCCGAGAATGTCCGGTGTCGTGGGCATGACATCCAGAATGATATCCTTTTGCCACCAGCGGCAGATGACGCCCTCCTCGGAGTTCTCCCGGAAGCCTCTCTCCCGGAGACGGTCTTCCAGGCGGTAGTAGTCCAGCCGGGAGGCAATCTCCGCCACGACATCGACATCAATGGTCGGCCTGACACCGGGAATGGCTTGGTCCGTAATGAGCAACCCAACAATGGCCCCGCCGATAAAGACCACTTCCCGGCTCAGGTCGCCGAGCATGGCCGCGGCCTTGACGACCTTCTCAATGTGCAGGTTGTGCTGCCGGCGCATGGCTCAGCATCTCCCGGATGAGGTCTTCTGCGTGCCTTTGCTCCCGGGCGCGGCCGATACGAATGGCGTCCAGAACGGCCAGGATGTCGTACAGCGCCAAGTCGTTCTCTACGGCCTCGGGCACGGACTTGTACAGCGGCGATAGCGCCATGCCTCGATGCTCCCCGGTGGGGTGGGGCCAGACGTAGATTTCCGGATCCTCGCCGAATGGTCCAAATTCCTCCTTGAACCGCGAAGCTGCGAAAGCGGTAGGAATACCCCGCGTAATGGCCCCCACTTCAGGGGGGAAGGCGTACTTGACGCCGTGGACCAAAAACTCCTCCAGGGCTTTGCGGCGGGGACGCTTTTCATGGGTGTTATAAAGCCGAGCCTGCGTAGCCCGCTTGACCGAACTGAAGGCCATGGACGAACTGACGCCAAGCTCATGGGCGATGGTGGCGTACGTCCACCACGGATCGGGAGAGACGGCCAGCTTGAGCATCACGAGAACGTCTTGCGGCAGCAAATTCATGACCATTTCATATTCTAGATTCTAGAATGAGGCAAGAGGAAAAGAGGACTGGCTGGCAAATCGAACCTACTAAATCGCCCCGTAAGGCGTTGATCACGTTCCAAGAGCACCTGCCGCGCATCCTGCGTACTTACCAATCGGCCCACTTGCGAGCCAAAGGGTGTCGAAAAATGAAAACATTCATCATCGACCTGATCGGCGTTCCCATCGGGGATATTACTGACTCCATGAGAAATCCACAGCCAATGTCGAGAACCAGAATTTTCATGCTGTTACCCTGCCACCGCAGATACGGAGCGCTTCACGTATTCTTCACGCCAATTTTTCAGTGCCGTCATGTCGGTCAGAAGATCGTCTGGCTTCGGCAACTCAACTGGTGATTCTATTGGTTGTGAATGCTCATATCTTGAATATTTCGTCATCAAGTCGTCGAAATACTGGCAATCTTGTTCGCTGATTAGGGCAAGCTTCTTGATCTTGTTTTTGGTGTTGATATCCCTTCGGTAACGGCCTACGACATCGGCCATAAGCTCAAATTCAATCATTCTCTCAATGATAATTCTGAAATCACTGCATAGCGACTTTGCATAGGGCTCATAAACATCTTTGCCATGCTCTTGGAGCAGTTTCTTTGCTTTGGAAAGGCGATCATTAATGAGGCTGTTCAACGCTTTGTCAGGTCTTTTAACGAAAAGCGGAGTGTCTCCAGGCTCCCCAGTGCCCCATGTTTCATCCTGAATGCAGATAATTTCTGGTTCTCGGTCCACTTTTTTTGAGTACTCTTGGATGAGACCCAGCAGGGACAGACGGTGAGTAAAGACAATGACCTGTTTATCCTGAGACAACTCGATCAGCCTTTGAACCACAGCCTCCTCATAGGTTTGATCAAGCGAAGATATTGGATCGTCGAAGATAAACGGGGCATGGTTGCTCTTGCCGGTGACGTCGGCCAAAAATGCCGCAATGGAAACGATCCGATTTTCTCCCTCGCTCAGTACATCAGCTAGCCCATTCTGAGAGGCGCCTCGAAGTTGAAGCTTATGAAGGACTCGACCCTTGGAGACTTTTGACTTCACAAGCTCGACCTTCACCTGAGACGCGCCCAGGGCCATGAGCTCCGCGTTGAACCTTTGCACGAACGCTTCCGTGATCAAGGCTTCTGCCAACTCCCCTTTCTTCTGGGATAGGGCTTTGGTGTTGGTCGACTTCTTGGCTTTCTGAATCTGGTTCAGTAGATTCAATCGGGTGATCTCTTCATCAATGGCGGCGCGGTGCTCAGACAACCACTTTCTGGCCTGCAGGCTGTTTAGCTTTTTCTTGATCTCCTCTCGATTGTCTTTTTTTGCGTCTTCGTCATATTTTGCCGCGAGTTCACCGAGGCTTTTCGACTGGGCGCTGGCTTCTTCGATCCATTTAGGTGAGAGCAGAGGGTCGGGAATGGCTTCTTCGGAGTCGATCCCAGGGAGCAGGTCTTTTCTGGCCTGCAATTGAGCAAAGAAATCGGTCACCTGGCTGGCGACTTCATCCTGTGGAATGCCAGCCGCATCGATACGTGTCTTCAGCGTCTCCGATGTCGGTAGCGCCTCGATAGTTTGACAGGCAGTTTCGTATTCCTTGGCCGCTTCGGTTGCGGCTTTCTGCATTTCGCCCTTCACGAATTTCTCGAAGGAAATCAACCGCTCCCTAGCCTCATGGGTCAAGGGCTGATGGCACAAGACACAACGGGAACCATCAGCAATATTCGGGTAATCGGCTTCTTTGTAGGCAGTCGATACGGAGTAGTTCCGAGCTGCTTCCCAAAGCTCTTTCCATACATCAGACCCGATGCCTTCCAGCTCGCTACCGGAAAACACTGTTTCCGCCGCTGTATCGGCTACTCTCTTTTTAAGAATCGACTTCTTTTGGGCAGCAACGATTTGTCGAAAATTTTCGTCCGATAATTGCTCCAGATACTTTTGGGCATCTTGGACCAGAGTGTCGATATGCTGTTTCTGCTTTCTCAGCCGCTTCGCTTTTTCCGCCGGTGCCTGTTCGGCAAGACGCTGCTGCAGCGTTTGCATCTCGGTTTCGTCAGCACTGCCAAATGCGCAATGCTTATCGATGTCCTGGGTGCTGGTCTTGGCGCTGATGGCTTCGCACCAGATGCCTTCAGGAGTTACCTTCTTGTCAGCCGGGATATTCGGCTTTTTGGACTGGTGCCGGTTGGCCTCGGTGTCCAAGGCCGATGCGACCTTTTCGCATGCGAGGATGAGCGAGCTGAAGAACGATAGAACCAGCGGCTCATAGCTCACCTCGTCTTCGCTGCTGACAAAGACCTTGCCAAACGAGGTGTCGAAAATATCAACGCTGTTGAGGTCATCGCAGATCCCTTGTCCTGACCACGTGTGACTCTTCGGTACGCCGTCCTGCTCAAACGAAATGCAGGCTTTCTGTACAGCAGAACCGGGCTTATAGACATTGCGGTGGAGGGTGCCTGTCTCGCGGGCTCCGCATACATGTTTGAGGAGTCTGACGTAACCGGACTTGCCTGACCCGTTATTGCCATAAACAATCGTAATATTGCTCTTACCAAACTCAAGGGGCTTTCTCGGAGCAAGGGCGTTTACTCCTTCGACTTCACTGATTGAACACAAACGCAGGGAGCCTGCTGCGCCCTGGGAGAACACGGAAGCGGGAAAGGAACAAGTCGTTTTGGCCAACTTCCCGTCCGCTTCCTGTTGACACAGGGTTGCGAGTTCAGAGACGTCTTTGGCAGTAAGCACAGATTGTTGAAGTAGCCGCGTTGCCGCGACATGGAGCCACTGGGGGCGTTCTGAAAACCATTTTTGCAGTGATACAGATACGTCGTTCATATTATTCGCCATCAATTACATTTGGCTTGTGTTTAATGAACGTTACATTGAAAGCATTGCATGGACTGTATTGCGGCAGTCGATTGGCGAATGTAAAAGCATCGTTCATCTCGTAGTGCTGGAAGATGTCGAGCCGAGATCAATGGAGCTAGTGATATTTGTAGCGAACATAAGATCTTAATCTTGAGCAAGGTCATTCACGCCCCTATGGTGAAAAATAGAGTGAAGAGATGCAGGCTTTCCAACAGCGGTTTGATTCGGATATGCTCCTTACTAAGAGGAACAATGCTTGGTGGTTCAATAATGCCGTGAGTACTTTTACAGATATCGGCTAGTTCATTGATGTCGTCCATTATTAACTCATCATTCACCATCAGGCGATGTAAAGCATCCCGCTTCCAAACCGGGCACCTATTGACCACTCTAGGATTTCAGTAAAAAATTCATGAGGATATTATCGTATCACCTGTGTTGCAAGTTTATCATATAATAGACAGATACAGCTTGGCGTTCCAGCAAGTCAATAGATAATCTGATCGGAGCAGGTCTCTTTGATGATATGCAGGAATATATTTCATCTTCTCTGACTTCTCACCCGTCTTTTTCTCCTCACCACCCCCAACTTCCGCACCGCCTCCTCCTCCACCTCCCACTCCCGGCGCCGCGTCTCCCACTGCTCCAGCACGCCAAGCGTCGCCAGCCGGTACTTCCGACCGGTCTCCACATCCATCAATCCCTCGGTCTTGCCCCGCGTGTACCTCTCAAAACCACTCTCCCGCAGCGCCTGCGTCAGCTCCTCCCGGCTGCGGCAGCTCGTCAGCAGCCCGCGCACGCGCGCCGCGGCCAGCTGCTTCTTGGATGGCTGCTTCACCCGTTTGGCGCGCTTCTTCTCGTTGCTGCGGCGTTGGGATTGTTCGCGGACGAACTCCTTTTTCTTGGTGCGGTCGAATTGGAATTGGCCGATTTCTGGGTAGCGTTCGCGGGTGTAGTCCCAGAGTTCGTCGCGGACTTTGAGGAAATGGGGCTTTCGCAACGACACGGCGCGTTCGCTGGCGATCTGGTTGCCGGAGAGCAGCACGTGGAGGTGGAAGTGCGGGGCGTCGTCGTCCGGGCCGTGAACCTGCATGAAACCCAGAGCGTCCGGCGCGCGCTCGGCGAGCCATTTCTCGCCCAGGTCGTAGAGCATCGCCACCACGCGGCCTTCGACCTCGGCCTGTTGCTCGGGGACGTCGCCGGCCTCAGCAAAGAGGCGGTCCACCTCCGGCGGATCAGGCGAGAGGATTTCGTGGTAGCAGACCACGCCGTTGCGCCGACGGCTGTGGAAGTCTTGGAAGTTGCGTAGAAACTCGGCGTTCACCTCGTGGTAGCGCTCGGGATCGGCCAGCAGATTGTGGCCGCGTGGAGGCGGCAGTTGCTCGGACTGCGGGCCGTGGTAGCGGCGGAAGTAGTCGATGAGCCGACCGAAGATCGGCCCCTTCTTGGACAGGCATTTGACGATCATGGCTTGGCGAGAAAGCTTTCCAGGACCTGCACCAGTCGCTTGACCTCCTCCCACACCGCGGCCAACTCCTTCTCGTAGCTCACGGGCTTGCCGAAGAGGTTTTTGCGCGTCTTCATGGTCTGCGCCAGCTTCACGGCTTGGTTGATGTTCCCGCCGATGCGCCGCACCTCGCGCGCGACCTCGGACGGCCCGGCCGGCTGCTGTCCATCATCGGACGCTGCGGCCACCTGGCCGTCCGCCAGCCACGCCCGGATCACCTCCCGGCCGAGCATGGCCGGTGCCGGCGACTTGCGCCGCCGACCATCCGCCGAGATCTGCGTGGCGGTGAAGCCGTGCTCTGCGGCCAGCCGGCGGAGTTGGTCGTACTCGGCGGGCGTGAGGCTAATGTTCACTTGCCGCCGTTTGCGCTCGTAGCGGGCGCGGCGGTCTGGTGGGGCGGGCTGGTCTGGCATGGCGCATCCTAAATCTGCGTGCGGGGAGGCCTCGCCGGGGTGTCCCCGGGAGAGCAAGATAAGGGACGCCGGAGGCGGCCCGTGCGTTGTCGCTAGCGACAACGCTATCTTGCATCACTCCTTCGGAGTGATCTAACAGCTGCGCGCGGGGGGTGTCCAGGCGGGGGCCAAATTTGAGGGATCCGCGAATCGCAGCTCCCGAAGAGACGGAGGCCGGCCACATGATCATGGCCGCAAGCTCCAAATTCCATCAGCCAGCCGACCACCGCTTCCAAAACGCCGCAGGCGTGCGGCCCGACAAAGGCCTGGGCGGACGGAAGGCGGTCCATCCGCAAACGCCTCACTCGCCGGGGTACGGGACGCGAAAGGACACGTAGTCGCCGCACGGGCAACGGCGAACCTCCCACGCCTCGCGAAGGGAGGGATAGACGTCGATAAACTCGAAGCGGCATTCGCGACGGACGTCCTCGATGGTGCGCCATGCGCGGGCGCAGGAGCAGAAGACGAAGAATTCGTCGAGATGGCCGATGAGACGGCTACGGCGGACGGCGTATTCCGGGTCGAGAGGGATCATGCTAAATGGGACAACCTGACGGTGCCTTTACGTCGCAGGTGAACCTAACGCCGTTCCGCGCAAGTTGCCCCATCCGGGACGTTAGGTCACAAAAGCCGACGTAAAGGCGCTCGAATTGTATCAGATTTTTTTGTGCGCATGCTCTTCTTGTGATTTTTTGCAAGGAACATCCTTTATGATTTAAATGTCTTACGATGAATATGCTTGACTTGTCTTGAGTGATGTTTCATTATGTCATTGAAATTGTTAAAATTTACCACTCGTTATGGCGATGCCCGAACAGAAGGCCATGCCGCTCGTGACCATCCGACGCGGATTTCAGTTGACCATCCCCGGCGAAATTCGTGAGAAGCTCCAACTCTCCGAAGGCGACCGGCTTGAGATGCGCGTGGAAGATGAGAAGATTGTCATGAGGCTCATACGCGCCACCCCTCGGGGGCAGGATTGGTACTGGGCCCCGGAGTGGCAGGCCAAGGAGCGCGAAGCCGACGAGGACCTCGAGCAGGGCAGGATCGTGGGACCTTTCGGCAGCGCCGAAGAGATGCGGGCTTGTTTGGACAAGTTGAGCGACTCTGACGATTCCAATCGATGAAACTTTATCTCACAGCCGCTTATCTTCGGGATCGGGCCAAGCTGCCGCCGGACTTGCGGCGACGATTGGATGCCCGAGTGGGGATGTTACTGAAAAATCCTCGCGACAGTTCGTTGCTTATTAAAAAGGTAGATTCTGAAAAGGGCATTTGGGCTGCCCGAATCATTGATGGCCATATGCTCACATTGCAGAGCCCCTTCATTCTGCGCCGGATTTTTCCCTATGAAACGGCGCAGACCGCCTAATCCTCGACATTGTTTCGGGCGGGAAGCTCGCGCCTCCCGCCCGGTGGTCACGCCGCAGCCGTCTCCGGATGCGCCGCGGCCATGATCATTTTCAATACGCGCTCCACGTCGGCGATGACCTCGGCGCAGGCCGTGAGCGGCTCCTTTTTGGCGTCCGCGGCGTAGTGCTCGATGTAGCGCCAACTCTGGCCGAGGTTTTCCGGTTGCGCGCCGGCCAGCCGGCAGAGCACGGCCGCGGACAGCTCGGCCACGATCTCCTGATCCCATCGCTGGCCGCCCTTCAGCGGCCGGACGCGGTGATGCGCCGCATGCGCCAGTTCGTGGAAGAAGACGACCTCCTCCGGACTGGCGAGCCGGATGCGATCCGAACGCGCATTGAAGCTTCCGAGCAGCCCGCATCCGCTGGGCATGGCCTCCACCCGCACGCCCCAGCGTTGGGCTACACCCAGAAGCGGCAGGGTGCGCGGGATTTCGAGGCGCTGATAGTCCAGCGGCTCGCCGGCCGTGTCCTCAACGCGGAACACCGGCTGTGCTCGGAAGCCGATCACGGCGAGTTTTTCTTTTTCTTCTCCGGCCTCGTCCGCCTCGCGGATTTTCCGGGTCAGCGGCGCCACGATGGCGAAGCTCTTGCGTCCCCGCTGCACGTACCGCCCCACGGCCTGCCACTGCCGGTAGCCGCGGGCGTCCGGCGTGTCGCCCACCAGAAACATGATCAGCCGATTGAGCAAGGACCAGTGAGCCGAGGGAATGTCGCACGGCGGGAACGTCGCCAAGGCCACGGCCTCCGGGATGTCCCCGCTTTTGAATCTTGCCAGCACGCCCTGCAGGGCGTGCTGCACTTTTTCGTCCATGTCGCGCACGTCGTACCTCCTGTTTTTTGTTTTGGGACGTGCGCATGATGCCGGGGTCGGGCTCCGGTCTTTGTCCGGAAATTTTGTGACAGGTCAAGACGAATGCATGCCGGTTCATCCGCAGTTCAGGTCGGGGCGCGTATACTGGGCGACCGGCCGGAGAGCTGACCAGGATTGGAGGGTCAGCTTGATATCTTTCGCATACTTTTCATTTTAATCATGGCGAAAATCCTACTTGCAAACCCCGAGGGTCTCCCGGCCCAAATCATGGCGGACACGCTCACCAAGGCGCGGTTCCTCGTAGAATCCGTGGCCGATGGCTTACAAGCCGAGGCTCTGGCGAAGGTCAACGCTTACGCGGTGATGATTCTGGCGCTGGATATGACGCAGCGATCCAGTCTCGACATCTGCCGTAGCCTCCGCGAGCACGACACAGACACCCCGGTCATCCTGCTCGGCCGGCGGGAGCAACTGCCGCAGCTCATCCACGGGTTGGACGCCGGCGCGGATGATTTTCTCACCCTGCCCTTTCCGCCCGCCGAACTGACGGCTCGGCTCAAGGCCGTGCTCCGCCGCAGCCATCACCAACGCATGCCGAGGATCACCGCCGGCCCGCTGGCCTTCGACCAGGCGCAACGCAAAATTCTGCTTCGGGAGCGCGAGTTGACGCTCTCCGCCAAGGAGTTTGGCGTTTTGGAGCTGCTCATCCGCCGCGCCGGACAGGTCGTGTCGCGGGGTGAGTTGGTGGAGGCCGTGTGGTGCGACACCTTGGACGCCATGCTGTCGCATAGGCTGGAGAACCACATCTGCCTGCTGCGCAAAAAGCTCGATGATCCGAACCTCATCCGGGCGCACGCCGGGCGGGGGTATGAGCTGGTGAAGCCGTGATGTCGCTCAAAATCCGTCTGTAATCCCCGGCACGAGCATCTCCAGAATCAGCCCCAGCACGATGAATACGCCCAAAGCCACGAGCGTGCGGGTGATGATTTCCTTCCCTTTGGCGACCTTGCTCTGATCGCCGCCGGAGACCGCCCACAGCACGCCGCCGACTACCACCATGGTGGCGGCCAGCGTGGCGATGATCTTTTTCAAATAGTCGTAGACCAGCACCGTGTACTGCATGAGCAGGGAGTTGGGCTCGCTGGTGTCGTACTCGATGACGCCCACGGTCTTGGTGACGCCGTTCACTTCCTGCGTCGTGGTCGCCATGTCCCCGATGGGAACCTGCAAATACACTGTTCCGGAGTTTCCGGAATCGCCGGAGGAGGCGTCGCTGCCGTAACCGTCGCTGGCGCCGGTCGCCAACGCCGGCGGCGTTGCGGCCATCAGCAGGCTGCCGGCTAACAGTGTGATTGCGAGCAGGGTTTTGCAGGAGTGAGGCATGGGCGGGATCAAATGCGAAGCCAGCGGCCGAGGCGGTGGAAGAAGTCCTCTTTGCGCCCCTCGGCCTCGGGGACATTCTTCGCCAGCACCTCGCGGACGTCGAGGGGGTTTACGTCCTCCAGTTGGATCATCACTTCGTCCGTATGGCCGCGGTCGCCGATGGTCTCCAGATGGAGCGTGCGCACCTGATCGGAGATGATCAGCCAGAATTGACGGATTTCCTGATACTGCCAAAACTGCTGGCCGTAGTATACGCCCAACTCGGAGATACTGACGTCCAGGATGTCCGGTTCGGCGTGGGCGAAGATGTAGTAGGCGCCTCCGATCAAGCCGAAGAGGACGCCGCCCAGCCAGTTTTCATTGATGAACATCAGCACGATGAGCAGCGCCACCGGAACGCCGGCGGCGATGTACCACTTGCGATCCTTGTCGTGGTTCTTCCATGACCGGGCGCGCCAGCCCAGCAGTACGCGGTCGCCGTCGTGCAGGTGGTGTTGCAGATCCATGCGGGGAGTTTGGGGATCAGTTTATTTTATCACATCACCATCATCTCTGCAATATCATTGATGTAATCCGTGATGTCCGCAGCCGAAACACGTTTAAACGTGTTCGGTTGACGCATTTTCTCCGCCATCTGCAATCATGATCCCAGCCAACCAAACCCAAACCAAAGGAGGACGGCCATGCGCCGCATGATCTGTCTGCTGGCTCTGGCGCTGTGTCTGGTCGTCCCCGCGACGGCCGCCGCCAAAACCATCGTCACCGAAGGCCGCGCCCAGCTCACCCGCGACCGCTCCATCGAGGAGGTGCAAAAACTGGCTCTGGACAAAGCCAAAGCCAAAGCCGGCGAAGCCGCGCTGTCACTTATCAGCTCGCGCACCGAGGTGCGCAACGGTCAGCTGTCCAGCGACCAAATCCGCTCGGTGTCGGCTGCGCTGGTGGAATATGAGGAAACCCTCGTCGCTGGTTGGTTCCGCGCTGCGGCGGAGCGTGTGGAGATGCAGCTGCCGCCCGGCGCCGATCCCGCGCCCGGCGACGAATTTGCCATCCGCGCCGTGTTTCGGCTGCGGGACGTGCCGGATTTGTCAGGGTTCATCCGCGACACGCTGGCGCCGGATGTGGTCATCAACATGCGCACCACGTACCGCGCGGACGAGGACATCCTCCCCGAGGTGACGGTGAAAACGGCCGGCTACCTCGTGGCGGCGCTGTGTGCGGCCGATCCGGAGCGGACGGGCGCCGACGCGTTCTCGCTCTGCCGGGTGTTCTTCCCCGGCGTCGCCAGTCAGGCGTACAACTGGATCGACCCTGGCGTGCACACCCTGCCGAGCTCGCCGCGGTGGCGGCTGTACGGCGACTCCGGCGACACGCTGGCCGTGGTGGTGGTGTGGTCGCCGGCGCAGTTCCCGGAGCTGTCCGGCGTGAACTTCGCTCGCGAGGCGCAGACCGGCGGGCGGGGCGTGACTGCGGCCTTCCGGCGCATCCTGCAGCGCTACGATGCCGCGGGGCTGCCGGTGTATCAGAAACAAATCGGAGTGGAATGATGGCATTTCCTTTCTGGCTTGAATCGGCTATCATCAAGACATTCATAACCAGCTCCATGAGGCCGAGAAAAATGTCTGAAGCCGTCCCCGCCCGTCCCGCTCCCCTGACTCCGGAGCACGTGGCCAGCGTCGCCGTCCCGATCCTGCGCAAGTACGGGGTGACGTCGGCGGCGGTCTTTGGCTCGGTGGCCAAGGGCGAAGCAACTCCGGGCAGTGATGTGGATTTGCTGGTGGAGTACGAGGAGAGCGTTGACCTGCTCGACGTCGCCCATCTACGGGCGGAGCTGGAAACCGTCTTTGGCTGCCGCGTCGATCTGGTGTCAAAAAAGTATGTTCACCGCCGGATGCGTGATCGCGTTTTGTCGCAAGCCATCTCCATCATGTGAGCCGCAATGACCAGAGAAAGCGCTGTCTATCATCTCGACCAAATCCTTGAGGCTGTCCAAAGCATCGACAAATACACGCACGGTGTGAGCAAGGAAGAATTTCTGGAGAATCCGGAAAAGCAAGACTCCGTGTGCTTGCGCCTGCTCGTCATTGGGGAATGTGCGTACCACCTGCGCAACGAATTTTCATTTGAGGACAAGCACCCGGAAATCGACTGGCGCGGCATGGCCGCTCTGAGGCACATTATCGCTCATGATTACCAGATTATTGACATGGAGAGAGTCTGGGCGGTGGTGCAAAACCGTCTTCCGGAACTGAAAGCCTTTGTACAACGCATGGTTTAAGCTTCTGCACGTTTTATGAAAAAGGCTCCGGCATCGCCGAAGCCTTGACCTGAAGCGCTCTTCTCACGCCTCGTTTTTCTTTTCCTCCTTCATCCGAGTCCCGCAGGGGCAGGTGGGCAGGCCTGCCGCGATCCATTTGGCTGTGGTG
>JASGMV010000050.1 GCA_030156255.1 Desulfovibrionales bacterium
GACCCCCTTCCCCTTTCCACAAAACTTTTTTTGTAGAGGGAGTCCGATAACCGTAAAACAGACTTTCCAGTCTGAAAGGTTGTTTCCGACTCCAATTGTCGTAGACATCTCCAACCGTCCGAGTTGGCGAAATCATGTGTGTGCTATTGACAGCGCACCGAAACGCTCCGCGCCTTTGAGCGCGAAGGAATGCGTCAACCTCCTAAAAATTTTTGAAGAGAGGGCTTGGGGGAGAAACTCTTTTCCTGCGGAAAAGAGTTTCTCCCCCAAAAGACATCACCCCTGCGCTTTCAGCCAGGCTGCGGCCTCGGCGAAGTCGAGAGAGCCGTCGTACAGCGCCCGGCCGGAGACGGCGCCCTCCAGGCCAAGCTCGCCCAGGGGATAAAGCTTCTGAAGATCTTCCAGATTGTGCACGCCGCCGGCCGCGATGACGGGCAGCGAGGAGCTCCGACACAAGTCGGTCATTGCCTCGAGGTTCACCCCACTATGCATGCCGTCGCGGCTGATGTCCGTGTATACGACGAAGGCGGCGCCGTCTTTGGTCAGCCGCTCCAGCACGTCGGAGACCATCAGGCCGGAGTCGCGGACCCATCCGCGAGTCTTGAGGCGGCCGTCCACGCCGTCCAGCGAGACCCCGATCTTGCCGGGAAACGCGGCCGCCAGTTCGGCGAACGCCTCCGGCCGCTCCAAGGCCAAAGTGCCGATGATCAGCCGGGCCACCCCGGCGTCGAAGTAGGACTTGGCGATCTCCAGATCGCGCACGCCCCCGCCGAGCTGGACCGGAATGTCGAGCTTGCCGCAAATGCTGCGAATCAGGTCGAAATTACGCGGCAGGCCGCTGAAAGCTCCGTCCAGGTCCACCACATGCAAATATTCAGCGCCGGCCGCCTCCCAGGCCGAAGCCTGCTGCACGGGGTCCGCCGAAAAAACGGTGACCTCGTCCTCCTTGCCCTGGCGTAGCCGTACGCACTGCCCGTCTTTGATATCCACTGCCGGAAACAGAATCATAAACCAAGCTCCCTGAGTCCCGCCTCCAAACCTTCCCTGGCCAGTTCTTCGCCGGACAGCCACCTGCCGCCCCGTTGGATGAACTTGTCCACCGAGAGAATATTGTCGGTCAAAGCCTGCTGCTCCTCTTCGAAATGGTAGCGGCCGGCGATGGTCTTGTTTTTCACGTCAATAAGAAAGAGATCGAAGACGGCGGCGGCCGGAGTCTGCGACCCCCATTCGCCGCCGGTCCGGTCCTGATAGGACAAAACCTGCGGTAAAAGAAGATAATCCGCCTTCGCGCACTCACCCACTCGCAACCAGTATTTGAAGGCCGCCTCCCGGGTGCTCTCCACCGTCTCGAACACCACGATCTCCTGGCACTGCCGGGTGATGCGCGGCGAGACGAAGTCCGTGACCCCATGCTCCTGCAAAACCGAAAGCAACAGGAAGTTCAGCTTATCCATATCATCGCGTTTCACCCGCTGGCCTTCCTCGGGCAGATAGCCCGCGAGCAACTCCCAGTTGAACCTTGGATTGGTGAATCCCGCCACGGCCAGCGCGCCTTGGGGGCTCTCCATCTTGGGAGCCGCATCCTTGGCGGAGCAGGCCGCCAAGGAAAAGCAAGCCAGCAACATCAGGCCAGCCAGGTTTCGCCGCATCAGTCGAGCCTCCCCTTGGTGCTGCTTACGCCCTGGCGGCCTACAAAAACCGCCCGGCGCATGGCCAGACCGAAGGCCTTGAACGCCGCCTCCAGCAGATGGTGGCCATTTTGGCCGTAATGAAGCAGAATATGGAGATTCACGCCCGCCTTGAAGGCGACGGATTTAAAAAATTCGCGCCACAGGTCGCGTTCCTCGCCCGCGATGACCGGCGGCAGCATCGTGTCTCCCTGATAAACGAGGTAGGGACGGCCCGAGAGATCGACCACAGCCTCGCCCAAAGCCTCGTCCATGGGGACTTTGGCGGCCCCCACCCGTTCGACGCCGGCTCTGTCTCCCAAGGCCTCCTGGATGGCTTGGCCCAGGCACAGCCCCACGTCCTCGGCGCTGTGGTGGGCGTCCACGTCCAAATCTCCGGCGCAGGTGACGCTCAGGTCGAACCCCGCCCAAAACGCCCACAGGGTGAGCATGTGGTCCAGAAAGGCGTAGCCTGTGGAAATGGACGTTTGGCCCGAGCCGTCCAGGTTGAGCTCCAAGGTGATGCTCGTCTCTTTGCTGGTGCGTTGAATGACGGCTTTGCGCTCGCTCACGGGTCTTTCCTTGTCTCTGGGGTTGTTTGCATGCGAGGCCGGCGGAACGCGCCGACGGCCAACGGCTAGTCCTTGGGCTCCGCCGCCGGGGACTCGGCCGGCTCTTCGGGCGCGGAGGTGTCGCCTGCGTCCGGCTCGTCCGGTTCAGACTCCGAGGAGGCGTCGTCCGGCCCCTCGTCCGATTCGCGTTGGGCCTTTCGCTTTTCCTCTCTCTCCTTCTTGTCCTTCTTTCCGAAGCAATATGCAACCCAAATGCTCAATTCATACAAGATAATAAGCGGACCGGCCATTAGGCATTGGGTAAAGGGGTCCGGCGGCGTGAGAATGGCGGACAGAATGAAGGCGATGAGCATGGCGTACTTGCGTAGCTTGCGCATGCCTTTGGAGGAAATGAGGCCCAACCGGGCCAGGAAAAAGGCGAACAACGGCAGTTCGAAAACCAGACCGAAGGCGAACAGCAGCTTGAGGCTGAACCCGAGATATTCCGACAGCTTGGGCATGAACTGAATATTGTCCGTCGTGAAGCTGGCGAAAAACTCGAACCCGTAGGGGAACACGATGAAATAACCGAACAGCGCCCCGGCCACGAAGAACGCGGCCGAGACAACAGCCAGGGGAATGAACCACTTGCGCTCCTCCTTGTACAAGGCGGGTGCGACGAAGCTCCAAATTTGGTAAAAAATATACGGGCTCGCCAGAAAAATGCCGGCCACAAGCGAAATCTTGATATAGGAAAAAAACGCCTCCGGCGGATAGGTGTAGATGAACTTGCTCTGGTGGAGCACCTCGACCATGGGCTCCATGAGCTTGTCGAACATCTGTTTGGAGAAGGCGTAGCAGGCGAGCATTCCCACAATAGCGGAAATAACGATCCGAACCAGCCGGCTGCGCAGCTCTTCCAAGTGCTCCAGGAAGGACATCTCCGGAAGCGCCTCGCCGTCTTCGTCCGGCTCTTCCTCTTCGTCCGGCGGTTCGTCCGGAGGAGGCGCGTCTCCGCCCGAGCCCGGCTCGGCAAGGCCGGCTTCCGGCTTCACGGCCGGCGCGTCGAAGGAGGCTGGCGCCTCTTCGTCCTCAGGAAAGGACGCTTCGGCGGGTGGATCGGATGCGACGCGTTCTCCGTCTTTTTCCGAAGAAGGGGCGGGCGGGCTGTCGTCCGGGGGGAGCGCAGGCTCTTCGGATTCGGGCGACGGCGCCTCAGGGGAAGGGACGTCTCCCAAGTCCCCGGCGGACTGGCCGGCCTGCGGCCGGTCGCTTTCGATAGGCCCGTTTTGGGCCTCGGCTCCCTCGGGCAGCCGCTCCTGTTCCCCGTTGTCCGGCGTCGGCGGGGACGTCTTATCCGAGGTCATGCGGACGGGCCTTTGGCCTGAGTCGCGGCGTCTCCATCTTCAGCGGCGGGCGCAGCGGCGACGGTTTGAGCCGATTCGGCGGGATTGGAAGCTTCGCCGGGCTCGGAGATTTCGGCCGTATCGGCCGGCTCTGCGGGTTTGGAGGGCTTGGAGGCGACGATTTTTTCCTCCGACGACGCGGCCGTCTTTTCCTTGGAGGCCTCGGCCGCAGCCTTGCGGTTCAACTCCTCCTTGGCCTTCTGGCGGTCCTTATCCCTTTCGGCCCGGTCCACTTCGCGCTCCAACGTACTCTTCACATCGGACCCGACGCTGCGCAACTCAGCCAGCCCCTTACCCACGCTGCGCATAAGTTGCGGCAGCTTGGAGGGGCCCACCACGATCAAAGCCACGATGATGATAATGACCAGCTCGGTGGATCCGATGCCGAACATAAGCTTCTTGGCCTCACTCTGCCGGCCGCGGCGGCCGGAAAAAGGTCATTCCCACTCGATGGTGCTGGGCGGTTTGGAGGAGATGTCCAGAACCACCCGGTTGATTCCCTGGACCTCGTTGATGATCCGGTTGGAAATCCGGGCCAGGATGTCCGTCGGAACCCTGGTCCAGTCCGCCGTCATGGCGTCGATGGAGTCCACCATGCGCAAAGCGCAGACGCTCTCGTAGGTGCGGCCGTCGCCCATGACCCCCACGGTTTTCAAGGGCAGCAGCACGGCGAACCCCTGCCACATGCGCCGGTACCAGCCCGAGGCTCTTAATTCCTCTTGTACAATCTTATCAGCCCTACGCAGGATGTCCAGCCGTTCGCGCGTGACTTCCCCGATGATCCGAATGGACAGCCCCGGGCCGGGGAATGGGTGGCGCCAGATGATTTCATCGGGCAGGCCCAGTTCGGCCGCGACCTTGCGCACTTCGTCCTTGAACAGCTCCCGGAGCGGCTCCACCAGCTTGAGCTTCATGCGCTCCGGAAGCCCGCCGACGTTATGGTGGCTCTTGATGACCGCCGAGGGGCCGCCTTTGAAGGAGCAGCTTTCGATGACGTCCGGATACAGCGTACCCTGGGCCAGATACTCCACTCCGGAGATGGCCGAGGCCTCCTGGTCGAAGATGTCGATGAACGTATAGCCGATGATCTTGCGCTTTTCCTCGGGGTCCTCCACACCGGCCAGCTTGGACAGGAAGAGGTCCTCGGCGTCCACGCACTTGACGTTCAGTTCGAAATGCTTGGCAAGGTAATCCACGACTTCCTGGCGCTCGTTCATGCGGAGCAGGCCGTTGTCCACGAAAATGCAATGCAGGTTGTCGCCGATGGCCCGGTGCAGCAACACCGCGGCCACCGTGGAGTCGATGCCGCCGGAGAGTCCGCAGACCACCTTGGCCTCGCCCAGGCGCTCGCGCAGCCCGGCCACGGTCTGGTCCACGAAGGACGCCATGGTCCAGGAAGGCTTCAACCCTGCGATCTTGAACAGAAAATTGTTCAACAACACGGACCCGGATTCGGTGTGGGCCACCTCGGGATGGAACTGGATGGCGTACAGCTTGCGGGATTCGTCGGCCATGGCCGCCACAGGAATGCTGTCCGTGACCCCGACGACTTCGAATCCCGGAGGCGGGGCCTCCACGCGATCGCCATGGGACATCCAGACCGTCATATCCGAGCCCGCCCACCAATCGTCAAACAGCGGACTTGATTTGATGCAGGTAAAACTCGCCCGGCCGTATTCGCGCTCCGCCGAGGAAACGATTTTCCCGCCCAGATCTTTGGCCAAAAGCTGCATGCCGTAACAAATGCCCAACACCGGCAGGCCCCAGCTCAATATTTCCGGATCAAGCTCCGGCGCGCCGGGGTCCGTGACGCTGGCCGGCCCGCCCGACAGCACCAACGCGCTGGGATGGAGGGCCTTCACGTCCTCGGCTTTGGTCGAGCAGGGATGGATTTCGGAGTAGACCCCGGCCTCGCGGATGCGGCGAGCGATCAGCTGGGTGTACTGGGACCCGAAATCCAGAATAACGACCTTGTCTTGCTGCTCCACGGCGTTCTCCTTGCCCGGACGACCGGGATCAGTAACTCTCGACTTTGTAATTGGGGGATTCCTTGGTGATGATCACGTCGTGGACGTGCGACTCCTTGAGTCCGGCCGCGGAAATCTTCACGAACCGAGCCTTTTGCTTGAGTTCCTCGATGCAGGCGCAGCCGGTGTACCCCATGCCCGAGCGCAGCCCGCCGATCAACTGGTAGATGGACTCGGCCACGGGGCCGCGATACGGCACCCGGCCCACGATGCCCTCGGGCACCAATTTTTTGGACTTGTCCTGGAAGTACCTGTCCGAGCTGCCTTCCTTCATGGCGTCGATGGAGCCCATGCCCCGGTAAATCTTGTACTGCCGGCCCTGGTAGAGGATCGTCTCGCCCGGGGACTCGTCCGTGCCCGCGAACAGGCTGCCGGCCATGACCGAATCCGCGCCCGCGGCCAGAGCCTTGACCATGTCCCCGGAAAACTTGAGTCCGCCGTCCGCAATCAATCGGGAGTCCATTTCCTTGACCGCCCGGAGCGTCTCGAAAATGGCCGTGATCTGCGGCACGCCCACGCCGGCCACGATGCGGGTGGTGCAGATGGAGCCGGGCCCGATGCCAACCTTGATGGCGTCCGCCCCAGCCTCGATCAAGGCCTTGGCGCCGTCGTAGGTGGCGACGTTGCCGGCCACGATCTGGGCGGAGGGAAAGCTCTCCCGCAATTCGCGCACGCTCGCAAGGATGTTCTTGGAATGCCCATGGGCGGAGTCCAGAACCAGGAAATCGGACCCCGCGCGCAGCAAGGCCTCGGCCCGCTCCTGCAGCCCGGCGCCCACCCCCACGGCCGCGCCCACGCGCAGCCGGCCGTGCTCGTCCTTGCAGGCGTTAGGGTATTTCTTGACCTTATCGATATCCTTGATGGTGATGAGCCCTCTGAGGCAGCCTTCGTCATCCACCACCAAAAGCTTCTCTATCCGGTTCTGATGAAGATGCCGCTTGGCGTCCTCCATGGTGATGCCTTCGGGCACGGTCACCAGATTCCGGCTGGTCATGACCTCGGAGACCGGAGTGGCGCCCTCCGTGACGAAGCGCACGTCGCGGTTGGTGATGATCCCGACCAGATGCTCGCCCCGGACCACGGGCAGCCCCGAAATGGAGTACTCGGCCATGAGGTCCCAGACCTTCTGCACCGGATCGTCGGGGTGCACCACCACCGGATCCAGGACCATGCCGGACTCGGATTTCTTGACCCGCTCCACCTCGCGGACCTGGACGCGAATCGGCATGTTCTTGTGGATAACCCCCACGCCGCCGTGCCGGGCGAGGCTGATGGCCATGCGCGACTCCGTGACCGTATCCATGGCCGCGGAAAGAAGCGGGATGTTCAACTTGATCTCGTTGGTCAGCCACGTCGAAACATCCACGTCGGCCGGCAGCGTCTCGGAATATGCGGGCAACAGGAGCACGTCGTCAAACGTCAAAGCCTCGAGTACTATTTTTTCGTCCATTGCAGCCGTTCCTCACATGCCAAGATAGGCCTTTTTGACGTCCTCGTTAGCCAGCAGTTCGCTGGAGGAGCCGGACAGCGAGATGCTTCCGTTCTCCATGACATAGCCGCGATGGGCGATCTTGAGGGCCTGGTTGGCGTTCTGCTCCACCAAAAAGATGGTGGTGGTGTTCTCTTTGTTAATCTTTTCAATAATGCTGAAAATTTGGCGAATGATCAACGGCGCCAAGCCCAGGGACGGTTCGTCCAGCAACAAAAGCCGGGGCCGCGCCATGAGCGCCCTGGAGATCGCCAACATCTGCTGCTCTCCGCCGGACAGCGTGCCTCCCGGCTGGCGCCGGCGCTGGTGCAAAATCGGGAAAAGCTCGAACACGTAGTCGAAGTCCTCCTGCACGCCCTGCTTGTCCCGACGCAGATAAGCGCCCATATCCAGGTTTTCCATAACCGTCAAATCGGGGAAAATCAGCCGGCCCTCCGGCGCCTGGCTCACGCCCCTGGAGACGATTTTGTCCGGACTCACGCCCTTGAGGGATTCGCCTTCGAAAAGAATGTCTCCGCTTCGAGGAGGAACCACGCCGCAGATGGACATGAGGGTTGTGGTCTTGCCGGCGCCGTTGGCGCCGATGAGGGTGATAATCTCACCACGGTCCACCTTCATGGACACGTCGCGCAGGGCCTGAATCGCGCCGTAAAACGTATTGATCCCCACCAATTCAAGCATCCAAGTCCTCCCCGAGGTAGGCCTTGATGACCGCGGGGTTTTCGCTGACTTCCTTGGGCGAGCCTTCAGCGATGAGCCGGCCGTACTCCATGACGTATATCCGATCCGAAATGCCCATGACCAGGCTCATGTCGTGCTCGATGAGCAGGATGGACTTGCTCCACGTATCGCGAATGCGGACGATGAGCTCCTTGAGGTCGTCGGTCTCCTGGGGGTTCATGCCGGCCGCGGGTTCGTCCAGGAGCACCAGATACGGCTCCGTGGCCATGGCCCGGGCGATCTCCAACCGCCGCTGGGCGCCGTAGGGCAGGTTGGAGGAAATTTCATTGACCCAGCGCGTCAGCCCCACCAGCCGCAGCAGTTCATAGCTGAAATCCACAACCCGGCGCTCTTCGGCCCTGGCGCCCGGTCCTTTGACCACGGCGCCCAGGATGGAGGCGTGCATGCGGCAATGGCAGCCCACCATGACGTTTTCCAGCACGGTCATGGACGGAAACAGCCGGATGTTCTGGAAGGTCCGGGCCATGCCCAGCTCCGTGACCTTGTTGGGCTTCAAGCCGTTGACCCGCCTGCTCTCGCCCCCGGGCGCGTTGAGCAAGACGTCCCCGCTGGTGGGATCATAAATCCCGGTGACGCAATTGAACAGTGTGGTCTTCCCTGCGCCGTTGGGTCCGATCAGCGCGACGATCTGGCTCGGCTCCACGCGCAGGCTGACTTCATCAAGAGCCCGGAGACCGCCGAAGTCCATGCAGACTTTGTTCAGCTCCAGCACGGCGGCCATGCTACTCTCCCTCGGCCGGGGTCTCGTCCGCGGCCCCGTGGTATTCATACTTCTTGCGCTCCGTGCTGATAAAGCCCTGGGGGCGGAAAATCATCATGAGCACCAAAATGGCGCCGAACAGCAACATCCTGAATTGGGGGAAGTCGCGCAGCGACTCTGGCAGCACCACGATGACCAAAGCCCCCACGATGACGCCCGTGATGGATCCCATGCCGCCCAGGACCACGATGGACAAGATCAGCGCCGATTCCAGAAAAGTGAAACATGCCGGATTGATAAATGTGGTCTTGGCCGCGAAAATGACGCCGGCGAAACCGGCCCAGGTGGAGCCCAAGGCAAAGGCGGTCAATTTGGTCTTGGCCTTGTCGATACCCATGGCCTGGCAGGCGATTTCATCCTCTTTCAGGGCCAGCCACGCGCGCCCGATGCGGGAATTCTTCAGCCTGTTGACCACGAAGATGGTCACGAGCACCATGCCGAAGACGATGTAGTAGATGTAGATGGCGGCGTCGTGGATGGAGAGGTCCATTCCGAACAGTCCCGGCCGGGGAATGTTGGCGATGCCGCTGGGTCCGTGGGTGAAGTCGCCCCAGTTCTCCAGCACCAGGCGGATGATCTCCCCGAAGCCCAGGGTGACGATGGCCAGATAGTCGCCGCGCAGCCTCAAAACCGGAAAGCCGAGCAGCACGCCGCAAACCGCGCCGAGCAGTCCGCCCAGAGGCAAAACGGTCCAAAAGCCCAGTCCGAAGTGTTGGTTCAGCAAGGCGTAGGCGTAGGCGCCCACGGCGTAGAAGGCGACGTATCCCAAGTCCAGCAGACCAGCCAACCCCACCACGATGTTCAGACCCAGGCCCAGCATCACGTACAGCAGCGTAGAGATCATCACGTTGGTCTGATAGGCGTCGGAGAAAAGAGGAAAGGACAGGGCCGCCAAGGCCACGACGGCTGCGATAGGATAAAAGATGCGTTTTTCGCCCAGGACGCGCTGCATGACGGACCCGGCGCCCTGGCCTCCGCTCCTTCCGCCGCCGCGGGCTCTCCTCTCCATGAGATAGCGCCAGACGAAGGACAGAAAAAACGAGCCCACCCCCACGTAAAGCATGTTCATGAACCGCCAGTCGACGGTGTTCTCCACGGTGTTGACGCGGATGACCAACAACGGAAAGGTCAGAAACATGAACCAGATGCTGACCAATAGGGATCGTTTGATTCCGAGCATAGCGTTTTCGCTCTCACCCCGGCGTTGCGTCAGACCTTTTGGGTGGGCGCCTTGCCCAGGATTCCGGAGGGCCTGAAAATTAGAATGACCACCAGCAGCGCGAAGGCGAAGACGTCTTCGTAGTCGCTGGAGACGTAGCCCGTGGCGAAGCTCTCGGTCCAACCGAGAATGAGCCCGCCGAGCATCGCGCCCGGAATGCTCCCGATTCCGCCCAAAACCGCCGCCGTGAAGGCTTTGATGCCCGCAATGAATCCGATGTAGAAATTGATCTGCCCGATGTGGGAGGCGATGAGCACGCCGCCCACTGCGGCCAGGGCCGAACCGATGACGAAGGTCGCGGAAATGACCCGGTCGGCGTTGACGCCTACCAGCATGCCATCTTGCGATTCTGGGCCGTGGCCCGCATGGCTTTGCCCAGCTTGGTGTACTTGATGAACAGGCTCAGCCCGCCCATGACCAGCGCCGTGACCACGATGATGACGAGTTCGGAAGTGCTCACGACCCCTTCACCCCCCTCCAGAAAAGGCAGCGAGGGGATGAGCTTGGGAAAAGGCAGGAAATCCGAGGTCTGGGCCAGCATCACATAGTTTTGCAGAAAAATGGACATGCCGATGGCCGAGATGAGCGGCGACAGGCGGGGGGCGCCCCGCAAAGGCTTGTAGGCGATCTTTTCGATGGTGTAGCCGTAGCTGGCCGACCAGATCATCGCGCAAATGCTGGCCAGCAGCAGGATGGACAGGATGGGCCAGCCCAGGCTCGAGAGCACGCCCGCTACGATGAGCCCGGTGAAGGCCCCGATCATGTAAATTTCGCCGTGGGCGAAGTTGATGAGCTCGATGATGCCGTAGACCATGGTGTAGCCCAGGGCGATGAGGGCGTAGATCGAGCCGCGAGTCAACCCTCCGAAAAAAAGCTCCAGAAAATAATCCATAGCTCAAGCCCCTGTAGCGGACCTTTTAAACGCCGCAAGGGACGGACCCGAATCCAGGCCCGTCCCCCTTTTCACGTTTCCGAAAGAAACGTTAGGGCTGCTTGAAATCCAGTTCAACGTACTTGCCGTTTTGCACCTGGTACACCGAAAAGCCGACGCCTTCGGCGTCGCCCTTGGCGTCGAACTTGATTTTCCCAAGCGGGGTGTCCACGTACTGCGTGTGGAGCACCTCGACAATCTTGTCGTAGTCCGTGGATTTTGCCTGGTCGATGGCGTTCAGCAAGGCCTGGGCCGCGGCGTAAGCCTGGGGAAAGAAGGGGCCGGGCTCGGCGTTGTACTTCTTCCGGTGCTCGTCCAGGGCCTTCTGGTAAAGGGGATTCTTGGAAAGGTCCTTGGGCCCGGTGGCGTACACGCCGTCCGCGTATTCCCCGGCCACCTTGATGAAGGTGTCGTCCTTCACGCCGTCGTCGGACAGGAAGGGAACATCCATGCCCTTCTTGCGAAGGGTGGAGACCAGCTTGGAGGCCTCGGGATGGTAACCGCCGAAAATCACGCCGTCCGCGTCCGCGCGCTTCACCTTCTGAATCACCGCGGAGTAGTCGACGGCGCCCGGGGTGATGCCTTCGAACAACACCACTTCCGCCTTGCCGCCCGACGCCTCGATGAACTTCTGGGCGAACTCGGCGAAGCCCTTGCCGTAGTCTCCCTTGTCGTGAAGCACGGCGATCTTCTTCAGCCCCAGCTTGTCGATGGCGAAGGCCACGTTCAACCCGGCCTGCATGTCGTCCGAAGCAATGGTGCGGAAGAAGTTGGGGTAGTCTCCGCTCTGGGTCAGGGGCGGATTGGTGGCCGAGGGAGACATGCACACCAGCTTGGCGTCCTTGTAGATCGGCAGGGCGGCCTTGGTGGCGCCGCTGCAGGTATGGCCCAACACGATGTTCGCCTGATCCGAGACCAGCTTCGTGGCCACGTTGGTGGAGAGTTCGGGCTTGCACTGTTCGTCCATGGGCAGGACCTCGACCTGCATCCCGTTGACGCCGCCCTTGGCGTTGAAGTCGTCGGCCACGATGTTGGCGGCGTTCAACGTCGGAAGGCCGTAAGAGGCCAAATCTCCTGTGTGGGATCCGGCGACGCCGAGCTTGATGGTGGGCGCTTCGGCCTTCTCCTCTTTGCTACAGCCGGCAAAAGCCAGCAGCGAGACGGCCAGGGCCGCCGCAACCATGATCAAGAAACGTTTCTTCATCCTCCGCTCCTTGTCTGCAACGTTGAATATATTTAAAGATGTAACACACTTTGAACCGCCTCACGGCGGATGGATCGTCGATCTTGCTACGGCCCCGACGGCCGCATGAAAGGTCAATACTTTGTTTGAGATGCGACAAGTTGTCAATCCCCCGTCACATCAGCCGCCAAGCTCCTCGCGGACTCTGCTCCGCAACTCCTGGTCGTCCGGCGCCAACTCCAAGACCTTTTCGAAATTCTTTTTGGCCTCCCCGGGCTTCTCCAGGAAATGCTGCTGCAAAATCCCGAGGTTGAAATACGCCACCGCATCGCTTGGATCCAGAGCGATGATCTGCTCAAAAGCCTTCGCCGCCGCAGGATAATCCTGTTCATGGAACAGGGCCATCGCATACATCCGCAACGTGGCGCTGTCCTTCGACTCAAGTGCGAGCGCGCGCCCCAAGAACGTCTTCGCGTTGTCGTAGGAGCCCATATCGAAAAACAAATGGCCAAGCTCCAACAACGCATCAGAATCATTCGGGTTATCCCGGACCTGAACCATCAGTTTGCTGAGGCGCTCCATGGATGCGGTTCCCATGGCTGCTCCCTGAGGCTGCGCATTCCTTTTCAGGCTCATGGTCATGGACGGATGCTCCAGCCGGTATTGAACCGACGTGAACAACATGACCACGGCTCCGACGCCCAAGAAGATCGACAAAATCAGCGGTCCGGCGCCAAGGGCGGCTCTGGGCTGCTTCGCGCTCATGACGGGTCCTCCTCGCGGCTCAAGGCCTCCATCTGGTCAAGCCTCCGGGACAATCTGGCGTTGCCGGCCCAGACGAACCCCACGTAAGCGCCGATTCCGATCCACACGACGACGTTGGCCGCCAGCAGATAACTCTCCACTCCCATAACGCTATCTCCTCAGCTCCGCCCGCGCGGCCAGCAAGGCGTCCACACGCCGCTGCTGGCCCAACTGCCGGGCGCGCAGGATCAAAAGGCACAACCAAAGCAGGCCAAAACCAACCAGCCCGCCAAGCACCGCCCGCCACATGGCGGGGTCCATGCCGCCTCCGCGGCTGGCGATCACGGCGGGATGGACGCTGCGCCACATCCTGGCCGACAAAAACACCAACGGGACGTCCAGAAAAGCCGCCACGCCCAAGGCCGCGCAGATCAAGGCGCGGCGCTCGCGGCCGAAAGGGGACGAACGCAGCAACAGATATCCCGCATACACGAACCACATGATCAGCGTGGTGGTCAGCCGGGGATCCCAGGTCCACCACACGTTCCAGGCGGGCTTGGCCCACAGGGAGCCCGTGATCAGGGCCAGCCCGCTCATGAGGACTCCAAGCTCTCCCGCGGCCCCGGCCCAATGGTCGAAAACCTCGCGCCGGGTCGTCAGGTAGGCGATGCTCGCGGCGAACACCACGAAAAAGCTGACCAACGCCCACCAGGCCATGGGCATGTGGAAATAAAAAATCTTCTGCACCAGTCCCATGGTCATCTCGATCGGGGCGTACACCCAGATCAGCCACTGGACTGCGGCCAGAACCACTCCCGCCAATACGGGCAAAAACCACAAGCGCGACACCCGGACCTCCTTGCCTTGCACAGCCGGCTCATTCCTCGCCGGAATAGGCGAACGGGAACAACGCCAGCGCCGCCGCCGTAAAGATGGCGTCAAAGGCCCCGACAATCCCCAGCCAGCTCCCATCCAGCGCCGCGCCCCCGCACCAGCCGGTCAGCAGTTTGACGCCGGCCAAAAGCAGCGGCGCCAGCAGCGGGAAGAGCACCACCGACATCAGCGACTCCCGGGCCGCCTGGCCCTGGGACATGGCCCCCAGCAGCGCGCCGAGCACGGCCAGCCCCCAGTCCACGCCCAGAACGACCAGCGCCAGGCTCAAAAACCCGCCGGAAACGTCCTGCCCAAGGAAGACCACCGCCGCAGGCCCCAAGATCGCCTGGCAGGCCAGCACCAACAAGAAACCGGCCGACGCCTTACCCAGCCAGACGGCCTGGACCGGCGCCGGCGAAAGCAGCAGACCCACCCGGGCGCCGGCCTGCTCCTCCAGCGAAAACAACGCGTTGTACACCAGCACCACGGCGAAGGCCGAGGCCAGCCAAAAAATAGCCGCCGCGGACTGGGCCGGAAAAATCTCACCCGGCGGCCGGGACAGGCTGAAAACGAACACCAACAGCAAGCCCAGCAGCAGGGCCTGCGCCAGCCCCTGCCCGGCCTGGAGCATCAACCGCAAGTCCTTGAGCGCCACCAGCCAGGCCGCCCTCAGCATACGGCGCGCTCCTTGAGCCAAACTTCCGGATCGCCCAAATGGACCACGCGCCCCCGCTCCAAGGCCAGCAGCCGGGTGGCCAGCAAAGCGTCTCTGGACACGTCGTGGCTGACCCACACCACCGAGGCGCCGCCTTTGGCCGCGCGCACGATCCGCTCGTGCAGCATGGCCGTGGACTGGGCGTCCAGGCCGGTGGACGGCTCATCCAGAAAAAGCAATTTCGGGTCGGGCGCGAACACCCGCGCCAAAGCCAACCGCTGGACCATTCCGCGGGAAAAAACATGCGCGCGTTCGCGGCTGAATCCGGCGAGCCCCACCTCGGACAAGCGCTCCTCCAACTCCGCCTCCGTCGGCGCCAAGCCCTGCATCCTGGCCCAGAAGGCCAGATTCTGCAAGGCGGTCAACCGCGGGTAGACGAAGGTTTCGTGCCCCAAATATCCGATCTGCTCCGGTTCGAGGTCCGTCTCGCAAGAGCCGGTTGTCGGCCGGGACAATCCGGCCATGATGCGCAACAGCGTGGATTTGCCCGCTCCGTTGGGTCCGGCCGCCAGCAGAATTTCCCCCGGCGCCAGTTCAAGGCTCACGTCCTTCAGGACCGCGCGCAGGCCGAAGGCCTTGCCGACCCGGGAAAGCGCCAAAATCGTTCGGCTCATGGCCTCCTCGCGCGGCGCTGCATCAGGAACAACCCCGCCAGGCAGATCAAGACGCCGCCGATCCAAATCCAGTTGACCAAGGGGTTGACGCTGACCTTCACGCTCACCGTGCCCTTGGAGGTGTAGCCCAGCAGCGTGGCGTACAACTCGTGAATCAGCCCCGGGATGACGGAAACTTCGGCGAAGGTCTGCGGAGAGTTGCTGTACATCCGCTTCTCCGGCTGCAACTCGCCGACAGGTTTGCCGCTCTTGCTGACCGAAAGCCTCGCCACGGCCCGGTCCATGTACGGTTCGTGCAAGCGGTCGAGTTTCTCGTATTGCACCTTGTAGCCCTGGATTTCGAAGCCCTGCCCCGGCGCCAGGACCACTTCCTTGCTCACGGCGTACGGGCCCGAAAAAGCCACGCCCAGAACGATCAGCCCCAAGCCCAAGTGGACGCCGGCCGCGGCCCACGAAGCCCGCAGACGGCGCACCGCGGGCGTCAGGATCAGCATGGCGGCCACGCTGACGATGACGCCCACTCCTGCGGCGGCGGAAATCAACGGCAGCGGACGCGTCACGCCTCCGAACGCGAAACCGGCCAGGGAAAGAATGAAGGCGGCGCCCACGATGGCCACCCCGCGGCGGTCCCGAAGCCCTTCCTTCCAGCCAAGCCACGGGCAGACGCACAGAAGAAGCGCCAACAGCGTGAACAACGGCAGGCACACGCGGTTGTAGAATCCCGCATCCAAACCCACGGGGTTCGCGGTGAACGGTTTGGAGAGGACCGGCCACATGGTGCCCAGAACAACCACCAGAGCCAGCGCGAGAAACACCCAGGCCGCGACCACCAGCAAGCCCTGCCGGCTGAGGAACTGGCTCAGCGAGCGGCGAACGCCCGTTTCGCCCAACCAAAGCACCAAGCCCATGGCGATCAGGACGGCCAGAAGAAACAAGGCCAGGGGCCCGCCCACTCCGTCGCCGCCAAAGGCGTGCAGGGAGTCGATCACGCCGCTGCGCGTCAGATAGGTGCTGAACACGCAGGCCAAAAAAGTCAGGGAAATGAGCCCAACATTGGTCCGCTGCAAGGCGCCCCGCCGGCTCTCGATGAGCGAGGTGTGCAGGAAAGCCGTTCCCGCAAGCCATGGAATGAGCGAGGAGTTCTCCACCGGGTCCCAAGCCCAATAACCGCCCCACCCCAGCTCCATGTACGACCACCAGCCGCCCAGCAAAATACCCGCCGTCAACATCACCCAGGAAAACACCGTGTAGTTCCTGGAGGCGGTCAGCCACGAGGAGGGCTCGGCCGCAATGAGCGAGGCCAAAGCCAGGGCCGCAGGCGCCGTGTACCCGGCGAACCCCAGAAACAGCAAGGGCGGATGGAAAATCATGGCCGGATTCTGCAGCAGGGGGTTGAGCCCCTCGCCGTTTTGCGGCGCGGGGAGCAACATGGTGAACGGATTGGACCAAGTCGTCAGCAGCAACAGGAAAAAGCCTTGGGCCGACAGGAAAAAGAGCCAGAAAAAGACTCTCGTTCTGGGCGCCAGAGACGAATAATTCTCGCTACGACAAAAAACGGCCCCGAAAATGGCGATGCACCAGGTCCAAAACAGCAAGGAGCCCGCTTGTCCCGCCCACAAGCCGCTGAGGACGTAAAAGAACGGCAACAGGTTGTCCACGTGCTCGTAGACGTACAAGTTGGAGTAGTCCCGCAGCACCAGGGCCATGAGCAACACCAAAACGCTGAACGTGGTCAAGCCCAAAACGGTCCATTGTCCCCGCTCCATCCAGCCCAGGCAGGCGGGTCTGTTCCTCAGGGCGCACCACGCGCCCCAAAAGATCAGCAGAAGACAAACGAGCAGGGCGGTCAACAGCCCCGTGTGGCCGAGAAGATGCGACGTCATACTAAAGCCTTCCTTAGGGAGTCATGGCGTTCGCCGGCGAAAGGACGAACGAGCGCCCGCCCCGCGGACGAATCCGGGCAAAAGAACATAGACAGGGATGTCAGGAAAGACAAGCTGAACGCTCCTGGGGCCGTCAACCGCAGGTCAGCTTTCCCGATTTTGCTTCTGGTATTTTGAGGGGCACTTGGTGATGAGGCTGCTCGCCTGGAACACGTGATGGGCCATGGCGCCTTCCACGATAACCTCGGCGCCGGGCTTGAACATGTCCGGCACAACGCCCCGGTAGTCGACCTTGATGGTCTTGGCGGGGTCGGTTTTGTCCTCCAGAAGGAACACCGCGCCAAAGGAAGCCGGGTCATGGACGACGCCCTCGGCCGCCACCGTTCCGAACAGCCGGGCCTCGTGCAGCTTGGCGGGCTCCATGGCGAGGGCTTCGGACACGTTCAGGAAATATTTCGACTCCTGGGTCAGGCCCGTGAACAGCAGATATCCCAATCCGCCGAGAAACAACACCATGGCGGCCGCATACACGGCCTTGCTCTGCCTTTTCGCCATCATCGCTCCTTGGCGGGCGCCCCCGCCTCCAACGAGGGGTCGCCGTTCATGGTCTTGATCAGCGCCTCCCGCTGCTGCCGGGCGAACTCCCGCATGTCGGCGACCTGATCGGTTTCATCCACAATTTCGCGGCCCAGGATTTCCTCCAGCACGTCCTCCAGCGTGACCACTCCGGCCACGCCGCCGTACTCGTCCAGGACCACGTAAAAATGCATTCGGGCGCCAAGGAATTTCACCAACAGCTTGTCCAAAGCCAAGTTCTCGGGAACGAACTTCACCGGAACCATGATGTCGGCGAGCTTCATATCGTCCTGGTCGTTGGCCAGAGACTCGAAGACCTTGCGCCTGTGCACCACGCCCACCACGTCCTCCGGGTCGTCTCCCTCGTAAACCGGAATCCGGCTGTGCGGCCAGTTCGGGTGGGCCCGCCTGGCCTCGTCCACGGTCATGGCCGCCGGCAGGCTGAACACCACCGTGCGGGGAGTCATGATTTCCTCCACGGTCTTCTGGTCCAGCGAGAGAATGTTCCGGATGGACGTCTCCTCATAAGGTTTGATCACTCCGGCCTTGCGAGTCAAGCTGGCGAGGGCGCGGATATCGTCCTCCGTGGTGTCGGGCCCGCGCTTTCCTCCGCCGATGAACCGTGAAAACAGTCCGCACACATAGATGATCGGCGAAAGAACCTTCACCATCAACCAGATCGGTTTCGCCAAGAGCGAGGCCAGTTGCCCACTGTAAACCACGCCGATTGTTTTGGGCCATATCTCGGAAAAAATAAGAATAATAATCGTAAAGACTACGACGAACCAGCCCAGGGTTTCATGGCCGAAAACGCTGGCCCACGCCGCACCCGCGATGGAGGCTCCGGCCGTGTGGGCCACGGTGTTCAGCGTCAAAATGGCGCTGATGGGCTTCTCCACGTCGAGGCGAAGGTTATACAAAATTTCACCGGATTTTTTACCGCTGCGACGCAACTGCTCGATGCGGCTCCAGGAAAAAGAATAGAAGACCGCCTCGCTCACCGAACAAAAGGCGGAAATACCCACGGCCAAAGCGACCGAGAGAATAAGCTCCCACATGATAGGTCTTTCGGATCCTCCGTGAGGACGCCCTTCGTCCTCAAATATAAGGGAGCGAAACACGGATCAACCGACCCGCAGCAGCCCCTTTACCTCGACATTGATTTTGTCATACACCTGCGGGCAAGCGCAAGCAAAACATCGACAAGCCCCGCCCCTACGCCCGAGGCGACTTTTTCATGCACAACCCATCCGAAATCTCCGCCGAGCCCTGCGTCGCCATCCGGCTGGGACGCCTGGGAGACGCCCTGCTGGCCACGGGCGTCCTCGAACACTGGCGCAGGACCGGAAACCTCGGCTTTGCGTTCGTCGTCAAGGCGGAACTGGCCGAAATTTTCCGGGGCCATCCGGCCGTGACGCGCATCATCGCCGTGGACAAGGCCGACCTGCAAGGCGCGGCGTGGCTGCGGTTCTGCCGCAGGCTGGCCGGCGAAAACCGGGGCCGGACGCTGGTGGACCTGCACGGAAACCTGAGGTCCAGAATCCTGGCTGCGTGCTGGAGCGGCCCCACCCGGCGCTATCCGAAATTCGGGCTGGAGCGCCGCATCCTGCAGCGCTTTCACGTCCCGGCCCTGGCCCGCAAGCTCGACGCGCTGAGCACGCCGCAGCGCTACGCCATGGCGCTGGACGCAACGCCTCCCGATCCGCAAAACGTTGCGCCGCTGCTCGTTCTGGACGACGCCGAGTTGGCCCGGGCGGACGAGTTCCTGTCCGAGGCGGACGGCGCAGGTCCGTTCGTCGCCCTGCACCCCTACGCCGCGCACGCCAACAAGGCGTGGCCCGAGGAACACTGGCGAAGCCTCGCCCGGATGCTGATCGAACGCGGCCTGCGTCCGGTGGTGATCGGCCGGGACCCCGCTCCCCTGCGCATCGAAGGCGCCCTGGACCTCACCTCGCGCACCGGCCTGCGCCAGACCGCGGCCGTGCTCGCCCGTTGCCGGGCGCTCGTCACCGGCGACTCCGGCCCCATGCATCTGGCCCGGGCCGTGTCCACGCCCGTCACGGCGCTGTTCGGCCCCACCGTACGCGCCTGGGGTTTCTTCCCCGACGGACCCGAGGACGCCGTACTCGAACGCGACCTGGCCTGCCGGCCGTGCTCCCTGCACGGCGCCCGTCCCTGCCCCCGCAACCGGCAATGCCTGGCCGACATCGCCCCGAGCGAAGCGTTGCGGTCGGTGCTGGCCGTGCTGGGCGAACCGCCCCCGGAGGGATCATGAAAGCGCTCTATTTCGACTACAACGCCACCACGCCGGTTCTCCCCGAAGTCCGGGAGGCCATGCTCCCCTGTTTGGAAAACAATTACGGCAATCCTTCGAGCCCCCACGGTTTCGGGCTCAAGGCCAAACTCACGGTCTCCGAGGCCAGAAACCGCGTCGCCGCCCTGCTGGGCGCCGCCCCCGAGCAGATCGTCTTCACCTCCTGCGCCACCGAGGCCAACAACGGCCTGCTGCGCGGACTGTTTCCGGAAAAAGGCGCGCACCTCGTCACGACCGCCATCGAACACCCTTCCATCCTGGCGCCGGCCGCGGCCCTGGAGGCGCGCGGTGTGGAAGTGACGCGGGTCCGGCCGAACCGAAACGGCGTCGTCGACGCGCAAACTGTTCTGGACGCCTGCCGGCCGGACACCCGCCTCGTTTCGGTGATGCTCGCCAACAACGAAACCGGCGCGATCCAACCCGTGGGGGAAATCGCCCGGCTGGCCGGCGCCGAAGGCTATCTTGTGCATACGGACGCCTCCCAGGCCGTGGGCAAGATACCCGTGGACGTGGAGACCCTGGGAGTGGATTTCCTGACCCTGGCCGGCCACAAACTCTATGCGCCCAAGGGCGTCGGGACGCTGTACGCGCGCAGCCGGCGCACGCTGCCGCCGTTGCTGTTGGGCGGCGGGCAGGAGGGCGGCCTGCGGGGAGGCACGGAGAACGTCCCCCACATCGCGGGGCTCGGCGCGGCTTGCGAGCTGGTCCGCAACGGGCTGGAGCGCGAAATCTCCAGGCAACGCGGACTTGGCGAGATCTTCGACCGCGAGTTGGACCGGCTGGCCCGCGGCGTCGGGCTGGACGTCCTCGTCCTGTCCCGGGACGCCGGGCGCCTGCCCAATACGCGGTTCGTCGGGTTCAAGGGCCTCGACCTGGCCCGGATGCTGGAGGAATTGGCATTGGCCGACGTCGCGGTCTCGGCCGGCGCGGCCTGCCACGGCGGAGAAACCAGCATCTCCCACGTGCTGGAGGCCATGGACGCTCCGGCCGACTACGCGGGCTGCGCCCTACGCTTTTCCTGGGGACGGCCGACCACGGAGCAGGATGTGATGGACTTGATGCAACGGCTGGGAGACGCCTGCCAGACCGTTCGCTCAGACTGAGGGGCCGTTTCTCCAGGCCCGCTCCAGGGCGGCCCGGCGATCCTCCATGGCCTCGGCCACGGCCGCCGGAACCAGGCAGTGCACGGACCGGCCGGCCAGCCAGCGTCGGCGGATGTCCGTACCGCTGACCTCCAGCACCGGGGCGTCCAGAAGCCGTAGGCTGAAGCCCGACGGAAACTCCCAGACCCCCTCGGCCGAGGCTTTGGCCTCCGGCCAATGCTTCGCCACGTACCCCGGCAGCCGGCCAGGGTCGTCCTTTTGACGCCGCAGGGCCGCCAAGTGGGCCAGCTCCGGCATCCTCAAGCCTTCCCGCCAGGAATGGACCTCATACAACGTCTCCAGCCCGAAGAGAAAATAAAACTCGGCCGAGGGCGTAAGCCGGTGGTAAGCCTTGAGCGTCTCGACCGTATAGGACGGACCGTCGCGCTTCACTTCGATGTCGCTGGCCGCCAGGCCGCCAACGCCGCGAACCGCGGCCTGGACCAGGGCGAACCGGTCCTCGAAGGAAGCCAACCCCGGAATCGCGTCCTTATGGGGAGGGTGGGCCGCGCAGACCAACTCGACGCGGTCCAGCCCCAACGCCTCCATGGTCTCCAAGGCGTTGCGCACGTGGCCGCAATGGACCGGATTGAAGCTGCCGCCGAGCAAGCCGATCCGCAAGCCGGCCACGGTCAATCCCGGATCTGGCCCTGGCCCAGCAACACGAACTTGGAGCTGGTCAGCTCCCGGACGCCCATGGGGCCGTAGGCGTGGAGCTTGGAGGTGGAGATGCCGATCTCCGCCCCCAGTCCGAGCTGGCCGCCGTCATTGAACCGGGTGGAGGCGTTGACCACCACCAGGGACGCGTCCACCTCTCGCAAAAAACGCATGCACCGGGAGTATTCCTCGCTGAGGATGGCCTCGGTGTGGTTGGAGCCGTACTGCGCGATGTGCGCCTGGGCCTCGTCCTGGTCCTTGACGACCTTCACCGCCAGGATCAAATCCAAAAACTCGCGCCCCCAATCCTCGTCCGCGGCGGGCTCGGCGTACTCGCCCAGCAAAGGCAGGCTCTTGGGGCAGGCCTTGAAGCGCACCCCTTCGGCGCCGAGCCGCTCGGCGATCTTGGGGAGAATCTCTCCGGCCACGGCCTCGTGCACCAGCAGGCACTCCAGAGCGTTGCACACGCCGGGGCTCTGGACCTTGGCGTTGCGCACGATCTCCACCGCCTTCTCCTGAACCACCAAATCATCGATGTAGATGTGACAGACGCCTTTGTAATGCTTGAGCACGGGCATGCGCGCCATGTCGGCCACGGCCCGGATCAATCCTTCGCCTCCGCGGGGAATGGCCACGTCGATATACTGATCCAGCTTGAGCAGCTCGGCCACGGCGGCGCGGTCCGTGGTGGGGGGAACCTGGACCGCCTCCCGGGGCAGCCCGGACTCCTCCAGAGCCCGGTGGATGAGCGCGGCCAGGGCCATGTTGGAATGAAAGGCCTCGGAGCCGCCCCGCAGAATCACGGCGTCGCCGGCCCGCAGGCAGAGGATGGCCGCGTCCACGGTGACGTTGGGCCGGGATTCGAAGATCATGCAGACCACGCCCAAAGGCATGCGCATCCTGCCCACGAGCATGCCGTCCTTGATCTTGCGCATGGACTCGATCTCGCCCACGGGATCGTCCATGGCCGCCACTTCCCGGCAGCCCTGGATCATGGCGTCCACGACCTTATCGGTCAGCCGCAGCCGCTTCAGCTTCGGCGCATCCAAGCCTTGGGCTTCGGCGGCCTGCAAGTCTTTCCTGTTGGCCTCGGCCAGGGATTGACGCTCTTCCCCGAGCAACTCGGCCAAGCGATTGATGGCTCGCGTCACAGCCCCGCCGCCGATCTTGACCAGATCGGCCGAGGCTTTCTTGGCCTGCCGGCCGATCAATTCCATTTGTTCTTTCGTGTTCATGCGTAAGCTCCTTGGCTGTGCGCCCCCCAGACAGACCGAGCCGTCATTGGGCGAATGGTTTTGGCTATCCTGATGCGGACATGAAAGTCAACGGAGTTGCTAAAATTGACGAATCCCTAAGATTTTGGATAGTTCCCCTATCCGACGTTCAAAAAAAAGCCAAAGGTCTCAGTTCTTTTTTGACCTTTTTGTCATTCTCGCTTACATACCTTCCACGCACACTTTGTAAATAAAGGGAGAAATGCCTTATGGCGGAACCGAGAAACAACAATCCTTACGACCAACTCCTGCAGGAGGCGCCGGAGGAGCTGCATCCCGTACTTCAGTTCATCACCGACCACATCAAACTTTTCGCCATCGGCATCGGGGCGATTCTGCTCATCGTCGGCGCCTACGCGGGATTCTCCGCGTATCAGGATTCCCAAGTCGAAAAAGCCGAAAACGAACTGGGCGCCATCTTGATTATCCAGGACCCTGCGGAAAGAATCGAAAAATTGAACGATTTCCTCGGCAAGGCCCCGGGTGAAACGGACATCAGCGCCCGTTTGGCTCTGGCCAAAGCGTGCATGGAGCAAAAAGACTTCCAGAAGGCCGCGGACGTTTGGGGAGAGCTCAAGAACGAAAACGAAAACTTCCGGTTCGTGGCCTGGCTTGGGCAAACCAAGTGCCTGCTGTTGGCCGGCAAGCCCGAAGCCGCCCTGGGCGAACTGTCCAAAATGAGATCCGAAGCTCCCCCGACATACAATCTCATGATCAACCGACAGGCCGGCGAGGCGGCGGAGTCCGCGGGACAGTATGCCGAGGCCATCCGAAACTACCAGGAACTGGCTCCGCAGGTTCCTCCCCAGGACCGCGCCTACCTGGAGGCCCGCATCAAAACCCTCGAGGCCAAGCTCTAAAAAACGAGCGGTTTATAAAATAATTACATTGGAGTAAGCACATGGCGCATCCATTGCTGGAAAAGCAAGCCGGTCAGACGCATCTGCTGCTCGGCAACGAGGCCATCGTTCGGGGGGCCTTGGAAGCCGGCGTGCAGATTGTGACCTGCTATCCCGGCACCCCGTCGTCCGAAGTTCCGGACGCATTCTACCAACTGTCTCCCGAAGGGCCTTTCGAGTTCGAATATTCGATCAACGAAAAAGTCGCCCTGGAAGTGGCCGGCGGAGCGGCCTTGGCCGGCGCCAAGACCATGGTCACCATGAAGCACGTCGGCGTCAACGTAGCCGCGGACCCGCTCATGACCCTGGCCTACATCGGCGCGCCGGGAGGACTGGTTCTGCTTTCGGCCGACGATCCCGGCTGCCACTCCAGCCAGAACGAGCAGGACAACCGCCTGTACGCCCGCCTGGCCGGAATCCCTTGCCTGGAGCCCGCAACGGCCCAGGAATGCAAAGACATGGCCCGCGACGCCTTCGCCTTGTCCCGGGAGCTGTCCCTGCCGGTGATGCTGCGCACCACGACCCGCGTGAACCACTTGCGCGGACCGGTCGAATTCGGGCCGCTGCCCGAGCCCGAGCCCGTGCAGGGCTTCCAGCGCAATCCGCAACAGTTCGTGCCCATCCCGGCCTTCTCCCGCCTCATGCACGTCCATCTTTTGGAGAAACTGGAAAAACTCGTCGGCAAGTCCAACAATTCGCCTTACAACACGGTGCGCGGCGACGGTCCCTTGGGCGTTGTCGCTTCGGGGATCAGCCGGGCCTACCTCCACGACGCCATGGTCGAATCGGATTTTGACGCGGCCGTCTTGGAGCTGGGGGCGACGCACCCGCTTCCGAAGGAGTTGATCGCCGACTTTCTCAAGGGCCGCGAGCGCGTGCTGGTGCTTGAGGAGCTGGAGCCGGTGGTCGAGAACGAACTGCGCGCCATTGCGCAGCAGCATGGCCTGCGCGTGGAAATCCAGGGCAAGGGCTTCGGCGGGCTGCCGCAGTACTGGGAGTACTCCACCCAGATCGTCGCCAAGGCGCTGGCCGTCTTCGCAGGCGGCGAACCCGCCGCGGTGTGCGCGTGCGAAGCGCCGGAAAACATGCCGCCGCGCCCGCCCAATCTGTGCTCCGGCTGCCCTCACCGCGCCGCGTACTTCGCCACGCGCAGGGTCTTCGGCGACGAACCGGTGTATTCTTCGGACATCGGCTGCTACACGCTCGGCCTGCTTCCGCCGCTGTCCATGGCCGACTTCCTGGTCTGCATGGGCTCGTCGATCTCGGCCGGCTCCGGCGTGGCCTGGGCCTCGGGACGCCCCGTGGTGGCCTTCATCGGCGACTCGACCTTTTTCCACTCCGGCATGACCGGCCTGGTCAACGCCGTGCACAACGACCGGAACTTGCTGCTGGTCATCCTGGACAACCGCACCACGGCCATGACCGGGCACCAGCCGCATCCGGGCGTGGACCAAACCGTGCTCGGCGACAATCTGCACAAGGCCGACATCGAGCAGGTGGTCCGCGGCCTGGGCGTGACGCAGGTGGACAAGGTCCGTCCGATGAACCTCAAGGCGACGACGGCCGCCCTGGAAAAATTCAAGGACGCCTCGGGCGTGCGGGTGCTGATCGCCGAAGAGCCCTGCCCGCTGTTCGCCCGCCGGGTGCTGAAGATCAAAAAGCCCAAAGTGGCGTACATCGACGAGTCCTGCGACAACTGCGGCGAGTGCGTGGCCACGCTGGCCTGCCCGGCCTTTGTCGTCGAGAACGGAAAAACGGCCGTCAACGCCTTGGCCTGCTCCGGCTGCATGTTCTGCCTGCAGCTCTGCGAACACATCAAGGCCGCGCCAAGGAGTGCATAATATGCCCGACACGCCAAAACTTCGCATCTTCATGACCGGCGTCGGCGGCCAGGGGACCCTGACCGCCACCCAGTTGCTGGCCAAGGCGTTTCTCTCGGAAGGCCTGCCCGTCACGGCCGGGGAAATCCACGGCATGGCCCAGCGCGGCGGCGTGGTGGAGTCCATGCTGCTTCTCGGCCTGTCCAGCCCGAAAATCGACCACGGCGAGGCCGACATCCTGCTTGGGTTCGAGGCCATCGAGACCGTTCGGGCGCTGCCGTATCTCAAACCAGGCGGCGTCGTGCTTTCCTCCAGCGAACCGATATGGCCGGTCTCCGTGTCCATGGGCAAGGCCGCGACGCCCGATCTGGACGCCTTGCGCGCCAAGGTCGAATCCTGCGCCAGCCGGACCTTGTATATTCCCGCCCAGTCCATGGGCGTTCAGGCCGGCGCTGCGCAAAGCGGCAACCTCGCTCTCGTGGGCGCGTTGCTGGGCATGAACATCGTCCCGCTCAGCGCCTCCGCCATGGAGCGCACGCTCAAAGAAAACCTCAAGCCCGCCATCGCAGACATCAACATCAAAGCCCTGCGCCTCGGGCTCGACGCCGCATCCCAAACCTGAACCACGGGAGTTCCTCGCATTGCCCCACGATGTCGAATATATGGACGTGCTCAAGCACATCCTGGAGTCCATGGACCCCAAAAGGCCTCTGGAGGAGGACCTCCAAAACCTGTTGCGCATCCTGGCGGAAGAGCTCGGATACGCCAGACTCTTCCTCTCCATCCTCGACCCGGAGACCGGAACGCTGAAGCTCTCCCTGAGCTTCAGCCCGGTGGTGAACGACCAAGTCACCTACGCGCCGGGCCAGGGCGTGGTGGGCCAGGTCTTCGAGACCGGAAAAGCGGCCATCGTCCCCCGCATGTCCGAGAACCACGAGTTCCTGAACAAGGCTTTCGGCCGCACGGAAGAGGAGATGGCGAGTCTGGGCTTCATCTGCGTGCCGATCGTCAACTTCTACGAGAATGCCGGCGACACGCTGGGAGCCTTGGGAGTGGACGTTCCGCTGCTGCCCATGGAAGAGCTTGAAGGGCACCGCCGATTGCTCGAAGTGGTGGCCAGCATGATCGCCAGCCATGCGGCGAGGCTCCAGGAAGAGATGGCCCTGCAGAAGTATCTGCAAAGCAACGTGCTGCCGTTGGGCGCCGGGCTGGACGCTCCGCCGCCGCCGCAAAACTTCGTCGCCGCCTCCAAGAGCATGCGGCTGGTGCTGCGCCAGGCCCGGCAAGTCGGGCCGTCCCGGGCGACGGTTTTGTTGCGCGGCGAGTCCGGCACCGGTAAAGAGCTGTTGGCCGAGGCCATCCACCAGGCCAGTCCCCGCAAAGACAAGCCGCTCATCAAGCTCAACTGCGCGGCCCTACCCTCCGAACTGGTTGAAAGCGAACTGTTCGGCCACCAGAAGGGCGCCTTCACCGGCGCCTTTCAAACCAAGAAAGGCTTGTTCGAGGTGGCCAACCAGGGAGCCTTGTTCCTGGACGAGATCGGCGAACTGTCCCTGGACGCCCAGGCGAAAGTCCTCCGGGCCATCCAGGAGAAGGAGATCCAGCGCGTGGGGTCGGAAACGACCATCACCGTCGACGTTCGCCTGATCACAGCCACGCACCGGCCCCTGGAGGAATTGCTGGAGCAGGGAAAGTTCCGGGAGGACCTGTACTACCGCATCAACGTCTTCCCCATCTTCATCCCTCCCCTGCGCGAGCGGCGGGAGGATATCCTGCCCCTGGCCGAGCACTTCCTTTCGGACTTTTCCGGCGAATACGACAAGAAGATCAAGCGAATCTCGTCGCCGGCCGTGGACCTGCTGGTCCAGTACCATTGGCCGGGCAACGTGCGCGAGCTGCGCAATTGCATCGAACGCGCCGTGCTGGTCTGCGAAGAGGAGGTCATCCGGACCTACCACATGCCTCCCACGCTCCAGACCGCCGAGTCCTCGGCCACGGACACCAACTTCTCCTTCGGCGAGTCCGTGGCCCGATTCGAGCAGGAGCTTCTGGTGGACGCGCTGAAGAAGGCGCGGGGAAACATGCTTCAGGCGGCGCGCGATTTGCGCGTGAGCTACCGCATCGTGAACTACAAGGTGAAGAAGTACAACATCGACGTAAAGAAGTACGCCGGAGTCAAGACTCGGAAAAAACGATAAAACGCCGCATGCTTCAATGAAGCATGCGGCGCCTTGCCGTACCAGCCCTTTTATAAAAAATAGCGGGTCAAAATTCCTTGTTTGACTGACCAAATCTATTCAGTTTGTCGTATGCTCCCATCCTATGGCACGTACGATTTTGTAATCCAGTACATTTACTTTTATATCGATCAACGCAAAGATCGGCCGCGTCATCAAGCTCATTACTGGCAGGCAAACAAGGACCGTTGCACCACCACATAAATCTTTCGCAGTCGCCATCGACATCCACAGTTGTTCCGGCGCCATAGACGCCATCGTCACAAACGCACTGGCAATAGACTGTGGCGCTGCATGCCGAAGCCCAGGTTTGATAAAGGCCAAGCATTGCCATAACAATAACGGCGGCCAGTATCACCTTTTTCATGACGAACTCTCCTCGCGGCGGCGATTATTGTTTCCCCCCATAACGCTTTGCGGCTATCCAATATTTAGTGGGTACTCGACATAGTCGATAAGCGCAACTTTTTTATCTCTACACCTCGCTCCGAAGCGCAACGACACGATAGGCAATAATTTTAAAAGATTATCGCAACAGGCTAGCGGCGCAGCATAGGAGATCCCATGACTTTCACGCCGCGCGGACGCCTCGGAATGAAGACGGTCATGCATCAACCGCCCATGCGAGAAGCGCTCACTTCTATCCGACCGACACGTCTTGACGAAACGCAGCCATCGCTTATTCTCCTGTCAAACAACATTCCTTTTTTGACTCTGGAGCAACCCATGACCAGCCAAATCAAAACGTTTCTCCTTCTCGGCCTGCTCACGGCCGTGATCATCTTTTTAGGCGGCGTCCTGGGCGGACGCGCCGGACTGTTCTTCGCCTTCGCTTTGGCCCTTGCCATGAACGTGTCCAGCTACTGGTTCTCCGACAAAATCGTTTTGTCCATGTACCGGGCCAAGATGCTTTCCCGCGAGGATGCGCCCGAACTGTACGCCATGGTGGAGGGCCTGGCGGCAAACGCGGGCCTGCCCATGCCTCGGCTGGCGCTCATTCCGCAGCAGGCGCCCAACGCTTTCGCCACGGGCCGCGATCCCCAGCACGCCGTGGTGGCCGTCACCGAAGGCATTTTGCGTATCCTCCGGCCCGATGAACTGCGCGGCGTCCTGTCCCATGAACTCGGACACGTCAAAAACCGCGACATTTTGATCCAGTCCGTGGCTGCGGTCATGGCCAGCGTGGTCATGCTCATCGCCAACATGATCCAATGGGCGACGCTCTTCGGCTTCGGCGGCGACGACGAAGACAGCCCCAATCCCCTGGCCGCCCTGGCCATGGCGCTGATTGCGCCGCTGGCCGCGACCCTGATCCAAATGGCCATTTCGCGCTCCAGAGAGTTCCTGGCCGACGAAACCGGGGCCCGTATCTCCGGCGCGCCGCTCAGCCTGGCGAACGCCCTGCAAAAGCTTGAAGCCTCGGCCCGGCAAATCCCCATGCAGGCCAACGCCGCCACGGAGAACATGTTCATCGTCAACCCGTTCAGCGGAAGAAACGCAGCGCGCTGGTTCAGCACGCACCCATCCACGGAAGAACGCGTGCAGCGGCTCACGGCCATGGCCAGGAGCGCCCGCTAGAATGCCCGCACACCGCTTCGTCTGCGGGGCGGCGCTCGCCGTCCTGCTGCTGGCCGTTTTGCCCGCCGCCGCACCCGCGGCCGAAGCCAAGCACGATCCGAGGCGAACGCCCGTGGTGGAGGCCGTGCAAACGTCCTCCCCGGCCGTGGTCAACATCACGTCCACCAGCGTCGTCGAGCAGCGGAGCATGCCCGGCCTGTTCGGCCAGCCGGGGCTCGGGCAATTCCTCAACGACATGTACGGCCTGCCCACCCGCCGGTACAAAAGGGAAAGCCTCGGTTCGGGCGTGATCATCGACGGCGCCCGAGGGCTGGTGCTCACCAACGCGCACGTCATCTCCGGGGCCAGCGAGATCACGGTGCGCCTCCTGGACGGCCGGGAGCTGAAGGCGGAGCTGCTCGGCGCAGATCCGGACTTCGATCTGGCCGTTCTGCAGATCAAAAGCGCGAAAAGCCTGCCGCAGGCCGCCATGGGCGACTCCTCCAACATCTACATCGGCGAAACCGTCATCGCCATCGGCAACCCCTTCGGCTACACCCACACCGTCACCACAGGCGTGGTTTCCGCGCTCAAACGTTCGGTGCGCTCGGGCGACCAGGTGCTGACCGACTTCATCCAGACCGACGCGGCCATCAATCCCGGCAACAGCGGAGGCCCCTTGATCAACATTCTGGGGCAGGTGATCGGCGTCACCACGGCCATCCAGGCCCAGGCCGAGGGCATCGGATTCGCCATTCCCGTCAACAAGGCCAAGCGGGTGATCAACGAGCTTTTGACCAAGGGCTCCGTCTCGCCCGTCTGGCTCGGCCTTGCCGGCCAGGACGTGGACCAACGCATCGCCAACTACTTCGGACTGTCGAAGGTTCACGGCATGCTGGTGACGGAAGTCCACCAGCCCTCCCCGGCTTCAGCCGCGGGCGTCCAGCCCGGCGACCTGCTGCTGGAGCTCGACAAGGTCGAAATCCTGGACAAGGACCATTACCTCAATCTGCTGCGCAACTTCACGGACAAGCAGGAGATTTCCGCAACCTTCCAGCGGGGCGACGCGCGCTTCACCAAAAAACTGCAGGTGGAGGCGCTGGGCAAAAACCGCGTGCTCGCCCTGGTCTGGCGGCGCTGGGGACTGCGTCCTGCGCCGAACTCCTCCCGGGGCGGGGTCGCGTTGGCCGCCGTGGCGCAGGGATCGGCTGCGGCCCAGCTTGGCCTGCTGCCGGGCGATGTCCTGCTCCAGATCGGGAACAACCGCGTCACGAACGCCGACGCCTTCACCGACGCCTTCCTTCGCCACAGAATGCAAAGCGTCCTGATGATCAGAATCCTGCGCGGAGGACGAGTGTACTACGCGCGCCTGGCGCTCTGAAGACATGCCTCCGGCGGCTCAAGAACCTTTTGGAAAAGGTTCTTGAGAATCTCCAAAACTTTTATAGGGCGGGGCGACTTTGGAAAGTCGCCCCGCCCTATAAA
>JASGMV010000102.1 GCA_030156255.1 Desulfovibrionales bacterium
TCTGTCGTCGGGGCGAACCAAGCGGCTTTCCCGGCCGCCTCGTTGTGCGCCCGGAGCCGTCTCCCGCAGCCCTCTTCCAGGTGCTCGCGTTTTCCGCGTCTTTTGCTGAAAAATTTTTTTTGTCGTTGCAGCTATATTTTTGCACTAAGTCCCTGGGGCTTTGCTCGAGCTGCTGGTTTTCGTCGCCCTCCCTGGGGCGAGCGCATTGCGGCGCCTATATTTTCGAGTCTTCCCCTTTTGGGGATAACCTTTTAAGATTGTAGTGTTATGTTTGGCCGAGTACGGCATGTAAGTGAATACTGTTTGACATTTTTGCTACGATTGGACTAGTTATTGTTTTGTGTTACCAGTGTTGAAAAAGTATAATGATCAAGGAGGCGCCTATGTCAGGATGCGCAGCGAAATCTCCGCCGGCGCTGGCGCCGGCGGATCTCTCATCCATCAATCCCGATAAGGAGGGAGTTATGAAGGAGATGGAAGGCGTTCTGTACCAAACGAACGCGCCCACGGGGGTGGATCCGGACAATATCTATTTTGTCCAGGTGGACCCGAACAAATGCGAGGCGTGCGGGACTTGCGAAGAGGTTTGCGGGACGGGGGCGATTCAGTCCATTAACGACGAGGGAATCCACGCGGTGGTGAACCCGGCGGCGTGTATGAACTGCGGCCAGTGCCTGGTCAACTGCCCGTACGGCGCCATCTACGAGGGCGTGAGCTATGTGGACCAGATCTTCGAAAAACTTAAGGATCCGAATACGGTGGTGGTCTCCATGCCTGCGCCGGCGGTGCGCTACGGGCTGGGCGAGTGCTTCGGCTATCCCACCGGAACGTATGTCGGCGGCAAGATGCACGCCGCTTTGAAGAAGCTCGGCTTCGATCTGATCTACGACAACGAGTGGACCGCGGACGTGACCATCATGGAGGAGGGCACGGAGCTGGTGCAGCGCGTCAAGGAGCAGGGCAAGCCCAAAGCCCGGCCTCTGCCGCAGTTCACCTCCTGCTGCCCGGGTTGGGTCAAGTTCGTCGAGACCTTCTACCCTGATTTGATCCCGAACCTCTCCAGCTGCAAGTCGCCCATCGGGATGCTCGGGCCCCTGGCCAAGACTTACGGCTCGCACGAAAGCCATGTCCCGGCCAAGAAGATGTACACCGTGTCCATCATGCCGTGCATCGCCAAAAAGTACGAGGGAATGCGGCCCGAACTGGCCGACAGCGGCTACCACGACATCGACGCCACCATCGACACTCGCGAGCTGGCGTACATGATCAAGAAGGCGGGTATCGACTTCAAGAGCCTGCCGGACGTGAAGCCTGACCGCGAACTGGGCGAGTCCACGGGCGGCGCGACGATTTTCGGCTGTTCCGGCGGGGTGATGGAGGCGGCTCTGCGCCTCGGCTACGAGGTCCTTTCCGGCGAAAAGCTTAAGGACCCGTACATCAAGGCCGTGCGCGCCTCCAGCGGGGTCAAAGCTGCAAGCGTGCCCATTCCCAACTTCGGCGAAATTCAGGTTTGCGTCGTCAGCGGCTTGGCGAACACCATTCCGATCCTGGAGCAGGTCCGCCAAGGCAACTCGCCGTACGCCTTCATCGAGGTCATGACCTGCCCCGGCGGGTGCGTCAATGGCGGCGGCCAGCCGCTGGATCCGGACCTGCGCGCCTCCTTGTTCAAGAACGTCATGGCCCGCGTGAACAGGCGCTACCGTATGCGCCAGACCGTTTAGGGAGGAGCACATGAGAAACATCATCAAAATGACGCGCCGCGGTTTCATCAGAGCCGCCGGCCTGGCTTGTGGATACGCCGTGCTTTCCGTCAACATGACCAAAGAAGCCATGGCTGCGGCTTTGGCTTTCGTGGAGCAGCGCCAAAAGCACGTGTACGACGCGGATCGCAACAACAAGCTCTATGAGTACAAGAAGTCTCAGGACAATCCCATGATCACGGCCCTGTATGACAAGCAGGACGGTTTTCTGCACGAGGGGCCTTGCGGGCATATGTCCCACCGGCTGCTGCACACTGACTACATCGACCGTAGCGCCAGAGTGAAGGCGTTGAAGGCGAAAGGTTACAAGCTCGCCCTGTAACCGCATCTCTCTGCGCCGCGGCCTGAAACGAGGAGCGTTCTGAAGCAAGGGTCGGGCGCGGATTGAGATTGAATAAAAAATAACACAAAATAATTGATCGTAGGCTTTTCTAGAACAAAAAATATTTACATATGTCCTTTAGATATGTAAGCTGCAATTGGTTTTAGTCTGGAACACACCCATCCAGAGAGAATCAGCCTGCGGGAAGGATATATCTGAACCACAGGGCGGGGACTCTCCGCCTTGCTTGGTGCGGCGTAGCCCTTCCCTTTCCGCTTTATTTCTTTCCCGTTTATTCCCCCTGCTGGGGTCTGCTTCGGCTCAACCTTTCAATGAGGAGGCTGCGTCTGATGGACAAGCGTATCGGCGTGGTGGGAGTCATCATCAAGAACAGGAAGTCGTCGGCTCCCAAGGTGAACGACATTTTGTCCGCTCACGGCGAGATGATCGTGGGAAGGGTCGGGGTGCCGTGCAAGGAGCGAGGCCTCAACGTCATCGGGCTCATCATTGAAGCTTCGACGGACGAACTCGGAGCTCTGACCGGCAAGCTGGGCCAGCTCGACGGCGTACAGGTGAAGTCCCTTCTTGTTTAAACCCCCTCGGGAGCGCATGCTATGCTGAGGGACGGCCAACAAGGCGGTGCAGTAAATTTTATCGACGAAGAAGCCATCTTTTCCGAAATGGAGCAGGCGAGGCAACCCGACCCGACCGAGGTCCGCGAGGTTGTGGCGAAGGCCAAGGAGACCAACGGCCTGACGCCGTGCGAGGCTGCGGCGCTGCTCAACGCCGAGGACGAAGAGCTGCACCGGGAAATTTTGGCGGCCGCCTGTGAAGTGAAAAAAAAGATTTACGGCAACCGATTGGTGCTCTTCGCTCCGCTCTACGTGACCAACGAATGTCGGAATCAATGCGCCTATTGCGGCTTTAACGCAAAAAATAGCGAGCTCCAACGCAAGACGCTCACGGACGACGAACTGCGCTTTGAAGCGGAGCAGTTCAAGGATCAAAAGCGCAAGCATTTGTTGGTTGATCGTTTGGCTCGTATCGAGCAAGGTGGACGGGACTTGTATTTTTGATCCCTGACGGACCGTTGAAAAATTCATTACTGAGACGGGCGCTGATGAGAACAGAACATGACGCCCTAGGGGCGCGCCAGGTCCCGGATGACGCCTACTGGGGGATTCACACGCTCAGGGCTTCGGAGAATTTTCCGATATCCGGACGGCGCTGGCCCGGGGTCTTTTTGAGCGCCTTCGGGCAGGTCAAGCTGGCCTGCCTGGAGGCCAACGCCGAATTGGGCGCTTTGGACCAGGCCAAGGCCGCGGCCCTGGCCCGGGCCTGCGGCGAAATGATCGACGGCCGGCTGCACGAGCATGTCATCGTGGACCCGTTTCAGGGCGGGGCCGGTACGTCCACCAACATGTGCGTCAACGAGGTGCTGGCCAACCGGGCTATCGAGATTCTGGGCGGACGGCTCGGCGACTACGGGATGGTCCATCCCATCCATGACGTCAACAAGCACCAGTCCACCAACGACGTTTTTCCCACCGCCCTCAAGGCCGCCTGCCTGCGCCTCTTGAAGGACCTCGAAGGCGAGCTGGCCCGTCTGCAGGAGGCGCTGCAGGCCAAGGAGCAGGAGTTCGCGGACGTGGTTTCCCTGGGCCGGACCCAGCTCATGGACGCCGTACCCGTGACGCTGGGTATGAGCTTCGGGAGCATGTCCGAGGCGGCCAGCCGAGACCGGTGGCGTATCTTCAAATGCCGGGAGCGTCTCAAGCAGGTTAATCTGGGCGGCACGGCGGTGGGCACGGGCCTCGGGGCGCCGCGCACGTTCATTTTTCTCGCCTCGCAGAACCTGAAGCGCATCACGGGGCTGCCGTTGTCGCGGGCCGAAAATTTGGCCGACGCTACCCGGAACATGGACTGCTTCGCCGAGGCGGCCGGAATGCTCCAGGCCCTTGGGGCGAACCTGCTCAAGCTCTGTTCGGATTTGCGGCTCATGGCGTCGGGGCCGGACGCCGGCCTTGGCGAGATCGAACTGCCGCCGGTCCAGGCGGGGTCGAGCATCATGGCCGGGAAGATCAACCCGGTGCTGCCCGAGGCCTTAAGCCAGGTCGCGCTTCGGATGATGGCCGCGGGCCAGTCCGTGGCCCTGGCCGCGGGACTCGGCCAGTTGGAGCTCAACCAGTTCGCGCCGTTCATCGCCCATGAGATGTTGGAGTCCCTCGGCTTGTGCTCCAACGCGCTGGGGCCGTTCACGGACAAGTGCGTCAAGGGGATCACGGCGCGCCGGGAGCGTTGCGAGGCGCATGTCAAGGCCAGCATGGCCCTGGCCACGGTCCTGGTCCCCGTTTTGGGCTATGAGGCCGTGGAGGCGCTGGCGGCCGAGGCCCGCCGCCGCGGCGTGGGCGTCGCCCAGATCGCCCTGGAGCGGGGGGTGGCCGACGAGGCGACTCTTGCCGAGCTTTTGTCTCCCCGGCGCATGCGCAAGCTGGGATTCACGGACGAGGACTATGCGGGAGTGCGCAAGCCGTGAGCCTGAGCCTGGGCCAGATCATCGAGCTGTTGGAGGGGGCGGATGCGGCGGACCTGTTCGCCGAGGCCCGGCGCGTCCGGGAGCGGGTGTTCGGGAAGTTCGTGTTCTTGCGCGGCGTGGTGGAGTTTTCCAGCTATTGCCGCAAGCAGTGCCTCTATTGCGGCTTGCGGGCGGCCAACGCCTCCCTTGCGCGCTACCGGCTGCGCGAGGACCAGATGCTGGACGCGGCCCGAATGGCCGTGGACCTGGGCATGGGCACGGTGGTGCTCCAGTCCGGGGAGGAGCCGGATTTTTCTTCGGACCTTCTGGAGCGCGTTACGGCGCGCATCAAGGAGACGTTGGGCGCGGCCGTGACGCTGTCCGTCGGCGACGCCTCGGACGAGGCCCTCGCCCGCTTTCGCAGGGCCGGGGCCGACCGGTATTTACTCAAAGTCGAAACCATGGATGCGTCCCTGTATGCCGGTCTTCGGCCGGGCGATAACCTGGAGAAGCGGCTGGATCGTCTGGAGGCGTTGCGTAGCCATGGGTTCGAGGTCGGTTCGGGCGTCATCACCGGGCTTCCCGGACAGGACGCGGCGTCCCTGGCCCGGGACATTCTGGCGCTCACGGCGCTGCAACTGGACATGATCGCCGTGGGGCCGCTGGTCGCGCATCCCGACACTCCGCTGGCCGGCGCACCCCACGGCTCGGTCGCCGTGTGCCTGCGCGCCCTGGCCATTTTGCGCCTGCTCAACCCCCTTGCGAACATTCCGGCCACCAGCGCCTTGCAAGCTCTGGCGCCGGACGGACGCGCCCGTGGGCTTCGGGCCGGGTGCAACGTGATCATGCCGTCCTTGACGCCGCAGGACGTTCGGGGGCGATACGCCATCTATCCCGGCAAGAACATCGATCCGGGGATCGAGAAAAACATCGCGGGCGTCAAGAGCGTCATCCGGGCCGAGGGACTCATCCCTTCGGATGCGCCGGGCCCGTCGCCAAGGAGACTCCATGAGCCAGGAAGCCCCCCGCGGGGTGCGGTTGGTCATCACGCTGCTGGGCCGGCGTAACGTCGGCAAGTCTTCGCTGCTCAATGCTTTGGCCGGCCAGGAGATCGCCATTGTTTCGGATACGCCCGGGACCACCACGGACCCCGTGGCCAAGCCGTATGAATTGCTTCCGCTGGGGCCGGTGACGTTCTACGACACGGCCGGCCTGGACGACGTGGGCGAAGTGGGCGAACTGCGGGTCAAGGCCTCGCGCAAGGTGCTCTTCCGCACCGATCTGGCCGTGCTGGTCACGGACGAGGCGGGTCTTGGCGAGCGCGAGTTGGAGGCCCTGGACGAATTGGCCCGGCTGGAGATTCCCAGCATCGTCGCCTTCAACAAGGCGGACAAGGGCGAAGCGCCCGCCGCTGATTCGGCGGCGCTTCGCGAGCGGGGGATCCCCTCCCTGGCGCTCTCCGCAGCCACGGGGCAGGGGGTGGACGAACTGAAGCGGGCGTTGATCGAGCTTGCCCCCAAGGAGCTGAAGGCGGAGCCGGTGCTGGCCGGCGACCTTATTTCCGAGGGCGACGTCGTGCTCCTGGTGGTTCCCATCGACTTGGCCGCGCCCAAAGGCCGACTCATTTTGCCGCAAGTTCAGCTGCTTCGCGAAATTCTGGACAGCGAGGCCATGGGCATGGTGGTCAAGGAGCGCGAGTTGGAGGCGGCTTTGGACCGGCTTTCGCCGCCGCCGGCCCTGGTGGTCACGGACTCGCAGGTGGTGCTCAAGGTCGCGGGCGACGTTCCCGAAGACATTCCCATGACCACCTTCTCCACGCTGTTCGCCCGGTTCAAGGGCGATCTGCCCGCGCTGGCCGCGGGCGCCGCGGCTGTGGACGATCTGGAGGACGGAGACGAGGTGCTCATCGCCGAGGCCTGCTCCCATCACCCGGTGGCCGACGACATCGGCCGCGTCAAGATTCCCCGCTGGATGGCGCGCTACACCGGCAAGGACCTGAAGTTCACCGTGGCCGCGGGCCACGATTTTCCGGAGGACCTGTCCCGCTTCAAACTGGTGGTCCACTGCGGCGCATGCATGCTGAACCGGGCCGAGATGCTGCGGCGCATCAAGGAATGCCAGCGCCGGGGCGTTCCCGTCACCAATTACGGCGTGGCCATCTCCAAAGTCCAGGGCGTGCTGGACCGGGTCCTGGCGCCGTTTCGCCTCGGATAGTCAACGCTTGGCTTTTTAGCCAACTAATTTTCAGCTATGCATGGCTTCCCACGAAAAACCGCGTGGACAGAGGATTTCAGGCAAGCTTTGAACGGCCTCGAAGACTAAACTCCCCACTTCTTCTTAACATCGTCCCCCCATAAAAGTTTTAGGGAAAGGGGATAAGAGCCGGGGGAAGGGGAACACCCCTTTTCCAAAGGGTGTTGACTAGATCAGCTTTCTGTCGCCGGGTGGGCTTGGCGGGATTC
>JASGMV010000103.1 GCA_030156255.1 Desulfovibrionales bacterium
ATCAAGGCGCCGTGCTACGCCCAACCTAAAGGAATCGACATGGTCCGCGAAACATTCCAACACGGCCCGCCGCAGGCGCTGCAGGATTTCCTGGAGTCCACCCTCCCCTTCAGCGAGCTGGACGGCGAAACCATCGCCGGGCTGGCCGCCCAATGCTCCATCGACTTCGCACCCAAAGGCCAAAACGTCATGGTCCGCGGCGCCACCGTCCTGGACCACTTGCTGATCATCCAGCGCGGAGGGGTCAAGGTTTTCGTCCGCGACGCCGCAGGCGAAGTCCTCCTCGACCTCAAAGGCGAGGGCGACAGCGTCGGAGAACTCAGCCTGCTCAAAGACGGCCCCGCGGACATGGACGCCGAAACGGTGGAGGACACGTTCTTCGTCAAAATGCGCAAAAGCGCCTTCCTCAAGATCATGGAGGACCGGCCGTGCATCGCCCACTTCTATCTCAAACGCTTTTCGGCCAACTACCTGGACAAGGCCTTCAGCGAAATGGGCCGACGCAAGGCCGAGGTCATCACCGAAAGCGGATTATACCTGTTCTCCTCCAGGGTGGGCGACATGGCCTTGCGCGAGCCCCTGACCGCGCCCATGGGCGACTCCATCCGGCGAGCCGCGGGAATCATGTCCAAAGAGCGCGTCGGATCGCTGCTGATCACCGACCCCTCGGGGGCGGCGGTCGGCATCGTCACGGACACGGACCTCCGCCAGGCCGTGGCCGTCGGCCTGGACCTGGAGGCCCCGGTCCAGAGCATCATGAGCGGCCCGGTGGAGTCCATCGACGCGGACGAAGTCTGCTTCGACGCCTTGATGCGCATGATGACCCGAAACATCCACCACTTGGCGGTGACGCGCCGGGAAGCGCCCTGGGGCGTGGTCACTTCCCACGACATCATGGTCCTGCAGGGCAAATCCCCCCTGTCCATCCTGCGCGAGATCGACACCCGCAAGACCATCCCCGGGCTGTACCCGCTGTCGGGCAAAATCCCTTCCGTGGTGCGCACCCTGGTGGAGGAAGGCGCCAAGGCCGAGCACATCACCCGCATGGTCACGGTGCTCAACGACCTCATTCTGCAACAGCTGCTGCGGCTGCTCACCCGGGAGCTCGGCCCCTCGCCCTTGCCGTTCTGCTGGCTGCTGCTCGGAAGCGAAGGCCGGCGCGAGCAGACATTCGCCACGGACCAGGACAACGCCCTGCTGATCAAGGACTCGGATGACGAGATCCTGCGCCGGGCCGCAAACCTCTACCTGGAGGCCTTCACCCAGCAGGCCAACGGACACTTGGACAAATGCGGATTTCCCCTCTGCGCCGGCGGTGTCATGGCCGCTCGGGCGCCCTGGCGGCGGTCCCTGTCCGGATGGACCAACCAGGTGGAGAACTGGATCGCCGAGCCCGAGCCGGAGCAGGTGCTCAAGTCGGCAATCTTTTTCGACTTCCGCCCCGGTTTCGGCGAGGAGAGCCTGTCGATCGAGTTGAGCAATCGCGTCACGGCCATGGCCGCCCGAAACCGGGTTTTCACGCGAATCCTGGCCGCGGATTGCCTGCGGACCAAGCCTCCCTTGACCTTTTTCAAAAACTTCATCGTCGAAACCGACGGAGAGCACAAAAAACGGCTGGACATCAAAAAACGCGGACTGGTCCCCTTCGTCGACTTCGCCAGGGCCATGGCCCTGGACAGCGGCCTGAAAGAGACGAACACCCTGGCGCGGTTGCGCAGGCTCAGCGAGGAGCAGGCCGTTCCCCGGGAGTTGGCCCTGGAGGCGGCCGAGGCCTTCGAGTTCATTCTGCACCTGCGCCTGACCCATCAGCTCGGCCTCGCCGAACAAGGGCTGCCTCCCGACAACTACATCGACCCGGGCGCCTTGTCGGCCCTGGAGAGACGAACCCTCAAAGAGGCCTTCGGCCTCATCGGCCGGATGCAGGCGTTTCTCAGGGAGCGCTTCCGGCTGAACATCTGAGGCGCCATGCTTATGATCCCCGCCCCCGGAAAACCCACCTTGCGCCAGCGCCTCGCCGACTTGCTCCAGGGCGGCGGCGTCCACCCGGCCATTGCGCGCAACCGCGAGTTGTTCACCGGGCTGGACCAGAATCTGCCCCTGGAGGAATACGACTTCGCCGTGGTGGACACGGAGCTGAGCGGATTGAATCCCCGCCGCCACGAGATCGTGTCCATCGGTGCGGTGCGCATCCGCGGGCTTGAAATCGTCCCGCAGGACAGCTTTCACCGGCTCATCCGGCCCACCGGAGGGCCCGCGAGCTCGGCGGTCGTGGTCCACGGACTGACGCCGGAAGAGCTGAAGCAGGCCGAGCCGCTGGACAAGGTGCTGCCGCAATTTCTGGACTACATGGGCGCAAGCCTCATGGTCGGGCACCATGTGAGCCTGGACGCAGGCTTCATCAACCGCGCCTGCAAACGGTTGTACGGCCGCGGACTCATCACCCCGTGCCTGGACACCCTGCGCCTGGCCCAGGCCTACCAGGAGGAGCAATACAGCGGCCGCTTCGACCAGTACGCCCCGCGCATTTCCTTTACGCTGCCGGACCTGGCCGAAACTTACGGCCTGCCACGATTTCCGGCCCACGACGCAGCCATGGACGCCCTGCAGACGGCCTACCTGTTTCTGTTTCTGGCGAAAAAGCTTCAACGCGGCGGCATCCATACGCTGCGAGAACTCTACCGCGTCAGCTGGCGCTGGCGCATCAGCTACTGATTTCGACCGTCCAACCAAGGAGGGAGACATGAAAGGCTACGTGATCCTGCTCGGCGCGCTCTACCTGTCCACACTGGCGGTTTCGGCCATGGCGCTGCGTGGGCCGGCCGTCGGGCTGGCCCCGGTCAAGGCCGTGCTGGACGTCGTCCTGTTCGGGCTGTGCCTGTGGGGCGGGATCAGCTACGCCTTTGGTCGAAGACTTCGCCTGGACGCCGGTAAATGGCGTCTGATTTCCCGGATCACCCTGGCCGCAGGCGCGTTTTTCACCCTGGGGATGGTCTGGGGCCGATCGCTGGGAATCCCGACGCCCCACTCCAGCCCAGGACTCATCACCGCAGCCATGACGTTGCTGCCCTACGTCCTCTTCGCCGTCCCGGCGATCCTTTACGCCAACGCCATGGACAAGAACCCGGCCCGGGCGCCCCACGGCTGACCCCACAGAGGGGCGACGGCGCGGCGAAGCGCCCAGAGGGTTCGCACACCTCGCGCAAGTTGACCCTTCATTGCGACTTCTTTATCGTTAACGCAAAAGATGTTGCTCCTCCCCAAAAAACATGAGGCGCCCATGATCGAACTGCATCCCATCGGAACCGTGCGTAGCGACATCAAGACGCCTTCGCTCACGGCGAACAAGGACGGCCTGACCCGGGACCAGCGGCTTCAGGTCGCCCGCGAAGAGCACCGCAGGACTCGGGAGCTCGTCAGCGAAATCGCCATCAACGAAGAGTACGGGGATCTGCTGGATGGTCTGGAGGGCTTCTCGCACATTCTGGTCCTGTACTGGCCGCACCTGCTGCCGCCCGAACGCCGCAGCTTGAAGAAGGTCCACCCCATGGGGCTCCAGGAGTTTCCGGAGCAAGGCGTGTTCGCCACCTGCAGCCCGGCCAGGCCCAATCCGGTATTGGTCAGCGCCGTGAAGCTGGTCGCCCGGGAGGGGCTGATTCTTCGCGTCCAAGGCTTCGAGGCCGTGGACGGCTCCCCCGTGGTGGACATCAAGCCCTACAACCCCGGCTACTTCCGCATCGAGTCGCCGATCATTCCGGAGTGGATGCGGCGCATCCGGGCCGAAGCGGCCGGCGAATAGCCTTTCCGGTGAGCCCCGACAAGGGCGCCTCGACGGGTTTCGACGTTGCGCCCGACCGAATTTGCGCTTATGTAGGCCGTTCAAAGGAGTACGGGCGGTCGGCGCATGGAAAAGTTCCTCTGGATTCATCTCAATTTACGCCGCAAAGTCATTCTCGGCTTTGCGATCTGGCTGTGCGCCCTTGGCGCCATCAGCGTTGTTTCCTACTACAACCTCCTGCGGATCGAGGGCAAAGTCGCAGTGGTGGAGATCGCCGACGACCTCTCGAACATCATTCTGGAGATGCGCCGGTACGAAAAAAACTATTTTCTGTACGGCGAAGGCTACGACGAAAACGTCATCCACGGCCGCATGGCCCTGGACAAACTCGACGAGGCGGAAAACTACGGACGCCAGCTTCTTGTGGCGGACAGCATCGCGCACATCCGGGAGGCGCTCACCGCCTACCAACAAAATCTGGACCGCATCCATAGAGCCGGTTATGCGGTAAGCAAAAAGGACATCGACCGCCTCCGGTCCCTCGGCCAACAACTGGAGGAAACGAGCAGGCGCATGGTGCGCTTCGAGCGCAAACGCATCATGCAGATCAATGAACAGTTGCGCCGCAACCTGTTCATTTCCCTGGCCATGGTCCTGGTGCTGGGCGCAGGGCTGGTCCACTTCCTCCGCAACAGAATCATCCGTCCGCTCCGGGAAGTCGAGGAGACCACCCTCAAAATCGCGGAAGGCTCTTTCGAGCCCGTGACCATGGGCCGCGCCGACGATGAAATCCGCCGCATCATGCAGGCCATCAACCGTATGGTGTCGGAGCTTGAGCGCCGGCAGGAGCAACTGGTCCAGAACAAGAAGCTCTCGTCCATCGGCACGCTGTCCTCCGGCATCGCCCATCAGCTCAACAACCCCCTGAACAACATTTCCACCTCCTGCCAACTGCTCATGGAGGAGGACCAGGCGCCGGACCCGGAGTTCACGGCCCGTATGCTGCAGAACATCGAACGCGAGACGCTCCGGGCGCGGGACATCGTCCGCGGTCTTCTGGAGTTCTCTCGGAGCCACGAGTTCGCCCTGCGCCGGGAAAATCTGCGCGAGGTGGTCCGGGGCGCCATCCGCCTGATCTCCAGCCAGACGCCTCCGGGCGTGGAAATCGAATCGTGGATACCCGAGGACGTCGAGGTCGACATGGACCGCCAGCAGATCCAGGAAATGCTCCTGAACCTGCTGATCAACGGCATCCACGCCGTGGCCGGCGTCGGCACGGGCCTGTCCGTCACGGCCGAAGCCGACCCGGGCCGCAATCGCGTCTCCCTCTTTGTCGAGGACGACGGCTGCGGTTTTTCGGAAGAGGTTCGGGGACAGATGTTCGATCCGTTCTTCACCACCAAGGACGTGGGCTCGGGCACGGGGCTCGGCCTGTACATCGCCTACGGCGTGGTGCGCAAACACGGCGGGGAGATTTGCGTCGAGGGCCGCGAAGGCGTCGGCGCAAGATTCGTCATCCGCCTGCCCATGCGCCTCGCGGAACTGCCCAAGGAGCAGGGATGAACCCGGCGCGCATTCTCATCGTCGAGGACGAAGACATCGCCAGGGAGAACCTGGAGCTTTCCCTCTCGCGGAAGGGGTACGAGGTCCGGTCGCTGGCCTCGGGAGCCGAGGCCGTCAGTCTCCTGGAGCGCGAGGAGTTCGATCTGGTCATCACCGATCTGCGTATGCCCGACGTGGACGGCCTGGAGGTGCTCCGGCGGGCCAAGGAGCTGCAGCCGCAGGCCGAAGTGCTCATGGTCACGGGCTACGCCTCGGTGGACACGGCCGTGGAGGCCATGAACCTCGGCGCCTACCACTACCTTCCCAAGCCCGTGAACATCAAGGAGTTGACGGCTCTGGCGCGCAAGGCCTTGGAGAAAGGCGGACTGCGCCGCGAACTGAACGCCCTGCGCGAGCGGGTGGACGAGCGCCGCGGCCCACTGATCATCGGCCAAAGCCCGGCCATGCTCGAACTCAAGGAAAACATCGCCCGCCTGGCGTCCGTGGACTCCACCGTGCTCATCACCGGAGAGACCGGCACGGGCAAGGAGTTGGTGGCGAAATCCATCCACGCCCAATCCCGCCGAAGCTCCAAGAGATTTCTCGCCGTCAACTGCGGCGCCTTCAACAAGGACCTGCTGGCCAACGAACTTTTCGGCCACGAGCCGGGCGCCTTCACCGGCGCCGGCTCCGGGCGCAAAGGCCTCATGGAGGCGGCCCACGGAGGCACGTTTTTCCTGGACGAGATCGGCGACATGGAGCTTTCCATGCAGGTCAAGATGCTGCGCGTGCTGGAGGAGCGCACACTCATCCGCGTGGGCGGAACCCGGGAGCAACCCATCGACGTGCGCGTGCTGGCCGCCACCAACAAAAATCTGCAAGTCGAGGTGGAGCAGGGAGCCTTCCGCCAGGATCTCTACTACCGCCTGGACGTCATCACCCTGAAAGTTCCGCCGCTGCGCGAACGCCGCGAAGACATTCCCCTGCTGGCGGCCTACTTCCTCGACCGCTTCGCCAGCGCCTTCGGTAAAAAGGTCCTGCGCCTGAACGACGACTGCCTGCAAATCCTCTCCTCCTACGAATTTCCCGGCAACGTCCGGGAGCTGGAGAACATCGTCGAGCGGGCCGTGGTCTTGTGCGACGGGGAGATGGTCCTGCCCGGGCACCTGCCTCCGGACATCGCCGGCGGCCCGGTGTACGTCCAGCAACCCTGCCTGCGGGAGATGATCAGCCTCCGGGAAAACGAGCGGCGCCACATCGCCTGGGTCCTGGAGCAATGCGACGGCAACCGGACCCACGCGGCGGAAGTCCTGGACATCGACCGGGCCACCATCTGGCGCAAACTCAAGCGCTACGGCCTGGATTAGGAGCCTTCCCGTTTGGCGAAAGCCGGGGGAAGGGCAAAATCGTTTCTGCAAAATTTTTTCCACTTTCCTGGAAACACTCGTCGTTCTCCCCGCCTTTCAAGCATGTGACGCCTGAAATACTTGCCGTACGGCGCAGCGCACCCCGCCTGCAGGCATCCCGGAACAGCTGCAAGTATTTATTCGCAAATTCCTGCAACGCAGTTTCACTTTGGCAAAGGTAAGCTGCTCTAACCGACGTAGTTGACTCACAATGCGCTGTGTGGTATATATCGACGCATCGAAGCGCACTTTAGAGCATATTACGCTTGAAATGCTTGCTTCACGGCGAGCGTAGCTCGCCTACAAGCATTTCGCGGCAAGGATTTGCGGACAAATCCTTGCCGAGCAGT
>JASGMV010000007.1 GCA_030156255.1 Desulfovibrionales bacterium
TTTCCCCTTCCCCCGGAAACCGCTCCACCCCGCATTTATTTCAGGGCGGTTCGTATGGCGCGTTTCTTTGGCAACCTTGAGGCGCTGGGCAAGCCAAAGCCGAAGCAGAGCCTCGACATCACGCTGGACCCCGCACAGAAAAAGTCCGGGGGCCTGCTCGTCTACGTTCACGTTCCCTTTTGCCGACGAAAATGTCCGTATTGCTCCTTTCACTCCCAAACGTTCAACCAGGTGACGTTCCACTGGTATATGCAGGCCCTGGGCAGGGAGATCGAACTATGGGGCGAGCGGCTGAACAGGCCGGAAGTGCAGACGGTGTACATCGGCGGGGGCACGCCGAACTTGCTGGCGCCTGGGGAGGTCGAGCGCATCATGAGCCGGCTGCGCAAATCCTTCCGGCTGGAGTCCGGCCTGGAGGCGTCCATGGAGGCCAATCCCGAGGCCCACGCGAGTCCGGAGTATTTTCGGGCGCTCATGGGCCTGGGGATCAACCGCATCAGCCTGGGCGTGCAAAGCCTGGACGACGGGCAGCTGAAATTTCTGGGCCGCGGCCATTCCGCCAGACAGGCTCGGGAGGCCTTCGCCAACGCCCGTGCCGCGGGTCTGGCCAATCTGGGGCTGGACCTCATGTGGGGGCTGCCGGGCCAGCGCTCCCGCAACTGGTTGGAGACGCTGAAGAGCGTGGTCAAGACGATGAAGCCCGAGCACCTGTCCTGCTACAACCTGACAGTGGAGCCGGGCACGCCTTTGGAGAACACCTTGCAGACGGGCCGGGCCGAGCTGCCGGGCGACTCGGAGCAGGCCCGCATGTTCGTGCACGGCGCCGAATTTCTGGAGAGCGAGGCCTACCTCCAATACGAAATCTCCAACTTCGCCCGTATGGGCTACAGCTGCCGGCACAATATGGGATACTGGGAGGGGCGGAGCTATCTGGGGTTGGGTCCGTCGGCCGTCTCGACCATCGGGGATCGGCGCTTCACCAATCCTTCGTTCATGGACGCTTACGACGCGGCGGTGCGCGGCGGGTTCGCCGGGCTGGAGTTCGAAAAACTGGACGACGCCGTCCGGTTGAAAGAGTACGTCATGCTCTCCCTGCGGACCTCCACAGGCTTGAGCCTGGCGGAATACCGCAAACGCAGCGGCAGAGACCTGGTGTCGTCGCGCCAGCAGCTTATGGACGCCTTGTACAAGAACGGGCTGATCCGCCTCAGCCACGGGCGGCTGCGGCTGACCAAGAACGGCATGCTCGTCTCCAACGCCATCACGGCGCGGCTGATGGAGAGCGAATCCCCGAGTCCTTTGCCCGAAGCCGGAGTCCCGGAACTCGAACCGGACGCCTGATTTTTTCTCGGCAACGCAGCTCTCGCGCCTTTTGGTCGTCCGTTAAGCCACGGCGATCGTGCTGACGCCCTTCAAATACTCGAACTGTCCGGCCTGAAGCAGAGAGATTTCGGTTTCCTTGGCGTCGGTCTTCTGTTCCTTGACCCTGTCGGGCAGCGCCGATTTTCGAACCTTCTCGATTTCCCTGTGCACCTGGTTGATGCGGTTGTCGAACATCTCCAGAGTGTAGGCGCCGGACCTGACTCGGTCGACGATGCTTTGTTGATGCCGCCGCAACGCCTCTTTCGACAAATCCACCACATCGACGTCGAGGGGAGTCCGCTCGTTTTCCCGGTCCGGCTCCTCGACGCCAAAAAGTACTTTGGCCATTTGGCCCGCATCCATGACGATATGCATGGCGACGCTCCTTGTCGCTGGTTTGACAAGGCTCTTATCGGCGGGTTCGGGGAGAAGGTTAGGGCGCGCCGGGACGCAATGGCTCCTTTACCCGCCGATCTCCCGCAGCACGTCGTCGAAGTAGGCGATGGTCTTGGCGAGGCCTTCCTTGAGCGGAGTCGTCGGCGCCCACCCCAACTTTTCCTGGGCCAGGGAAATGTCCGGTTTCCGGCGGCGGGGGTCGTTCTCCGGCAGCGGTTTGTGAACGATCTTCGAGGAGGAGCCGGTCTGCTCGATGATGGCTTCGGCCAGCTCCAGGATCGAGTACTCGCCCGGATTGCCGAGATTGCAGGGGCCGATGAAGTCGTCGCCGGAGTCCATGAGCCGGATGAATCCTTCGACCAAGTCGTCCACATAACAGAACGAGCGCGTTTGGGAGCCCTCGCCGTACACGGTGAGGGGCTCGCCGCGCAGAGCCTGGATGATGAAGTTGGACACCACCCGGCCGTCGTTGACGTGCATGCGCGGGCCGTAGGTGTTGAAGATGCGGGCCACTTTGATGCGCAGACCGTGTTGGCGGTAGTAGTCGAAGAACAGGGTTTCGGCGCAGCGTTTGCCTTCGTCGTAGCAGGCCCGCAGGCCGATGGGATTGACGTTGCCCCAATAATCCTCGGTTTGTGGATGGACTTTCGGGTCGCCGTAGACCTCGGAGGTCGAGGCTTGCATGATCTTGGCCTTGAGGCGTTTGGCGAGCCCGAGCATGTTGATGGCGCCGATGACCGAGGTCTTGGTGGTCTGGACCGGGTCGTGCTGGTAGTGGATGGGCGATGCCGGGCAGGCCAGGTTGTAGATTTCATCCACCTCGACGTAGAGCGGAAAGGTGACGTCGTGGCGCAGGAATTCGAAGTTCGCCCGGCCGAGCAGCGGGGCGACGTTGCGCCGGGCGCCGGTGAAGTGGTTGTCCACGCAGAGGACCTCGCAACCGTTGTCCGCCAGGCGGGTGCAGAGGTGCGAACCGAGAAAGCCCGCGCCGCCGGTGACCAGAACGCGTTTGTTGAGATGCATGAAGCCTCCAGGCCGGGGATGAGTTGATCCACAGGCTATAGCCGTTTTCTCCGCCGCTTCCAAGCGCCTTGGAGCGCCGACCGGTTTGGCGGCGTCTGTTCAATCAACGTCACACCGAGGTTCGCCGGCCGTTTTTCGCGTCGAGAAAGCTTGAGAAAGCGGATTGCTCTTTTGGCGGCCTTGAGGGTATAGAAAGCTGTTTGCGGTGCGGCGGCCCGAATGCGCGGCCGCGGTTTGCGGCCTGCAGCCGTTTGGCCTGCAAGGGCGAGTCCGTGGAGACGCTGCAAAAGAGGGGCGGTCTGGCGCATGCGTCGGACCGTTTCTTATGGTCGCAGTCCTCAAATCGCCTGCACATGCAACGTTCTCGGCCGAACAACGGGCTGGCGCCGTAGCGAATTTCTTGCTTTCGACGACAAGAGAGGAAGGGATGTCCGAACCCAGACAGTGGCGACACAAGGACCTGCTGGACGTATCCCAGCTTGACCGCGACGACGTCGCCCATATTTTTGAAGCCGCCGCATATTTTCAAGAAATCAACAGCCGGCCGGTGAAGAAGGTCCCGACCTTGCGGGGCCGCAGCGTGGTGCTGTTTTTCGCCGAACCGTCCACCCGGACCAAAACGTCCTTTGACGTGGCCGGGAAACGGCTGTCCGCGGACACGTTCTCCCTGGCCAAAAGCTCCAGCTCCCTGCGCAAGGGCGAAAGCCTCAAGGACACGGCCTTGACCCTGCAGGCCATGAATCCGGACGCCATCGTCATTCGGCATGAGTCCAGCGGCGCGGCGCAATTTTTGGCCGAACGGCTGGAGTGCAGCGTCATCAACGCCGGAGACGGCTGGCACGCCCACCCCACCCAGTCCCTGCTCGACGCCTTCAGTCTGCACCAGCAATGGGGCGCTATGGATTTCAGCGGCAAGACCGTGCTGATCCTGGGCGACATCGCCCACAGCCGGGTGGCCCGCTCCAACGTGCGCCTTTTGACCATGCTCGGGGCCAAGGTTCGGCTGTGCGGCCCGCGGACGCTGATGCCGGCGACCTTGAAGGGCTGGCCCGTGGAGGTCTGCCCGCGCCTGGACGAAGCGGTCCGGGGGGTGCATGCGGTCATGTGCCTGCGGTTGCAGCTTGAGCGCCAGCAGGACGGCCTGCTCCCGGATTTGCGCGAGTACGCCGTGCGCTACGGCCTGGGCCTGCGCCATCTGAAGGCCGCGGCCGAGGACGCCGTGGTGCTGCATCCGGGCCCCATGAACAGGGGGGTGGAGATCAACGACGATCTGGCCGACACGGACCAGTGCCTTGTGCTGGACCAGGTGGCCAATGGCGTGGCCACGCGCATGGCGCTGTTGTTTCTGTATCTGACCAGGAAGTCCCCCGTGTCCGGGTATGCGACGGATTGAAGGCGCACGGCCGCCGAATGATTCCAAAGGCCGGGTTGTTCAAAAGGAGCGTCGAACATGAGCCTGATAGACTTGGTGGTGCAGTCGGCCCAGTGGAAAGGCGAGGCCGTGGACGTGTTCATTTCCGGGGGCCGGATCAAGGAGCTTGCGCCCGCCGGACGCGAGCCCGTCTCCGAGTCCGTACAGGCCGTGGACGCCAAGGGGCTGGTTCTGCTGCCTTCGCTCACGGACGTGCATACGCATCTGCGCGAGCCGGGGTTCGAATATAAGGAAGACATCGCCTCGGGCCTTGCGGCCGCGGCCCAGGGCGGATTCGGTCAGGTCATGGCCATGGCCAACACCAACCCGGTGAACGATACGGCCTCGGTCACGGAGCACATGCTGCGCCAGGCGCAGGCTGTCCATCCCGACGGACCGAGGCTCTACCCCATCGGCGCGCTGACTCGGGGCCTGCAGGGCAAGGAGCTTGCGCCCTTGGCGGAGCTGGCCGAATCGGGATGCCAGGCCTTTTCCAATGACGGACTTCCGGTGCTCGACACCGAGCTTTTCCGGCGGGCCGTGGAGTACGCTTCGGACCTCGGCCGCATCGTGATCGACCACTGCGAGGACCCGTTCATGAAGCCGGCGGCGGGGATCAACGAGGGCGTGGTCTCCAGTGAGCTCGGCCTGGCCGGGCAGCCCGACGCGGGCGAGGCCATCCAGGCGGCCCGGGACATCCTGCTGGCGGAATATCTGGACCTGCCCCTGCATCTGGCCCACATCAGTTCGGCCAAGTCCGTGGAGCTCATCGCCGGGGCCAAACGGCGCGGGATCAAGGTCACGGCCGAGACCTGCCCGCATTACCTGGTGTTCACCGAGGAGGAGGTGCGCGGCTACAATACGGCGGCCAAGGTCAACCCGCCCTTGCGCACGCAGCAGGACGTGCTGGCCGTACGCCAGGCCCTGCGCGAAGGGGTGATCGACATTCTGGCTACGGATCACGCCCCCCACGCCCGCCATGAAAAGGAGGTGGAGTTCGACCAGGCGCCTTGCGGCGTCTCCGGCCTGGACACCGCCTTGTCCGTCACGTGGGCGCTGGTCAAGGAGGGCGAACTGAGTCTGGACGACTTTCTTCGGGCGTGGAGTTCGGGCCCATGCAAGATTTTCGGGCTCGACTGCAATGGCTTCGCGCCGGGCGATCCCGCGGACTTTCTGCTGTTCGATCCCGAGGCCGAATGGGAGGTGACGCCGGGCGCCATGCTCTCCAAGGGGAAGAATACGCCGCTTTTGGGCCGCGTCCTCACGGGGCGGGTTCGCAGCCATTTTCTTCTGGGGCGAAACATTGTACCGTCCCGCTAAAGGAACCCTATCAGCCCCGCCACGCGAGCGAATCAATTTTTCATGGAGGACCCTGCATGCCCCAGCCTTATAAAGATGCGGTGAGCATATGCAAGACGCTGATGCGCAACGGCTATGACGCTTACGTGATCAACGCACGCCTTCAGAACCAGGGAATCGACGACAAGGGCGACGAAACCGCCATCGATATTTGTTCGGAGCTGCCCCTGGAGGGGCTTGGCAAATATTTCCCCGGGATCAAGCCCAGCCCCGACGAATCGTGCGCCGGCGTGCTCAAGGAAGGCGGGGTTGCGTTCCACTTTTATCAGGCGGACATGGACTCTGCGGCCCATCCCGAGGAGTCCGTGGTTCGGATGACTCCCCGGTTGCTCAAGGCCCTGGAGAAAAAAGGCGAACTGCCGTTCTCCACCGCCTGCCCGTTTATCCCCAAGGCCGAGGACAAGTACGATGGGTTCGCCGATCTGAGCGAACAGCAGATTCGACTCAAGGGGTCGCCGGACTTGGTGCTGAAAAAGGATTACATGCTGGCCCTCCGGGCGCTCCGTTTCGCGGCCAACTATCATCTGCCCATCGAGCCCAACACCTGGATGGCCATCGTGCGCGCGGCCAAGCGCGTGGTCAGCTACGCGCCGGGCGCCGACATCATGGACGAGTGGCGCAAGGTCGAGGCCGAAAACATGTGGCAGTTCGTCCAGCACCTCTACGAGACGCAGCTTTTGCACGGCCTGATGCCGGACATCGCCTCCTTGAGCAAGGTCCGCCAGATTCGCAACACGGAGACGGGGGAGGAGGAAAGCGTCTTGGCCCACACCATCGAGGTCATGCGCCGCTATCCCGAAGAATTGCCCTACGACTGGTACGGAACTATGGCCTGTTTGTTCCACGACGTGGGCAAGCTTTACGCGGCCGAATACATAGATGAGACCTGGACCTTCTACCAGCACCACCGCATCGGGGCCAAGATCACGCACAAAATTCTCTCCAAGCTCGGGTTCCAGCCCGAGGACGTCAATCTTCTCACCCACCTCGTTCGGCATCATATGCATTTTCATTTCATGCTGACGGACAAGGGCGTGCGCCGCTTCAGGGCGCTGGACGAATACCCCCGCCTTATTGAGATGGTGCGGGCGGACGTCAAGGCCCGCGGGAGCAGCTACCGCGAATTCAATCACAACATGAAGCTGCTGGAGCGGGCGGACATCCCCGAGGAAATCCTGGAGCCGTTCATGAACGGCAACCAGATCATGCAGGCCACGGACCTCAAGGCGGGCCCGGCCGTGGGGCTTATTCGCGAGGCGCTGCTCAAGGCCCAGATTCACGGCGACGTCGCGAATTTCGACGAGGCCGTGGAGTTTGTGAAGGCCTTCAAAAAGAGGGAAAAGCTCTAACGCATTTGATACGGAAACAATCCATCCGACGGAAAGACGTCTTTTTTTCGGCTTATGGGTCGCTCCTTTATAAAAAAGTTTTGGGGAAAGGGGGCTTCCCCTTCCCCCGGTTCGCATCAACGCCAAAGTGACCAATTCCGTTTGCGACTACGTTCAGGCTTTGCTCGAAGCCGAAAGGTTCGAGGGGCAGATAGCGCATCATCGCATTTTGCCCGGCCGCAACGCCTCCTGGGGAGATCCTCGAAGGCCGCTGTCCCGCGCCATGCGCGGCGTTCTGGATCGGCAGGGCGTTGAGAAGCTCTACAGCCACCAGGCCCATGCGCTGGATCTGATCCGCTCCGGACGCCACGTGGTCGCGGCCACGCCCACGGCCAGCGGCAAGACCCTGATCTACACTTTGCCGGTGCTGGAGTCCGTGCTGGCCGACCCGGATGCGCGCTCCCTGTACGTTTTTCCCCTCAAGGCCCTGGCCCAGGACCAGCTTCGCGTGCTGCGCGAATGGGCCGGAGACGAGACGTCCGTGACCGCGGCCATCTACGACGGGGACACCACGGACCACTTCCGGCGCAAAATCCGCCAAAATCCGCCCAACGTCATCCTGACCAACCCGGAGATGGTCCATCTCTCCATGCTGCCCCACCACGACGCCTGGGCGCCGTTCTGGGCCGGACTGCGCTACGTTGTGCTGGACGAGGTCCACACCTACCGCGGCGTGCTCGGATCGCACATGGCCATGGTTCTGCGGCGGCTGCGGCGCATGTGCCGATACTACGGCTCGGACCCGACCTTCGTTTTTTGCTCGGCCACGGTGGGAAACCCGGCCGAACTGTGCGAAAAGCTGACCGGGCTTGCGGTTACGGCCATCACGGAGTCCGGTTCGGCCCAGGGCCCGCGGCGTATGGTTTTTCTCAATCCGGATTCGAGCCCGTCCACGGCGGCCATTCTGCTGCTTCAGGCGGCCTTGGCTCGCGGCTTGCGCACCATCGTCTACACACAGTCCCGGCGCATGACCGAACTGATTTCCCTCTGGGCCCAGGAGTCGGCCGGCGACTTCAAGGGCAAGATCAGCGCCTACCGCGCCGGGTTTCTGCCCGAAGAGCGCCGCGAGATCGAGGCGCGCATGGCCGCGGGCGATCTGCTGGCCGTCATCTCCACCAGCGCTCTGGAGCTTGGCATCGACATCGGCGGGCTCGATCTGTGCATCCTGGTGGGCTACCCCGGCACGATCATGCAGACGCTCCAGCGCGGCGGCCGGGTGGGGCGCAGCCAACAGGAGTCGGCCGTGGTCCTTATCGCCCGGGAGGACGCTCTGGACCAGTATTTCATGCGCAATCCCGACGACTTCTTCAGCCGGCCGCCGGAAACCGCCGTGGTCAATCCCTACAACGAGGTGGTCATGGACCGGCACCTGGTCTGCGCCGCAGCGGAATTGACCCTGTCCCGGGAGGAGCGTCTGCTGCAGGACCCGGAAACAATGGCCGGCGTCCAACGGCTGCTGGCCCGGGGCGAGCTGCTCCAAAGCGCGGACGGCCGCGAACTGCTCTCCCGCCGCAAGCGTCCTCACCGGGAGGTGGACCTGCGCGGAACCGGCCGGACCCTGAGCATTGAAGACGCCCGAAACGGGCATGTCATCGGTATGATCGACGCTCACCGGGCGTACAAGGAGGCCCACCCCGGCGCGGTCTACTTGCACCGGGGCGAAAGCTTCGTGGTGGAGGATCTGGACGTGTCCGCGGCCGTTGTGCGGGCCGCGCGGCGGCGGGTTGGCTACTACACCCGCGTGCGCGTGGAGAAGTCCACGGAAATTCTGGAGGTCCGGGGCGAGTCCGAGCTGCCCTCGGCCAAGGTCTTTTACGGCAAGCTCAGGGTCACGGAGCTGGTCACGGGCTACGAGAAGCGCCGCGTCAGCGGCGGAACCCTGCTTACCGTGGTCCCCCTGGACCTGCCGCCCCTGGTCTATGAAACCGTGGGAATGTGGTTCGCCATACCCGATGCAATTCGTCGGCGGGCCGAGGCGGACTATTACCACTTCATGGGCGGCATCCACGCCCTGGAGCACGCGGCCATCGGCGTCATGCCGCTCGTCGTGCTGGCCGACCGCAACGACCTGGGCGGCATCTCCACGCCGGCCCACGAACAGGTGGGCGGGCCGGCCGTGTTCATCTACGACGGCCTTCCCGGAGGCGCGGGCCTCACGAAGGAGGGCTTCCGGCGCGCCCAGGAAGTGCTCCAGAAGACGTTTCAACTCGTAACCGAGTGCCCGTGCGAGTTGGGCTGCCCCTCGTGCGTGCATTCCCCGAAATGCGGTTCGGGTAACCGGCCCATCGACAAGGCCGCCGCGATCATGGTCATGCGGGAGATGCTTCGGCCGGGCGCTGCGGATATTTCGCTTATTCGCGAACCGAAGATTTCGCCGCCGCGGCCCGAAGAGCAGATTTCGTCCGGGAGTGATTTCATCTCCGGCGGAAGCCATGGCTTGGAGACGCCGGCGCCGCCGGAAAAGGAGGAGGCCGCAGTGGAGAAAAATTTTAACGAAAACGTCATTGTGGCCGGCGAGGACGCCCCACAGGACGCCTTCGCTCCTGCGCTCGGCCCTCCTCGCCGCACGGACAAGGCGCCTCGGTTTACCGTGCTGGATATCGAGACCCGGCGCTCGGCCAAGGATGTCGGAGGGTGGGGCAAGGCGGACCTCATGGGCGTCAGCGTGGCGGTGCTCTATGATTCCGGACCGGACGAATTTGTCGTTTATGAGGAGCCGGACGTCCCGCAGCTCGTGGAGCGGATGCAGGCCGCCCCGCTGGTGGTGGGATTCAATACTTTACGGTTCGACTACAAGGTGCTGTCCGGGCTGGTTCCTTTCCGGAAAAGGGATATCACCTCGTTGGACTTGCTGGCCCACATCCACGAGCGGCTCGGCTACCGGCTCAAGCTGGACAATCTGGCCCAGGCCACCCTGGACGCGCCAAAGTCCGCGGACGGGCTCCAGGCGCTGGCCTGGTGGAAAGAAGGCCGGTTGGACCTGATCAGCGAGTATTGCCGCAAGGACGTGGAGCTGACCAGGGATCTTTATTTATATGGACGCGAGCACGGTTACGTGTTGTTCACCAACAAGGCCGGGGCCAAGGTCCGCGCTCCCGTGGCGTGGTGACAACCCGGCGAATGCGGCGCCCCGCGAAGCGGCCGGTCCCTTGGCCCGCCTGGCGCGGCTTCTTGCCGAACGCATCCGATATGGTTATGGTCCCCACTCCATCACCGTTATTTCCAAGGAGCATCCCTTGAAACCCGATTTCGAAAAGCAGGGCGGGCTGGTTCCGGTCATCGCGCAGGAGGCGGATACCGGCGAAGTCCTTATGCTCGCCTATATGAACGAAGAAGCCTTTGACAAGACGCTGAGCACGGGAGAAGCTCACTACTGGAGCCGCAGCAGAAAGACGCTGTGGCGCAAGGGCGGCACTTCCGGCCACGTGCAGAAGGTCCGGTCCGTCCGCCTGGACTGCGACCGCGACACTGTACTTCTGTTGGTGGAGCAGCTTGGCGGCGCCGCCTGCCACGAAGGCTACAGGAGCTGCTTCTTCCGGGAAGTCGACTCCGAAGGCGAGGTCCGCGAATGCTGCCCCAAAGTTTTCGATCCCGAGGAGGTCTATAAGAAATGAACGAAAAAGTTCTGAAACTGGGCATCCCCAAAGGTTCGCTCCAAGAAGCGACCATCAAACTGTTCGAGCGCTCCGGATGGAAGATTCGCACCCATCATCGCAATTACTTCCCCGAGGTCAACGATCCGGAGCTCAAGTGCTCCATGTGCCGCGCCCAAGAGATGTCCCGTTACGTCCATTCCGGCACCTTCGACGCCGGCCTGACGGGCAAGGACTGGATTCTGGAGAATGAATCCGACGTCGTCACCGTTTCCGACCTGGTCTACTCCAAGGTCAGCAACCGGCCGGCCCGCTGGGTCTTGGCCGTGGCCGGCGATTCTCCTTACAAGCGGCCCGAAGACCTGGACGGCAAGAAGATCGCCACGGAGCTGGTCAATTGCTCCAAGAAGTATTTTTCATCCATGGGCGTCCACGTCGACGTGGACTTTTCCTGGGGCGCCACCGAGGCCAAAGTGGTGGAGGGCTTGTGCGACGCCATCGTCGAGGTCACCGAGACCGGGACCACCATCCGGGCCCATGGGCTGCGGATCATCGCCGAACTGATGCAGACCAACACCCAGTTCATCGCCAATAAAGAGGCTTGGGCCGATCCCTGGAAGCGCAAGAAAATGGAGGAGATCAACCTCCTGCTTCAAGGCGCTCTGCGGGCTGAACGCATCGTGGGCCTGAAGATGAACCTGCCCAAAAACAAAATGGCGGAAGCCCAGTCGTTGCTTCCCAGCCAGACTTCGCCCACCGTCGCCTCCCTGGCCGACGAACAGTGGCTTTCCGTGGAGATCGTGGTGGACGAATCCATCGTCCGCGACCTCATTCCGCGGCTCAAGGAGATTGGCGCGGAGGCCATTATCGAGTATCCGTTGAATAAAGTGGTCTAACCGCCGCGGCCCAAGGCCGCGCCCGACGGACGACAATTGGGCGCAGGGCTCCCGCGGGGCCCTGCGCTATTTTTTTATGCGCTTTCATCTTGAGGCATCGCTGAAGCAAGACTGCTTTGAAAGCCATGCGAGGTTTTTGAAGAGGGGGTCCGGGGGAGAAACTTTTTGCAAAAAATTTCTCCCCCGGTAAACGCCAACCACCTAAAAGAAAAGGAGACACCCCGGCCATGCTCAAGCTCGCCCTGCTCATCGTCGTGCTCTGGGTGGTCTTCAAGCTGGGCCGCTACGGCCGGAGCCGGCGCACGCGCCAGGACATCGCCACCAAAATCATGCTGGCGATGATCATCGTTCTGCTCTTCCTCGCCGTGGTCACCAATTTGCAAAAATAGAGCAGGCGACGCCAAGAATCGAAACCTTCCGATGGACTGCCAAACAATAGTTTGAAATAATAATAGATTTCAGATGCGCCGTGCTTGCGACAGGAGGTCGGTGCGCAGCGCTTCGCCGTTGGCATTTTGGTCCCGCCGGGTGCTTCCGGGCCGCAAGAGCCGAGAACGGCGCGTTCAAGGTCCAGGGCGAACATTCCTTCACCCGCGGCTTCATCTGCTCCAAGCCGCTTCGGCGCATCAAGCGAACTTTCGGGCCGGAGCGCATCATCAAGACGGCTTGCGGACGGCGGCGCAACGCCGCTTCGTATCGGCAGATGGCTCGCCCGAGTTTGTAATACGAAAGACTCTTCTTTTTGTAATCATACAACGCCTCGTTACGTTGTTGCTTCGGTCAGCTCTTCGGTAAGAAGAACAAGGAGATAGCCGTTTTGGCGCTCGGGTCCTTCCTTTCCGTTCCGGGAGGCGCCTTGCCCGAGGCGTCGACGTCTGGAGCTTGACGGGATTTTCCGGACAGGATATCGATAAGTTATGATTTCGTAAAAGCATTGATAGTTCGCGGTTGCGGCGCCATCCGATGGATTTTTTTTACGTCCGGAGCCCAAGGCCGCAGGTTTTTGAATTTTCGTCTCGGGCAGGACGTTGGGGCGCCTCGCGCTTGTTTCGGGCTGAGCGGCGCTCGCGGGGCGGCGGTTCCTTCCGCCGGAGGCGCCAGCATGTTTTGCCCTGCGCGCCGAAGGCGCGTCATCAAAATGTAAACGGGACGCATGATGGAAAACAAGCTCACCCACAGGGAGTTGGCGCAGGACCTCGGCGTGTCCGAGACGACGATCAAGAGTTACCGCCGCAAGTTCCCGGAGTTCATCGTCGTGGCCGCCAGAGGCAAGCCCTTGCGCTTTGAGGATCGCGCCCTGGAGGTCTGCCGATTGATCCGGGCTTGTTTTACGGACGGATTGAGCGTTGGGGAAACGCACCGCCGCTTGCAGGAAAGATTTCCGGACATGGCCCGGCGCCGCGAGGCGCGGGTCGAGCCTGCGCCGGACGCTTCGGAGCAAAGCCGGGGCTGGCGTCCGGAAGACGTCGCCGCGCTGGCGGCCGCAGTGCGGGAGGCGGCGCAAGAAACCGGCCGGGGCGGCGAAGCTCGGGAGGTTGACGCCAAATTGGGGCGCATGCAGCGCAGCTTGGAGGAGCTGGTGGCTCTCCAAACCCGCAATACGGCCCAGCAGGCCGAGCTGCTGGCCCGGCTGGATACGCTGCTCGACTCCATGGACCGTCTGGCGCACCCCAAACCGCAGGAAACCGCGCGGCGGGTCGTCGTTACCCGGACGGAGCGCAAGGCCGGGCCGGCGTCGGCCGAAGAGTTGGCCGCGAGCACGGCCCGCTCGGAGGGGACGCCGTCGGATGAATATTTGGACATGCCCGTGGTGATCCGCTCCGGGCGAGGCGAGTTCCTGGGCGTCACCGCCCCGTCCGGGGCGCCGTTCTCGCTGCGCGAGTTCGAGCACTATCTGTTGGAGCGGGCAGGGACGGCCGGGGTGCCTCCCGAACGCCGGTGGGAGCGTGAGGGAGAGGACCGCATTCTTACCTTGGTCGGAGCCGAGCGCGACCCTGGGCGGACCCACGTGCTGACCTTCACCAAGACCAAAACCCCGCGCGGCAATCTCGTGGCCTTGCTGCACAAGCTCGCCATCGAGGGCCGCGAGGTCTCGGACGCGTTCCTCCAGGCGTTCTTCAAGCAAATCAAGGACGCCGTGGCGTAGGCGACGTAGGAGCCGGGGGAAGGGGAGAACCCCTTTCCCTAAAACTTTTTGCAGGGGGCGATCCGTAGGCCGAAATCAGGCGTCTTTTTAATGGAATCGTATTTGTTAAAATAAATAAGAATAGTATGTTGTAATAAGGCTGCTTTCCGGTAACTGCCGATATGGGAACGTCGGATGGAGCCAGGCTATCTCGCTCTCGCCGTCTCGGGCGAACTGGCGTGGCGGGCCGAACGAGCCCGGAAGCTGCTCGCCGCCTGCAGGCTTTGCCCCAGGCGTTGCGGCGTTGACAGGCTTCAGGACGAGCTCGGTTTTTGCGGCGCCGGCGCCAGAGCCGGGGTCGCAAGCTATCATCTCCATTTCGGCGAAGAAGGTCCATTAGTGGGGGAGACGGGCTCAGGAACGATTTTTTTCTCGGGCTGCAATCTTGGCTGCGTGTTTTGCCAAAATGCGGACATCAGCCAGAGCCGCGACGGCGGCGTGGAGGCCGAGCCCGAGGAGCTGGCCGGGGCCATGCTCGACTTGGCGCGCCAGGGCGCGGCCAACATCAATCTCGCCACCCCCACCCACGTGGTCCCGCAGATTCTCGAAGCCCTTTGCGTCGCCGCGGAGCACGGCCTCCGCTTGCCGCTGGTGTACAACTCCAGCGGCTACGACGACGCGCAGACCCTTCGGCTGCTGGACGGCGTTGTCGACATCTATATGCCGGACGTCAAAATCTGGGAGCCGGACCAGGCGGCGCGGTTGCTTTCGGCCGAGGATTATCCGCAACGCGCCCGCGCCGCCGTGCTGGAGATGCATCGCCAGGTCGGCGACTTGCAAGTCGCCGAGGACGGATTGGCCCGACGAGGCTTGCTGGTTCGGCATTTGGTGATGCCGGCCAGGTTGGCCGGCACGGAATCGTGGGTGCACTTTCTGGCCGAAAATGTTTCGCTTGAAACGTGCGTGCACGTCATGGCCCAGTACCGGCCTTGCCACCGGGCCCGCGACTTTGCGGACATCGCCCGCGCGATCACAAACGATGAATTCCGGGAGGCCCTCGACGCGGCGCGTCGGAGGGGCTTGAGGAGATTGCTCGGTCGAGGCGAGAGCCTTTGGCGCTTGATCACTGCTGGGTTGTAACCTGTTTGACAATCTTGCAAATATCCGGTCCGAGACCGGGTTTATATTTTCAAAACTGTAAATTCTACACTTTTGCAGTTGCCTGCATTTTTGGGGTATCCCCTCGAAGAAAAATAAAATTGACGTTTTGGAACGGGTTTTGATAATAAGGGGGGTCAAATCGCGTTGGCAGCGAACAACCCAGTCATTCAGGAGGATATGTATGGAGACCCCGGTTTTCAATTGCAAAAACGCCGACGACGTCCTCAAGGCCGTCAAAGATTACAACGTCAGCTTTCTGCAGTTCTGGTTCGTGGACATTTTGGGCACGCTGAAGAGCTTCCAGATCACCCCCAAAGAGCTTGAAGCGGCCTTCGAGGAAGGCATGGGCTTCGACGGGTCGTCCATTCTCGGCTTCACCCGCATCGACGAGTCGGACATGGTGGCCATGCCGGACCCCACCACCTTCCAGCTCGCTTCCTGGCGCCCCAGCGACCGTCCCGTGGCCCGGATGTTCTGCGACGTCTGCACCCCGGACGGCAATCCTTATGAAGGCGATTCCCGCTACGTCTTGAAGCGCGTGTTGGCCAAGGCCGCGGAGAAGGGCTACACCTTCTACGCCGGTCCGGAGCTCGAGTTCTTCATTTTTGCGAATTCCTCCGAGCCCAAAGTTTTGGACTTCGGCGGTTACTTCGATGCGCCTCCGCTGGACCTGGGGAACGACATTCGCCGCGACATCATTTTCTCCATGGAGAAGATGGGCATCCAGATCGAGTACTCCCACCACGAAGTGGCCCCCGGCCAGCATGAGATCGACCTGCGCTACGCCGAAGGCCTCGCCATGGCCGACATCGCCATGACCTACCGCGTGGTGGTCAAGGAATGCGCCCGGAAGCATGGCTGCTACGCCTCCTTCATGCCCAAGCCCATCTTCGGCGAAAACGGTTCCGGCATGCACTGCCACCAGTCCTTGTTCAAGAACGGCAGGAACGTGTTCTTCGACGTTAACGACCAGTACAACTTGAGCGCCGAGGGCAAAAGCTACATCGCCGGCATCCTGAAGCACGCCAAGGAGTTCTTGTGCGTGACCAACCAGTGGGTCAACTCCTACAAGCGCCTGGTGCCCGGCTACGAGGCTCCGGTGTACGTCGCCTGGGCCCGCCGCAACCGCTCCGCCCTGGTGCGCGTCCCCATGTACAAGCCCGGCAAGGAAGCCGCCACCCGTATGGAGCTGCGTTGCCCCGACCCGGCCGCCAACCCGTACCTGGCCTTCGCCGTGATGCTCGCCGCCGGCCTCAAGGGCATGGAGGAAGGCTACACCCTCGAGGCTCCGGTTGAAGAGAACATCTTCGCCATGACCCCCGAGATGTTGGTCGATCGCGGCATCGCCAGCCTGCCCGGCAGCTTGTACGAGGCCGCCGAGGCCATGAAGGAAAGCGAGCTCGTCAAGGAGACCTTGGGCGCCCACATCCACAAGAACTTGTACGAAAACAAGATCAAGGAATGGGACAACTACCGCACCCAGGTCACCGAGTACGAACTGGCCACCTATCTGCCGGTTCTGTAGTTCATCTCGACCACGACTACTTCGTCTTCAAAGGCCCCCGCTTGCGGGGGTCTTTTTTTACGGAAAAGCCCCGGCGCCGAGGAAGCGGCGTTCGCTGGCGCCCTCCCGTGGTTACGCTGTGAACAAAAAACAGAACAGAACGCGAAAGAAGAAGCCCTCTGCGCCGAGCAAAGCCATAAGAGAGCTCGGCGTAGAGGGCTTTGTTGTAAGGAACGGTTCTCGCCTACAAGACGTTGCGGACCGCAAGGCCGAGGTTCGCCTCCTCCAGCGCCTGCTTCGCCCCAAGAACGCACAACCGGCCTTTTGCGGCCAGCTGCTCCACGGCTGCGCCAAAGGCGCGGAAATCATCCGCAGTGGCCGCCAGCGCCTCCTCGCGCAGCTTTTGGCGGAACTCGTCGGTCTCGCCGGTCAACCGGCGGGTGAGGGACGCGAAGCCCTTGGCGTCGGGCAGCATGTGCTGGTCCATGTCCCCGATGGTTCCAATGATGGCTTTTTCCAGTTCATCCCGGCTTGGCTGGTCCGATTTCAGATAGTCCGCCGCGGCGTGGTAGGCGTTCACCGTGCGCGCGATGTGCGGGTCGCGGTAGCTGAGCATGATCAGCGCATGGGCGATGGAGTCGAAGATGCAGAACGAGCCGTAGGCGCCCCCCGTGACGCGCACGCGCTCCCAGAGGTAGGCGTTGCGCACCCGCCTGGCCGCGACCAGGGCCGCGCCGGGCCGGGGCAGAACGCCGTCCGGGATCAGGACCGCCTCCCCGACGTAGTTGACCTGGGTGGGCAAACCGAGGCCCTCCCGCTCCGGAACGTCCAGTCCTTTCCAGGCTTCGGGCGCCGCCAGGCCTTCCGGCAAGGCTGCGGCCAGCGTCTTGACGCGGTCCAGGGCTGCGGGCAGTCCCTGCTTTCTGGCCGTGATGTTGAAGATGGACGATCCGCGGCGCACGATCCGGGAGCGGATTTCCTCCAGATCCGCGGCCACGGCGTCAAAGTCGGTCTCCAGCCGCTTGACCAGGCCGCGCAGGAACATCAGGTTTTCCACGCCGGACATACGCTCGGATACGGCGCCGGAAGGAAGCAGGCCGGCCCGCAGCCGCAGGGAGGCCGCGGAGTGCCCGGACATGGTCAACCAATGTTCGCGGCTCGCCTTGGCCTCCAGGACCATGCTGACCAGCCGCCGTTTGTCCGTGAACTGCGCTTCCAGCAGCACTTCCTGAAGGATGTCGGCCAACTCTCCCAGCTGGCTTTCGGCGGCCTTGCCGCGCAGGAAAAGCCATGAACAAAAGCCCTCTCCTCCAGGCGCCCCGGGAAGAGCGCTGGACACGACGGTCTGGGGAGCGACGCCGCCGGTTTTCGAAGCGATGCGCCGCGTCAGATCTTCGAAGCCCCTGCGCCTGGTTCCCATCTCCACAAGGGCCCGGCCGAAGAGATGCGTGTAGGGAACGAGCCGCTCCGGCAGACCGCGAAGATTGAAGCCTGCGTCCAGGTAGACCACGCCGGAGGTGTCCAGTTCGTGGACCAACGCCGGAGCGCCGCAGGCGTCCAGCTCTTCGCACGGGATGGACGCGCCCCGTCGGCTCAAGTCCGAAACCTTGAGCCGGGGTATGGCGGCCAGGGCCTGGGGATCGTCCGGGGAGGACTGCCACTTGTCCAGGTCTGCGATCCGTTGGCCGTAGGCGTCGTGGTCCTTGATCTCCTTGTTCTTTTGCTGAATGCGCAGTTCCTCCTCCAGCTTGAGGCGGCCGGCCAGCTCGGGATCGGGCGCGAGGAACACGGTGGTGGTGTGCGGGTTTTCCACTAGCAGCCGCCGGATCAGGTCCTCCAGCACGGGTTCGCCGGCGCCGAGGCGCTGCTTGAGCTTGGCCAGTTCTTCTTCGAACGGAAGCAACAGCAGAGGGCTTTGGTCGTAGAGCCAGGTGGAGAGCGCCTCGAAAGCGACACCGAGCCCTTGGGGGAAAGAGCCGGTGTTGTTTTCCCGCAGGTCGAATTCCACGGTGTTCACGGCCGCCTCCACGTCCTGAGGGTGGAGCCCCTGCTTGGCGATGGCGGCGAGGGTTTCCCGGACGAGCGAGACGACGCGGTCCTCCTCTCCGGGGTGAACGCCCTTGAGGCCGACGGAGAAATACATCTGCCGCAGTTCGTCCTCCAGGCCGATACCGGCCAGATCCTCGCCGAGGCCCGACTCCACCAGAGCCTTGCGCAGCGGTGAGGAGGGCATGCCGATCAGGGCGTGCTCCAGAACGTGCGCCGCCAGGTTCAGGCCGGGCTCCGAGGTCTCGGGCAGTCCGAAATTCACCACGGCGTAGGATTTGGCCTCGGCGTTGTCCGTTGCATAGAATTCCTTGATGCGGCGGATCTCCGGAAGTTTGGCCTGCAGCCCGATGGGCGCCGTGGGAGGTTTGCGGTCGAACTGGCTGAAGTATTCGTCCAGGCGGTCCAGGGCCGGGGCCATGTCGCAGTCGCCCCAAAGGAAGGCGTAGGCGTTGGACGGGTGGTAGCGATCGGCGTGGAAAGCGCGGAAGGCCTCGAAAGTCAATTCCACGATAGCCGCCGGGTCTCCGCCGGAGTCGAGCCCGTACGGGGTGTCCGGAAGGATGGACATCTGGCACAGGCGGGAGAGGAGGTTGTCCGGCGAGGAGTAGGCGCCTTTCATTTCATTGTAGACCACCCCCTGGAACACGAGCTTGTCCTGGTCCGGGAGCCTGCGCAGATGCCAACCTTCCTGATCCAGCACGTTCGGGGTGAGCCGCGGAAAGAACACGGCGTCCAGGTACACGTCCATCAGATTGTGGAAGTCCTGCTCATTGGCGCTGGCCACGGGGTAGCAGGTCTTGTCCGGAAATGTGAGGGCGTTCAGGAACGTCTGGAGCGAACCTTTGAGCAGCTCCACGAACGGCTCCTTGACCGGATATTTTCGCGAACCGCAGAGGACGGAGTGCTCCAGAATGTGCGGCAGGCCGGTGGAGTCGTCGGGCGGGGTTCGGAAGGCGATGCTGAACACCTTGTTCTCGTCGTGGTTTTCCATGACCAGAACCTGGGCGCCGGTTTTTTTATGCGTGTAAAGCCGCGCCAGCGAGGCGAGTTCCTCGATGCGGCGCTCCTCTTTGATGTCGAATGCGGGGTGCGGGTCCATGAAGCCTCCGGCGAAAGTAATTTTCATGAAAGGTATCGCTTCGGAAAGCCCAAGGCAACCGCACCCGGCGCCTTGAAGTCGAAGGGAGACTTCGGAGCAATGCGGGATTCGGGCGCCGGGCGAGATTTCGAACCGGACGCTAAGGAAACCTTCGAAAGCCCGAGTCGGCTTGACGCATAAAAACCTTCGACGTATGCAATGAATTGCCCTGGAAACATTTGCACATACAAAGGGGGCGCTCATGACTTTTCATCCCGACCAGTACGATGAGTTTTTTGAATGCGCCAAGGTGGGTAAGCAGGTGAAAAGCTTTTCCCTGGAGGTCTTCGATCCCGAGGAGGGAACTTTTGGCGAGGTCTCTTTGGAAAGCTTGTTCCATCGCGGCAAATGGGTGGTGCTGTTTTTTTATCCTGCCGATTTTACCTTTGTCTGTCCCACGGAGCTCGCCGACCTTGCCGCCCGGCACCAGGAGCTTGTCGCCATGGGGTGCGAAGTGCTTTCGGTCTCCACGGACACGAAGTTCGTTCATTTGGCCTGGAAGAACGCCGAGCAGCTTCTGAAGGGCGTGCGTTTCAAAATGGCCGCGGACCCGACCGGCGAAGCGGCCCGGTACTTCGACGTGTACGATTACGACTCCGGACTGGCCCTGCGGGGGACCTTTGTCATCAACCCGGAAGGGGTGCTGGCGTCCCAGGAGATCAACTTCTACAACGTCGGGCGCAATGTGGACGAACTGGTGCGGAAAGTGGAAGCCAACGTCTATCTCTTGAGCCACCCGGAGGAGGCGTGCCCGGCCAAATGGGAGCCGGGGAAAAAGACGCTGACCCCGTCCGAAAGTCTGGTGGGCAAGGTCTACGAATCACTGAACGAATAAACCCGGGCGAAGCCCTTGGGCCGAGGCCCAAGCTGTTATGAACTGGCAAGCCGTACAATACGAGGCCTGGTTTGGGACCAAGGCCGGCCGGTTCGCTTTAGGGCGCGAGCAGCTTCTGATACGGTCCGTCATCGCGGATTGGCCCCGCCGCGGCAGGCGTCTTCTGGAGATGGGGTGCGGAACGGGCCTGTTTCTGGAGCTGTTTTGGCGGGCGGGCTTCGACATCACCGGGCTGGACGAGGCGCCGGCCATGCTCGAAGCGGCCAGAATGCGGCTCGGCGACAAGGCCGATCTTCATCTGGGCCGGGCCGAGCACGTCAGCTTCGACGACAAGCGGTTCGATTATACGGCCATCATCTCGTTGTTGGAGTTTTGCGAGGATCCCAAGTCCGTAATCGAAGAAGCCTACCGCGTCACCCGGCGCAGCATTCTGCTGGCTTTTCTGAACCGTTATTCCCTGTTTTACTACACGAACGGTCCTGGACTGGGACGCGGACGCAAGCGCAACGGGAGTATGAGCCAGGCGCGTTGGTATTCCGCCGTGGAGCTTAAGCGGATGGTCCGGTCGATTATAGGAGGCAAGCCGAGCGTGTGCCGCAGCGTATTGCTGGGGCCGCCGACGTCGTGGGGCCGCGGCGCCCCCTTCCGCCAGCTCAACAGTCTGGTTTGCCCCGCCGTCGGCGGAGCCTTCGGGGTCCTGCGGTTTGATCTTCAAGGGGAGAAACCTTTGACCCCGCTTCACGCCTGGGCGACCGAACCCGCCGCTCCGCTTTGACAACCGCCGGATGATGGACTAACGGGTAGCGTTTTCAGGCCCCGCCATGGCCATTGTTTCGAACCCGAGCAAACCTATGTCCAACATCCAGAAAATCAAAGGCTTCAACGACCTTTTCGGCGCGGACAGCGCCGCCTACACACGCATGGAGAACACGGCCAGGGAGGTCTTCTCCAGGTACGGTTTCGAGGAACTGCGCACGCCCATTCTGGAGCGCACGGAACTGTTCGCCCGCTCCATCGGCGAGGAGACCGACGTGGTTTCCAAGGAAATGTACACCTTCGACGACCGCAAGGGCCGCTCTCTGACCCTTCGGCCTGAAGCCACGGCCGGAGTGGTCCGGGCCTACATCGAAGCCAAGGCCGAGCAGACCAAGCCCGTGGCCAAGTATTTCACCACCGGTCCCATGTTTCGCTATGAGCGCCCGCAAAAGGGCCGCCAACGCCAGTTCCATCAGATCAACGCCGAAATTCTCGGCGCCAGCGAACCCGGCGCCGACGCCGAACTCATGTTGATGCTGCATCGGTTTCTGAACGAGCTGGGTTTGAAGAACGTGCGTTTCGAGATCAACTCCCTGGGGTGCGCCGAATGCCGCCCCGCCTACCACCAGGCGCTGAGGGACTATCTCGACGGCCTGGATTCGGACAGCCTGTGCCCGGACTGCCAGCGTCGGAAAGAGAGCAATCCCCTGCGCGTGCTGGACTGTAAGGTCCCGGCCTGCAAGGAGCAGGTCGCCGGCGCGCCGAAGATTTCGGACCACCTGGACGACGCCTGCCGCGAACATTTCAGCGCCGTGCTGGCCGTGTTGGACGAGGCCGGGCTGGCTTACGAGATCAATCCCATGCTGGTTAGGGGATTGGATTATTACCAGCGCACAACTTTTGAAGTCGTTTCCGGCGAAATCGGCGCCCAATCCGCCGTGGCCGGGGGCGGCCGTTACGATGGACTGGTCAAGGGCCTGGGCGGACCGGCTGTTCCCGGCCTGGGCTTCGCCTGCGGCATGGAGCGGTTGTTCATGCTGCTCCCGGAATCCGAGCCTTCGGGCCTGGACTTTTACGTGGCCGTTCTCGTCCCCGAGGCCTCCCGGCGCGGGATGCTCATGGCCGAAGAGTTGCGCGCCGCGGGTTTTCGCGGGGAATGCGCCTATGCGTCCGGCAGCCTGAAAAGCAGACTGCGCCAGGCCAACCGGTTGAACGCCCGCTTCTGCCTCATGCTGGGGCCGGACGAGTTGGCCAAAGGAACCGTGACCGTCAAGGATCTCGCCTCCGGGGAGCAGGCCTCCCTCGCCCAGGCCGATTTGGCCGATCACCTGCACAAGCACACCACCACCTAAGGAAAATAAGATGACCGAGCACGCGGATGTTCGAGACTATGACGAGTACCGGGTCGTTGAAGACCTGGGCGGCTGGAGGCGCACCCACCATCTTTCCGAGCTGACCGTGAAGGACCTGGGCGCCCAGGTCTGCCTCATGGGGTGGGTCCAATTCCGCCGCGACCACGGCGGGCTCATTTTCATCGACCTGCGGGACCGCGAAGGCTTGACTCAGGTGGTGTTCTCGCCCGAATTCGGGGAGAACGCGCACGAGCGCGCCCACGCCCTGCGCTCCGAGTACGTCATCGCCCTCAAAGGATTCGTGCGTAAGCGGCCCGACGGCATGGTCAACCCCCGCATGGTCACCGGCGAGATCGAAGTGGTGGTCACGGACTGGAAGCTTTTGTCCCTGTCCAAGACGCCCCCCTTCGAGATCGAGGACCGCTCCGGGGTTTCGGAGATGCTCAAGCTCAAATACCGCTATCTGGACCTGCGCCGGCCGGCGCTGGCCGCGAATTTCAAGCTGCGGCACCAGGCTGCCCAGTTTGTCCGCTCCTTCTTGAGCGAGCGGGGTTTCCTCGAGGTGGAGACGCCCATGCTGACCAAGTCCACGCCCGAGGGGGCGCGGGACTTCTTGGTTCCCAGCCGCCTCAACCAGGGTGAATTCTACGCCCTGCCCCAGTCGCCGCAGCTGTTCAAGCAACTGTCCATGGTCGCGGGCCTGGACCGCTATTTCCAGATCGTCAAGTGTTTCCGGGACGAGGACCTGCGCGCCGACCGCCAGCCGGAGTTCACCCAGATCGACATGGAAATGTCGTTCGTGGATGAAAAACTGGTCATGGAAGTGGCTGAGAACATGATCCGTGGGTTGTTCCGTGCGACCAAGGGCGTGGAGCTGCCCGACCCGTTCCCCCGCATGACCTTCGCCGAAGCCATGCGCGACTACGGCCTGGACAAGCCGGACATACGCTTCGGCCTGCTCCTCAAGGACGTGACGGACGTGGTGCGCGGCTCGGAGTTCAAGCTTTTCGCCCGAGCCGAACTGGTCAAGGCCATGCGCGTTCCCGGCGGCGGCGAACTTTCCCGCAAGGAGATCGACGAACTGACCGAGTTCGTCAAGATTTACGGCGCGCAAGGCTTGGCCTGGATCAAGATCAAGGAAAACGAATGGCAGTCCCCCATCGCCAAGTTCCTGTCGCAGCAGGAGCGCGACGGCCTTGCGGAGATCCTGGGGCTTGAAGCCGGGGACATCGTCTTTTTCCAGGCCGGGGCGCCGGAGATCGTCAACACGGCCCTGGGCATGGTCCGGGTCCGCATGGGCGAGCGCTTCCGCCTCATCGAGGAAGGCTCGTTCGCGCCGGTTTGGATCACGGATTTCCCGCTGTTGGAGTACGACACGGAAGAGAAGCGCTACGTGGCCCGGCACCATCCGTTCACCTCGCCCAAGCCGGGCCAGTTGGAGATTTTGAACGAAGCCCCGGACGAGGCCCTGGCCCGGTCCTACGACATGGTCCTCAACGGTTACGAGATCGGCGGGGGCTCCATCCGCATCCACACCAAGGAAGCTCAGGAGGCCATGTTCCAGGCGCTGGGCATCGGTCCGGAGGAGGCTCAGGCCAAGTTCGGATTTCTGATGGAGGCCTTGGAGTACGGCGCTCCGCCCCACGGAGGCATTGCCTTCGGCCTGGATCGTCTTATCATGATCCTGTGCGGCGCCAGCTCCATCCGGGACGTGATCGCTTTTCCCAAGACCCAGAAGGCCACCTGTCTGCTGACCGAGGCGCCCAGCCGGGTGTCGGCGCGGCAGCTCCGGGAGCTGGGGATCAAAGTCCGGGAAAAGGCCAAGGAGGAGTAGCCGTTCGGCGCTCGCCGCATGGGAGATGCAAACATGGTTCGAGATATCGTCACCTATCCAGATCCGATTCTGGCCGCCGAGGCCGGGGAGGTCGAAGAAGTCACGCCGGAAATTCAAGCGCTCATCGACGACATGGTGGAAACCATGTACGCGAAGGAAGGCGTGGGGCTGGCCGCGCCCCAGGTGGGCCGCTCCCTGCGGATCATCACTGTGGACCCCTCGGGCCCCAGCGCCCGCGATGCGCTGACGGTGCTGATCAACCCGCGCATCACCTGCACCGAAGGGGAGCAGGAGTCCGAAGAGCGGTGCCTGAGCGTTGTGGACGCCACCTGCACCTTCAAGCGCGCCCAAAAGATTACGGTGGAAGGCCTGAATAAAAACGGAGATCCGGTAACCTTGGAGTTCGAAGATTTTCCGGCCATCGTCTTTCAGCATGAGATCGACCACCTGCACGGGGTGCTGATCATCGACCACGTGAGCCGGCTCAAGCGGGCTCTGTACGACAAGAAGGTTCGTAAGAGGTTGAAACGAGCGTGAATCCGTTCAACGTTGTGTTCATGGGGACGCCGGACTTTGCGGAGGTTGTTTTGCAGGCCCTGCTGGACTGCCCGGCGGCCCGCGTTGCGGCGGTCTACACCCAGCCGGACCGGCCTTGCGGACGTGGCCGCAAGTGCAAGCCTTCGCCGGTCAAGACTTTGGCTCTTGAGCACGGCTTGGAAATCCGCCAACCTGCGACCCTTCGGAAACCTGAGGAAGTGGAGGCCCTGGCCGCGTTGGCCCCGGACATTCTGGCCGTAGCCGCCTATGGGCTCATTCTGCCCCAGTCCGTCCTGGACGTTCCGAAAATAGCGCCCCTCAACGTCCACGCGTCGCTGCTTCCCAAATATCGCGGCGCGGCGCCTATCCAGCGGGCCATCCAGAACGGTGAATCCGTGACCGGGATCAGCATCATGCGCATGGAGGCCGGCCTGGACACCGGCCCCGTGCTGTTGCAGCGGGCTCTGGGGATTGCGCCGGGGGACCATGCGGGGGTGATCCACGACGAACTGGCCGCTTTGGGCGGAGAGCTGCTCTGCGAGACGCTGACGCGCTTGTCCCAAGGCAAGCTGGAAGAGGTGGAGCAGGACCACTCCCGGGCCACCTACGCGGCGAAGCTTTCCAAGGAAGAGGGGCTGATCGACTGGTCCCGGCCCGCGTCGGAGGTTCACAACCACATCCGGGCCATGCATCCTTGGCCGGGAGCGTTCTATACCTGGGAGGCCGAGCCCGTCGGGCCCGTCCGCCTGACGGTGTTTCCCGGAAAAGAGGGAGCCCCCCTTGACTCGCCCGCCAAACCCGGTACGATTATCGGACTGGAAAAGGATTTTTTGGCCATCGCCTGCGGACAAGGGACCTATCTGACGCCCATGGTCAAGCCGGAAGGGCGCAAGGCTATGAATCCACAGCAATTTTATTGCGGATATTTGCACCGTTGCGCAGGCTTCGAATGCGAGGACGCCTGCAGGGAGGAGTCCGATCGGACATGAGTGACAAGGACGCCCGCTCTTTGAGCGAGTTGGACAGCAGGGAAGTGTCCCCTGTGGTGGATGACGAGGGGCTTGATCCGGCCCCCAAGCGGCTGTTTATCGGACTGATCTGCGGGACCAGCCTGATTATCGTCGCTGGCTTGGCCCTGCTGTGGATCATTCCTTACATCGGTTTGACCAACATTCATCCCCTGGCGCCCTGGTTTTTCGGCGCCCTTTTGGGCAGTTGCGCCATTGTCGTGCTCTGGGCCTGCTTCGGACTGGTCCTGAACATTCTGCTCGGGCGCTCCTTTTTTTTCGCCCACCGCATTCGCGGCCTCATGGTCAAGATATTCCTGCCTCTCATGACCATCCTGGCTCGGATTTTCGGTATCTCCAAACGCCGGGTGCGCAACTCCTTTATCCACGTGAACAATGAGTTGGTGCGCTCCGAGGCCGGCCGGTATCCCGCGGAAAAGATATTGCTGCTTTTGCCCCATTGCCTGCAGTCCAGCACCTGCAAGTTCCGGCTCACCTACGACGTCAACAACTGCAGGCGTTGCGGGCTGTGTCCCATCAAGGGCCTGCTCGATATTCACGACATCTACGGGATGCATCTGTCCATCGCCACGGGCGGCACCATCGCCCGCCGCATCGTGGTCCACACGCGGCCCAAGTTCATTTTGGCCGTAGCTTGCGAACGAGACCTCGCCAGCGGCATTCAGGACGTTTTTCCTTTGCCGGCTTACGGCGTTCTGAACCAGCGGCCCAACGGGCCGTGCCTGGATACGTTGGTCCCCCTGGAGGATGTGGAGCGAGCCCTGCAACGCTTCATGAACCACGAGGACCTGGAAAAGGCCAAGGCTCGCAAGCAGACGTTCCTTGCGGAAAAGGCGGAAAGGCAGGCTCGAAGAGCCGCGAAGAAGAAATCGGCTCTGGAAGGAGCCGATCCGGATGCGTCTTCCGGATCCGAACATGCCCCGCTCGAACAAGCCCCGGCTTGAGGCCGCGCCGCCCGCCAGGGCGGCGGCGCTCCAAGCGCTGGAGGCGACCTTGGACCGGAGGCTCGACGTCCAGGCCGCCCTCGACGAAGTCCTGCGAAACCGCAACCTCATCCCCGCGGACGCCGCGCTGGCCTCGGAATTGACCTACGGCTCCCTGCGCCTGGGGCTGCGCATCGATTATCTTCTGTCCAAATTTTTGCGCAAACCGGAAAAATCACCGCTCCTGTTCCGGCGCATTCTGCGGCTGGCCGCCTACGAGTTGCTGTATCTGGACAGGGCGCCGGCCTACGCGTCGGTCCATTGGGCCGTGGAGGCGGTGAAGCGCAACGCGGGGAAGGGCCTCGCCGGAGCGGCCAACGCGGTGCTTCGGCGTATGGCCGAACTGGCCGAGGCCGGCGTTGATCCGGAAATCTACCGGGAGGACGGCTGCGGCGAGGTTCTCTACCTGAGCCGGTTCTACGCCTGCCCCGAATGGATCGTGGCGTTGTGGCTCAAGGATTACGGGCCGGAGACTGCTCGCAGGCTGCTCGCCGAGCAGGCCGCGCCGCCAGCGTTGGGGGTGGCGGTGATCCCAGGGCGGCCCGAAACGGACGACCTGGCTGCTCGCCTCGCCTCGCACCCCGGGCTTCTGGCCAGGCAAGGCCTTGGGTTCGCCCTGCCGGCGGGCCCGGCGCCGGAATTTTTGGCCTCGGCCGATCCTGCCGCCTGGAGGCGGCAGAGCTTCGCGGCCAGGCAGGCGCTGCTGTCTCTTGATCCCGCCGCGTGGACGGGGCCGGTTTGGGACGCCTGCGCCGGCCAGGGAGGCAAGACCCGGCTGCTGCTGGAGGCGGGCGCGGGGCCGGTGCTGGCTACGGACGTCCACAGGGGGCGACTCGCCAGGCTGCGGGATTACCTCGCCGACAGCGGCGCCAACGCCATGGCCGCCGCAGCCAGTGCATTGCAACCGCCGCCGCTGCAGCGTGCGCCGGGGGCCGTGTTGCTGGACGTCCCTTGCTCCGGGCTCGGCGTGCTTTCAAGACGTCCGGACATTAAATGGAAGCGCCGGCCGGAAGACCTGCGGCGACTCTCCAACGTCCAATCGGATATGCTGGAAAACGGCTTGAACGCCTTGAAACCCGGCGGAGTGCTTGCATATCTGACCTGTACGGTCTGCCGCAGGGAAAATGAAAGCGCGGTCGAAAAGACCTTGAAACGCCGCCGGGACGTTCGCGAGACCATGAGATTCTCGACGAGCCCGGAGGCGTCTCTTGGCGAACGGTTTTTCGCCAGCCTGCTGCAGCGGGTGTGAAACCCTCTACGGCAGGCTGTGTCGCTGCATCCACAGGCTGTTGGAAACTGGGTCAGCAGGCGTAGGCCAACGGCCGCGACTCAAGGGCCGCCTGGCAGTCGACGCACAGCCGCGATGTCGGCTGGGCCTTGAGCCGGGCAAGTCCGATATCGTCGCCGCATTCTTCGCAGACGCCGAAATCCAAAGAGTCCAACCGCTTCAGCGCTTTTCGAATTTGGTTGACCTGAGCGGATTCGCGTTCGCGCAGCATGACGTTCAGGGAGTGCTCGGCCATGCGGGTGGCGTACTCCACTTCGTCAGCGCAGTTTTCAACCCTGTCCATGCCGTCCGTGGACTTCAGGCTCAGTTCTTCAAGGCGTGACTCCAAGTGGCGCTTGATTTCTTGTCTCTGGGACTCAGTCATGGGAGGAACCTCCAGGATGAGATAAGGTCTTGGACAACTCCACCAAGATGTTCCTCGTACATACACCTTCTCCGCGGGCGATAAACCACGGCTGTGTGACAAAGGCGGGGAAAAAGTCTTCTCCTGTTAAAATTGGTTGTCGAAATACGCGTCGACCATGGCCGTGACCGCCGGGTAGAGCGACTTCGCGATGGCCTCCATGCCCGCGGCGGTGGGATGGGCGCCGTCCTCCTGCACCAGCCCGTGATCCAGCGCCGGCCCCATGAAATCCTGATGGAGCGCGGCGCCCGCAGCACGGGCCAGCTCGGGGTAAAGGGCTTGGAACGCTTGCGGACCCTCGGCCGGCATGAACGCTCCCGGCCAGGGCAGGGGCATGCGCATTTCGAGCAGCAACAGTCTGGCCCCGGCCTCGTTGAGGCGGGCAAGGATTTCGGAGAGGTCCCTGCGCAGCCGCTCCAGGGAAAATCCCTCCCAGACGTCGTTGAGCCCCAGGCCCACCACGGCGATGTCCCAGGGCTCCTGCAGGATGGGCTCGAGCCTTCGCAAGGCGTCCGCGCAGGTGTCGCCGTTGACGCCGTGGTTGGCCACGCGGGCGTTGACGCCGTCGCGTTGGAGCCAGGCTTGAATCAATGATGGATACGACGCCGAGGCGGGCAGCCGGTAGCCTTCCGTGAGGCTGTCGCCCAAGGCGAGAATGTTCAGAGGACGCGAAGCGTCGGCCATAAGGCCTCCCTCATGCATTTTACGCTTGAAATGCTTGTCTAACGGCGGGCGCGCCCGTCTGCAGGCATCTCGCGGCAAGGATTTTCTTGCAATTCCTTTTGAGCATTGAAAAATAACAACAAGCAACTACAATGAACTTCAATAGCTGGGTTCACCCGCTTCAAGAAATAAGATTTTTATTCTTGGCGGTCCAGAGGAAAGGCGTTGCGCGCGGCCGCAACCATCGCCCGGCGCCTCGGCGTCTCGAAAAAAAGCCGCAGGCCAAGGCTAAAGCATAAGAAAATTTTTGTGCGCTTTTCTTTTTGGCGTGTGGAAATATTTTGGCGCAGCGCGTTCCCCCTAAGAGCTTCAAAACCCATGGGAAAGAGCAATGTTGCAGGAAAATAAATCTAAAAAATATCTAGATAATATTTATATAATTTAAATCATTTATAAATATGTGCAGTGCTCGAGACGGGATGAACGACGAGGTGATGGCTTGTAAGGGCGCAGTGGGGGATTTATTGGAGCAAAAGCCGCGCTACAAGCGGCATCCATGGAAGATCACATATATATATTTTGAAAAATAATTGCAGATATAGCGCTCTGCGTAGCGTCGATCAGGAAGGACGGCGAGCGTTCGCGTCGCAAAGGACTTGCCCGGCCGCCCCGGAAGACGCCGCCTCCCGGACGGAGAAGAGATTTCCCCGCCGAGGCGTCTCTTGAACAGCCCGGGTTACAGGCGAGCGCAGCAAGCGCGATGCGGCTTGAAGGGGCCTCGGAAAACCGCTACTGATCAAGGCAACAATCTACGTTGCGGCTTTGATGGAGGAACGATATGGAGGAGGCCCCGCTTTTGGATTCCGCAGACAGCCTGCTGATGCTCAACTTCGCCGTGCGGCTTTTGGCCACGGAGATGGACAAGGACAAACTGATCGCCAGAGCGTTGGATATCTTTGTCGACTTCAGCGGCAGCGAATGCACGGCCGTACTGCTTCTGGACGCGGACAGCGAGTCGTTGTGCGTTGCGGGCCTGCTGATGGAGGGCCAACGGACTTATCCCGAGAAATGTATTCCGTTTAGCCCGGCGTTGCAAAAAATGGCCGCCGGCAAGAAACCGTTGATGCTGCCCGTCTTGCCGGACAGCCCGTATCCTCTGCCGGTCGAAGGGGCGCTGGAGGGGGCGGACAGAATTTGCTTGTGCGTTCCTTTGGTCGGCGCCCGGAACAAGGTGCTGGGAGTGGTCTCCATGGAGTACCCGGAGCCCTTCCGGCCGAGGGGAGAGGACATTCTGCAATTCATCGCCTTGGCGACGTTCACCGCCTTGGCCTATGACAATATCTTGCTTTTCCGCGAGGCCATTGAGGACGACCTCACGGGCCTGTACCACCGGCGGTATTTTGAAATCCGGATGCATGAAGAATTGTCCCGGATGGACAGGGAGGGCGGGCGCCTCGCCGTGATCTATCTGGACTTGGATCATTTCAAATGGGTGAACGACCGGCGCGGGCATTCTGCGGGCGATGCGGTGCTGTGCGCCGTTTCCAAACTCTTGAAGAATTCCGTCGGCCGCGGCGTGGACGTCGTTTGCCGTTTCGGCGGCGAGGAATTTGTGGTCCTGCTGCCGGGTACGGATCTCAAGGGCGGTGAAATCGTGGCCGAACGCATTCGGGCCGCGGTGGAGCAGTTGCGGATTCCCCACCCCGGAGGCGAACTGCGCGTCACCATCAGCGCCGGGGTCGCCGACGCCGGACCCGGCGTCGAGGCGCAGGACCTGTTGGAGCGGGCCGACGAGATGCTGCTCAAAGCCAAGCAGTCCGGCCGCAACCGCATCGCGGCGTGGGGGCGGGAGGCGTGAGGCCGCCGGGAAATGGGCCTCTCGACAGGCGGTGTTGTGGTTCCTTGCGTAGGCATTGGCTTGGAATGCTGGCGCTGCGCCCGCTCTTTTCATATACTTTGTATGATGGCGACACGATGGCGGCCCGCAGGGACGCAGCATTAGAGGAGTGGTTGTAGCGAACATGCCGTTGTTGCAGACAATGTTGGGCGCTGCCGGCGAACAAGACGATTTTCGCCATGGCGGCAACGTGCGCGAACTGTCGGACAAGGCCAAGTGCGCTCCAGAGGACTTGCTGGATTTTTCGGCCAGCATCAACCCCTTGGGACCGCCGGACTGGGTGCGTGAGACGGCCGTTGCGAGTCTCTCCGACATCGGTCGCTATCCTGATCCGGACAATTCGGAATTGACCCTAGCGGCGTGCGAGCATTTCCAGGTTTGGCCTACGGAGGCCTTGGCCGGAAACGGCTCCGGCGAGTTGATGGATGCGGTCTTGCGGTCCAGTCGACTGTCCAAGGCCGTGATTCCGACACCCTCCTACGTGGACTACGCCCGGGCGTGCCAGTCTTGCGGACTGCGGGTTGAATTTCTTCCGCTCGAAGAATCCGCGGGATTTGCAGTGGATTGGGTTTCGTTGGATTCGCACCTGACGGAGCCCGCGGCCGTCATTCTGACACAGCCCAACAACCCCACCGGCGTATGCTTTGACGCGGACAAGCTGCGCGAGCTCGCCCGGCGACGGGAGGATTCGCTGTTCGTCGTGGACGAGGCCTTCGCCGACTTCGTTCCCGGCCTGGACCGGTTGGTCAAGGACCGGCCGGACAACGTCGTGGTGTTGTACTCGCTGACCAAGTTTTTCTCCTTGCCCGGCCTGCGGGTTGCTTTATGCTTCGCGAGACCCGAGCGCATTCAGGCCATTCGCTCGAAACTGCCGCCGTGGACCGTGAATACGCTGGCCCAGCGCGTCGGCGCCAGATGCTTCGCCGACAAAACGTTCATGGACAGCGCGCGCGAAGGCGTATCCGAACTGCGGGAGTCCCTGGCCTCGGAGCTGGCGACGGTTCCCGGACTGAAGATTTTTCCTTCCTCGGCGAACTTCATTTTGTGCCGCGTCTCCCGGGTGGGGATGAGCGCCAAACCCCTGGCCGAGAAACTGCTGGCCGAGGGCGTCGCCATACGACTTTGCGACAACTTCCGCGGCCTGGACGAGACGTGGTTTCGGGTGGCCGTCCGTTCGGCGAGGGACAACGATCGCCTTGTCCGCTCCCTCAAGTCCATTTCCGGAGTAAAAACGGCGTCCAAGCGCAGGAAGTCGCCGGCCCTGATGCTTCAGGGGACATCCAGCGACGCGGGCAAGAGCGTGCTGGCCGCAGCCCTGTGCCGTATCTTCGTCCAGGAGGGCTTGAACCCCGCGCCGTTCAAGGCCCAGAACATGGCCCTCAACTCCTGCGTCACGGCCGACGGGCTCGAAATGGGACGGGCGCAGGCCACCCAGGCCCTGGCCTGCGGCCTTGCGCCGGATGTGCGCATGAATCCCGTGCTGCTCAAGCCCAACACCGACGTCGGGTCCCAGGTGATCGTCATGGGGCGGCCTGTGGGGAACATGGCGGTCCGGGAGTACGTCGAGTACAAGCCCAAGGCCATGGAGGCCGTGCGCCAGGCCTACGACGAGCTCTCCGCGGAACACGGCGTCATGGTGCTGGAGGGTGCGGGCAGTCCGGCCGAGATCAACCTGCGCTCCCACGACATCGTGAACATGGCCATGGCCGAATACGCCGAGGCCCGGGTGCTGCTGGTGGGCGACATCGACCGCGGCGGGGTGTTCGCCGCGCTGGCCGGAACCATGGAGCTGTTGAACGACTGGGAGCGCAAGCTCGTGGCCGGGTTTATCCTGAACAAGTTCAGAGGCGACCCAACCCTGCTCGATCCGGCCTTGGAGCGCATCCGCGAGCGCACGGGCAAGCCATTTCTCGGCGTGGTTTCGTTTCTCAACGATCTGGGACTGCCGGACGAGGACTCCGTGGCCTTCAAATCCCACGACCAAAACGCCGCAGCGGGCGAAAACCAAGTAGATGTGGCGGTCGTCGACCTGCCGCGCATCTCCAATTTTACGGATGTGGATCCTCTGCGGGCCGAACCCGACGTCAACCTCCGGGTCGTCCGCTCGGCCGCGGAATTGGGAAGGCCGGATGCGGTGATTCTTCCGGGCAGCAAGTCCACGGTGGGGGACCTGCGTTATTTGCGCGAAACGGGCCTGGACGAGGCGATCAAAGGCCTCATGGGCAAAAGCGTTCTGGTGGGGATTTGCGGCGGCTTTCAGATGCTGGGGCAATACATCGCCGATCCGGAAAAGGTGGAGTCCGAGGCCGGGACGGTGGAGGGCCTGGGAATTTTGCCTATCGCCACCACCATGGGCAAGGAAAAGACTCTGACCCAGGTGGAGGGTTCGCACACGGCCAGCGGGCTGGACGTGCGCGGCTACGAGATCCATCATGGAACGAGCGAGCCGCTGCTGCCGTCCATCCGTCCTGTTTTCCGGACCAAGCTGAGCGCCCCCTTGGGATGGGGTTTGAAAAACGGCGCGGCCTGGGGTGCGTATCTGCATGGGCTGTTCGACGCGGACGGCTTTCGCCGCCATTTCATCGACCAGTTGCGCAAACGCCGCGGCTGGGAGCCCTTGAAGACGCCGCAGACCGTGTTCAACCTCAACCCGGCCTTGGACCGGCTGGCCGACGCCGTGCGCAGCGCCCTGGACATGGATGCGATCTTCCGCCTGATCGGCTGAAGGCGCGTCTCTTTGCAGCAGGCATGCCATTTCCGTATCTTTGGCGCCCGAGCCCGACCGCATGAGGAGTCGGTGGTGATCCTGTTGTGGCTGCTGATCGCCGTGTTCGTCTGGAGTGGTCTTGTCGGCGCTCTGGCGTACGCTTTTTTCTATTACGAGAGCGTGAGTTGCGGACACTTGGCGCGCGTGCGGGAGCGCTTCGGCTGTCCGGTCCGCATCATGGCCCGGGCCTGGGCCAGGGGCGTCTTCTGGATAGCGGTGATTTTGGCGTGTTCCGTCCTGTATTACTTCCGGCTGCTCCGTCCCTCCGGATGGAAACGGCGGGCCGCGGGAACGCCGATCATCATGGTCCACGGCCTCTACCACAACGAGACGGCCTGGCTTGCGTTCATGCGCCGGTTTCGGGCGGCGGGCTATCGGAACCTGCAGCCTTTTTCCTATGATAGCTGGCGGGGCGATCCCGAGGAGCTTGTGTCGCTTTTGGCCTTACGCATCGAGAATGCCTGGAGGGAGACCGGCCGGCCCACAGCCTTGGTGGGGCACAGCCTCGGCGGGCTGCTCATCCGCGGATGCCTGCGCAGGCCGGAGTTGCAGGGGAAGATTGCGGTCGTTGCGACTTTGGGCGCGCCGGTGGAGGGCAGCAAGCTGGCGGCCCTCGGCCCCGGCTCCCTGGCCGGCAAGATTTTGTACAAGAGCGCAGTGGTCGAGGCGCTTTCCGGCGCGCAGGCGTTCGAGGTCCCGGCCTTGGCGCTGGTCTCGGACCTGGACGACATGGTGCTGCCGGCCGACTCGCTCTTTGCGGGGCGCCATTCCGGTTGGCGCGTGGAGTCTGCGCCGCCCGTCAACCATGTGACCATGCTCTACGACGCCGGTTGTTTTCGAAGCGTGCTGGCCTTTTGGGCCGAGTGCGGCGTCGAAAAGGCCTAACAGGCCGCCCCAAAGAGGCGATCGGCTTCGTCAGCGAAAAATCCGGACCGTTTATGTCTGCGCAGGACACGGCGCACCCGGGGTTACTTCACTTCCCCGCATCTCGCCATTCTTGAACGGCCTGCGTTCGATGAGTTTTTCGATAGCTAGGTGCGTCCTACTTTGACAGCAAGGTCTCGATCATCTCCACGAGCTTTTCGCGGGCGAAGGGCTTGTTCAGGAACGCGCTGACCCCGCTTTGCTCGGCCAAGCCGCGCTGGGAGGATTCGGACTCGGTGGTGATCATGAGAATCGGCGTCTGCTCCATGCCTTCCGTCTGGCGGATTTTGGAAACCAGTTCGATCCCGTCCATGACCGGCATGTTCATGTCCGTGATGACCATGGCCACCTCTTCGCCTTGCTCCACGAACTCAAAGGCTTCTGCGCCGTTGGTCGCGGGCAGCGGCGTGTGGCCCATATCGGTGATGACGCCGCGGTAGAGGGCGAGCATGGACTTCGAGTCGTCGGCCGCCAGGATTTGCAGACCGGCCGGCGCCTCCAGCGCGGCGACGGTCTTCAGGTCGGCCTTGGCCCGGTCCGTGTCGATTTCCTCGAGGGTCGCCCGGAAAGACGCCACCACTTCCGCGTCCTTGGACTTGGAGAGGACGCGCACGAGGAACGAGCCGACGGTTTCATCTCCATAAACGGCCTTGAACAGGTTCAGGGCCTGCCCGCCGACGACGGCTCGCCCGATGCGGGCGCTTTGCGAGCCGCCGCTCTTGATCGTTTCGACGACCTTGGCGGCCATGCCCGGGTTGACGTTCTTGTCCATGGCCCGGACCACGGCCATGAGGATCATTTCGTCGGTGTCCTGCAAGGCGTCCATCAGGCAGACGATGGCCTTCATGGCGCCGATGCGCCCCATGGCTTCGTATACCGCATACTTGAGGTTGGCGTCCTGGATGAGACCGGCGTCGAGGCGCTCCACCAGGACGTCCGCGCCCTTTTTGTCGCCGATGAAGCCGAGGACGTTGGCGCACAGGATTTGCTCGTCCACATCTGTGGATGCGGTGAAAAATTCGGCCAGGAAAGGAACGGACTGGGCGCCGGCCTTGACCAAGGTGTCGGTGATGGCGCGGCGGGCCGTCGGGTTTTTGTGGTGCAGTTTGGAGGTCAGAAAGGCCAGAGCGCCGTCCGAGCCGATGGCGCCCAGAGCGGCGACGGCCTCCCAGGTGGTGACGTCGCATTGGAGGTAGCTGTCGCCGCTCTCGCTTTCCAGGAGAATGTCCTTCAGCACATCCAGGCTGGCCTCATCCTTGAGGGAGGCGATGGTTTCAAGGCTCAAGGAGGCGATGAACGGTTCGGGATCGCGCAACCGCTTGCGGAACACCTCGACCGTGGACGGGTCTTTCAGCTTGGAAAGAGCGCTGAGAATGTCGAAAAGAGCGTCCGGGTCCTTTTCCGCTTCGGCCAATTCGGCGAGTGGTTTCGCGGCCTTGGCGAAGCCGTGCTCCATACAGGCTTTGATGCATAGATTGCGCAGCTTGGGGTTGTCGGAGCCCAGGCCTTCCACGGTTTTATCTTCGCTGGCCGAGATTACGGCGTTGAGGGCGGTCGTGACCATGTAGTCCACGGCGGTGTCTCCCGTGGGCTCGTCCTGCAAGGCGAGCAGTCCCTCCAATGCCCCGGAATCCTTGGAATCCGTGATCTCTTTGAGCAAAATGACTTGCTCCATGTAGTCCAGGTCGCGGAATCCGCTCAGGTCAGCCATGATCGCTCCTTGTCTTCTTTGGCGGCGTCAATGTATTCTGAAAACTATTCAAAGCAAAATTCTATGGTGAACGCGCCGGCGTCGCTTTGAAAGGGTATGGCCATGATCGGTCCGGTGGTGACGTGCGAAATGGTGTGGTTGTCCCCCATGATGACCGTGGGAGTGGAGCCGGACAGGTTGACGCCCATGCCGGCCAAGCCGGCCCTTGCCTGGCCCGAAATCATATTGGTGATTTCGCCGACTGCGTCCTTGACGTCCTGAAGCAGGTCTTGGACGTCATCGCCAAGCATGTTTTTTACGATGGTGACGGCGCATTTCTTGTCGAAAGATATGGAAATGCTTCCGTGCTTGTCACCCGTAACGCCCACGATCCCGGTCACGTCCCCGCTGGCCGTGTTTCCCTTTTTGACGAAAGGTTTCCCGGGCGCTGGCTGGATGAAGGCCATCATGGACAGCACGTCCTTTGTCGCCTTGATAAAGGGCTTCGCCAGTTCAACATCCATGGTGGCGCTCCTTAAGCTTGATAATCATGACCCGGCAGCTCAAGTAATATAATAAAAGAGTTAGGGGTCGAATGGCAAGACTCGGGCCGCAATTCTTTTCCGTTGACGCGTTCCCGCGCTTTTGGAAAATCCATCGGAAGGAACATTACAGGAGGAACGGGGGATGGGCAAGGACCGGCTCTTTTGGAGGTGAATTTATTCATCCCCCGGAAAATAACACCGCACATCCGACATTGCTCCACCAATAGGAAAAACATGGAACCTATTCTCGATTTGATCCGCAAGAAAAGGGACGGACAGGCGCTCTCTCGGGAGGAAATCCAGCGCCTGGCCAATGGGGCGGCCGACGGGAGCATTCCCGATTACCAGATTTCGGCGTGGCTCATGGCTTGTTATTTTCAGGGCATGGACAGCAACGAAACCGACGCGTTGACGGAGGCCATGCTCCATTCGGGCCGGGTGCTCGACCTGTCCTCCCTGCCTGGTCCGGCCGTGGACAAGCACTCCACGGGCGGCGTGGGGGACAAGACCTCGCTGGTCGTCGCTCCGCTGGCTGCGGCCAACGGTGTTTACGTCCCCATGGTTTCGGGCCGGGGCCTTGGCCACACCGGCGGGACCCTGGACAAGCTGGCCGCTATTCCCGGATTTCGAACCGATTTGACCCCGGAGCGGATGCTGAAGCTGCTCAAAGCGGCCGGCGCCTGCATGGCCGGGCAGTCGGCCGAAATCGCCCCGGCCGACCGCAAGCTCTACGCTTTGCGCGACGCCACGGCCACCGTGGAGTCCAAATCCTTGATCGCAGCGAGCATCATGAGCAAAAAACTGGCCGAGGGGGTGCAAGGGCTGGTGCTGGACGTAAAGACCGGCGCCGGGGCCTTCATGCGCGACCGGGGGGACGCCGTGGACCTCGCCCGGATCATGGCCCGCATCGGCGCATCCTTCGGGGTGCGCACGGCCGCTCTGGTGACGGATATGGACGAGTGCCTCGGCTGGGCCGCGGGCAACGCCCTGGAGGTCGTCGAATGTATCGAAATTTTGCGCGGCGCGGCGCGGCCCCAGTCGATCAGGCTGGAGCGGTTGTGCCTGGAGCTTGCCGCCCGCATGTTGATGGCGGCCGGTGTGGAGGAGCGCCTTGGGGAGGCGCTGGCGCGTTGCGAGGAGTCCCTGGAGAGCGGAGCGGTTTTGGAGGTTTTTCGCCGCATGGTCCGCCTTCAGGGCGGCGATGAAGCCGTGCTGGACCATGCGGACAGACTGCCGCAGGCCGCAATGGTCGAAACGCAGGAGGCGCAAGCCGATGGTTGGATCGCGGCCTGCGACGCCCTGCTCGTGGGGCGCGCGTGCTGCGCGTTGGGCGCCGGCCGGGAGCGTATGGACTCGCCTGTGGACCCGGCCGTGGGCGTGTCGCTGCTGAAAAAACGAGGGGACGCCGTCCGCTTCGGAGAGCCGTGGGTCCGCATCCACGCCAACGGCGAAACGGGCCTTGCGCAGGCGCGAGAGCTGCTGCAACAGGCCTTGGTCGTGCAGCAGGGCAAGCCGGAAGACCATCCGCTGATTCTGGCCGAAGAATGGAGTTGACGTTGCGCTATTTTCGGCTGTTTTTGGGTTGGATGCGGAAAGAATTGGGCAGCAGGCTGTCGACGGACATCGGCTCCGGCGTCTGGTTGGTGACGACCACGGCCTCTGGCGCAAGCTCCACGAGCCATTGGCGGCACGCCCCGCAGGGCGTGTCCGCGCCGTCCGGCGTTTTTTCGCCGGGGCCGGAGAGGTCCAGGAACCACAAGGCCAGGGCCTGGATGCATTGCGCTCCCCCGGTCACGGCCGCGGCCAGCGCGGCGCGTTCGGCGCACAGGCTCAGGCCGTAACTTGCGTTCTCCACGTTGCAGCCTGTGAATACCCGGCCTGCTGCATCGAGAACCGCGGCGCCCACCCGGAATCCGGAATAGGGCGCATAGGCCCGTCCGGCGGCGTCCTTGGCCGCCTGGAGCAAGGCGCTGAAATCTTCCCGTTTTTGGGTCATGCGCCCTCCCCGGCCGAAACGTGAAAACTTTCGGCGTCGCCCGGTTGCCGATAAAGAAATATTCGGGTGTTCGGGGCGTGCAGCTCTTTCGTCGCGTCCGGCAAGAAATCCGTTTGCCCGAACGTGTGCATGGGGATGAACACGTCGGGCTGCACCGTCTGCGCGAAGCGCTCGGCGCCTCCCAGGCTTGGCAATCTGGGGTCGGCCACGGCGAACGCGACGTGGGGGCGGAACGCCTTCACGCGCTGCAATGCCTCCGCAAAAAAGCGTTCCGTGAAGGCGCGCTCCGCCGCGGGGGCCAGCTCCCAGTTCCAAAGCGCCAGGTCGCCGGAGTGGTAGATGCGCAGGCCTTGGCGCTCGATGCAGTAGGCGCAGCCGAGATCGTTGCTTTCCAGAGCTCCGATGCGCATTCCCGACCATTCGTAAGACTCGTCCGGCTCCGCCGCCAGATCGTCGCTTCCGAGGGTTTCTGGGCACAGCTCGGCGATGTCGTAAGAAACGATACGGCGCACGCCGCGGGCTGCGGCCGTCAGGGACACCGGGTTCGGATCGAAGTGGTCTGTGTGGCCGTGTGAGTGCACAAGGATCAAATCTTCGCCCCGCACCGCGCGGACCGCGGCTTGCTCCGCCGCTTTCGGCCGGCGCTCCGGGGCGGGGTAGTCGAACAGCAGGCAGACGCCATCCACTTTGAGCGCGAAGCAGCTGTGATGGATGTATGTGAGATGAAAATTCATGCCGGCGTCCTCCTTCCGCAGCTATATAAGATCATTTTGAAACCAAAACCAAGTCCTGCGGTTTTGCTTTGCACGGGGAAAAGCTCGGTAGCCCGAGCGCGCCGCCCAAACCCTTCGTCTGCGGCTGCTCGGCGATGCGCCGGGAAGGGAGGGAGAAGAAGGTCTACAAGTGGCCCAGGCGACTCAATGAAACGCAAGGCGCCGGAAAACGACGTCAAAGCCATTGCGCGGCGATACGAGCCTGCGCTCCGGAAAGCATGCCCGCTTCTCTTTGCGCAAGCGGGGCGCCCGGTTTGCGTTCCGGCTCAGTCGGCGTTCTGCTCCTCGGCGGCTTCCTGCTCGCGCAGGGAGATGTCGAAGGATAGGGAATAGAAGGTGCGGAACAAATCCACGTATTGGAGCGATACCTCGTCCGGCACGTTGATGCGCGTCGGCGCAAAGGTGACGATGCCCTTGATGTCGGCTTCCACCAAGTGGTTGGCCGCGCGTTGGGCGCGGTTGGGCGGGGTGGTGATGATGCCGATTTGGATGTCCTGCTCTTTGACGATGTGTCCCAAGCGGCTCGGGCTCTGGACCGCCAGATGGAACATCCTCAGCCCCAGCTTGTCCGGATCGCAGTCGAAGACGGCCTGGATGTGGAACCCCCTTCGGACGAATTCCCGGTTGCCCAGCAAGGCGCGCCCCAGATTACCTGCGCCGAATAATGCGCAACGCCAAACGCCGTCGATGGACAAGGCGCGCTTGATGGCCAGCTTCAAACTTTCCACCGCGTAGCCGACGCCGCGGATGCCGAAGTCGCCGAAGTACGCAAGATCCTTTCGGATTTGCGCAGGATTGGATTTGCAGGCTTTGGCCAGTTGATCCGAAGAGACGAGTTCTGCGCCGTCCCGGCTGAAGTTCTCGAGGACCTCCAGATAGACGGCCATTCTGTCGATAGTGGCTTTGGGAATGCGGCGATGCTTCATGGATTCGAATTCAAACAAAGAGGAGGCCCGCAGGCCCCCTCTTGTAAACGAAATGCTTCAAGTGTTCCTGTCGTGATTAGGCGCCCAGGGGCTGCACGAAGAGGAGAATCAGGTTGACGACCAGAGCGTAGATCGAGAGGGACTCGATGAAGGCCAGGCCAAGGATCAAGGTCACGGTGATTTTACCACCGGCTTCGGGGTTGCGGGCGGTGCCTTCGCAAGCGGCTTTCAGGCCGAAACCCTGCCCGATGCCGCAACCGGCGGCGGCGATGCCCATGCCGATGGCGGTGGCCCAAGCGGCCACGGGGCCGACGACGGCGGCGCCTTCCGCAGCAAACGCGGCGGTGGCGGCGAGAACCAGAATCAAGGTGTTCACGGTGATAAGCAAAGCTTTACGCATCTGAGCTTCCTCCGGGTTGATGTATGTACGTGGTCAAAAAAGACCGTTTCCCCAATGTTGGATCGGCTAGTGAGCTTCTTCCAGGGCGCCCATGAGATAGATCATGGGCAGCATGAAGAAGATGAACGCCTGGATCGTCTTGGCCAGGATGAACAGGAAATACATGGGCAGCGTCCCGAGGATCGGCGCCAGGGAGAAGAGAAGAATCAGAACGATTTCCTCACCCTTGATGTTGCCGAACAAACGAAGCGTGAGCGAGAGCGGACGCGCGCAGTGGCTGATGATTTCCAGAATAAGCATCAGCGGCGCCAGGAAGCCCACAGGCCCCATGAAGTGTTTGATGTAGCCCGCGCCGTGATGTTTGATGCCGATGTAGTTGTAATAGACGAACACGAACAGGGCCAGGGCGAGGTTGGTGTTGACGTTCGCCGTGGGAGCGTCGCAACCGGGCACCAGGCCGATGAGGTTCATGGTCAGGACAAACGTGAACAAGGTGATGAGCACCGGGAAGACCGTCCGGCCCTTTTCCCCGACGTTTACGACCACAAAGTCCTCCAGCCCTCCGACAATGATTTCGAAGAGATTTTGGACGCCTCCGGGCACCAAGCTCAGACGGCTTTTGACGATGAAACCGCAGATGAAAAGAATGGCCATGGCCATCCACATGTACCAGACATGCAAGGGGATCTCGATGCCCAAGAGGTTGTTGACCACTTGCATATAGAGAAGGGGATGCGGCAAACCTCCGCCGCCGGCTGCTGCAGACATCTTCCTACGCCTCCTTTACTTTCCGCCCGATGATGTAAAACAATGCGGCCCAAAGCAACGCGTTGACCATCACCGTGGACAGTCCCGCGAGCAGAGCGATGATCGATACGTGGAGCCAGGCAATCAACAGGTACAGCAGAATTCCCGTGAGAATCAGCCGACCGTAGAATTGGAAGAGCAATGGCGCCACGGCCCCTTTGGCCAAATGAACCAGCCCTGGCGCCACCAGCGCCAGAGCGTAAAAATTGAGCGTGACGATGGCTGCGCCGGCGAAAAAACCGAGACTGGCTTTCGAAATACCGGCGGCTGCGAAAAACGCCAGAGCGGAGAGAAGGGCCAGCAGAATCTGGTTGCGCACCAACTGGCGAATCGCCTCGAGGCGGAATCCCCGCCGGTAGAGCGCCTTGTCCAGTCGCTGTATGATCCGAGCCGCTTGTTTCATTCGTCGCCGCGCTTGTCGGTTTCGTCCGTCTCCGAGTAAGCCTGTTCCGTCCGCTTCTTGTCTTCGCGCATGAGTTTCTGCGTATCTTCGTAGACCATCATGAAACCCGCGGCGATGCCGCAAATAAGAAGGATCAAGAACAAATAGGGCCCGGTGCCGAGCCAGTCGTCAAGGAAGTAGCCGATGACCGCCCCGACGAGGGTCGCCGAAACCATGTGCAAGCCCACGGTTCCCGCGATCATGAGAATCCCGAAGAGATCCTTGTGTCTGTCCCTGAACATTCTTGTTTCGCCTGGCTGATGGTCCGCATGCGCAGAGCTTGTGCCTTGGCTCACAAGGTAGCGGTTGCCTAGCACAAGCTCGTCTCCGCGTCAATGGGGAAAGGTCTTGCGACCTCTGCGCGCCCTCATGGAGGGGTGACGCTTAATGTCCTGTAATCTTATATTTTTTTAGTTTGTACTGCAAGAGGCTCTTTGAGACCCCCAACAGTTCCGCCGCCTTCACCTGTATGAAATCCGTTCGCGCCAACGCCCGCCGCACCAGGGCTGCCTCGATCTTTTCCAGCGTTTCCGCCAGGTTTATCTTGGTCGGCAGCAGGTCCACCGCGCTTTTGAACTGGGACTCCTCGTCCTTGATTTCCGGCGGCAGGTCCTCCACGCCGATCATCTCTGCCTGGGCGAGCACCACGCAGCGCTCGATGACGTTCTCCAGCTGGCGCACGTTGCCGGGCCACTCGTAGCCGGCCATGTAGTCCATGGCCTCGGGGGTGAATCCCTGGAAGCGCTTGTTGTTTTCCTTGGCGAAATTTTCCAGGAAGTGGGCCGCAAGGTAGGGGATGTCCTCCCGGCGTTCGCGCAGGGGCGGAATGTTCACCTCCACCACGTTGAGGCGGTAGAAGAGGTCTTCGCGGAAATTCCCCGCCGCGACTTCCTCCTGCAGGGTTTTGTTGGTGGCGGCCACCAAGCGAATATCCGCCGTCACCGGGTCGACGCCGCCCACTCTTTCGAAGGCTCTTTCCTGTAGTACGCGAAGCAGTTTTATTTGCAGGTCTTGGGAAATCTCGCCGATTTCATCCAGGAACAGCGTGCCCTTGTCGGCCAGTTCGAAACGGCCTCGTCGGCGGGCCACGGCTCCGGTGAAGGAGCCTTTTTCGTGGCCGAACAGTTCGCTTTCCAGCACGCCGGGATTCAGCGCCATGCAGTTCACGGCCACAAAGGGGCCGTGCCGGCGGGGCGAAGCGAAGTGGATGGCCCGGGCCACCAACTCCTTGCCGGTGCCGGATTCGCCGGAGATGAGCACGGTGGAGCGGCTGGGAGCGGCCTTGTCCACCATCTCCAGCACCTGCCGCATGGCCCGGCCGCGGGCCACGATGCGATTGAGGCCGTAGCGCTCCTCCAGATTCTGGCGGAGCAGACGGTTTTCCCGTTGCGCTCCGGCGAACTGCGACGCCTTGGACACCGCAAGCAGCAGCTCCTCGTTGGCGAAGGGTTTGGTGATGTAATCGAAGGCCCCCAGCTTCATGGCCTCCACGGCGGACTCGATGGAGCCGAAAGCGGTCATGATGATCACGGGGATGTGGGGATAGTTGCGCTTGACGTGCTCCAGCACTTCCTGGCCCGAGACTTTGGGCATCTTCATGTCCGTGATGACGACGTCCACCTCCGAGTCCTCCAGAAAGGCGAGACCGGTCTCGGGGTCTGGCAGGGCCGTGATCTTATATCCTTCGTCGGAAAGGATGGCTTCGAGAACCAGCAGATAGTTCCGCTCGTCGTCGAGAATGAGGATGTGGCTGCTGCTCATGGGGTTGACTGTAGCACAGGGTTACACGGAGTCCAATGCGCCGGGCTTGCGGGGGATGGTCAGGTCCACGCGAGCCCCGCCCCCAGGGTTGTCGCCAAGCTTCATGCCGGCGTGGTGGCTGTCCAGGATGTTCTTGACGATCGCCAGGCCCAAGCCGGTGCCCGTGTCCTTTGTGGTGAAGAACGGGTCCATGATCTTGTCCCTGGACACCGGATCGAAGCCGGGGCCGGTGTCGAGGAAGGAAAGGCGCAGCGTGGTTTTGTCCTGTTCGCCCCGGATGGTCAAAACGCCCTCGGAGCCCATAGCCTGCAAGGCGTTGACTATGATGTTGTAAAACGCCCGGTACAGAAGGTCCTTGTCCCCTTCAACGTCCAGGTCCCCGGGATACTCCTGCCGGATTTCGCAGCCGCCGGAAGCTTCGTCCCGCGACAGGAGGAAGGCCGCCTGGGTCAGGAGGTTGGAGACGTCCACGACGCTTTGCTTGGGCTGCTTGGGGCGGGCGTAGTCCAGAAAGTCCGTGACGATGCGGGACAACCGGCGGGATTCCTCCACGATGGCCGCAAGGATTTTGGTGTTGCCCCAGTTGTCTTTGCGGGCCTTGCCGAGCAGCAACTCGGCGCTTGAGCGGATGATGCCCAGCGGGTTGCGTATTTCGTGGGCCACGCCGGCCACCATGCGGCCCATGCCGGCCAGCTTTTCCTGCTGCATGAGATGGCGTTCGAGCCGCTCACGCTCCCTGGCCTGCTCCATGTTCATCCGGTCGGCCCGGCGAAGAACCATCAGCATGATGAGGAACAGGACCAGGGCGCCCAGGCTGGAGGTGGCCACCACGAGCCGGGAGAAGGTGATGACGGCTCCGTAGTCTTTGGTGATGTCCTGCGTGAACATGAGCACGCCGATGATGGGCTCCCCCGTGACGGGAAAGGTGGGGGACCGCTCGGCGCGCAGGGGATAGATGGTTTGCATGACCACGGACTCGGGCGACAGCGACACCTTGAAGAAAGCCAGCAGGCTCGAAACGCTGCGGATGATTTTGAAGCTGTGCTCTCCGTGCTCGAAGGCGCGCTTGACGAACTCCCCGGCCAGGCCGGTCTTGCCCACCATCGCAGGGTCCGATGAGTAGGTGATCTGGTTGTCCGGGCCGTAGATGCGCACGTCCAGCGGGTGGAAGCTGTGCAGCGTGGAGGTGATGGTCTGGTCCAGCCGGGCGTATTGCGTCTTGCTGGACAGGTTGATGCGGCCGAATCCCACCAGGGTGGGCAGCATAAAACGCCGGTAGACCTGGTGGTTGACGTTTTCGGCCAGCAACAAGGCGAATTGCCTTTCCTTGGCGAGCAGAACCTCCTGGGCGAAGTTGGAGACGAAAACGGAGAGGGTCAGGCTGAAACCCAAAATGAGCGCAAAAAAGCTCCAGGAGAGGAATTTGACCAGCTTGAAGGGGCGCTTGTTGTCTCGTTTGAACTTTATCATCAGCCTGCCGGATCGGCGTTGTCGGTAATCAAAGCGGAGGCCCCGCGGACGGGGCCTCCGCTTGCGCAGACATGGTTGCGGCGGCCGAAGGCCGTTTTAAATATCTTGAACGTCTTTGTTCGCGTCCAGGAAGGCCTTGAGGTCGGCCTTTTCCCCGGCGAGCCCGTCGGCGCCGAGACGGGCCTTGGCCAGCCGCTTGCCGAGCTCCACGGCGGGCTGGTCAATAGGGTTGATTCCCATCATCCAGCCGGTGAGCACGGTGGCCGACTCCAAAAGCCCCATCAGCGCTCCGGCGCAGTAGGGGGTTTCGTCCTTGAAGGCCAACTCGACCAGGGGAACGCCGGTCTTCACCAGCGCCATCCGGGTTCCCAAGGCCTCGGCGTGGAGCAGCTCCCCGAACTTCTTGCCATGGAGGTAAGGGAAGGCTGCGGGAAGCTCTTTCGGGAAGGGGCGTCCTTCGGGCGTATTTTGGCAGGTGAGGAACAAGCAGGCCTTGTTGCGCGGCCCGTCCAGGAACATCTGGTTCACGGAATGCTGGTCCGTGACGCCCACTGCGCCCAAGGGCATGGAGCCTTTGCCCTCTTTGCCCAGGCTTTCGGCCCACAGCTGGCTGAACCAGTCCTTGTAGGCGGCCCAGGCCGGCATGTAGCAGAAAAAGATCAGTTCGTTGTAGCCGGCGTCCATCAAGCCCGCATTCCATGCGGCCAGCCGGTACGCCGGATGGGCCGCCACGGCTGCGGGATCGCCGGAGGCCAGGACTTTGTTGACGTCCAGGGCGCCTTGGACCAGCGCCTCGTAGTCGATTCCCATGAACGCCGCCGGGACCAGCCCTACGGCCGAGATGGCGGAGTAGCGGCCGCCGAGGTTGTCCGGCACGGGGAGGCTTTTCGCTCCCATGGCCGTCGCTTCCTCGCGCAAAAAGCCTTTGGCCTCATCCGTGATGAGCAGCAGGTGGTCCTTGAAGTCGTCGCCCAGTTTTTCCTGGAGCCATTGCTTGGCCAGGATGTATTGGCTGATGGTCTCGATGGTGCCGCCGGACTTGCTGATGACCACCACCAGCGTTTTTTCGGCCGGCAGGCTCTGGAAGTAGGCCTCCAGGCTGTGAACATCCACGTTGTCCGCGATCCACAGCCAGGGACCCTGGTGCCCGGGGCGGTCCTGCTGGGGGAAGAACGACTTCTGCAGGGCGCGGGCGCCCAGGGCCGAGCCGCCGATGCCCAGCACGAGCATGTGCTCGAAACGGGCCAGTCGGGGTTTGAGGCCCGCCAGGTCGGACTTCAGCTCCGGCCAGAAAGGCAGGGTCAAATAGGGAAGCTTCCCTCCCTTCACTTCGCCGCCGAGCCGGTCGGCAATGGTCTGGGCCGAGGGGGCGGCCGGTTCGGAAATGCGTCCTAAAAAGGCGTTCGTCCAGTCAAGCGCACCTGCCGCCATTGCTCGCCTCCTTGCTGTGTTGCTTGCGGGGGAGTTTGGAGAGGAATTGCTCTATGTGTTTCAATGCCTTATTCAGGGTCTGCTCGGATACCGCATAGGACAGCCTGATGCAGCGGGGGTCGCCGAAAGCGGCGCCCGGCACGGCGGCTACGCCGGCCTCCTCCAGCAGCTTTGTGCAGAGAACCGTAGTGTCCGGGATCTCGTCGCTGAGGTAGTGCTCCAGCACCGGGAACAGGTAGAAGGCGCCTTCGGGCTTGGGGCAGCTCACGCCGGGCCAGCGGCTGATGGACTCCAGGGCCGTGTCGCGCCGCGCCGCCAGCTCTTTGACCATGTTTTCTACATGGTCCAGGGGGCCTTGCACCGCGGCCAGGGCGGCCCATTGGGCGGGGGTGCTCACGTTGGAGGTGGACTGGCTCTGGAGCTTGGAGCAGGCCTTGATCAGCTCTGCGTGCGCCAGGGTGTAGCCCACCCGGAGTCCGGGCATGCAGAAGGTCTTGGACAGGGCGCCCGAAATGGCGACGCTTTCAGGGTATTTCTCCCAGAACCCGGTGAGGGTTGCGTGCTTGGCCGGCGGGTTCACCATGAGGTCGTAGACCTCGTCCGAGATGATGAATACTCCGCGGCGGCGCGCCCATTCGGCGATCTCGGTCATCTGCTCCTGGGGATAAACCCGACCCGTGGGGTTGCTCGGGGAGTTCAGGATCAGGACCCGCGTGAGCGGCGAGCTGGCCGCCTCCAGGTCCTGGACCGAAATGAGGAACCCGGAATCCTCGGTGGCGGCCACGAAGCGGGCGACGCCCCCGGCCAGTTCGACCATGGCCGGATAGGAGACCCAGTAGGGAGAGGGCACGAGCACCTCGTCTCCGGGATTCACCAGGGCCATGATCAAATTGTAAAGGGAATGCTTGCCGCCGTTGCTGATGAGCATGTTGTCGGCCTTGGCCTGCACCCGGTAGATGCGCCCGAAGTAGTCCTTGGCGAAGGCCTCGCGCAGCTCCGGGACGCCTGGAACGGGAGTGTAGCGGGTTTTTCCCTGATCCAGGGCGGCCTTGGCCGCCTCGATGACGTGGGGGGGCGTGGGGAAGTCGGGTTCGCCCACCGCAAGGCTGATGACCTCGCGTCCTTGGGCCTTGAGCTCTAGCGCCTTGGTGTTCACGGCCAGGGTGGCCGAGGGCTTGATGCGCGCCAATCGCTCGGAAATAGATATCATTGTTCGCGCCTCTCTCATGATATTGTCCGCCGCGCGTCCGCGAATACCTGGCGCGGGGCGCGGCGTGGTCTTATGTCTAGAGGAAATGCGACCGGAGGACAACTCCGCAGGGGGCCTCGGGCGCGCTTTAATTTCAAAATGTTCTCGTATATTCTGTCGGCTGCATGAAAGCCTGGAGCCGAGAAAAATCCCCACGGAAGAAGGAAACCGCGAATGAGCTTTGAACCGCCTCAAGACATTGAAAATCCAGCCATCAGTGCAAACGCCCTGCTGGTGTTGGAGCGTCGGTACCTCCGCAAGGACGAGGAAGGCGATCCTTGCGAAACCCCCAAGGACATGTTTTGGCGCGTGGCCGCCGCCATCGCCGAGGAAGAGGGAAAATACGACCAGTCCCCCTGGAGCGTGGAGGATTTGTCCCGGGAATTTTATCAACTTTTCACCTCGAAAGCCTTTTTGCCCAACTCCCCCACCCTCATGAACGCGGGGCGGGAGCTGGGGCAGTTGGCCGCCTGCTTCGTGCTGCCCGTGGGCGACTCCATGGAGGAGATATTCGACGCTATCAAGAACGCGGCGTTGATCCACAAGTCCGGCGGCGGCACGGGTTTTTCCTTCTCCCGGCTCCGGCCCAAAAACAGCCGGGTGGGATCCACCGGCGGCGTGGCCTCCGGCCCCATCTCCTTTCTGAAGATTTTCAACACCGCCACGGAGCAGGTCAAACAGGGCGGGACGCGCCGCGGCGCCAATATGGCTATCTTGCGGGTGGACCACCCGGACGTCATCGAGTTCATCCGCGCCAAGGAGCGGGAGAGTGAACTCAGCAACTTCAATCTCTCCGTGGGGCTGACCGAGGCCTTCATGCGCGCCGTGGAGGCCGACGAGGAGTACGATTTGGTTGCGCCCCATACGGGAAGCGTCACGCAGCGTCTCAAGGCGCGCGAAGTCTTCGCCCTGCTGGTGCGCAAAGCCTGGGAGTGCGGCGATCCGGGGATCGTTTTTCTGGACCGCATCAACCGCGACAATCCCACCCCGGAGCTTGGCGAAATCGAGGCCACCAATCCTTGCGGCGAACAACCGCTTTTGCCTTACGAAGCCTGCAATCTGGGCTCGATCAACCTTTCCGTCATGCACGACCCCGCCGCGCCGGACGGCGTGGACTGGGAGAAACTTAAAAAAGTCGTGCACCTGGCGGTGCGCTTTCTGGACAACGTCATCGACGCCTCCCTGTATCCCCTGCCGTCCATAGCCGAAATCGTCCGCGCCAACCGCAAGATCGGCCTCGGCGTCATGGGGTTCGCCGACCTGCTCTACCGTCTGGGAGTCCCCTACGACTCGCGGGAGGGGCGGGAAATGGGCGAGGCCCTCATGGCCTATGTTCAGGACGAGTCCAAAAGCGCCTCGAAAATTCTGGCCAAGGAGCGCGGCCCGTTTCCCAACTACGAGCGCTCCACCTGGGGCCGGCGCAACCTCGGCCCGTACCGGAACGCGACCACCACAACCATCGCGCCCACGGGAACGCTTTCCATCCTGGCGGAATGCTCGTCCGGCGTGGAGCCCCTGTTCGCCTTGAGCTACGTGCGCCATGTCATGGACGACGACCGGCTCGTGGAGGTCAATCCCATCTTCGAGCAGGCGCTCAAGGACAACGGGTGCCATAGCCATGCTCTGATGGAGGAGGTGGCCAGGGGCGGATCGGTCCAGGGGGTCGCGCATCTTCCCGAAAAATTGCGTCGGGTCTTTGTCACGGCCATGGACATCGCTCCCCAAGACCACCTCAAGATGCAGGCCGTTTTTCAGAAACACACGGACAACGCCGTGTCCAAAACCGTGAACATGCCCAACGACTACACCGAGGAGCAGGTCTGGGACATCTACGTCAAGGCCTATGAGCTGGGGCTCAAGGGCGTGACCGTCTACCGCGACGGCTGCAAAAGCGCCCAGGTTCTATGCACCGGCGAAACGGACAAGAGGGCCGAGGCCGAACGGTCCGTTAAGGACCGGCCGGACATCATCTACGGTTTCACCCAGAAACTGGAGACGGGCCTCGGGATGCTTTACCTGACGGTGAACGAGGTGGACGGCAAGCCGTTCGAGGTGTTCGCCACCATCGGCAAGTCCGGGCGGTCCATCACGGCCAAGGCCGAGGCCATCGGCCGACTGGTCTCGCTGGCCCTGCGCAGCGGCGTGGACGTGCGCGAGATCGTCAAGCAGCTCAAGGGAATCGGCGGGGAGCACCCGCGGTTCCAGAAGAAAGGCTTGCTGCTCTCCATCCCGGACGCCGTGTCCTGGGCCTTGGAGAATCGGTATCTCAAGGGCGAAAACATCGGCTACGACGCCAATTCCCTGGACAAGCCCATTTGCCCGGAATGCGGAGAGCCGCTGTTCTTCGAAGAGGGGTGCCTGGCGTGCAAGGCGTGCGGCTACAACAAGTGCGGCGGTTGAACGGGGAGCAAGGGCAAGCCAATCGCGGCGCCGCTAGAGCATATTACGCTTGAAATGCTTGCTTCACGGTGAGCGTAGCTCGCCTACAAACATTTCGCGGCAAGGATTTTGCGGACAAATCCTTGCCGCGCCGTTAAACTTTTTCAAAGTTTAACGGCTCTAACTCCAGTTGCCGATGAGCGGGCGCATGGCCGGCGGGTTGTAGATATCGAAGGGCAGGTTGATGGCCTTCCTTAACGACTCCAACATGGGGCAGTTGTATGTCATCGGAGTCGGCTCAAACAGAAGGTCGCCTTTGCCGCAATGGGCTATGATTTTGTGTGCGTAAAAGACAGGATAATATCTTTTTATATCTTTTTCATATGTAACGGTAATAATATCCTTATATTCTTCATACCCTTTTTGTCCCGCAAATTCCAGCGGGGGTATTTGTATTGTTTTCAATTCTTTTTTACTTGCCAGATACTTGAAGTCCACTTTGTCGGGAATCTCAAGAAAGATATCGTTGATGCTTAATCCACCGAGAATCAACAATTCAAGAAGGCTGATAGGCGTGTACCACCTGAGATGCCCCGTGTGCCATAATCCAGGACCATAAGGAAAAAGACCTTTGTGTATCTGGTATTGCAGTCTCCAATGGTGGATGTTGGGTGTAGCGATGATTATTTTTCCATCCTCGGTCAGCAGAGCGCGTATTTTCGTAAGCGTGAACCACGGGTCGTACAAGTGCTCGATGGCGTCATGCAATATTATATAGTTGAAATAGCCCTTGTAATTGTTGAGCTCTCCCAGATCGTGTTCTATGTTGATGCGCCAAACCTTTTCGATCGCAAGCTCCACATATTTTGATTCGGCCGCATCGAGTTCTATTCCATATAATTCCGTACAATTTTTGTCTCGCTGCAAGCGCAAGAGAAGCGAGCCGTTGCCGCATCCGAAATCGAGAACCCGCGTGGAATTCTCGGGCACCATATTGTAGACGTTACGCCGGAATGTCGAGGTTTCGATCAGCTCATCTATAATCTTTTGTGGAAGCATGGCGTATCCGTCGATCCTTTGGATGAAGGTGAAAGCGACGATCCTAATGATTGCCCGCCGCGGACCGGCGGTCCTTCTGCGTCGGGCGTCCATCTCTGGTATCCAACTCCAGAATTTTTCTCAACGAAAGAATCTCCACGGCCGTTTGCCGGCGCTGCTTGCGGGCCGGGCGTATTTTTTTCAAGTTAAAGAGCTGGGGAGTTCTTGCGCTTGTCTCGCGGCCAACTGTCCGCAGGCCGCGGCGATGTCCGCGCCCATGGACTTGCGCAGCGTGACGCTGAGTCCGTGTGTGCGCAGGAATTCCTCGAACTCCAGGACCCGTTGCGGGGCCGGCGCCGTGAACGGCAGGCCCACCGTGTCGTTGTAGGCGATGAGGTTGACCTTGCACTTGCGCTGGCCCAGCAGGCGCACCAGCTCTCTGGCCTCGCTCGGGGAGTCGTTCACCCCGCCCAGCAGCAGATACTCGAAGGTGATGCGTTCTCTTTCGCGCAGGGGGTAGCGGTCGGCCGCGGCCATGAGTTCGTCCAGAGGCATGGCCGCCGCGGCTTTGGCCATGATCCGCTCGCGCAGGGCCTGGGTAGGGGCGTGCAGGGAGATGGCCGGCAAGGCGGCGTCGGCCCGGCCCAGAGCCTCCAGGCCGTTGGGAATCCCAACGGTGGAGACCGTGATCCGCCGCCGCGAAAAGTCCATGCCCAGCGGGCGGTGCAGCTCGGTGAGGCTCTCCAGCACCGCCGCAAGATTCAGCAGCGGTTCGCCCATGCCCATGAAGACCAGGTTCCGCAGGGGATCGAGCCCCCGTTGGGCGAGTTCCGCCCGTCCAGTGAGGATTTGTCCGAGAATCTCGCCCCGGCTCAGGTTGCGGACGAAGCCCATGGTCCCGGTGCTGCAAAAGGAGCAGGCCATGGCGCAGCCCACCTGGGTGGAGACGCACTGCGTGTAATAGCCCTGGCCCGGGATGAGCACGGTTTCGATGCGCCGGCCGTCGCGTAGCTCCAAAAGCAGCTTGATCGTCCCGTCGTCGCTCTCCAGGGTTTCGACCGGCTTCGGAGGTTGCACGCAGGCGCACTCCCGGAGCTTGGCGCGCAGGTCCTTGGAGAGGTTGGTCATGGCTTCGACGTCCAAGACCCCCTTTTGCCAAATCCATTGGTATATCTGGTCCGCCCGGTAACCGGGCTGGCCCAGCTCCCTGGCGGCGAACTCTTTCAACGCCTCCAGGGTGAAGTTCAGAAGATTGGCGGGCTCGGGCATTTTGGGATCAGAACCTCGGCTTGAGCGTGAGTTTGAATCCGTCCGGCAGGCGCTCCACGACGGGCTCAACCCTGGGGTTGCCGTTCATGTAGAGCTCCAGACGCAGCTTGTCCGGGAGCAGGCTCGCGCGAATCCCTTTGACCAGTTCCTTTTCCAGGGTGAGCGTCTCAGGCCCCGTGTAGGTCCAGCGTCCTTTGAGGTCCAGAATCACCCGGTAGGGATTGCGGGCGTAGGTTCCGGTGTATCCCCCGGCCGGGCCGGCGGCCAGAATGCGCAGGACGAAGTTTTTGCCTTCCTGCGAGGGGATGAGGCGTTTCAGCGTGTATTCGGTCGGCTGGGCCGGCGTTTTGGGCGCGCTCGCCGACGTCGCTTCCGGAGCGACCGGACGCTCGGTGGGCTTTGGGCCGGCCGGAGGCGCCGCGACAACCGTCGCCTTCGAGGCTGCGGGGCTCGGCGCGGCGGCCGGGCTTTCGCCGGCTTCGCCCGGGGCCGCCTGAGCGGCTTCGGACCCGGACAGGATGCGTTTTTGGAGCTGCAGCAAGGCCTCGGGAACGGCCGCCGCCTTGTCTTCGGACACCTGCACCGTGGTCACGGGCTTGACGGCCTTGGGAGTCTTAGGCGTTCCGGGCCCTGCCGCCGGGGGAGACGGGTCGGGCAATTCGATCATGGGCGCTTTCGGTTCGCCGGCCGTGGCGATTCGCGGTTGATCCGGCGCCGGCGCGGCTTTTATGTCCTGGGGCCGCCCCAGCAGGCCGTCGTCCTGTTTGTAGGAGAAAAGTTCGACGATGGAGTCGTTTTTCTGGAAGCGCCGTTGCACCTGTTTGACGATCAGTTTGGTTTGGGGATCGTACCACAGGGTCGTGGACCACAGGCCCCGAGTGGGGTCGCCGACCACCACCTTGAAGGCGTCGAACGTCCCGGCCGGGACCTTGACCTCTTCAAAACCTACGGCCTCGCCTTCCACGGGATAGGGCCACTTGTCCCTGTGGGCGTCGCTGATGGAAACCGTGGAGCTCCATTTCTTGCCGGGCAAAAGCGGCCAGGAGAACATGGCGTTGTCCGGATAGTAGGTCTTGTCCAGCGGTTTGCCGTCCCGGAGGGTGGTGATGTAGTTGCGCGTCGCCTCGTCGTAGAGCTCCACCAAAACGCCCTGCTCGGGCGACGTCGTCTGGATGCGATGCACGGGACGGCCGCGCCAGACGTCGTCGGGCAGCGCCTCGTACTTGATCGTGTGCGCCAAATTCGAGCCCTTGACCACCGTGGTCCATGCAACGCCGGGCGCGGGAAAGCCGACTGGCACGGAGGCCCGGCTGTCGGTCTGGTTCGCCGTCTGGTCCTGGGCCAGCGCTTCGGGGGCCGGTGAAGCCAAAAACAGCAGACAGGCGATGCAGCAGCAGAAAAAGCGTTTTGCAAGCATGAGGGACCTCCACGGATCCATTGGAACGACCGGGCGAAGTCTCCCGAAGCTATCCCAAAGGCGCGTCTGCTTCAACAGGGCTTGCGGCGCCTATCAGCCCTAGCGCTGCGGCGCAGGCCTGTTCGGGAGTGATGCGGCGCATGCAGTCATGATGCTTTTGGGGACATTGCTTGGGGCCGTGCAGGCCGCAGGGCCGGCAGGGCAGGTCCGTCTCAAGCACGGTGGAGCCTTCCCCCCGCGGGAAGAATCCCAATTCCCGAACCGTGGGGCCGAACAAGGCGACCACGGGCGTTTTCTGGACCCAGGCCAGATGCATGGGGCCGGAGTCGTTGGAGAGGTATACGGACATCCTGCCGAGGCAGGCCGCGAGCACGGGCAGGCTCAAGCGTCCTGAGAGGTCCAGGACCGCGTCCTCGCGCAGGCCGGAGGCGCCCAACGCCCGGGCCGCGGCGGATTCTTCCCCCGGCCCGGCGAACAGCACGCTCTTGACGCCCTGCTTGGCGGCCAGGGCCATGGTTTGTCCGAAATACTCCGCGGGCCAGCGCTTGGTGGGCCACACCGACCCGGGATGGATGCCCAGCACGGGGCCGTCCGTGAACCCGTCCAGCAGCCGCGCCGCCTCCAGAACCGCCGGCTCCGGCAGCTCAAGTTTCGGCCAGGGCGGCGTCTTGTCCAAACCCAGCGGCCCGACCAGCTCCATGAGCCGTTCGATTTCCGCAAGCTCCCGGAATTTTCTGTCCACCGTCTCCGTGTAGGCGAGCTTGTTGAACCACGGATCGTTGTAGCCGATGCGCCGGGGCGCGCCGGAGGCTTTGGCGACAAGAGCGCTGCGCAGGCTGCGGTGGGTGGATATCCATACGTCGAACCTCTCGCCGGCCAGTCGTTGGCCAAGCCGCCAGGCGCTGGCCAGAGACTTGTCCCGGCCGCGCTTGTCGAAGCCGCGCACGGCGTTGACAAAGGATAGCGCCTGGAACAACCCCGCCAGTCCTCCGCGCGTGAAGAACTGGATTTCCGCCTCGGGGTAGGCTTGCCGGAGTCGTTGCAGCAAGGGCAGGGTCAACACGGCGTCGCCCAGAAAGGCGGTTTGCCATACGCCGATTTTTTTCACGTGTTTCTACTCCCGCTGCGGGCGCCGGGTGCTTGCGGGATGCGGCCGCCCTTATTATGATGCCGCAAACCCGAGCCGGAGGCGCTGATGAAATACATCATGTTTGAGGATTTTTCCGGAGACCCGATTCCGATCATCTTTCCCCACCGGATCGACCATGGGGAGATGCGCGAGCAGGTTCCGTACTCCAAAGTTTTGTCCGCAGGGTACGTCCAAGTCCGCGAGGGCAAGTTCTATTGCCATGGCGAAGCCAAGTCTCTGAACGCCCGCGCCCGCTCCGAAGACGCCAAAATTCTGGACGAAAAATTCTCCAAGCCGGAAGCCTGAAATCTGCGGGCGCTTCTTTTTGGACCGTTTTTTGTCCGCAAACGCCGCCGCATCGCCATGCGGAAACGCTCCGCTCATAGGGTTTTTCTTTGCTGCCCTTCGAGCCGTTTCGCTTTGAGAACGTTCAACTGCTCGGCAAGGATTTGCCCGAAAATCCTTGCCGCGAAATGTGTTCGTCGCACGGTGTTCAGTTTCGGATTGCAATCCACATGCAAAAGGGTTTTTCCCTTTTCCCCAATCTTATCAAACGATTATTATTTTAGCCGAACAGTCCTTCCTGGAGGTCCTGGAGTCGCCGGCACCCTCCGTCTCCCGGGCGAAACACCGGTTTGTAGCCCAGCCGGCGGGCTTGCTTGAGCCGTCTCGCCTCGCCGACCACGGGCCGCACCTGGCCGTTGAGGTCCACCTCCCCCCAGAAGACCGCCGACTCCGGCAGCGGCCTGTCGAAAAAGGAAGACAGGGTCGCGGCGGCCACGCCGAGGTCCAGGCCGGGGTCCCGCAAGGCCAGCCCGCCGCCGATTTTGGCGTAGATGTCGAACTGGGCCAGATTCAGGTTGAGCCGCTTTTCCAACACGGCCAGCAGCAGATGCAGCCGGTTGGTGTCGAATCCCAGGCAGGTACGCCGTGGAATGCTCAGAAACGACCGGCTGGCCAGCACCTGAATCTCCACGGCCAGGGGCCTGGAGCCGTCCAAAGCCATGACCACGGCCGCGCCGCTCAAGGAGCGCTCCCGCTCGCCCAGAAAGAACGTGGACGGGTCCTCCACCACGGCGAGCCCCCCGCGCTCCATGCTGAACACCAAAAGCTCGTCGCTCGGTCCGAAGCGGTTCTTGAGCACGCGCAGGATGCGGTAGCCTTGACGCCGTTCCCCCTCCAGGGACAGTACGGTGTCCACCATGTGCTCCAGCAGTTTTGGCCCGGCGATCTGCCCGTCCTTGGTGACGTGGCCGACGAGCATCAGCGTGGCGCCCGTGGTTTTGGCCTGCTCCACCAACTCGGCGGCGACGGCTCGCACTTGGCCGACGGAGCCGGGAACGCCCTCCGCTCTGGGCGAGGCCAGGGTCTGCACGGAGTCCACGATGACGAGGTCGGGCGGCGGAGTTTGCCGCAGGCCTTCGAGCGCGGCGTCCACGTTGGCGGCGGCCACGGCGGGGAGACCGGCGCCCAGCAAACCGAGCCGCTCCGCGCGCATGCGAAGCTGCGGCAAAGACTCCTCGCCTGAAACGTAGAGCGTCTTGCGCCCGAGGCTGGCGAGGCGGCCGGCCAGTTGCAGCAGCAGGGTGGACTTGCCCACGCCGGGTTCGCCGGCCATGAGCAGGGCGGCGCCGGGGACCAGGCCCGGCCCCAGCAAGGCGTCCAAAGCGCGAAGGCCGGTGCTCCGGGCGCCGAGGCCCGAGACCTCAACGTCTTCCAGCAGGGATGCGGAAAGAGCGGGGGATGAGGAAAGCGGCTTGCCGCCGGGCTTGGCCGCGACGGTCTGCGGCGCCAGAGTGTTCCACGCGCCGCACCCGGGGCACTGACCCTGCCAGCGCAGTTGCTCGTAGCCGCACTGGGCGCAACGATGGACTTCTCGAGTCTTCACGGCGTAGGCCTGTCCGGGCCCATGGCCTCGATCTACTCTTTGGCGTCCTGGGCCGAGACCACCTTGACCTGAAATTCCCGGACCAAGGGCGACGGGTTGAAAAAGACCGCCATGAACGGCGTATCCATGCCTTTTTTCAAATAGGTGTTGTTGGCCAGAATGCCCACATCCGCGGACAAGGCCGCATCAATGGCCTCGGGCGTCTCCACCTGGAGCTGGTACATGGACAGCGTGTTGCCGCACTTGACGGATTTGGAGGCCAACACGGCGCCTTTTCCGTCATAAAGATCGGCCTGGACCGTGATCATCTCCTTGGGCGCGTCGAAATTATTCACGGCCTTGCCTTCGACCACGAAAAGCTGGCCGGCCTTCTCGTTGTCCAGGTAGTATTGCCGGACATTTTTCAGGCCGATGCCTTTGACCTGATCGCCGGGGGATACGGGAGGCTGGGCTTGCCCCTCCTGGGCGGGCTGCGCCGCCTCCGTCCGGTTGGCGGCGTCGGACAGGCCGACCGCGCCGAACAGCGCATCCTTGAAATACCAGCCCGCAGCGCCCAGTATACCGAGGATGATCACCAAAACGAGAAGAACGATCAGCGACTTCTTGGACCCGCCCTTTTTGGGCTTGGAGTCCAAGGAAAGGTCTCCGCCGTCCTCGAAATCTTCGTCCTCGTATTCCTCGTCTTCTTCCTCTTCCTCGTCGTCGGCCAAGTCGTCTTCGTCGTCGGGGAAGTCGCCGAAGCCTTCTTCCTCTTCTTCGTCTTCCTCGTCTGCGGCGGAAGCGGAGGGTTCGTCGTCAAAACCATCGCCAAAGAGGTCTTCATCCTCTTCCGCTTCGGCTTGATCGCCGCCGAACTCTTCATCCAGGCCGAAATCCTCCTCTTCCTCCGGTGGCGGAGGAGGTGGAGGCGCCGGCGGCGACACTTTGAAGATGTTGCCGCATTTGGAGCATTTGACTTTGGCGCCGCCTTTGGGAATGCGGTCGTCAGGCAGGTTAAACTTGGTGGAGCAATTTTCGCACTGGACGATCATACGGCGCTCACTTTACGCTTGGACGTCCTCTTCGAGCACGAGCTCGTAGAGCGCATCGAGGGAACGGTGCCTTTCGGCGTAATCCAGTCCATAGCCGACCAGAAACCCTTTTTCCAGGTCGAAGCCTGAAAAGTCAACCTCGAGGTCCACTTCCCGCCGCTCCTGTTTGTTGATCAAAACGCATGTCTTGAGGGTCTTGGGTCCTCGTTTTTGCAGCACTTCCTGCAGATACTTCAAAGACCGACCGGTATCCGCGATGTCGTCCACCAGCAGCACGTTCAACCCTCTTACGTCCTGATCCAGGTCCTTGACGAGAATGGGCCGGGTCTTGGGACTTGAGTCATCTTGATAACTCGACAAGCGTAAAAAATCCACCTGCACCGGCAGATCCAAACGACGTACCAAATCTGCGAAAAACAGGAACGCGCCCTTCAGCACGCACACGGCCAGCAGCGGTTCTCCGCGGTAGGCCTCGCTCACGCTTTCGGCCAATTTCCCCACGCGGACCCGCACCGCTTCGGCGTCGACCACTTGTATCAGTTTCTCCGGCATCGACATCCCTCCCAAGCCCCGAAATCGGAATTTACAATTCAATGAGCATGGCGGTTTCGTCGCAATCGGGGAATTTGTGGCAGTTCAGGCAATCGGCCCATATTTTTTGGGGCAAAATATCCTTGTTCACCACGGTGAAACCCATGTCCCTGAAAAAATCGACCACGTATGTCAGCGTGAACACGCGATAGATGCCCAGCGTCACAGCTTCGGAGAGGCAGGACTCCACCAGCTTGCGGCCGACGCCCAGCCCCCGCTGCTCTGCGCGCACCACCAGGGAGCGCACTTCGGCCAAGTCCTCCCAGCAGATGGACAAGCCGCAGCAGCCGACGAGCCCGTCCCCCTCTGCGGCCACGGTCATGTCCCGCAGATGCGTGTAGAGGCTGTTGACGGAGCGGGGCAACATATCGCCCCGGGCCGCGCCCTCGTTGATAAGCGCATGCATCGGCTTCACGTCCTGGATGCGCGCTTTGCGAATGGTTGTGGTCATATTAATTGGAAGCGAGCTTGTCCACGGTCAACTTGAGCTGTTCGAAAGAGGCGTATCCCGTATGCTTGATCATCAGCTCGCCCTTGGGATCGTACATGAGGATCACCGGAATCGACTGGACGCCGTACAGCATCGCCGCGTCGTCCGACGCCTGGTAGACCTGATAGTTGAGAGGCCGTTTCGCCAGAAAATTTTTGAGCTTGGCCAGGCTTTTGTCCACCGAAGCGCCGATGACCAGCAAATCCTTGTCGCCGAACTCGGCGCGCAGCTTGGTCAGCTCGGGCAGCTCCTGCTGGCAGGCCGGGCACCACGTGGCCCAGAAATTCACCAAAACCACCTTGCCTTTGGACTCGGCGATCTTCTGGAGCAAGGCGTCGGCGTCCAGATATTGGACTTCCCCGCCGGCCGGCGCTCCCGAGCACGCGAGCAGCAGGGTTCCAACGACAACGCAAAGCGCCGCTTTTTTTATCTTCAGCATCTTGCAGCCTCCCCTTGCAAATGGCGTTCGTTCAGCCGCCGGACTCGTCAAACATGCTGATGCGCCGCAGGTGCCGGTCGCCCTCGAAATTCGTTTCGAGAAAAACGTCCACCAGGGATAACGCCGTTCCCAGGCCAATCACCCGCTGCCCCATGCAGAGCACGTTGGCGTCGTTGTGGGCTCGGGCCATGCGCGCCATGTATTCGTTGAAGCACACGGCGGCGCGAACGCCTTTGCGGCGGTTGGCGGCCATGGACATGCCGAGGCCCGTGCCGCAAATCAAAATTCCCAAAACCTCCGGCCCGGCGCCGGCCACGGCCCGAGCGACCTTGTCCGCGAAAACGGGGTAGTCGCAGCTCACGGACTCGTAGACGCCGACGTCCTCGACCTCCAGGCCGCGATCCGCAAGAACCTGCTTGATCGCCTCCTTGAATTCGAAACCGCCATGGTCCGCGCCGATCACAACTTTACTGCACGTCATGAAGCCCTCCCGGAGCAATGCAAAAACAGACACTCCCCGCCCGGCCCGGCCGCGCGGGTTTGGGGCGGCGCACCTCTTCGTAGGAAAAACGGCTCAACCGGATGTCGAAAAATCCGTTTCGGTCTCTTTCTCGACCGGTTGAGAGCCTCTTTCGCTTGAAACGCCTTCTGCATTCCAAGCTTGTTTATGGAGAAAGCGGTCTTCTCCATAAACGCTCAAAGGCGCGCACCCCGTGCGAACGGCGCAATGAAATTGCTTTAAGCCAAACCCCAGCCGCGGGCTTTTTGCGAACGCTCAAATTCGCGCCGGTCCGCAAAATCAGCGTCCAGGCGTTCGATCTCCTCTTGGAGAAATGCGGCCTGCTTGCGGGCCTGGTCCATTTCCTCGGCGTTCCCGGACGCCATTTCCAGGCGGCCCAGCAGCTCATGCTCTTCAGCCAGCCGCTTGACGAGTTGGCGGCGCTGCCAAGCGTGCGCCAACCCCTTGAACAGCCATTTCATTTCAAAAAGCCAAACGCTCCAGGCAAGCTGAAGGCCGCCGACGAGCTCTCTGCTTTCGCAGCCCATGTTCGTCATCGCCAACTCCTCTTCTGTGAAGCCGTCCAGGTCAGGACCCGCTTTTGAGCGCGCCTTGGGGCGCCTCGCCCTCCAGCCAAATAATTCGCGTGTTTTTGGGCAGTTTCAGTTCCAAGGCCTGCTCCGGCCAGGGCTCGATTCTATGCTCCAGGGACTTGACGCGCAAGAGCGCGCTCGCCTCGTCCGTTTTCACGGCGATCCTTTCGGCGAAGCCGTCCTTTTTTTCCGGATATTCGCCGATCTCGATCCGGTACGGGACCGGCGCCCGGCCGGCTGCGGCGACGGGGCGCCCCTTCTTGTCCAGGCTCAGGCTGGCCAGCGGGCCCGTATCAAAAAAATAGCGCACCCCGGTCAATGTCTCCTCGGCGCGGTCATACTGCGCCGGAGCCATGGCGTCCAGCCGGCCCATGGCCAGGTCGGCCAGATCCAACAAGGTCAAGGGAAGCGGCAGCCCCAGGGTTTCCTGGCCGGCCAGAAGGTCGCGGCTGGCGTAGGCGACTTCTTCATTCGGGAAATACGCCAAAAAATAATCCCGCCGCTCAAGCCAAGCCGAGACGAGCGTCCCGAATCCCGCCTGAACGTCCAGCCGCATGGCCTCGCCCTGGACGCCCCACAGGTTGATCGTGGTGCGGTTCTTGCGCGTTTTACCGAAATAATAGAGCGCCGCCGAAATTCTGACCGGTTCTCCGGGCCGTCCGGCCCCGGTGTGGTTCCGAAACGCCTCCCACAGCGCGGCCTTGTCGCCGTCGAGCTGCTCGTAAAGGCTGGGCTTCACCACGGAGCAGGCGGACAAAAGTACGCCGGCGCACGCCGCCAGAACGGCCAAACGCAGCCGCAAGGCATTGCCGAAAGCGGACAGGCTACAATCCCTCCAACTTGGAGCGCACGCGCTCCTCGTGCCTGGTTGCGAGCTTGAGCGCCTTTTCATAGCCCCGGCGCGCCTGGTCCTTTTTGCCGACGGCCTTGGCGATGTCTCCGTAATGCTCCCATATTTCCGCGTCGTCCGCGGCGGACACGGCGCGGCGAATTTCCTCCCAGGCCTGCTGCAACTGGCCGAGCTTGTAGTAAACCCAGGCCAGGGAGTCGATGATGTAGCCGTTGCCCGGCTTCTGCTTCAAGGCGTTTTTGACCAGTACCAGCGCCCGATCCAGGTCCTTGTCCATCACGGCCAGCGTGTAGCCGATGTAGTTCAGGGCGTCGGCGTGGTCCGGATCCTGGGCGACGACTCGCTCCATCGCCTGCATGGCTTCCTGGGGCCGGCCCTCCTTGTCCAGAAGCACGCCGAGCTGAAACATGGCCTCAAGGTCTTTGGGATGGGCGGCCACCACCTCGCGGAGCACGCGTTCAGCCTTGTCCAGCTGGCCTTGCTCTTCGAGGTAGGAGGCCTCCAGCATGCGCAGCTCCTTGTCGCCGGGGTAGCGCTGCTTGCCCTTTTCGATGAGGGCCAGCGCTTCCTTCGGACGGTCCATATTCAGCAAAAGGTGGGCCCGAAACTGCAGGCTGCGGCGGTAGTGGATGCTGTCCGGCGCAACCTGCTCGAGAAGCTTGAGGGCCTGCTCCGGCTTTTTTCTGTACTCCAGGGCGATGGCCGCTTCGTAAAACAAGGCCTCCTCGGGAATCGGCCCCTCTTCGGACAGCGCCTGGAGCACTTTTTCCGCCTGGGCGTAAAATTTCTGGTCCAGAAAGATTCTGGAGGCCTCCAGCAGAAACGTTTCACCCCGGGGCTGCTCCAGGGCTAAGGCCAGGGCCCGGTCCGGGTTGTTGAGCTTGAGGTATATCTGCACCCGCCGCAGGCGTATCTCCCTCAGCTGCTCTTCGGACGCGTCCATGCTCATGATGTGCGCGTAGGTCTTCGCCGCTTCCTCGTAGCGCTTGTCCAGCTCCTGGAGGTAGGCCAGCTCGGCCCAGGCTTCGATGAACTCCGGGTCGATGCGGACCGCTTTCTCCAGAATGCTGATGCCCTCGCGCACCTTGCCCAGCCTCGCGCCGGCCCGAGCCATGAGCAGCAAGACTTCCGGGTCGCGCTTGGCCGGCGGTACGGCGGAGAGCACGTCCATGGCCCTGGCGTAATGTCCGTCCTCCTCCAGAATGCGCGCCAGCCGGCGGCGAACCGCCAGGTCGTCCGGGACCCTGTGGAGGTACAGCTCCAGCACCAAGGCCGCGTCCCTGGAGCGATTCTGCACCGTGTAGGAGTTGGAGAGGAACAGGGCGAGCCTGCGGTCTTTGGGAAACGCCTCGATCCCCTCCTGAAGCACTTCGCGGGCCATGCCGATCTGCGGGCTGTTCCAGTACAGGTTGGCCTTTTCCAGGTAGATGTCCGGCGACGGGTCCAACTTCAGGATGGCGTCCAGGGATTGCGCCGCCTGAGCCTGTTCGTCGATGAGCGCGGACATGCGCTCGGGGTCGTCCACCCCCTGCTGGGCCAAATGTTGAAAGGTGTTCAGGTGGTCGAGGTATTTGAGGTAATTGTACGTAACCTGCGCATTCCGATCCATGCTCCACTGGGCGGACTCCGAGCCGACTTTCGATTGCGCAGCCGGAGGGCGTCGGCGCCCGAAAGCGATGTCACGCGCTTCATCAAGGGAACAGTTCTGGCGTTTCGAGGCGCAGCCGAACAGGGATGCGGCCAGCAAAACCAAGCAGCAGGCGAGCGTGAACGCTTGCCTGCGCCGGCGTGACGTCGGAATCTGGGGCATGTCGCACTCCGGGCTATGGATCATTTTTCGGGAATCCAATCCCGTGAGAACCCGTCGATTTGTTCGGCGAGGTGCTCGCGTATTTTGGTCAACAGCCTGGCCTCAATCTGGCGGACGCGCTCCCGGGTCACGCCGAATCGCTCGCCGATTTCCCGGAGCGTCACCGGGGAATCGGACAGCAGGCGTTCATGCAGGATCATGCGCTCCTTCTCGTTCAGCTTGGGCTCGATGACCTTGAGGTTGTCAAGCAATATCCTGGCGATCTGGTCGCCCTCCAAGGTTTCCTCGACGCCGGGCGCCAAGGAGGGCAAAAAGTCCATGCGGGAGGTGTCGGAGTCCTCGCCGACCTTGGCGTCCAGGGACATGTCCCCTGCGGCCAGGCGCTGCTGCATCTCCTCCACTTCGGCTTCGCTCACGTTCAGGCTTTCGGACAAGTCCGCCGCGGTGGGGTCGAACCCCAGGCTCTGCAGCCGCTGGCGCTCCTTGTTCAAATTGTAAAACAGCTTGCGCTGGGTCTGGGTCGTGCCGATCTTGACCATGCGCCAGTTGTCCATGATGTATTTGAGAATGTACGCCTTGATCCAGAAGGCCGCGTAATAGGAAAACTTGATGCCCTTGTCCGGATCGAACTTGCGCACCGCCTTCATGAGGCCGACGTTGCCCTCCTGGATGAGGTCCAGCGCGTTTTGCATCCAGCGGCGCTGGAAGTCCATGGCGATCTTGACCACCAGCCGCAAATGCGAAGACACCAGCCTGAACGCCGCCTCCTGATCCCCGTTTTCCTTGACGCGCTGGGCCAGCTCGAATTCCTCTTCGGGCTGGAGCAGCGGAAAACGGGAGACTTCCCGCAGATAAAGCGAGAGCGGATCGGTCGTAGCCACCTCCCGGCGGCTGTTGCTCACCGCGGGCAGGCGCCATTCTTTGCCGTTCGCTTCTTCGTCTTGCCCCTCCCCGTCCTGAGCGGCGGAGGCTTCGATTTCCACTTCGGCGTCCACGTCCGTCTCTTCGGTAGGAGTTTCCTCTTCGGCGTTCAGACGCTCCTCGGACGGCTCCGGTTCGTTGCGCTTGCGTTTGGTTCTAGCTTTCATAAAAGATTGCATCCCGCCCCGGCGGGTCCCCTTTCTAGGGCATTGACTCTATCGGGGATTCAAGCAAAAACAAGAGTTCGCCTTACAACGTATAGTTTTTGTCGGTCCTAATCAATATTTTCAAACTCCCGGCCTCCGAGGCCGGCGGGACCCCGCCGCTGGACCGGCGGCGACGGAGTTTTTCAAGTGCCTGATTTTCGCAAAGCCTTAGAACGCCCCGGTCTGCTCTTCTTCGACGGAGGGTACGGGACCCTGCTCCAATCCCGCGGATTGCCCCCCGGCGTGTCGCCGGAGCTCTTCGGTCTGGAGCGCCCGGATATCGTACGGCGGGTCCATGAAGACTATGTCGACGCCGGCGCCATGATCCTGACCACCAACACCTTCGGCGGCACTCGCTTCAAACTGGGGGCCGGCGTCGACGCGACCGCCCTCAACCGGCGCATGGCCGCTCTGGCCAGAGACGTCGCCGGAGATACGGCTTTTGTCGCCGGGAGCGTGGGGCCCACGGGACATTTTGTCAAGCCGCTGGGTCCGCTGACCCTCCGGGAGCTGGTGGACGCCTTCAAGGAGCAAATCGAAGGATTGGTCCAGGGAGGGGCGGACCTCATCCTGGCCGAGACCCATTTCGACATCGCCGAGGCCAAGGCCGTGGTCCTGGCCGCCCGGGAGGTCTGCGACCTGCCCGTGGCCGTATCCATGACCTTCGAAGGCGACGCCTGCCTCACCGGCTCCTCGCCCGCCGTTTTCGCCTCCACCATGGAGAACCTGGGCGTGGACGTGGTGGGAACCAATTGCAGCGCCGGTCCGGAGCAGATGGTCGAGACCGTCCGCAGACTCGCCGAAAATTGTACGGCGCCTATTCAAGTGGAGCCCAACGCCGGATTGCCGCAGCTCGACGAATTCAACAACACGGTCTTCCGCATGGGGCCCGAAGCCTTCGCCGAGACCAGCCGGGCCTTTGTCGGGCTGGGGGCCAAAATCCTCGGGGGATGCTGCGGCACCACGCCCGAACACATCAAGCTTCTGCGCGCAGCCTGCGACGGACTGCAGCCCGCCTCCCGGAGCGAGAACGGCCCCGCGCTGCGACTCACCGCGCGCTCCTCCCTGGTGCTCGTCGGCCCCAGCCACCCCAGCCTGCTCATCGGCGAGCGCATCAACCCCACGGGCAAAAAGGCCCTCAGCCAGGAGCTGGCCGCCGGAAAATTCAGCGAAGCCCTGCGGTTCGCGGACGAACAAACCCAGGCGGGATGCCGTGTCCTGGACGTGAACGTCGGAGCGGCCATGGTCGAGGAGGCCGTGGTCCTGCCGAATCTGGTCGAAACGCTGGTCTCGCGAGTCCAGACGCCGCTTTGCATCGACTCGGCCGACGCCGACGCCGTGGAGGCCGCCCTCTGGCGTTACCCCGCCTCGCCGCTGGTCAACTCCATCAGCGGGGAGCCCGGCCGTATGGAGCGCCTCGGTCCGGTGGTCAGGGCGTTCGGCGCTCCTTTCATTCTGCTGCCGCTGGTGGGCCGCAAGCTTCCGGCCACGGCCTCGGAGCGCATCGAGGTCATCGAAAAACTCGTGGCCCAGGCCGAGGCCATGGGCGTCCCGCGCCGTCTGATCCTGGTGGACGTGCTGGCCCTGACCGTCTCCTCCAAGCCGGAGGCCGCCCTGCACTGCCTGGAGACCATCCGCCACTGCCGCGACAGGCTCGGCCTGCCCACGGTGGTGGGGCTTTCCAACATTTCCTTCGGACTGCCGGCCCGCGAGCTGGTCAACGCGGCCTTCCTGACCATGGCCATGGCCGCCGGCCTTTCGGCGTTCATCGCCAACCCCAACTCCGCGCGCATGCGCGAGACCATGGCCGCCACGGAAGTCCTGTTGAACCGGGACCCCCAGGCCGCGAACTTCATCCAGGGCTACGCCGACTGGAAACCCAACGCCGGCGGCTCGGGACCCGGCCGCGCCGCCGCGCCGACCAGCGTCGACAACCTGCGCGAGGCCGTGGTCAAAGGCGCCAAGGACCGCATCCTGAGCATGGTCGAGGCCGAACTCGAACGCGGCGCCGACCCCCTGGCGCTCGTGGACAACGATCTCATCCCGGCCATCATCGAAGTGGGCGAACTCTACGAGCGCAAGGAATACTTCCTGCCGCAGCTTCTCCTCTCGGCCGAGACGCTGCAAACGGCCTTCAGCCGGCTCAAGCCCCTGCTGGAAGCGCAGCCCAACGCCAAAAAGAAGGCCGTCGTGGTCATGGCCACCGTGGAAGGCGACATCCACGACATCGGCAAAAACATCGTCTGCCTCATGCTCCGCAACCAGGGCTTCGAAGTGACCGACCTTGGCAAGGACGTGGCCGCGGACCGCATCGTGGACGAAGCCGAAAAACTGGACGCCGACATCATCGGTCTGTCCGCCCTCATGACCACCACCATGGTTCGCATGAAGGACACCGTGGACCTGGTCCGGGAAAAAGGCCTTCACGCCAAAATCCTCATCGGCGGCGCCGTGGTCACCGAACAGTTTTGCGAATCCATCGGCGCCCACGGCTACGCCACCGACGCCGTCTCCGCCGTGAAACTCGCCACAAAGCTGGCGAAGGGGTAGGGGAAAAGCCGGGGAAGGCCCCTTTTTCCAAAAAGGGGCTTCCGGAAAAATCAAGAACGCCTATGATCCCGCGGCCGCGGCGCCGAGCAGGCCGGCCAACTCCGCCAGCACGATGGCGGCGCCCAGGAAGTCCCCGTTGATCGCCTTGGCGCGGCGGGAGAGCCGCAGCAGCGGGATCAGCGAAAGCCCGGCGAGGACCCAGCCGAGGGCCAAGCCGGCCGGCGCGGCGCCCGCGAGCCCCACGGCCAGGGTCAAAGCCGCGGCTGCGGCCAGTCGGCCCAGGCTGAAGGCTTCGGCGAAGATTTGGCCGAGCCCGGGCCGGAACGGAACATTCGCCATAGCCATGAACGCCAGGGGCGCGAGCCTTCCCAGAGCCAGAGCGTGGATCACGGCGCCGTAGGCGCGTTTCGCCAGCAACGGCTCCAGCAGCACGATCTGGCCGGCGAGGACCAGCGCGATTCCCGCCGCGCCGAACGCTCCGGCCCGGCTGTCCTTGACGATTTCCCAAAAACGCTCGCCCGAGGCGGCGGGGCCTGCGGCGTCGCACAGGTCGCAAATGGCGTCCAAATGAAGAAATCTGGTCAGCCAGGCGAGCAGGACTGCGGTGATCCAGGCCTGAATCCACGGCTGGCCGGCGAACAGCCCGGCGGCCCACGGCGCGCAGGCCAGCAGGCCCAGCAGCGCGCCGACCAGGGGAAAATAGGGCAGACCAGCGGACAGGGTTGGCCGGTCGATGATCGCGGCCGGCCCCAGCCGCGTCAGAAACCCGAGCACGGCGAGTCCGGAACGAAGCGAACGGATCACGGCGGCGGAAAAAAGGTCAGGCCGCCGCGTCGCGCAGCGCCAGAGCCGAGCCGATCCTGAGGCCCAGGTTGTCGGCGGCGGAGCGCCGGTTCATCGCCAACTCCAGGAACCCCTGGCTTCCGGCCAGCAGGCCGATGTCCTGCTCGGCCAGCTCGGCGTAGGCCGTGGTCAGTTTGAGCGGAAAGTTGTCGACGATGGACATCTCGGGCTCCTTCCATCGGGAGAGCCGGTCCAGCCATTCGGCCGTGCGCAGATTCAGGATGCAGTTGCCGAAGCGGTCGATGTGCAGCACGTCGGCCTCCACGACGTCCCCCTGGATTCTGGGGGATTTCCAGGGTTGGATTTTCAGGCTGGAGGCGGTGATTTCCCGGCCCATCTCCTGGGGCCTTTGCCCGGCGGCCAGAAGGGCGGCCAGGGGCGCGAAGATGTCCCGGCCGTGGAACGTGTCGCTGGATTGCAAATCCGCAGCGGCCCGGCTCAGGTCCCAAATCTTCAGAGAGGCGGCGCCGTCCAGGACCATGCTCAACAGGCCGTTGTCCGGGGCCAAAAAAATTCTGTTGCTGCGCTCCGCCAGCACGACCCGCCGCGGGGCGCCCACGCCGGGGTCCACCACGGCCACGAAAATGGTCCCCTCCGGGAAATAGGGGTAGCTCGCGGCCAGATAGAAGCCGGCCTGGATGACGTTGAACGGTTCGATTTCGTGGCAAATGTCCAGAATGAACTGGGTCTTGGCGTGGGCGGCCAACACCGCCTTCATCTGCCCTACGTAGGGGTCCTTGGACCCGAAGTCCGTCAATAAAGCGATGCTTCGCGGCATGGTCAGTACACCTTTCTTACGGAAAAACCCTCGCCGAACACGCTGAGGGTGTTAAGGATAACGGTGAAGGCCGTCGGGTCGATGGTGTAGACGAGTTCCTCCAACCTTTTCATTTGGTGGCTGTGGACTACGGAATAGACCACGGTGCGCTGCTGCCCGGTGTATCCGCCGACGCCTTTGACGAACGTGACGCCTTTGTCCAATTGCACCAGGATGGCCTGGGCCACCGCGTCGGGATTTTCCGTGATGATCAGGGCGGCCTTGCGCTCATTGCCCAACGACAGCACCTGCTCCATGACCAGGGAGGTCACTGCGATGAGAGCCAGGGAATACAAGATCAACGAGAGGTCCATGAACAGGGACCCGCCCAGAAAAACCAGCAGGTTGAACAGAAATTCGAACCACCCCATGCGCAGGCCCCATTTTTGATGGAACAGGACCATGAGGATGTCCACGCCTCCGGTGGAGCCGAGGGAGCGCAGCGAGACCCCCACGCCGAGCCCCAGACAGGCGCCTCCGGCCAGAACGGCCAGCCAGGGGTCGTGCAGCGGCAGCTGGTAGTCGATCAGCTCCATGAACACGGACACCGCGGCCATGCCGTAGAGGCTGTAGAAGAAGAATCGACGGCTGACGAAAAGCCAGCCCACCAGGAATACGGGAACGTTCAGCGCGAAATACCATGCTCCCGGCGTCATCCAGCCCAAGCCGTAGTACGTCACCAGGGAAAGCCCGGACATTCCGCCGGCGATGAGGCCGAAAGGTATGGCCGCCGCCTTCACCGCAAAAGCGGTGAGCAGAGCCCCCACGGTCAGCACTCCGATGTTCCAGGGGACGGAAAAGGTCAGGTTCCGAAAATTGCTGGGCGCGCCCAAAAACTCCTCCCTTGGATTGCCGTAACGCCCGTTTTGTAGGCAGAAAGACGCCGTCTTGCAATAAATTTCGTGCGCAGGCGGGCCTTCCCGGTTGGCGACGTCGTTGGGCGTTCAAAAAAAATTCTAAGCAGTAAACCTTTGAGAGCGTCGAATGCGAGGATATTCTCTATGTTTTTAGTTTGATTCCAATTGGTTATTTTCCATGATGATGCGATGGGGGGAAAGAAGACGGCGATGCTCGGGGGAGGTTGTCTTTTTAGACTTTTTCTGGAAGATGTAATAGGTAAAGTATCGCCACGGCGGGCTTTGCGAACTGGGCCGAATTTCAAGGCGACGGACGGCGTTGCGTGAGCATATCTAAAAACTTGATGCAATTCTGCGGCGGGCGGCTGGGAGCCGCCGTCTTGGGTCTGGTCCTTTGCCTTTCGATCTGCGCGGCCCCGAGCCCTGCCCCGGCCGCCACGGCCGTGGGCGTTTTCAATAGCGCCTGGAAGCAGTTCCAATCCCTCACCAAGGATTCCCGGCGGGCCAAATACCGCTCGTATTGGAAAAAGCTGGAGAAGGAGTTTCTCCGGGCCTACGACCTGGATATGCGGGGCTCCACGGCGCCTAAATCCCTGTATTACGTCGGCCGCGTCAACGAAGAATTGGCCGGCCGCAGCTACCTCGCTTCGGATTACAAAGAGGCTGTGAAGTATTACACGCTGGCCGCATCGCGTTTTCCGAATCATTCCTGGATCGACGACTGTATCTATCGCAGCGGGATGATCCGCTGGAAGAAGCTTCACGACAAGCAGGAAGCCGCGGAAGATTTTCGTACGGTCGTTCGCGACTACCCCCACGGAGACATGGGCCCCAAGGCCCGACAGGCCTTGCAGGAGATGGGGGCGCCGGCCGAGGCGAAAAAGGCGGTCGCCGCGGCGCCGGCCGCCGGCAGTGCGAAATTCTCCTCCAGTTCGGCCAGTCCCTCCTCCGGCGTCGGCGCGAAGTTGATATCCGTGCGCTACAACACCAACGACGAATACACGCGGGTGGTGCTGGACGTGGATGGAGAGGTCCCGTACCGCTATAATTTGCTGGGGCCGGCTCCGAACCTCGGCCGGCCGCATCGCGTCTATCTCGACCTCAAAGGCGCCCGCGTAGGGTCAGGGGTCCATCCCGAGATCAAAGTGGCGGACGGAAACCTGCGGCGCATCCGCTCCGCGCAGCATGACGGCGATACGGCCCGGGTTGTGCTCGATTTCCACGCGCTCCAGGATTACAAGGTCTTTCCCCTGAACGATCCGTTTCGCATCGTGGTGGACGTCTTCGCTCCGCCCACGGGCGCCAGGCCCGACGCTGTCAAGACGGCGGGCCTGACGGCCTCCCTGCCGGCGCCTACGCCGGAAGAGGCCATCAAGAACTACAAGCCGCCGGCGGGCAGCAAGAAGATGCTGGACAGCCTCGTGGAGCAGCTCGGGCTGACCATCCATACCATCATGATCGACCCGGGGCACGGCGGCAAGGACCCGGGCGCCCACGGCAACGGGCTTTTGGAGAAGAACGTCAATCTGGAGTTCGCGAAGATTCTCGGCGGGATGTTGCAGGACAGAGGGTTCAAGGTGCTCTACACCCGCACCTCCGACGTCTTCATTCCCCTGGAGGAGCGTACGGCCAAGGCGAACATGAGCAAGTGCGACATGTTCATCTCCATCCACTGCAACGCCCACAAAAGCCGGACCATCAACGGGCTCGAAACCTACAGCCTCAACCTCGCCCGCTCCCGCGACGCGGTGCGCGTGGCCGCTCGGGAAAACGCGGTGTCCCCCAAGCGCATCAGCGACCTGCAGATGATCCTTACGGACCTCATGCTCAGCTCCAAAATGAAGGAAAGCCGCGACTTGGCGTCAAGGGTCCAATCCTCCGCCATCGATTCGGTCAACAGGCGTTGGCAGATTCGGAATCACGGGACCCGTGAAGCGCCCTTCTATGTGCTGATGGGCGCCAAGATGCCGGCCGTACTCATTGAACTGGGGTACATCACCAATTCCCGCGAAGCCGGCTACCTCAAATCGACGTCCTACCTGAAGACCATGGCTCGCGGCATTGTGAGCGGCGTCACCGCCTATAAAGAACAGATCGAAAATTTCGCGGAGCGTTAAGGCGGCCTTTCAATCGAGCGGTCCGTTTCGCTCGACATCTTTCCCTTTCAAAGAGCTTGGCAAGGTTTTCCGGGGGAGAAACTTTTTGCCGTAGTTTCTCCCCTTCCCCCACTCGCAACCCTCGCCCCATCAAGCGAAGACGCCGAGGGCCGACTCCACGTCGGCCGCAGGCCCAAGCAAGGTGAGGGAGTCGTTGGCGCGCAGGGTCGTATCCGGGCCGGGGACGAGAAATTCACCCCGCCGTGCGATTTTGATGACGGAAACCTCGCTCGGCAGCCACAGTTCGCTCAGCTTCAGGCCTGCCACGGCCGGGTTCTTCAGCTTGACCTCCCGCACTTCCAGGGCGCCGTCCATCTCCGGGCTGATGGAGCAGAAATTCTTGTCCAGCAGCATGCCTTCGAGGATAATGAGGGTGGAGAAGACCGGGCTGATGACCCGGACGCCGAGCCGTGAGAACTCCGCGTTAAGGGCCGGGTCCCTGACCCAAGCGATGACGTCCTCGACGCCGAAGACGAATCGGGCGATGCGGGCTATTTTGAGGTTGGCCTCGTCGTCCTCGAACATGGCCGCCACCACCCGGGCGGAGGCCGCGCCCGCCTCCCGCAGCCGGTCCAAGGCGATGGGCGGCATGGTCGGATGGCTGGGGCGGTCGCCTTCCGGCGCCGCCAGTACGGTTTCCTGATGATGTTCGCGGACGTTGCGGGCCAGGAGCTTGGCGTTGGGGCCATCCCCGATGATCAGCACCAGTTTTTTTTCGCGGGTGGAGGACGGCGCCAGCCAGGAGAACAGAATCGGCGAGGCGAGGCAGGTGATAATGGCCAGCAAAATCACGGCGGAATTGAGTCCTTCGCTGATCAACCCCAGGCGCAGGCCGATGGCCGAGGCCGCGATGATCAGGGACAGCCTGGCGCTGGTCAAAAATCCCGCGGCGATGGTTTCGCGCCAGGAAAAGCTCAGGCGGAAGAGCAGGGCCGGAACCATCTTGACCAGCAAGGCCAGGATGGTGAGCGACAGGACCAGACCCAAGGCGCCCGGCCGTTCGGCCAGGGCGTCCAGGTTGAAGGTCGCTCCGACCATGACGAAGAAAATGGGGATCAGAAAACCGTAGCCGATGGCGTCGAGCTGCCGCCGCAGGTCCGACCCCTTGCCCGAACTGAAGGAAATGATCACGCCGGCCAGGAAAGCGCCCAGGATGGTCTCCGTCCCCACGCTGTCGGCCAGTACGATAAAGAGCAGGGCCAGCGCCAGGGCGCCCCGCATTTTGAGTTGGGAGGTGGCCGTGGACACTTCGTCGAAGAAGCGCGCCAGAGGCAACCGGCGTTTGCTCAGGCTGGCCAGGCGGTGCGCGGCGGCGAAGGCGGCCAGCAGCACCAGAATGAGCAGCAGCTCGAAGGACACTCCTTGGCTGTGGAGCATCACGTAGACGCTGATGAGCAGGATGGACCCGAAGTCCGCAGCCAGGGAGACCATGAGAATGCTTTGCCCGTAGCGCCCGCCGAGCAGGTCTTTTTCCTTGAGCACGGGCGCCGTGACGCCCAGCGAGGTGGTGGCCAGCACCAGGGTCATGAACCAGGGCGCGGCGACGGCGTTTCCGGCGTAGAGCATCCAGGCCGCCAGGGCCGCGCAAATCAGCGTGGCCGCGAAATGGAGGACTCCCAGAACGGGGGGCAGCCGGAGGAGGGCCGCGGCGCCGTTCTTTTTTATGTCGCCGAACCAGGCCGAGGAGCCGGTGAAGTCGATTTCCAGACCGGAGAGAAACATCAGGAAGATGAAGCCCAGGTCCGCCAGTATGTCCAGGATGGGGCTGGACTCGACCAATCCGAGGCCGCTTTGGCCCACGAGCACGCCCACCAGAATTTCGCCGATCACTGCGGGAATATTTATGGACTTGAAGCGGCCGACGACGATGGGCGCGAGAAAGGCGGCGGCCAGGACGACCAGCAAGGGAAAGAACGAAACGTGCGCGTGGTTCATGGGCGTTTCCGGATGGGGTGCATAATGCTCTGTGGTGTTTTTCATTCTCCGCGTCAAGTGGGACGCCCGAAGAAAATGGCGTTTGCGGATCGGACGGGGTCGCCGCGAACGTTACCGGTTGACGCCTCGGGCGCGGATGGTACTATCGCGCCAGGGAGCCGCGTGCTATGGGAAAGGTGATATTGGCGGTGGCCGTATTGGCCGTGACGGTCTGGGTCGGCATAGGCGTCAAGTACATGATGGACAATCATGTGGAGATCGCGGAATTGGATTCGCGCGTCGCTTTTGGAGGAGACCTCGACAAGAACAACGTCAACTTGCAGCAATGGGAGATTCGGACGCTGAACTACGCCGTCAGCAAGAACGAAGAGCTGCTGAACAATATCTACGTCATACTGAACCCGGAAGATCCCGGCCAAAGCCTCAACGAGAACTCCACGCTGCATTTCCAGCTATCTTTGACGCTCGCCAACCAGGGGATGGTGGAGATTCCCGAGCGGAACATCCGCCGCGGCCAGCTCGCCGAACTGGTCTACAATCTGGTGGAGGCCCAGCTCGCTTCCATCAAAAAACTCAGGTCCATGCCGGAGCTGAAAGACAAGAACGTGACGCGGGTCATCAACTGACCGGCGGGTTTCAGTCGGCCTTGGGCCGCAGGCCGTGTTTTCTGAGCAGGGTGTACAGCCTGGATCTGGAGAGTTCCGACAGGCTGACGGCCCGGTCCACGTCGCCTCCGACCGAGCCCAGCAGGCGCACCAGATACGTCCGCTCCGCTGCGGCGAGCGCCTGATGCTTGAAGGTCGGCCACGCCGGCAGGGCGTCGCTTTTGAGCATTTGTCGGCTGACGGCCTCCAAATCGCGCTGCGCTTCTCCGTGAACCTTCGCCTGCGCGGCCTTGACGCGGATATGCGTGGGGAGGTGGGCCGGCTGGAGTTCGCCGACGCCGGGGTGGGCCGTGAGAGCCAGCTCCAGGGTGTTGAACAATTCCCGGACGTTGCCCGGCCAGTCGTGGCTGTAGAGCGCTTTCAAAAAGCACGCCGAGACATGGGCCGCGGGCAGGTTGTCCCGGCGGACCACGGTGCGCAGGATGCGATCCACCAGCAAGGGAAGGTCCGGGAGGCGTTTGCGCAGGGGCGGCAAATGAATGGTGAAGCTCGCCAGGCGGTAGAGGAGGTCCTCCCGAAACCGGCCCTGCCGCGCCCGCGCCTCAAGGTCCCGATTGGTGGCCGCAATGATCCGGAAATCGCTCGCAACCTCCCGCGCGGCGCCCACGGGACGGAAGCGATGCTCCTGCAGCACCCGCAAGAAGGCTTTTTGCAGGGAAAGGGGCAACTCGCCCACCTCGTCGAGAAACAGCGTTCCGCCGTGCGCCTTGCGGATGAGTCCCTCCCGGCGCCTGTCCGCCCCGGTGAAGGCTCCTCGTTCATGGCCGAAAAGCATGGACTCCACCAGGTTTTCCGGAATGGCCGCGCAGTCCACCACCACAAAAGGTTCGGAGCGCCGGGAGCTGTTGTCGTGAATGGCCCGGGCGAAAAGCTCCTTGCCCGTCCCGGTTTCCCCGGTGATCATGACCGCCATGGCGCCGGAGGCGGCCCGGACCGCAAGGTTGAGCGCCTCCAGCAGCTCGGGGTGTTCGCCCACGATGTCGTCCCGGCGGAAGGCCCCCAGGCCGGCGGAGGCTTTTTGCTCGCGCCGCTCTCTGCGGTATCGCAGGGCGCGCTGGATTTGCTGGCGATATTCGTCCGTGCTGGCGGGTTTGCACAGGTAGTCCCAGGCGCCGTTGACAATGGCGGTCTCCGCGCTATCCTCGTTGCTGTTGGCGGTGACGATCAGGACTTCGGGGGGATCGGACAGGGCTTTCAGCTCCGGCAGAAAGTCCAGGCCGGAGCCGTCGGGCATGATGACGTCCAACAGCACCAGGTCCGGATGGTGGGTCGCGGCCTTGGCCGAAGCTTCGCGGATCGTCGCGGCGGTGACAGGCGTGTGTCCCAGCTGTCCTGCAACACCGGCCAGGGCGTCGCGCAAAAAAGGGTCGTCGTCGACGATGAGCACGCAGGCCATGGTTGCTACAATCTCCCGGGCATGATTTTTGGGCGTTTTGGACTCGGGCCGCAACGCGGTTGGCGCCATGTATCGTTTAAAACATATCCTTTCAAGCGGGATTTATGCAACTGGCCGTTATTTCCGACATCCACGGCAATCTCGAGGCCTTCCAGGCGGTATTGGCGGATATTGATTATCTGGGGATCGAGAACATCATCAGCCTGGGTGACAACGTTGGCTACGGAGCGGACCCGGAGGCGGTGGTCCGCCTCGCCCGGCGCCGAGGCGTGGATTCGGTCATGGGCAATCATGAGCTGGGGTTGGCCGAAGCGGACGCCATGGACTTTTTCAATCCGTACGCCATGGAGGCCCTCCGGAGGACCCGGGCCTTGCTGAGTTCCGAAACGCTGGCCTGGATAGCGGACCTGCCTCGGTTCATCGTTCTCCGGGACATGCGCTTTGTGCACGGCTTTCCTCCGGACAGGGTGTCTACCTATGTTTTCGAGCTGACCAGAGAGGAGATCGCCAGAGGAATGCATGTCACTCGCGAGTCGCTGCAGTTCGTCGGGCATACCCACGAGTTGGAGCACTTCCAGTTGGGGACGCACGGCGTACAGCGGCTGCCTCTGGTCGACAAGGTCTTGAGCCGCGCGGCCAAGCATCTGATCAACGCCGGCAGCGTGGGCCAGCCACGGGACGGGGACGTTCGGGCCAAATACGTGCTGTGGGACGAGAGCCTGCGCAAGATCGAGGTGCGGCGCGTGCCTTACGACAATAAGACCGCGGCCGAAAAAATCGTCAAGGCGGGGCTTCCCAAAAGATACGCCGACCGTCTGCTGGGATAACGGCGTTTTCGGCCCCGGAGGGCCATGCTTTCCTCTGCGCGATGCGCGTCCCTTCGCCGCGGGCCGAGGCTTCGGCCCGCGCGGTCAGAAACTGCCGAGGGTCGTCCGCAAGGGGACCTCCGCTTCCTCGGGCAAAGATGCGCCGGGCTTCGCGGCGTGGCTGCCCCACAGTCTGGCGACGTCCTGGGCGTTGGGAATGATCCCGGGCAGATAGGGCTTCGCCCAGGATTCCTTCCGCAGCAGGCTCAAGGCCCAACGCAGAACCTCCGGTTCGAAGAAGCCAGGCGTGTTGCAGACGATGCGCGCCTTGGCCGCTCCGTCGGCCTTGGGGTCCATCTCCACGGACTCGACGCCGTCCACGAAGGCCAGCGGGGTTGCGATGCGGGCGAAGCTGTTTTGCAGGGCGGCGGCGCGGACCCAGAAATCCCAATCCGCATAGGGGCAGGCTTCGCAATAATGCAGCTCCGCGCCGAACAACTCGGAGCGCATGAGTACGGCGGGCCCGATGATGTTGGCCTGTCGCAGGGCTTCGGGCGAAAACCGGGGCAGCCTCTTGATCTGATCCACTTGCCCGGTTTGCTGCACAAAGCTGGAGTAGGCGAAGTCCAGCCCGGGATTGTCTTCGAGGGCGCGAACGCACTGCTGCAGAAAGTTCTTGCCCAGGCGCACGACCGGCTTGAGGCAAAGGGCGTACTTGCCCATGGCCTGGGACAGGCCCACGTTGAAGGCGGCGCCGGCGCCTCCCTGCTCGGCGTCGATCTGGACGATGTCCCAGCCTTGGCATCCCAGAGAAGGCGCCATGGCTCTGACGTAGAGCAGAGAGCTGTCTTCGCTTCCCTGGTCCACGAAAAAGATCTCGGAATCCTCCAGACAGCCGCTCTGGTCCTGCAGCGATTGAAACAAAAGGGGAAGATGCTTCGTCTGGCCCTTGTTGGCGATAATTATGGTGACAAGCGGTTGCTTGGTCATTGGCGATCCCGTCCTTGGGATTTTGCAACGCCCTCCGCCCGGCGATCCAGCTCGGGCTTTTGGGGGTGGGCGCAGGTTCTATTTATCCATACCTCTTATCGGTCACAAGTGCGATAATGTTTAGAGGGGGTATGCAAAAAACTTTAAAATAAAACGCTATTCTTTTTAATGGATTACAGCCAAAACTTTCGACCGCCGCCCCAAAGCGCCGCGGGACGGCGGCTCCGGGCGCAAGGCCCCGGGGGCCGGGAAAACAAGTGCGAAACTTTGCAATCGGCAACCGCGGGTGCTATCGGAATAAGCGGCGCTTCCACATGAACAATGGCCCAGGGAGGGCGTATGCGTAACGTTCGCTGGTTGCTTTGCTTGGCTTTGATATTTTTATTGGCCGGATGTTTTCAGAGGGTTCGTCTTTTTTCAGACGCCTCCGACCCCCTGATGGAGTATATCCTTTCCGGCGAAGGGCCGGGCAAGGTGCTGCTGCTCTCCTTGGACGGCGTGATTTCCGATCAGCCGAACCGCGGGGTCTTCTCTTCGAAACCCAGCATGGTCCAGGACGTGGTCTCGCAGCTGGACAAAGCCTCCAAGGATGACGAGATCAAGGCCGTCGTGTTGAAGATCAACAGCCCCGGCGGGACCGTCACCGCCAGCGACATCCTGTACCACGAAATTATGGAGTTCAAAAAGCGCTCCAAGGCGAAAGTCCTGGCCGTTCAAATGGATGTCGCCGCCTCGGGCGGGTATTACGTTTCGCTGGCGGCGGATAAAATCATCGCGCATCCGACCACCATCACGGGATCGGTGGGCGTCATCTTCTTGAGCCCCGAGCTTTACGGGCTCATGGACAAGATCGGGGTCGGCGTGTCCGTGGCCAAGTCCGGCCGCAACAAGGACATGGGCTCGCCCTTCCGCCCGGCCACGGCCGAAGAACGAACAATCGTTTCCTCCATGATCGACGACATGGCCCAGCGCTTTTTGGGGCTTGTCGGCGAACGGCGCGGGATAACCGGCGAAAAGCTTGAAGAGGTCGCCACGGCGCGCATTTTCACGGCGAACCAGGCCAAGGAATTGGGGCTGGTGGACGAGCTGGCGCATTTGCCCGAGGCCTTGCAAGAGGCCAAGGAAATGGCCGGGCTCTCCCCGGAGGCCGAGGTGGTGGTCTACCGGCGCACGGAATACCCCAACGATACGGTCTACAACGCCCAGGCCATGGCCGCCTCGCCCCGATTTTCCCTGGTGGACCTCGGTCTGGAGAATTATTTGCCGCCGGCGCGGGCCGGCGCCTATTATCTGTGGTTGCCCCAACGATAGCTGCGGCCGGCCGGACCGGCGGGGAGTAGCCTATGCGGGTGGTGGTGGTTGGCGGGACAGGTTTTATCGGGAAGGCGCTGTGCGCGGAGTTGCTGCGCAAAGGCTTCGCCGTGGACGTGGTCTCGCGGAACCCGGCCAAGGCGCGGGAGATTTTCGGCCCCGAGGTTCGGGGCGTTTCTTGGTCCTTGGGCGAACAGGGCGGGATCGGCGAGGCTGTGGAGAACGCCGGGGGGATCGTCAATCTGGCGGGTGAATCCATCATGGGGCGTTGGACCGGGGAAAAGAAGCGCCGGATACTCTCCAGCCGGCTGAAGGCTGTGGAGAGCGTGGTCCGGGCCGTGGAGCAGGCCGGCTCCAAGCCGCGGGTCCTGTTGCAAGGGTCGGCGGTGGGCTACTACGGTCCCCGAGGGAAAAACGCTTTGGATGAAAGCGCTGAAGTCGGCAAAGGTTTTTTGGCGGACACGGCGCGCCAGTGGGAGCAAGCGTCGGCTCCTGTTGAGGTTTTCGGAGTGCGCCGGGCGCTTTTGCGCACGGGCATGGTTCTGGGAGACGGCGGAGCGCTTGCGCGAATGCTTCCGATTTTTCGTTTGGGGCTTGGCGGCCCCGTCGGCTCGGGCGAGCAGATGGTGTCCTGGATACATCTTCAGGACGAAGTCGGGGCGATCATCCACCTGCTGGAGCATGAAAACGCCTCCGGCCCGTTCAACCTGACGGCCCCCGGCCCGGTGACGAATCGGGAGTTCGCCTTGGCGCTGGGGCGCGTTCTGTCCCGTCCGGCCGGAATGCCAGCGCCGGGCTTCGCCGTCCGGCTGATGTTCGGAGAAATGGCCGACGAGGTGCTGCTGTCCGGCCAGGCCGCGCTGCCGTCGGGGTTGTTGAACAGCGGCTACGCCTTTGCGCATCCCGAGGTGGAGGAGGCGTTGCGAAATGCGGCCGCATGAGGGCCCGCGGCGTTGAGTTCGGCCGCAAGTCGGGCTAAAAGATCTTGGGGCTGAGTATCCAGCGCCGAAGGAGATATGGAGCCGTTGTATGGGTAGTCCCAAAATCATGATTGTCGAGGACGAGGCCATCGTCGCCTTGGACATCAAAAACCGGCTGAAAATGTTGGGTTACCAACCGGCCGGATCGGCCCGTACCGGGGCCGAGGCCGTGGAGATCGCCCGGTCGGTGCGTCCGGACGTCATTTTGATGGACATCGTGCTCGAAGGCGACATGGACGGCATTGACGCGGCCAGGGCCATCAGCCGGGAAATGACGACGCCCATCGTCTACCTTACGGCCTACGCGGACCAGCGCACGCTGGAGCGGGCCAAGGTCACGCAGCCCTTCGGCTACATCATCAAGCCGTTCGAGGACCGCGAGCTGAACCTGACCATTGAAATGGCGCTGTACAAGCATGAGATCGACAAACAGCTTTTGGACAACCAGCGCTGGCTCTCCACCACCCTGAAGAGCATCGGCGACGCCGTCATCACCACCGATCGGACGGGCGCGGTGCGTTTTCTCAATCCAACAGCCGAAAGGCTGTTGGGCGTCAACGGCCTGAGCACCCTGGGCCGGAGCCTGGACGATGTGGTGCGCCTCAACGGGGCCAACGGCGCGTCGGCCACCGCGGCCATCGCCGTTTCGGGCGACCAGGAATTGTTGACCCATACGCAAAAGATGATTCCCATCGCCGCCAGCCTCGCTCCGATCATCAGCGAAGAGGGCGAAACCATCGGCGACGTGATCGTGTTCCGGGACGCCACGGAGAGCAAGCGGGCCGAGCAGGCCTTGAAAGACAGCGTCAAGGAGCTGCGCCGCACGTTGCAGGAGACGGTCAATGCGCTGACCCTCATGAGCGAGAAGCGCGACCCCTACACGGCCGGGCACCAGCAACGGGTCGCCACATTGGCTTGCGCCATCGCCGAAGTCATGGACCTGGACGACGAAAAGGTCGTGTGCCTGCAGATGGCCGGCACGCTGCACGACATCGGAAAGATTTACGTCCCGGCCGAAATTCTGGCCAAACCGGCCCGGCTGAACAAGCTGGAGTACTCCATCATGAAGGCCCACCCGGAGGTGGGGTACGACATTCTGCGCTCCATTTCCTTCCCGTGGCCCGTGGCGGACATCGTTTTGCAGCACCATGAGCGTCTCAACGGCTCGGGCTACCCCCATGGGCTGACCGGAAACGACATTTTGGAGGAGGCCCGCATCCTGGCCGTGGCCGATGTGGTGGAGGCCATGAGTTCGCACCGCCCCTATCGGGCGTCTCTCGGTCTCGACGCCGCGCTGGAGGAGATCGAAACGGGCAAAGGCGAATTCTACGATCCGGAGGTGGTCCGCGCCTGCCTGTCGGTGTTTCAGGATCGGGATTTCCGGTTCACCCCCTGACTCTTAATGGAGCGTTGCAGCCATCTTTGATCCAGGCCGTTCGAAAACGCGCGGGACAAGGCGCGAGAAAGAATGGGGACCGGCGCAGCCTGTCTGTGCGCGGATTTGACTTTTCGCGGCTCCCCGGCAATCGCGCGTTTTACAACAACCTGATAAGGAGACCCAAGGCTCATGACGGCTCGCGTCCTCGTCGTTGACGACGAATCCGGCATCCGGTTTTCCCTGCGGGGCATTCTGGAGGACGAAGGGATGTCCGTGCTCGAGGCCGAGTCCGGCGAGCGGGCCTTGGCCCTTGCGGACACCGAGGAGATCGACCTGGTTTTCTTGGATATCTGGCTGCCGGGCATGGACGGGCTCGGAGTTTTGGAGGCGATCAAGGCCCGACGCGAGGACATTCCCGTCATCATGATTTCCGGGCACGGCAGCATCGAGACGGCGGTCTCGGCCATTAAAAAGGGCGCCTACGATTTCATCGAAAAGCCGCTATCTCTGGAGAAGGTTGTCATTTCGGCCCAAAAGGCGTTGGAGTTCAACCTGTTGCGCAGGGAGAACATCGCCCTGCGCAACAAGATCGCCACGGACCATCCGGCCCGACTGACCGGGGAGTCTCCTAAAATAGAGGCGCTGCGCGCCACCATCGCCCAGGTGGCGCCCACGGAGGCGTGGGTGCTCATCACCGGCCCCAACGGCACGGGAAAGGAAATCGTGGCCCGGTCCATCCACGCCCAGAGTCCCAGGAGCAAAAGGCCCCTGGTGGCGGTGAACTGCGCCGCCATTCCCGAGGAACTGATCGAATCGGAGCTGTTCGGACACGAGAAGGGCTCGTTCACCGGCGCGGACAAGGCCAAGACCGGCAAGTTCGAATTGGCCGACGGCGGCGTATTGCTCCTCGACGAGATCGGGGACATGAGCCTCAAGACCCAGGCCAAAATCCTGCGCATTCTCCAGGAGCAGACATTCGAGAAAGTGGGCGGCCGCAAGCCCATCAATGTGGACGTCCGCGTTATCGCGGCCACGAACAAGAATCTGCTGGAGGAGATTCGGAAAGGCGCCTTTCGCGAAGACTTGTATTACCGACTCAAGGTTTTTCCCCTTGAGGCCCCGCCGTTGCGCGAGCGCTCCGAGGACATTCCGTTGTTGATCGAGGAATTCATCGAGACGTTGTGCTCCCAGCACGGCTTTCGGCCGCTTATCTTCACCCCCGACGCCTTGGACGTTCTCCAGCGCCACCCGTGGCCGGGCAACGTGCGCGAATTGAAAAATTTTGTGGAGCGGATGCTCATTATCCACGGCGGCCGGGAGGTCGGCGCCCTGCAGTTGCCCCAGGACCTGCTCTTGGAGTCTGAAGAGCGCCCCGCGGGATCGGGCGCCGCCGCGCCGGGCGCCGTCAACTTCAAAGAGGCCAGAGCCCGGTTCGAGGCGGAGTTTCTGCAGGCCAAGCTTCGGGAGTACGGGGGCAACGTCACCCGGCTGGCCGAGGCCGTGGGGCTGGAGCGCAGCTCCCTGTATCGCAAGCTCAAAGCCTACAATATCCAGGTTTCGGAGTAGCCCCTTTCCAAGCCGGTTCGCCTCGGGTAAGGAGGGCCCATGGTTCGCGTTGAGCGACTGTCGTATAATTTCGGCCGCAACTGGGCCGTCAAGGACGTTTCGTTCACCGTGGAGAAAGGCGAGTTCGTTTTTCTCACCGGGGCGTCCGGAGCGGGCAAGACCACGCTCTTGCGCCTGTTGTACGGTGCGTTGCCCGTGACCAGGGGACTGGCCGAGGTGGCCGGCTTCACCCTCAATCGGCTCAAAAAGCGCAGCCTGCCCGACCTGCGGCGCAACGTGGGCGTGGTGTTCCAAGACTTCAAAATCCTGCCGCGGCGCACCGTGTTCGACAACGTGGCCCTGGCCCTTGAGGTGCGCGGCATACCCCGGCAGGTCCGGGAGCGGCGGGTGCGCGCCATTCTGCGGGCCTTGGGCCTGGAGAACAAAAGTTATTCCCTATGCGGGCATTTGTCGGGCGGGGAGCAGCAAAGGGTGGCTATCGCCCGGTCCATGGTGGGCCAGCCCAGCGTGATTTTGGCCGACGAACCCACGGGTAATCTGGACCTTGACCTTTCCCTGCATTTGATGAGCGTATTCAAGCAGTTCAACGACTTCGGCGCCACGATTCTGATGGCCACCCACAACCGCGACATTCTGGCCTGCGTGCCCGAGGCCCGGGTCATCCATTTGAAGGACGGCGGTATCGACGGGGCCGCGCCCGAGCCGGAGGCCGTTTCGTGATCGGCCGGATTCTTTGCCTGCTCGGCCGGGGCGCGACCGACATGCGCCGCCGCCCTCTGGCCCAGATTTTGACCCTGGCCACCGTGTCCCTGGTCGCCTTGCTGGCCGGTTTGTTTCTGCTGGCGCTGCACAATTTTCAGTTGGAGCTTTTGCGCAACCGCGGACGGGTGCAGTTTCAGATATACTGGAGCCAGAACGCGGACATGGAGCTGGTGAAGAAGCAGTGGACCCAACTGGCCAGGATGGACAGGCTGGAGCGCATCGCCACGTTCACGCCGGAGCAGGCGCTTCAGGATTTGTCCACCACTCTGGACGCGGGCGACGGACTGCTTCAGCTCGAAGGCGACAGTCCCCTGCCGCCCACGGCCTCCCTGAGCTTCGCCGTTTCGCCGGATCAGCAGGACGAGGGCTGGGCCAAGCGCCTGCTCTCGGAATTAAAGGCTCTGCCGCAGGTCGCCGAGGTGCATTTCGATCCCATGCAGTACAGTCTGGCCCAGAATTGGCTTGAGGCGGTCCAACGCGTGGTCTGGCCGATCATCGCCTTTTTCGGCTTGGTGGCGGCCATGGTGGTGGGCAACACTGTTCGTTTGTCTCTGCTCACCCGCGGCGATGAAGTGGAGATTTTGCACCTGGTGGGCGCCAGACCCTGGTACATCCGGCTGCCGCTGCTCTCTACGGGCGCTATTCAGGGATTGCTCGGTGGCCTGATCGGCCTGGGCCTGCTCAAGCTCGTGCAGCTGGGTGTTCAGGACGCCTTGGCGGGTTCGCCCTTGGCCCTGCGCGTGGAGTTTTTGCCTTTGAACCAAGCCGCGGGCTTGGCCTGCGCGGCCGTCCTGGTGGGCCTAGCCAGCAGTTGGGTCGCCGTGCGTTCCTGACTCGGCGGGGCGCCAACCGTCCGCCAGCCCAAAGCTGCTGTCAAGCTTCGCCCCTGCCCGGGGCGCCCATGTTTCCTATACCCGGTCGATGAGCGGCGCGAGTTGCAATCCCTCCTCCACGCGGGGACGGACAACTTTTCCCGTTTGCTCGGGAGCGCGCAAAGCGGCCTCTCAACCGTCCGAAACTTGGGGCTTGCCAACCCCCTGCGTCCGGTCGAGCGGTCTGGCCCTCAGCAGCAGGTAGCCCCATATTCCCGAGAGGACCGAGGCTGCGAGCACCGCCAATTTCACGGCGTCGGCCAGAGCCTGGTTGCCCGGAAACGCCAGGTTGGCGATGAAGATGGACATGGTGAAGCCGATGCCCGACAGGGCCGCGGCGCCGTGGAGATGACGGAAGTTCAGCCCCGCCGGCGTGTGCCCCAGGCCTGAGCGTATCGCCAGCCAGGCGCCGGCGAATACGCCGAGCTGCTTGCCGATCACGAGGCCCAGAAGAACGCCCAGCGACGCCGGAGAAGCGATAAGTTGCGCCGGACTCGCGTTCAGCGCAACGCCTGCGTTGGCCAAAGCGAAAATCGGCATGATGGCGAAGGCCGTCCAGGGATGCAGAGCGTGCTCCAACCTCTGCAAGGGGACGCCCGCGCGCGCCGCGGCCTGCTCCAGGCCTTCCAGCGCATGGATTTGATTCTTGGAGATGAATCCCTTGCGGGCCGGGGCGGGACAGTGCTCGAAGGCGTCCGCCAGCTTTCTGGCGGTATGGCCGAATCGAGGCGCGGTGTATCGGGTTCGGGCCGGTATGGTCCAGGCGGCCAGCACGCCCGCGATGGTCGCGTGAAGCCCGGATTTCAAAAGCGCGATCCAGAGCAGAAACGCCAGCAGCGCATACGGCGAGGCTCTGCGGACGCCCGCCGCGTTCATGCCGAGAAGCAGCGCCAGGATCGCGGCGCCGGCGAGTAGATGCGGCGCGGAGATCTGGTTGGTGTAGAAGACCGCGATCACCACCACGGCGCCCAAGTCGTCCACAATGGCCACGGCCGTGAGGAACACTTTGAGGGTCAGAGGGACCCGTTTGCCCAGAAGCGAGAGCACGCCCAGAGCGAAAGCGATGTCCGTCGCCATGGGGACAGCCCACCCGCGAGCCGAAGCGGACCCCGCGTTTACCGCCAGATAAATGGCCGCCGGGACGGCCATGCCGCCCAGAGCCGCGCCCACCGGCCCCACGGCCTTGCGCAGGGAGTCCAGCTCCCCCGCCAGGATTTCGCGTTTGATCTCAAGCCCGACGGTGAAGAAGAACACGGCCATGAGCCCGTCGTTGATCCAGTGCTCCAGGCTCTTGTACAGGGAAAAGCCGCCGAAGGTGAAGCCGACGCGGGTTCGCCAAAGGTCGAAGTAGCTCTGCGACCACCCGGAGTTCGCCCAGATGAGCGCGACGACGGCCGCACCCACCAGAACCAGCCCGCCCGAAGCCTCGATGCGGGCGAACGTGCGAAAGGGAGACAGCCATTGCGCAATCAGCGGCGTCTTGTCATCAGTGTCGGGCGTGGTTCCGGCCATGTCGGCTCCTTGGCTGGCGGTGGGGAAATAGCGCCATGTAACCAGTTAGTCCGCACAACCGGGAAGGTCAACGGTTCGGGCCGGATCTTTGCCTGGAGAGGGCCTCGCCTGGAGCGCTGCTCGCGTCGGACCAGTGGTCGGCCTCAGCGCAACCAGGTGAAGATGGCGGCTCCGAAGACGTTGAGCATGCCGACGAGGATCATGAGCAGCCCGGCGATGGAGCCTTCCTCCGAGCCGAGTTCGTGAGCCTTGGCCGTGCCCGCGGCGTGGGCCGCGACCCCGAGCATGGCCCCGCGGGACATGGCCGAGCGCAGCGGCAGTCGGGCGGCCATGAACTCTCCGAGAACAGGCCCCAGCACGCCGGTGGCGGCTACGAAAACCGATGTGACGTCCGCAACGCCGCCGATGTCGCGGGAGACGTCCATGGCGAAGGGCATGCTGATGGAGCGGGGCAGCAGGCTGAGGCGCAAGACTCCATCGATGCCGAGCAGCGTCGCAAACGCCCAACTCGTCAGAATCGCTACGCCGGACCCTGCGATCATGCCGACGCAGAGAATCGGCCAGTGGCGGCGGATCAGCGCCCGGTTTTCGTAGATGGGCGCTGCGAACGCGACGGTGGCCGGACCGATCAGAACGACGAGCCAGCTTGTGGCGTGGTAATACTCCCGGTAGGGAATGTGCAGGCCGAAGATCAGAACGCTCAACAGCGCCGGGGTCAGGGCCAGCGGCGTTTGCCACCAGCGGCGCCAGCGCCGGTAGATGCGCTTGACGACCAGGTACAGCCCGATGGTCGCCAGGGACCATGCGCAGGCCTGCGCCGGGGTGCTATTCCAAAACTGATTCAGTAAGTTCATGGCGTGTCCTCCATCTGTAAAAAAGATCGACTGTGAGCGCCGTGACGCACATCACGGACACAGTTCCCGCCAAAATGACCGCCAGAATCTTCAGGCCGAGCAGGCCGAAAAATTCCGGATGCGCGGTGAACGAAAGGACGGCGGGGACGAAGAAGAGCAGCATTTCTCCAAGATACCATTGGACTCCGCGGCGCAGGCTCCGAAGACTGACCGCCTTGCTGGCCAACAGGGCGTAGAGAACGGCCATGCCGACGATGCCGCCGGGGATGGGCAGCCCCACCGCCCGGGCGAGGCTGCTGCTCGCGAGCCAGACAAAATAGAGCAATGCGATTTGAGCCAGGCGGCTACCATAGAATTTTCTTCGAAACTGGACGGACAGAGCGTGTGTCGTCATAATTTTGCCTCCGAGGACAAGGTAAGGATCGGTCGGGCGTGAATCAAATGACTTGTACAACTAAGGATTATTCCGTATTGGAATGATCATGGAATTTCGAAAGATTCAGATGTTTGTGGAGGTGGTGCGGCAACAGGGGTTTTCCCGCGCCGCGGAGCACGTGTTCACCACGCAATCGACCATCAGCAAGGCCGTGCGGCAACTGGAAGACGAGGTGGGCGCTCCGTTGCTGGACCGCAGCGTTCGCGGCGTGGCCCTTACGCCCGAGGGGGAGGTGGTCTATCGCCGCGGACTGCGGCTTCTTGCGGAGCAGGACGACATGCTGCGCGAGTTGGCGGCGATTCAGGGGGTCGAGAAGGGAACGCTTCGGCTGGGTATGCCGGGGATCGGGGGCGGCGCGTTGTTCGCTCCCGTATTCACGGAATACCGCAAGCGTTTCCCCGGGATCGACATTCGGCTCGTGGAGCACGGCAGCGACCAACTTGAAGAGATTCTGCGGATTGGCGACATCGAATTTGCGGCGTCGCTTTTGCCGGTTTCGCAGGACTTCGAGTGGCTGCCGGTTCGCCGGGAGCCGCTCGTCGCCCTGATCGCCCCCAGCTATGAGCAGGCGGCTAGAAGATCCATGACGTTCAATGACCTGCGCGACGTTCCCTTCATCCTCCTCGGGGAAGGCTTCACCCAGGACCGGATCATCCTGGGGGCCTGCCATCGCTGGGGATTCGAACCCACCGTCGTAGCCAAAAGCGGGCAGATTTGTTTCCTCTGCGAGCTGGCCGCCTCGGGTTTGGGCGTGGCTTTTCTGCCGCGGCTGGTCGCCGAACAACGCAGCGGACCGGGGGTGCGCCTCGTCAAAATGGAGGAGCCGGACACGGATTGGGATATGGCCGTCACCTGGAGGAAGGGAGCGTTTCTTTCGCCCGCGGCGCGGGCCTGGCTGGACCTCGTACGGGAGATATACGGCCATCCGCAGTTGTCGCCGTTATAGGCGGAAGGCGGGACGATAAAAAGAGGCAATTCGGAGAACGAGGTTCCCACCCAGATATACGTGGACATGATCGCCTACCTGCTCTGGCCCATCTGAAATTTCGCTCCAAGCTTGGCATGAGCATCCAGCAGATGGCCCAGTTGCTTCAGCTTCCTGTTGAGCGATATGGGCTAGCCGGACAACCATGCTTTTTGCTCGTTTTACGCCTTTGGCTTGCGTTGCCGGAGGTCTTATGAAACAACAACAGCCGGCGCCGAGGTTGGCTGCAGGCCGGTTCACGGTGACTTCAAAACTCGGGAAGGCCAATGGCTGGAAACAGGAACACAGGGCGGTTGCCGCCAATTGCGACCCCGGTGTATCTTGATGCAACAATGGTGGGACCGCTGGTGGATGCTCTGGTTGAGCAGCTTTCCGACGAGAAGCTGCCGATCATCCTGATCAACGATTGCAGCCTGGACAACAGTCATGAAGCTTGTCTGGCCATTCAGCGCCGGCTTTCCGATATCGTGGTTTACATTCGGTTGACCAAGAATGGTGGCGAACTCAATGCCGTCACGACAGGCCTGCGCCGGGCCAAGGGTGAATTCGTGGCCACCATGGGCGATAATTTCCAGAATGCGCCTTCGGCGGTGTCCAAGCATCGTGGCTGCCGCCCGAAAAAGGGATTCGATGTGGTCTACAGCTGCTATCGAATTGAAAAGAACTTCTGGCTCCGCAATCTCGGCGGCCGGTTCAACGATGATGCGGCGAACTTCATGCTGAACAAGCCGCTCCGTCTGTATTTGTCCTGCCTCCGGTGCATAGGCCGTTTCCTGGTTGGCGAGATTGTCAAGCGCCGTGGACCGGTTCCCTACGTTGATGGGCTCATTCTTGGCTGCGCCAGCAACATCGGCAGGGTTGAGGCGCGCCACGACCGACGACGGGAAGGGCAGTCCGGCGACACTTTAATGAAGCTGCTTCGCCTGTGGAAGAATATGTTCGTCGATTTTTCCATTCCCCCCCTTCGGGTCAGCGGCGTTCTGGACCCGGTCTCGGGATCGGGCAGTAACGCATAACACCTTTTCCGATGAATCCGTCTGAGCAAAGTAAGACAATGACCACAGGCCCTGATCCGACCGGCGCGCCGGCCGCAAACCGTCTCCTGCAGGTGATGATTCTGGCGGCCCTGGCCTATTTCGCGGCCTCGGTGCTGCTGCGCTTCCAACTTGAGCGCGACGCCTACGTCCCGCTGTTCGACCTGTGCTTCAACCCCGACATGTACCTCGGAGACCTGATCCGGGAGAACGGGGTGCCCAGGGCGTCCTGTGTGACCGGGGACATGGGTAACAGTTTAGACCGGGGACATCGGTAACACAATCACACGAGCCTCCCCCGGTTCAGGGAGGGGGACGTCCCCCTCCCTGATCCTGGTTCGATAATCCCCACAATCACAGCCCCGGCATAGACCGCCGCGCCGTCGGGGTGAGAACTGTCGATCCCAAGCTTGGCGCAAATGAACCCCGTTCCGATAAACTCGGACTGACCTCCCCACTTAATTTCTCCATTGCACCGGAC
>JASGMV010000104.1 GCA_030156255.1 Desulfovibrionales bacterium
TTCTGAAAAAGGGGTTTCCCCCTTCCCCCAGTTCATATCTTCGTCAGCCCTTTATTTTTTCGCCACGGGCATGCGCCAGCCTGTGCCGAAGGCGGTGTCCGTGATTTTGACGCCGGGAGGCGCTTGGCGGCGTTTGAACTCGGCGATTTTCACCATCCGCGCCACGGTGCGCACCGTGGCCTCGTCGAATCCCTGTTCAATAATCTCCTCGGGCGACCGGCGCTTTTCGATGTGCAGCTCCAGGATGTTATCCAGCACGTCGTAGGGCGGCAGGCTGTCCTGGTCCAACTGGTCCGGGCGGAGTTCGGCCGAGGGCGGGCGGATCAGCACCGACTCGGGGATGACCTCGCGGCCTTCGAGTTCGTTGATGCGGCGGCAAACGGCGAAGACCATGGTCTTGGGAACGTCGGAGATGACGGCCAGGCCGCCGGACATGTCGCCGTACAGGGTGCAGTAGCCCACGGCCATTTCGGACTTGTTGCCCGTGGTCATGAGCATGGCGTTGCATTTGTTGGACAGCGCCATGAGGAGGTTACCCCGAATGCGGGCCTGGATGTTCTCTTCGGTCACGTCCCGCTCCCGGCCGGCGAAGGGGGCGGCCAGCGTCTGGTCGAAGGCCTGCATGAGCGGTTCGATGGGCAGCGTCAGAGTCTTGATCCCCAGGTTTTTCGCCAGTTGGTGCGCGTCGTCCAGGCTTTGCCGGCTAGTGTAGGGCGAGGGCATGAGCACGCCCAGAACGTTTTCCGGGCCTACGGCCCGCACGGCCACGGCTGCGGTCAGCGAGGAGTCCACCCCGCCGGAAAGCCCCAGCACCGTGGACTTGAAGCCGCATTTGGCCGCGTAGTCGCGCAGGCCCAGAGTCAGCGCGTGCAGGGCCTCGTCCCGCGGGTCGTCCACGGCTTCGCTGATGGTGGAGGCGTTTTGCTCGACGTCCACCAGCAGGATGTCCTCCTCAAAGGCCTTGGCCCGTCCCAGAAGTTCGCCGCTTGGCCCGTAGGCCGTGGACCTGCCGTCGAAGACGAGATCGTCGTTGCCGCCGGTTTGGTTGGCGTAGATCATGTAGACGCGCCGCCTGCCCGCCACTTCGGACAGCATGCTTTCCCGGAAGGCCTGCTTGCCGATGCAGAACGGCGAGGCCGAGAGGTTGACCAGGATGTCGGCCGGGTGTTCGCCCGAGGAGAGGTCGTCCAGCGGATTCAGGCCGTACAACTTTCGCGGTCCGGGACAGACGTCGTTCCAGACGTCTTCGCAGATGGTCACGCCGATGGCGTGGTCGTCCAAGTACAGCAGGTTACGGGCGTGGGACGGTTCGAAGTAGCGGCGTTCGTCGAAAACGTCGTACGTGGGCAGCAGTTTTTTGGCGAAACGACGCTGGACGCGGCCGTCCTGGAGAAAAAAGGCCGTGTTGTACAGCGGGGCTCCCGGCCCTTCGCTCGGCTCGACGCCGCCCACGAGCAGGGCCATGTCCGCGGGAATATCCCGGGCGAGGCGCTCCACCGTTTCGAGGCTGCGCCGCACGAAGTCTTCGAAGAGAAGCAGGTCCCGCGGCGGGTAGCCGAGCAGGGCCATTTCCGGAGTCAGGGCCAGGCGGGCGCCCCGGCCATGGGCCTGCCGGGCGAACTCCAGGATTTTCGCCGCATTTCCTTCCAGGTCGCCCACCAAGGGGTCTATTTGCAGGATCGCTATGCGCATGGCCTAGTGTACTGGTTTCCCCGGATGTGGGCAAGGTGTGAAGCGATGCGCCGTCATGTGGCTTGTTGTGACGACTTCTTTACATGAGTGAAACGAAATGTGGGTTCATTTACGTGGCTTCGACTGGTATTTCCGCAAACGAAACGAGCGCGTTTTTTTACGTTTTGGAGGTTGGACAGCATGGGCTTGTTCAGTATGAACAAAGTTCAGACGAAAATCAGTCTGGTCATTGTGGCCGTTTCCACGGTCATCTTCGTGCTGTACGGCTCCTATGATTACACGCGTATTCATTCGGAAATGCTGGCCGAGCTGAACGGCAAGGCCGAGGCGGCGGCCGTCAGGCTCGCGGAAACCTTGCCTCCGCTGGTTGAGCGTTCGGACGACGAAGGCGTCCGGCGTATGCTGCAAATCGAGATGGCGGATACAATCATTTCCGCAGTGCTGGTCACGAGGCCCGGTGCGCAACTTTTGGCGGGAGCGCGCCGGGACGCGGCGGGGACATTGAGGCCCATGGACAGCCCTCCCGCCGGCGAATTCATTGTTCGCCGGGCGGCGTTGAAGGCCCACGGGCGGGATATCGGCGAAGCCCAGGTCTATCTGGGCGCCCGCTTCATGCATCAACAGTTGGTCGCATCCGTCGTCAGCGCGGCCATCCGGACGCTTCTTTTGCTGGGGATTCTGGTCACGGCCATCTTCGCCGTTATTCGCCGCATTCTCATCCAACCGATCAGCAGCTTGGGGCGTGTGGCCAACGCCATTGCGGAAAGCCGGGATTACGGCCTGCGCGTGGCCCGCAACGGGGATGATGAACTTGGCCGGCTCATCGACAGCTTCAACGAAATACTATCCCAGATTCAGAGCCGCGACGATAAATTGAAGCAACACAGTGAAAAACTTGAAGATTTGGTGTCACTGCGCACCAAGGAGCTGGTCAAGGCCAACAGCCGGCTCATCGACATGAACGAAGAGCTTTCCGGCGCCAAGGCCGCCGCCGAGGAGGCGAACCGCCATAAAAGCGAATTTTTGGCCAACATGAGCCACGAGATTCGGACTCCCATGAACACCATCATCGGCATGTCCGACCTGGTGATGGTCGCGGGCCTGGACCGCAGGCAGTTGGAGTACGTGTCCATCATCCGCTCTTCGGCCCGCTCCCTGCTGTCTTTGATCAACGACATTCTGGATTTCTCCAAGATCGAGGCCGGCCGCATGGATATAGAATCCGTGCCCTTCGCCCTGCGCGACGTTTTGGAGGAGGTCACGGACATGTTTTTGGAAAAGGCGGCCGGAAAGGATTTGGAGCTGGTGGTGGACATCTCCCCCGAGGCTCCGCGCCACGTGGCGTCCGATCCCTTGCGCCTGCGCCAGGTGCTGATCAATCTCACGGCCAACGCTTTCAAATTTACGGAGCGGGGAGAGATAACGCTCGCGGTGAGGCCTCTGGATTGCACGGGCGACGAGGTCACTCTGGAATTCTCCGTTCGGGATACGGGGGTAGGCATCCAGCCGGAGGCCCAGCGCAACCTGTTCGAGGCCTTCACCCAGGCCGACGGCTCAACCACCCGCAAATACGGCGGCACGGGGCTCGGCTTGGCGATTTCCCGCCGCATCGTGTTGCTCATGGGCGGAGATATCCGGCTTCGGAGCGAACCCGGCGAAGGCAGCGAGTTCTCTTTTACCGTCAAGGTCAAGGCGGAGCGAGCCAATGTCGGGCGCGAGCTGACGCTGCCCGACGATTTGCGGGGGGAGAGGGGGCTCGTGGTGGAGGACAACGAGGCCAGCCGGTACGTCGGTGAGCGCATCCTGAAGTCTTTCGGATTCCGCGTTCAGGGCGCCGGGAGCGCTGAAGAGTGCCTGGAGCTGCTGGACAGCGCAACGTCCGAGGCCGATCCCGTCAAGCTGGTGCTGATGGATTGGAGGCTGCCGGCGATGGACGGCATCAAGGCCGCCGAGGAAATTCGTCGCCGTTACGGAGGGGCGCGGCCCCGAATGATCATGATGACGGCCTATGGACGAGAGGCCGAGATGGTCCGCGCCAGACGGGCCGGGGTGGACAGTTTTCTGATCAAGCCCGTCAAACCCTCGCTGCTTTTCGACACCATTATGGAGATGCACGGGCGCGGCGACGTCGATCGCCGCCGGGCGGACGAAGACTCCGGCGTCGGCGTGGCCGGCATGCGCGTGCTGCTTGTGGACGACAACGCCGTCAACCAGCAGGTGGCCAGAGAGATTTTGACTTTGGCCGGCGTGCAGGTGGATTGCGCCTCCAATGGCGTCGAAGCGGTGGCGAAGGCGCGCGACCGGCAATACGACGCCGTCTTGATGGACGTCCAGATGCCGGAAATGGACGGATACACCGCCACCCGGATTCTTCGCGAAGATCTGGGGCTTACGGCTCTGCCCATCATCGCGATGACCGCCCACGCCATGCACGAGGACAGGGGGAGGTGCCTGGACGCCGGCATGGACGATTACGCGCCCAAGCCCCTCGACCGCAAAGAACTGTTCGCGGCGCTTCGGCGCAACGTCAAAAATTTCACGCCCTGGCCCGAGGCCGAGCGGATTGCCCCGCAGGCCGGCCAGGAAACGCTCGCGCCGGCGCCTATCCCCGGCCTGGACGTGAGCGCCGGGGTGCGGCGCATCGGCGTGTCTTTCGATGCGTATCTGGCGATCGTTAGGAATTTTCTGAAGGAGCACGCCGATATCGCCGCGCAAGTGGAGTCGGCGCTGATCGGGGGGCGAAGCGACGAGGCCGTCCGCCTTTCCCATTCCCTCAAAGGGGCCGCCGCGAACGTCGCGGCCGAGGCCATCTCCGGGCAGGCCCGGGCGCTGGAGGCGGCCTGCTGCGTCGAGAACGAGGACGAGGCCTTGCGTCTGCTCGACGGCGTCGCATCCAGCCTGCAAGAGTTGGCGGCGGCTGTGGACGCTGCGAACGCCTGTCTTCCGCAACGGCGCGACGCCTTCGTCCCGGTTGGCGGCCTCAACTTGGCGAATGTGCTGGACCAACTCGCCCTCGCCTTGGACGACGCCGATCCTGCGGCTTCGTCCGATCTGGTGCAGGATTTGTATCTTCTGGTGCAGAGGATCCCCGAAGTGGAGGCTCCTCTCATGAGCGCCATGAAGTTGTTGGAGCAAAGCGTCTCCGGGTATGACTTTGAAGAAGCCCTGATGGTCTTCTCCCAGTTGCGGTCAGTCCTGGAGGCGAATGAGGCCGGCTCGCCGTCTTCCGAGGAAGACGCGTCGCCGGTTCGCGATGCGGGCGCAGTCCCGGCGCCGGCGTTTGAGAAAAGGTGATGCATGGTTCAATCGACCGAGCTTCGAGATTGTCGGGTTTTGTTGGTGGACGACACCAAAACCAATATCGATATTCTGGTCCAGGCGCTTCGCGCCCAATACAAGCTTGGCGTGGCCTTGAACGGCCGAAAGGCTGTGGAGTACGCCAGGACGCACAAACCGGACTTGATCTTGTTGGACATCATGATGCCGGAGATGGACGGCCTGGAAGCTTGCGCCGCCCTTCAGAACATGGAGGAGACCCGCTCCATTCCCATTATTTTCATCACGTCCATGGGCGATTCCGAGCATAAGAGCAGAGGATTCGACAACGGCGCCGTGGACTACGTGACCAAGCCTTTCGACGTGAGCGAGGTCAAGGCCAGGATCAAGACGCATCTTTCATTGAAGATCATCCGCGAGCGCCTGGAGCAGCAAAATCTCCGGCTGGAGGAGCGCGTGCGCGAACGCACGCAGGAAATCGTTCGGACCCAGGCGGAGATCGTGAACCGGCTTGGCCTGGCGGCGGAGTATCGGGACGAGGGCACGGGCAACCACATCAAACGCATGAGCGAATTCTGCCGCGTTCTGGGGAGGGCTTTGGGTATGAGCTCCATGGAGCTCGATATGCTGGCCCAGGCGAGCACCATGCACGATGTGGGGAAAATCGGAATCTCGGACAAGATTCTGCTCAAGCCCGGCAAGCTGACGGACGAGGAGTTCGCGATCATGAAGACCCACACCACCATCGGCGGCAACTTGCTTTCGGGTGGGGATAGCGAGTTGTTGTCCATGGCTCGGATCATCGCCGAGACCCACCACGAGCGGTATGACGGCGGCGGGTATCCCGGAGGATTGGCCGGGCGCGACATCCCGCTGTCCGGCCGCATCGCCTGCGTCGCCGACGTGTTCGACGCCCTGATCTCCAGCAGGCCCTACAAGCCGGCCTGGCCCTGGAGCAAGGCGTTGGCGGAGATCGAACAGGGAGCCGGAACCCACTTCGACCCCCACCTCGTCGAACTCTTTTTGAACGAACAAGACCATCTGCAGCGTATTGCATCCTTCCTGCCCTGAGGCGGTTTCGGCCTGCCCGGGGCTTGCGTCCGCCCATCGCTTCCGCTACAACCGTTCCACTAAGCGAAAGGGGATGCCGTATGGCTTTGCTTTTTGGTTCGCCCGCGAGGCGGCCCCGTTCCGTTGAAGACTCCCGGCGCGACCAGCGCATCGAACTGGCCAGAGACGCCTATCAGTCCGGAAAGCTCAAGATCGTCACCACCGAGGACATTCCCAACCGGGAAGTCCAATGGACTTTCGGGCTCATCGTTTGCCGTAGCTTCAGTTTCGACAAGGCCTTCTACGGCCTCATTTCGCAGATTCTCGACGTGAACGCCGACGCCATCGTGGGCTACCGGGAGCACGTCGCCTTCCATCCGGACGGAGACAAGTTCTTCTCCTGCTACGGGACCGCGGTGCGACTCAAGCCGAAAAAGTAACGGTCCTGCCCGGAGATGACGCAGCGGCTCCGGCGGCGAAATTTCGGCGACGAGCCATTGCAGCCCTGAAACGTTTCCCGTTCTTCAGCCTCAAAGATTCCGAACAACCGAATTTTGAGCGCTTCTCTGTCGAGCATATCCATCTTCCGACTTCAGGATTGTTCCTCTAGAGCATATTACGCTTGAAATGCTTGCTTCACGGCGAGCGTAGCTCGCCTACAAGCATTTCGCGGCAAGGATTTGCGGACAAATCCTTGCCGAGCA
>JASGMV010000105.1 GCA_030156255.1 Desulfovibrionales bacterium
TCGTTTCCATCAAGGACGTGAAAACGTTCATTCGAGCCTTGAAAATCGTCTCCATGCAATTGGACGGTTTCAAGGCTTACATCATGGGCCCCACCGAGGAAGACGAGGAATATTACAAGGAATGCCTGGAGTTGACTCGCCTGCTGCGGCTGGAGAACAACCTGGAGTTTACGGGCAAGGTCAAGGTCGAGGACTACTACCCCAGCCTGGACCTCATCGTGTTGACCAGCATCAGCGAGGCGCAGCCCCTGGTGGTCATGGAGGCCAATTGCGCCGGAATACCGGCTGTGTGCTCGGACGTGGGGTCCTGCCGGGAGCTTCTGGAGGGCCGCACGCCGGAAGACATGGCCTTGGGCGCATCAGGAATCGTCACGCCCGTCGCCGATCCTTCGGCCACGGCGGAAGCAATCCTTCGCATCGTGACCAATCCGAAACTGTGGCAATCCATGTCCATAGCAGGCAGGGAGCGCATCAAGGTTTTTTATCGGGAAGACGACCTCAATCGGCGCTATCACGATATCTACACCCATCACATGGCCCTGCCCGACCTGGACGCTTCGGCGAGCGCCGCCCAAGGAGCCTGACATGGCCGGCATTGGATTCGAACTGAGAAAAATGCTCCGCAAGGACTCCTACTTCAGCGAGTTCAGCGCCTATCTTTACGCCGCCCTCATTTCATCGGGGCCATGGCTCATGAGCGTCCTTTGCCTGTCGGTGCTCGGACTCTTTCGCGAAGCCGGGGGCATGGAGCTTTCCGCCCAGCTTTTCAGATCAACAGTCATTCTGAGCTACGCCGCCTCCTTGATCCTGGTCGGCGTGATCCAGCTCGTGTCCACCCGTTATCTGGCCGACCAGTATTATCTGGGCCGGGAGGCGGCCACACTGCCGGCCTTTTTCACCAGCGCAGCCATTGTTCTCGCTATTTCCACACCCGTGGCCATCGCCGGTTACTGGGCTTTCGACCTGGATCCGGCCTACAAGGCTCTCGCCATCACGTTGCTTCTGGTGGTGTGCCTCATTTGGCTGGCCATGATCTTCCTTTCCGCGGTGAAGGATTACAGAAGTATTGTCTACGCTTTCAGCTCGGGCTCCGTTCTGAGCGTCGCCGGCGCTCTGCTGCTCAAGGAGCCCTGGGGTGAACATGGTTTTTTGCTGGGCTACCTGGTGGGCCAGGCGGTGATCTTCTTCTGGCTCGTGTCTCTTCTGCTGGTCGAGTTTCCTTCCGGGCCTCTTTGGGATTCCGGAGTGTTGCAGGCCTTTCGAAAGTTTTGGGACCTCTCCCTCATCGGGGTGGGCTACAACATGGCCATTTGGGCGGACAAATTTGTCTTTTGGACGGCCCCGGACGCCCGAATGATCGTCCCCTATTTCCGCACGCACGATCTGTACGAGGCCCCTATTTTTTTCGCCTATCTCTCCATTATTCCGACGCTGGCCATCTTTCTTATCAAAATCGAAACCCAGTTTTATCTCCATTACCACGACTACTACGCCAAAATCACGGCCAAGCAGAGCTTGGAGAAAATCCTCCAGGAAAAAGAGAGCATGGTGCGCATGCTCAAAGAGAGCCTGCGCGAAGTGTTCGTCCTTCAGGGAGGCGTCACCTGCGCCTGCCTCGCCTTGGCGCCTGGCGCCGCGGAGCTGATCGGCCTTTCTCCGTTGCAAATTCCGCTCTTGCGCATCGGCCTGGTAGGCGCTTTTCTTCAGGCGCTGCTGTCCATGGCTATCGTGGTCTTGTTCTATTTCGACAGGCGCAAGATGGTGCTGGCCGTAACCATGGTTTTTCTGTTCTCGAACACAGGGCTATCCTGGCTCAGCATCAAGCTCGGCATTCAGTTTTACGGTTATGGGTACTGCTATAGCTGCTTGATTTCATTGATTTTCAGCGGATACCTCGTGGACCGTTGCATCAAAGATCTGGAGTTCATCACTTTCGCCAAGCAGCCTCTCGTCTGAGGCGTAAAGAGGAGACGATCATGGGCGCATCAATCTCCCCCCCTGCCGGCGCATGCCTGGTCACCGGCTGCGCCGGTTTCGTGGGCGGACATCTCACCGAAGCCTTGTTGGCTCTTGGCGCCGAAGTGGTCGGCGTGGATAATTTGTCCTCGGGCCGGCGTGAAAACATGGAAGGCTTTCTCAACCACCCGAAGTTCCATTTTTTGAAGCGGGACATTCTGGAGACCGACTGGTTGGACGAGGCGCGCCGTACGCTGCCGTATTTCCGGTGCGTCTTTCATCTGGCCGCGGTGGTCAGCGTCGCCTACTCCATGAACCACGAAACGGAGACCCTGGAAACCAATTACAAAGCATCCATCGAGCTTTACAATCAGACCGTCAACGACGGCGCGCGGTCTTTCGTATTCGCTGGCTCGGCGGCCGAATACGGGGACGAAGCCTGCCTGCCCATCAAAGAAGAGTACGCCGACAATCGAACGATTCAGCTTTCGCCCTACGGACGGTCCAAATATCTCGCCAGCCGCCACATCATAGAGGCCGGCGTCGGCTGCTCTTTGCGCTGCTTCAACATCTACGGCCCCCGGCAGGATCCCTCCAGCCCCTATAGCGGGGTCATCAGCCGCTTTCTGCTCCAGGCGGCCCGCCAAGAATCCTTGACCATTCTGGGCGCGGGCGATCAGACGCGCGACTTCATCTACGTATCCGACGTGGTCCGCGCCTACCTGCTGGCCGCCGGCCTGGGGCCTGCGGCGGACAAGCCCCTGGTAGGAGCCTTCAATGTAGGGTCCGGAGGCCGGCTTTCCATTCAGGAGCTGGCGAGCGCCGTCAACAAAATCACCGGAAATCCAGCAGGGATGACCCACCTGCCGCCGAGGCCCGGCGACGTGCTCCACTCCCTGGCGGACGTATCGAAGCTGGAGCGGGCGACGGGATTCAAGACGCAGACGACCCTGGAAACGGGACTGAAGGAGACGTGGCGGGCGCAGGGTTCTCCCGGAGAGTGACCCGCATTCGAAGCGCCTAATCTTGCGTTTGTGGAAACACTGGCAAGGCGTCGAACGCAATGGTTCGACGCGCAATTTCGACCAGTGAAAAACAAAAAGAGGGTTAGAGACGGGATCAGCTTTCCAGAGCCGCCACAGCCTCGTCTTCTGTAGGATAAATATGCAATAGGCGGTCAATGCGGGAAATGCTAAATATTTTACGGACGTTGAGTTTCAAGTCGCACAGGCAACACGTGCCGGATCCCATCAGCTTTTTGTGCACGGAAACCAGGACTCCTATGCCCTTGGAGTCTATGAACTCGACATTTGAAAGGTTTAACACGAACTTGTCGCCGCCCTGGTCAACAAATTGAAACAGCTGTTCTTTGAATAATTCCGAGTTGGCCCCATCCAGTCGGCTTTCCTTCACCAGAACCACCTGGACATCGCCATGCTTCCTCGTTTGCAACATCAAAAAAACTCCTTATTCCAAAACTGTTCTCGACAGTCATGGGGCTTTTCGGGCATAGGGCATACATGCATTCACAACAAAAGAAAAGCGCGGAGCGCACGCAACTCTTACTTTGGATCGTGTCCGTTTTGTTTGTATTTCTCTCGGGATGCGACGCTGGAGTTTCGACCAAACCGGCCCCGTCGTCCATGATACAAACACCCTCTAAAATCGTACCGGCTCCCTTGGACATCACGAGTTGGGCTTATTGGCTGTCCAATCCGGACGCCGCGCAACTGGCCAAGGCCCCGCAACAACTCATCGTCATGGATTACTCCGCCGACGGCTCGGATGAACGCCGTTTCTCCCGCGACGTTGTGGACTACCTCCATGACCATGGCAAGTTGGTTCTGTCCTACATGCCCGTGGGGGAGGCCAATTCCTTCCGCTTTTACTGGAAACCCGACTGGGCAAAGAATCCACCCGCGTTTCTGGGACCGGAAAATCCAGAATGGCCGGAGGCTTACAAGGTTCGTTATTGGGATCCCGCGTGGCGGGACATCGTCTTGAAACCCTACCTGCAGCGCATTGTCGCGGCCGGTTTCGACGGCGTCTACCTCGACATCGTGGACGGCTATTGGTTCTGGAGCGAACACGGCGAGGATTTGCAGCAGGCCGCGGACCGCATGGCCCAGCTCATCGTTTGGACAGCCGACTACGCCCGGAGCCTCGCCCACGGACGATTTCTGGTCTGCATCCAAAACGGACTCGGCGTCTTCAACGACGCCTCTCCGGCCTGGAGCCGGAAACTGATGCGCACCATCGACATGGCCGCCGTCGAGTCGCTGTTTTACAATTACTACAGCGAAGAGGACCAGGCCTATCGCTTGAGTCTGCTGCAGCAGCTCGCCCAAAACGGCAAGACGCTCTTGGACGTGGAATACATCGCCCCCGAACTCTCCGGCCAGTACCTGAAAAAAATCCAGAACGCCCCGGTTCGCCTGATCCCTTACAGGGCGGCGCCCGACCGGGCTTTGGATAGCCTTGCCGGTCCCTAAGGCCGAACGACGGCTCCTTGTTTTTTAAGCTTTCTTCTTGCGCGAGGACCTGAACGAGGCCTGCTCTCCTTGCCCCCACGGCCGTTTTCCCCTAATGTCGCGAGAAATTTTATAGGAGGATCGCCGCCCATGTCCGACTTCCTGCACAAGCTTGTCAAACTGTTGGGCGTCCTGGTCGCCATACCCTTTTTGGCTTACGGCGTTGTGGGACTGCTGACCGCCTACAATATAGACGACGACCTGGCAAACTATGTGGGCCTCGTTTTCAGCACCAGCCCCATCCGTTGCGGGGTGTACATCGTCATTGGTCTGCTCATCGCCTTGGGTATGAAAGTCCTGGCCGACAGAATCAAATAGGCGCCCTGGGCGTTTGAACGACCAGACAACGCTTCCAGCGGCGTCAGGGCCTGTCCCGCGCCTCCTCCGGCAGTCGACGGCGGACGCTTTCGTCCTTTTTCGACTGCGTTCCTTTGATTTCAAATTTCGTCTTTGGAAACTTCAAGGCGCCACACCTTCTTCAAGTTATACTTGAAGTTTGTCTCGTCGCCATCTCAGAAGAGATTCATTCGGTGCAACGCCATGGAAATTGGGGGTGTTTTCGGCTTGGCTCGCGAGAGGGAAAAGAAGCGGGCGGCTTGCGCCGCCCACCGGTTATTGAAGGCCTTGGATCATGAGTGCGGGGTTTCCTGGTTGCGCTTTGAACGGTCGACAATGCGCACCGTACTGGCTTGCGGTCCCTTTTCACCCATGGTTTCCGTGTAGCTGACGCCAACGCCCGGGGTCAGTTTTTCGAAGTCCCCCTCGGACAGGCTGTTCTTGTGGAAGTACACTTCCCTGCCGAGCAGATTCCGCAGAAAACCATAGTCTTCACCAGGAAATATCTGCTCCACGATGGCGTTGACTTGCTGCTCGGGATGGCTCTTCACTTTGCCTTGCAGTTGTTCATTGAGCTTGACGAGCTTTGTCCGGGCCGCTTCGAAAGATTCGCGGACCGCGCCCCACAACTCCTTCTGGTCATGGGTTCCCGTTGTTTCGCGCTTGACCACGATTTCATTGCCCGGAGGGATGTTGAAGGTGAGCCGGATTTTGTAGGGATTGTTCGGTTGCTGTTGGCGTTGTTCCTGCTCAATGGCGACGCGAACGCCCGTTAACTGCCGGCACAGGCGATTCAGTTTGTCGGCCTTGCTGTGGATCAACGCTTCGAGTCCAGGCTCGGAGTCGACCTTGCGGTAGGCGATCTCCACGGAAGCTGCCATGAACACCTCCTGGATTTCCGCCGTTCGCCCCGCCGGTGCGGCGAACGAGGCGCGGCGAGGTTCTTCCAGGCGGGCGCCGGAAAGCTCTTCTCTCTCAAACCCGCGGCCGCTGCGCGGCGGTCTCCGTCGCACTTCATATTCCGCCGCTTGATGCGGCCTCGGGGAATCGAGCCCCGACAACCGCGCCTGAATTTGGCTTCAGTATAGCTGTTTCAAAGGCGTAAAGGAAGCCTTGCGCTCAAAAAAGAACAACTCGGAAAGGCAGGCGCCGCGCACCGAGGGGATGAATCGTTCAACAGTTTTGAATTGTTGGACGTTCAGCCCAAAAAACCCTTGATTCCGGTGAACACGATCTGCGCGGCCAGGGCGGAGAGAATCAATCCGGTGATCTTGGTCAGTATGCTGATGCCGTAGCGGCCCAATACGCGCTCGATCACCTGCGCCAGCAAGAGAATGGCCCCCACGCAGACAACGGCCGCGGCCAAGGCGGCGCTGCTCATGATTCGTTGCAAAATGGTCTGGTGCGACGCCCCCATGATCAGCAAGGCGCCGATGGTGGCCGGTCCGACCGTCACCGGGATGGCGAGCGGCACCACGCTGACGTCCCCTTCCGTTTCGCCGGGAGGCGGACTCGCCTTGCCGGAGACCAGAGATACGGCGGACAGGAAAAGCAAGCTGCCGGCGCCGATACGGAAGGCGTCCAAGGTCAGGCCGAAAATAGAAAAAATAGCGTTGCCGAAATAGTACAAAGCCAACGAGATGATCAAAACGGATATGCTGACCCGGATGGCCACGAGACGGCGTTTTGCCGGGGAATCGTCCTGCGTCAGAGACAAAAAGACGGACAGGACAAAAAAAGGTGTGAACAGGAAAAAAAACTTGATGAAAATGCTGAGAAACGATTGCATGTCCACCTCTCAGGCTTCGGATAAAAACTGGGGGAAGGGGACAACCGCGTTTGCAAACGCGGTTG
>JASGMV010000106.1 GCA_030156255.1 Desulfovibrionales bacterium
ATAGTCTCGAGCCCCAAAAACAACAATCGGCCCGGCCCTTTTCAGGACCGGGCCGTGTGTTTTACGGCAAGGCCGGGCGGACAGGTTCGCTCATCACGCCTCGCCGGATTCACCGTCCAAATCGTCCTTGCGCCGCCTGCGTTCTTCGCGCAGCGCCTTGCGCAACGCCCGTTCGAAGGGTTTGGCGTACACGAATCGGTAGCCGCACTCTTTGGGCAGGGTGTAGCCCCGCCGCTGCATAGCCGGAGAGGGGAACTTGCGGCAGAGGTCCAGCCGGTTCTTGTAGTCCTTGCACGTTCCTTGGGGAGTGAGCCAATCGCAGGAAAACAGAAGCGCTCCGTCCTCGTCCTGGTCCGTGATGCGCAATCGCTCGAATTCTGGATTCTCTTCCAGGCATTCTTCAAACTGCTTGACGGACTTCAGGACGCGGCCGTGCTCCACAAGATAGATTCCGCGGCAACAGCTGCCGCAACGCCGGCAGGCGCCTGAAATATGCAGCCGCCAGCCTCCCAGAAAACGAAGCAGCCTTCGCCCGCAACGAGCCAACGCCGAAAAAATTTTCTTCATGGCGATCGCCACGGTACACAGGGGATTTCACGCCTGCAAGACCTTGCATGAAAGCCTTTCCGGGTCGCCGACCCTGCGGGCTTTTGGAAAAGGCGCCGGCTGCGCACTTGTCGAAACGCCGGCTGCGTATTATTTATGAGGCATGGCAAAAGCCTTTGATCCAGAATTACTCTATGTGGAATGCGGACGATGCGGCGAGCCGGTGCTTTGGGAGCCAGGAGACACCACTCGGCTCCTGGCGTGGTACGGCGTGAACCCGGAGACGCTGGACGAGCGATGCCTCATCATTTCGGATGGCTGCCGAGCGTGCGACCCTGACGCCGCAGGTTACGACACCGAGGTGGTGCGTTTGCGGCCCGCAGACGATGCGCCGTTCGAAGGCGTCAAGACCTGAGCCCTTCCGGGCTAAGCCATATGAAGGGGCTCGTTCTCGCCGGCTCCCGAAGCGGTTGCGGCAAAACATCGGTCAGCCTCGGCTTGATGGCCGCTCTGGCTCGTCGCGGGCTCACGGTGCAACCGTTCAAAGCCGGCCCGGATTTCATCGACCCGGGGTTGCACCGTCTGGCGGTGTCGCAAGGGCGAACGCCGCCGCGCTTCAGCCACAACCTTGACTCTTGGATGTGCTCCCGTCAGGGAGTGCTCGATATTTTCGGCCGGGCCGCCCAGGGCGCGGACGTCGTCCTTGTGGAGGGCGTCATGGGCCTGTTCGACGGCTTTTCGGGCCGGGACGAAACCGGCTCCACGGCGCATCTCGCCAAAATGCTGGATTTACCTGTCGCGCTGATCCTCGATGCGTCGTCCAAGGCCCGGTCCATAGCCGCCGAAGCGCTGGGCTATCTGAGTTTGGACCCGGACCTTCGTTTCGCCGGGGTGGTCCTCAACCAGGCGGCCAGTCCGTCCCACGCCGAATTGCTGCAGGAAGCCTTTGAACGCCATCTCCCGGATGTCAAGCTTCTGGGGATGTTGCCGCGCCGTCCGGAAATCAGCCTGCCTTCCCGGCATCTGGGGCTGGTGACCGCCGAGGACGCCGCGGACCCTGAAAAAGCCATGTCCCGGCTGGCCGACTGGGTGGAGGAGTCCCTGGATATCGATGCGCTGCTGAACGCAGCCGGGCCGATCCGTCCCGCCGTTTCCGTGGATGCTCCGGCCCCTGAACCGATTGTCCGTCTGGGCGTGGCCCAGGACCAGGCCTTTTGCTTCTATTACCTGGAAAACCTGCGGTTGCTGCGAAACGCCGGCGCCGAGCTTGTTCCCTTCTCTCCCCTGAACGGCGACCTTCCCGACGACCTGGACGGCCTGTACCTCGGCGGCGGCTATCCCGAGCTGCACGCTCTGGCCCTGGCCGACAACACGTCCATGCGCAAAGGCGTGCGCCGGTTTTGCGCTTCCGGGCGGCCGGTTTGGGCCGAATGCGGAGGCTTCATGTACCTGCTTGAAGCGGTGGTCGACGGCCGGGGCAGACGCTTCCCCATGGCCGGCGCGTTCAAAGCCAGGGCGGTGATGGGAGACAGACTGGCCGCTTTGGGCTACCGGGAGGCGACGACCTTGGGGCCGTCCTGCTTCGGCCCCGCCGGCGCCGGCGCCAGAGGACACGAGTTCCACTACTCCCGGTTGGAGGAGGTCCGCGGCGACTACGATCCCGCGTTCGAAATCAGGGATCGCAAAGGCAAGGGCGCGCCGCCGGCTGGTTTTGTCGCGGGTGAAGTGCTGGGGTCTTACGTGCATCTGCACCTGGCCAGCAATCCGGATATAGCGTGCGCCTTTGTGCGGTCCATGGCCCGGGCGGCCGGCCGCTGAGGAAACGAAGAAACGCCTCCTCGCAGGGAAGCCCCGGTCAGGCGCGGGTGTTCACGACCGTCCCCAGACCTTCTTCCAACGACTGGGGCGGGTCATTCGGCAGGTCCTGGCTGGTCGAGAAATCGAAGCGATCCGAGATGCGGGTCACGCCCATGGTGTCCTCGTCGAGGGACGTCGCGGACGAGGGCGGGGGCTCGATGCCGGTTACGTACATTGTCGCCATCCTGATTTGATGCATGAAGCGCGGCGTTCACGCCATGAACGCCGCCTCTTGTTTCCCGCATACATTCTTACCTTGAATCAGGCAACGGATAAACGGGGCGAATCTTCGTTTCATCCACCTTAAGGGGGCTTTGCATCTTCACCGGCCCCGGCGGCCAGTCATCCACGAAAATATGCAGGCGCTTCTCAAAGAGTTCTATGGTCACGTAGCAGTTCAAACTTTTCAGCTGCGCTTGGACTGGATCCGTCAACCGGCCTTTCTCCACGGCGTAATTCGCTTGGATGACGAATCCTTCGGAGAAGACGTCCTTGTCGAATCGCTTCTTTTCCCCGGGCTGGAGTAAAAATTGGATCAACGCGCTCTCGGACTCGACTTGCCGGATGAACCCGACGACCGGATAGTCGGTCAGGTTTTTGATGGTCACCGCCTGAGCCGGGGAAGCGGCCAGGCAGAGGAGGAGAAGCGGCGCAAGCATTCGGCGGATCATGCCTTCCCTTACGGCATGGCGAACCGGCTTGTCCACGCAAGCGGCTGGCGCCAACCGCCAACCCTTGTGGCGCCCATACTGCTGTTTCATGAAAGCGTGTCGTACATACATTCTTTTAAATCAACAGATTAAGTCGTGGCACACGGTTTGCTTTATAGAAAACGTAACCGAAATAAAAGGTTCGCGCGGCTTGTGCAGGCTCACAGGCCAGACACGATGGTTATCCAGGGACGACGCGCGAACCGAATCTTCGGTTTTCCCCTTGCCAGAGCGGGGAGGCGGCGACAAAGCGGTGGGTCGTCTCCTTCCCGCTCTCTTTTTTTCACTTCGCGCGCACGTTCTGGCTCCACGTTCATGGCCCTTCCACCGATGCAGGCGCCGTCGATGAGCGTCCATGGATCGCTCCGTTTCCACGCTACGAATTTATACTTGAAAAATTCGCCATACCCAGCCATCCATGAGATATGTCCCTGCGAAAAGCCATGATTATCCATTTGGCCGGCGTATTCATCCTGCTCATCGCCGCTCTTTATGCGGCGTCTCAAGTCATGATTATGGATAGTTTCAAATCTCTTGAGCATCAAAGCGCGGTAAGAAACATTCAACGCGCTGCAAACTCCTTGCACAATGAGCTCGGCACGCTCCGCATTGTCAACAGCGACTGGGCCTGGTGGGACGACACGTACAACTTCATGGCGGACAAAAACAAAGCTTACCTCGAATCCAATCTCACCCCCGAAACATTGCGGCAGATCGGACTCTCCGGCGTCATTTACCTCGATGCAAGAGGACGGCTGTATTGGAGCGTCGCCCCGCAACCCCAAGGGAACTCCTTGGACATGCTTTCCCTTTTGCTGAGAGACTACCTGCAGCCGGACTCCGAGCTGAACCGTCAAATATTGAAAAAAGGCGTCAACGGCCTCGTGCTGCTGGGTGACACCCTGGCCTTTTTCGCCGGCCAACCGATCCTGACCAGCGAACAGGCGGGTCCCGCCCGCGGGGCGCTGGCCATGGTCAAGCCTCTCACGGAACAGGAAATCAAGCGTCTTTCCGAGCAATTGAGCCTTCAACTCGAACTGCTTCCCATGGAAAAGACGCCCGCGGACATCGCGGAAGAGCTTGGAAACCGCCCGTGGGTTCTCCGGGAGTCCAGCGACGCGGTCATGGTCGGCTACGCCTTGCTGTCGGACATTCACGGATGGCCGGCCGCGGCGCTCAAGGTGGGCATGGGCAGGGGAATGCATCAGGCCGGAGTGGCGGCCCGCAACCGATTCGCTCTGTTTCTGGTCGCCGCGGGCGTGCTCACCGCTCTGGTCACGGCTTTATTCGTCGACCAGCGCATCGTGAGCCGGGTCAAGAGCGTCAGCCGGCAACTGGCCGGCATACGAAGGGAGGAGCCAGGTCCCGAGGAAGTCTCCCTGCCGGGAGACGACGAACTCGCAACACTGTCCCGTGACATCAACGACACCCTCAAGGACCTGCGCAACGCCCGCGAGCGGGCCGAAGCCGCAAGCCAAGCCAAAAGCGAATTCCTGGCGAAAATGAGCCACGAGATTCGCACTCCCATGAATGCGATATTGGGCATGGCCGAAATGCTGGAGGAGACCGATCTATCCTTGGAGCAGCATCAATACGTGAACCTCTTCACCTCGGCCGGCCATTCCCTGCTGGCCATCATCAACGACATCCTGGACCTCTCCAAGGTCGAAGCCGGCAGGATCATGCTGGAGCGCATCCCCTTCAACCTGCGCGAGGAGGTGGAGCGCACGTGCCGCGTGCAGGCGATCAACGCCCACGCGAAGGGCGTGGAGATGGCCTTCCACATCGCCCCGGACGCGCCTGTGCGCCTGATCGGCGATCCCACCCGCCTGGCGCAGATACTCTACAACCTGATCAGCAACGCCATCAAATTCACCGAACGCGGCGAAGTCGTTCTCCACGTGGAAACCGACCCGGGGCTGCAATCACCCGGAGCTCTGCTGTTCATGCTCTGGGACACCGGCATCGGCATTCCTCAACATATGCTCGAAAAAATCTTCGACAGCTTCACCCAGGTGGATTCCTCGACGACACGGCGCTTCGGAGGCGCAGGGCTCGGCCTGGCCATCACCAAAAGTCTGGTGACGCTCATGGGCGGCGACATCCAGGTCCAAAGCGAGGTCGGCAAGGGAACGATCTTCACTCTCACCTTGCGCTTTGGAGTCCAGGAAGAGGCTTCCTCCGGCCAGAGCGACGCCGCGCCCGATCGGGAAAAGGGGCGACGCGCCCTGGTTCTCGCCAACCACTCCACCTGCGAGCTGAACATCGTAGAGGTGCTGCAAAGCCTGGGAGTGGAGCCTGTTGTCTGCAACTCCCTGGCCGATGTTCTGGAAAAACTGGCCGCCGCCCCCTCGGCCGTTTCGCATCTGCTCATCGAGGACGCTCCCGAATTCGACCTGCGGGACGCTGCAGAGCGATGCAAGGAGGCGGCCCCGGAACTCCAGATCATTCCCCTGGTCATGTCCGGCCGCCATAAAATCGGCAAGGAGCTGCAGGCGAAAGGCTTGGCCGCGTCTTTTCTACTCAAGCCCTTGAGCCGCCGTGAATTGCGGGATCGGCTGGACAACCCCCATGGCGCGGAGGAAAAGGCTCCGCCGCCGCCCTGCGCGCCCGGTTCGAAAAAACCGAGCATTCTGCTTGTGGAGGACTCCGTGAACAACCGGATGCTCATCCACTTTTATCTGAAAGGAGCGCCTTACGACGTGCAGGAAGCCCAGAATGGACAGGAGGCCCTGGCGCTCTACGGAAAGCGCCCTTACGACCTGCTGCTCATGGACATTGAAATGCCGGTGCTGGACGGCTACGCAGCGACGCGCGCCATCCGCGCCTTGGAGCGCGAGCAAGGATGGCCGGAGGCGCCCATCATCGCCTTGACGGCCGGCGCTTTCGCGGAAAACAAGGCCCAATGCCTGGAAGCCGGCTGCACCGAGTACCTCTCCAAGCCGGTCAAAAAGAAAATGTTGCTGGACGCCATCGCACGACTGATCGACGGGCGACGCCGCCGCGAACCGCCTGCGCAGCTCGAAGAAAACCAATGCTGAACGATTGCCGTCTGATGGGAAGAAAAAGCTCTGGATCAAGCAAGTTGTCCCTCTCGCTTTTCCCTCCCCACCTGGTTTCGGATGTATTTCCGATGAATTATTGCAAATGTGACCGGCTCTAGAACATATTACGCTTGAAATGCTTGCTTCACGGCGAGCGTAGCTCGCCTACAAGCATTTCGCAGCAAGGATTTGCGGACAAATCCTTGCCGAGCAGTTAAAC
>JASGMV010000051.1 GCA_030156255.1 Desulfovibrionales bacterium
CGTTCCGGTTGTTTTCAATCCGCTCCGGGCCGGCCCGCCGGCCCGGAGCGGATTCGGGTTAATGGTCCAAGGCGGCGCCGGCGCCGCGGGGGATGCGCACGCTTTCGACCATCTCCTGGACCTCGGCCGGAGGAGCCGGGGTTATCTTGGTCACCAGGATCGTGGCCGCGAAGTTGAACAGCATGCCGATGGCGCCGATGCCCTCGGGGCTGATGCCGAACATCCATGGCCGCACCCCGAGGAACTTGGTCTGGATGATGTAGAAGAGGGTGAACCCGACGCCGCAGATCATGCCTGTGATGGCGCCCTCCCGGCTGGTGCGCTTCCAGAACACGCCCAGCACGATGATGGGGAAGAAGGAGGAGGCGGCCAGACCGAAGGCCAGCGCCACCACCTGGGCCACGAAGCCCGGCGGATTGATCCCGAAGTAGCCGGCGATGCACACGGCCACGCCAATCATGATCCGTCCGAGGACCAGTTGCTGCTTTTCCGACGCCTGCCGGTTGATGATCCTGTAATAGAGGTCGTGGGAGATGCTGGAGGCGATCACCAGGAGCAGCCCGGACGCCGTGGACAGGGCCGCCGCGAGCCCGCCGGCCGCCACCAGCGCGATGACCCAGGCCGGGAGCTTGGCGATCTCGGGGTTGGCCAGCACCATGATGTCGCGGTCCACGTACAGCTCGTTGCCGTTCGAGGTGGGAGCGTTCTTGAGCAGGGGCTGGCCGTATTTGCCGATTTTGTCGGTGAACTCGGGTTTGCCCTTGAAGGCCGCTCCGGCCCGATATTGGATGACGCCGTCGCCGTTCTTGTCCTCCCAGGCCAGCAGCCCGGTCTCCTCCCAGCTTTTGAACCAGGACGGCGCAGCCTGGTAGGCCACGTTGTTCAGGGAGTTGATCATGTTGTAGCGCGCAAAGGCCGAAATGGCCGGCGCCGTGGTGTAGAGAATGGCGATGAACAGCAGAGCGTAGCCGGCCGAGAGCCTGGCCGCGCGCACCGTGGGCACGGTGTAGAACCGGATGATCACGTGGGGCAGCCCGGCCGTTCCCACCATGAGCGCCAGGGTCATACAGATCATGTCCAGCATGCCTTTCTGCCCTGGGCCGAAGGCGGAGGTGTATTCGGCGAATCCGAGGTCCACGCTGATCCTGTTTAAGGTGTCCAGCAGGTGCTGCGTGGCGTCGGGCCCCGAGGAGATGACGCCGCCGAAGCCGATTTGCGGAATGGCCGAGCCTGTAATTTTGATGGAGATGGCCACGGCGGGGATGAGGAAGGCCACGATGAGCACGCAGTATTGGGCCACCTGGGTCCATGTGACGCCCTTCATGCCGCCGAGGCCGGCGTAGAAGAACACGATGGCCATGCCGATGAGCACGCCGGTGTTCACGTCCACGCCCAGGAATCGGCTGAACACGATGCCCACGCCGCGCATCTGCCCTGCCACGTAGGTCAGGGAGACGAAGATGGCGCAGATGAGCGCCACGATGCGGGCTGCGGACGAGTAATAACGGTCGCCCACGAAGTCCGGCACGGTGAATTTCCCGAACTTGCGGAGGTACGGGGCGAGCAGGAGGGCCAGCAGCACGTAGCCGCCGGTCCAGCCCATGAGATAGACGCTCCCGGTGTAGCCGGTGAACGAGATGATGCCGGCCATGGAGATGAACGACGCCGCGCTCATCCAGTCCGCGCCCGTAGCCAACCCGTTGGCCAGGGGCGGCACGCCGCCCCCTGCCACGTAAAATCCCTTGGTGTCTTTCACCCGTGAGAGCCAGGCGATGACCAGGTACACCGAGAAGGTGAGGATCACCATGATGTAGGTCCACACTTGGATGGATTGCATAACGCCTCCGGAGTCGCCGGGCAGTGCGGCGACGCTCCTATTGTTTCACCGGGAGCAACGCTCCCGGTTGTTGCTTGTTTTACGCCGCTACTCGTGCACGTCGAATTTGCGGTCCAGTCTGCGCATCAGAAAATAGTATGCGAAGATCAGTACGACGAAGGTGAAAATGGAGCCCTGCTGGGCGAACCAGAATCCCAAGGGGAAGCCTCCCAGCTTGAAGGCGTTCAACTGCCGAACGAAGATAATGGAGCAACCGTAGGATACGGCGGCCCAGATGCTGAGCAGGACGACCATGTATCGGAGGTTGGTCCGCCAATACGCTTGCATCTTGTTCTGTTCCGCCATGATTCTAGCCTCCTGTGTATGATGTTTGTGGCGTCCCGGCTTTGTTGATAGGCCGGGATCGCCGTCCGCAGAGGCAGAATAGAGCGGTGGAAACGACAGATCACGCCGGTTTCCGCCAATGGCTCAAGCCTGTCCGCCAGCGGCGAAGCGCGAATGCGGGGCTGTGGGAGGCGCCGATCATGTCCCCCACGGAGCCGTTGACCCGTCCATCTGAGTGGGCGCCCCCTTACTTGCCCCACGGCGCCGTTCACCCGATTCGGCGAACCGTCGGCTTCGTTGCGGTAATTTGGGCGCTTGCCATCCACAGGGGAGGGGCGTATAGAATAGAGGCGTTCGGTGAATGTCAGCTTTGGATACGGAGGACAGCGTGAGAGTTTTAGCGCCAGGCGAAGCGGAAAAGAGTTACTCGCTGCTCCAGAGCAACCTGGAGAACGTTATCGACCACTCTGTCGGCGCGGTGAAAGCTTCGGCCGTGAATGTCTACCTGGGCATCCGGTTCGGCATCGCCGGGGCTGGCAGTGTGGATAATTTTCAGATTCCGCAATCCGCGCCTCCGGAAGTACGCACCGGCCTTGTCATGCGCAGCGTAGGCTAGCGCCGACTAGCCGGGCGTCCCCCCCCTTCATACGCCGCTCGCCGCCTCAGGCGAGAGCAGGCTCTCTATTGATTTGCCCGGCGGGGCAGCGCCAGTGGTTTGACCTTTTCTTGTTGCGCGACTGCAGGGCGATTTCATTCGGTTGATCGCCAATATGATGGAATTCCGCCTTTTAAAAAGCACGCACAGGACTTGACAATAGAAAAGGACGACATTAAATAGCCTGCGAACAGGTAGTGCACTCATGAAATGTGTAGTGCGTAAGCTTTTGTGTTACTCTGGGCCGGGTGTGTGTCGCCGCCGGCTTTGCGGTCGCCAACCATGCATATCGGTAGACGATGCGACGCTGCGAGGCCCCGCCGGATGCGATCGGGAAATGCAGGCGAATTCGTTTGCGCCGCCGTCCGGGGTTGGGGCGTCGGCGGCGGAGGACGCAGAGCGGAGACGTATGGCGGTCGATTTGAAATATGCAGGAGCGGGGCGGTCTCGCCGCCCGCCAAGGAGGATTGCGCGTGGATGAGCGCTTAAGGGATTTACTCTCCCAACGCGAGTCGATAGGGAAGTTGCAGCATTTTGTGGCGAGAGATTGGCGCGCTGTGCTCGACGAGCGGATGAAGCCCATGGGCATGAGTGATGCGCGCTGGACGGTGTTGTTTGGCATGCAAGTGCTGGGTAAGCCCAGTCCGCAGCACCAGATCGCCGAGTTGCTGGGCGTGACCGGGCCGACCTTGGTCCGCATGTTGGACAAGCTGGAGCGTGATGGGCTGGTTCGGCGCGTGACCAGTGAGGACGACCGCCGCGTCAAGCTGGTGGAGCTGCTGCCTGCGGGCAGCGAGTTGCTGGAGCCGCTCCTTGATATGGTCTCGACGCTTGAGAACGAGTTGCTTAGCGTGTTTTCGGACGAGGAGCGCAAGCTTCTCTGGCGTTTGTTGCAACGGCTTTTCAATCGGTTGGGGGAGTTGTCCGGCCAGGGGAGAGGCGGCCAAGCCGGCTAGCCTCGCGTCCGGCGCCTGCATACCGGGAATCGAGACGACCTCGCGGCGGCTAAAGGGACGCTGCGCTGCGCAATTCGGCGCGAATTCAGCGGAAGATTACGCTGTTGGCGAAATGATTGTGAGCGGAGCGCATGGTTGCGGCTTCCGCGGGGGCCGCGCTGGGCGCCGAGATTGCCTGTCGCCTTTGCTGCAGGTGAATGAACGGTCTTGCGTTTCAAACATATTTTGCGTTTTGCTTGGCGCGCCGGCTCTTGGCGTGTTGGCGCAGACCGCTCGGACTTTTTTGCTTTGATGCGGGGGTGAGGATGTTGCCGCGTATTTCGTGGGCCATGCCGGACTTGGCGCAGATCGTTGCGCCGGACGATTTCGCCGGGCGATCCCGGCCCGTTTCGGGGCGCTATGGCGGGGAAAGCCGTCGCTGCGGGGCTCTTGCATGGCGATGAACTCCGGGTCCGAAGAGAGTTTTCGGAGGCGGCCGTCCGCGCGGATGACCTTGTTGTTGTCCTTGCTGATAGCCTTTCCCTCCATGGCGACGGATATGTATCTGCCGTCCCTGCCCCAGCTTCAGTCGATTTGGGGCGCCTCCATGGGCCAAGTCAATTTGTCCCTGATTTGCTTCTTCGCCGCATGTACGAGCATGATGCTGGTCTACGGGCCTGTCTCGGACCGCTTCGGCCGCAAGCCGGTGCTGTATTGCGGCCTGAGCTTGTTTATCGCGGGAAGCTTGTGCTGCGCAGCGGCCGACGGGCTTGTCGGGCTCGTCGTCGCCCGGACGGTGCAGGGGATCGGCGCCGCCTCGGCCAACACCATGTCTATCGCCATCACCAGGGATCTGTATGAAGGCGTGCAGCGCCAACGCGTGCTGGGGTACATCGGAGTGATTTTTTCCGTGTGCCCCATGGTTGCGCCGACGGTGGGCGGATGGATGCTCGTCGTCGCCTCCTGGCGATGGATATTCCTGGCCCAGGCCGCTGCGGCCGCCGTGGCGCTGGGCTGCGTTCTGTTCCTGAAGGAGCCCCTCCAGGAGCGAACCCGAGGCGGAGTTTTGGCGTTGGCGGGCCGGTATCTCCATTTGCTTCGGAATAGAGACTACATGGCGCTGGTCGGAACTTTTGCGGCTATGATGCTGCCGTTGTTTTCCTTCATCGGCGGCGCGGCGGACATCTACGTCAACAGGTTCGGCGTGAGCGAGCAGATGTTCGGGGTGTATTTCGGGATCAACGCCTCGGGCATGATGATAGGATCCCTGCTTTGCACCCGGCTGGCCGGGACGATTTCGGATTCGAAGCTTCTCAACTCCTCGTTGGTCGGGATGGTCGCCGCGGCCTTGTCGCTGGCGTTTCTCGGTGGGCGCTCGCCCCTCGCGTTGACCGCCGTCATGCTCGCCAACAGCATCTGCATGGGGCTGAATCGTCCTATCAGCAACAACATGATTCTGGATACGGTGAACCAGGATTACGGCGCGGCTTCGGCGCTCATGATGTTCCTCTTCTCCATGGTGGGCGTGGCCGCCATGGCGTTCATTTCCCTGGACTGGCCGAACAAGGTCGCGGTCCTGAACGTCATGATGGGAGTGGGGTCTTTGCTTCCCCTTTCTGTCTTGGCGGCCAGGCGGTTGCGGCTTCGCCGGCGCTGACTTCTCTTCCTTCTTTTCCATACATTTCAGGGCGCCCTCCGTGCGGTCGGCGTCTCTGTGCGAACGATGTTGACGGTTGTCGCGGTGGTGTCGGCAACAGCGTTGGCTGACGGTTCGGCTCTGTCCGTCTTTCGATGAGGGGCTTTCGCGATATGTCTACTATATCAATTGGTTGGAATTTCTATCAATCGCGTGGCGCGTATGTTGCTAGAGAAGCTGGGTCGACAGGTTGTTGTCCTTTTCTAAACATTTTCGGCTGGGTGGAGATTTAGGATGGCGGCCGATGCGGAACGATGCTACATCCATTTTGATCAAATTTTATTTTGCTTGCCGTGAGGTTGGCCGTCGTCCTCCTGCGGCGCCGTCGATGCTTTCGGCATTGATTTTGAGCCGGTTCGAAGGAAGTTTCCCCTGGCGTGTTTGCGGGCCGCTTGATGCGCAGACCTGGGGCGCGGCAAGGGAATTCTGCATTATAGTAGGAATACACAGCTTGAACGGAGGCGGCTATGCTTGACGCTCAAACGACCCGATTTTTGTTTTCCTCCAAGGCGTTGCCTGAGGAGACTTTTTCCGTGGTCCGCTTCAAGGGGACCGAGGGGCTGAGCCAGACCTATCATTTCGATATTCTTCTCGCCTCCAGCGAGCCCGCGGTGGATTTGAAGGCCGTGCTGGACAGTCCGGCCGTTTTCACCATCAAACGTAAGGATGGGAATATTCCCTTCAATGGCTATGCCATCGAATTCGAGCAGCTCCAACAGACGTCGAAAAACGTGTATATCTACCGCGCCGAGCTGGTTCCCAGATTTTGGTGGCTCTCCTTGACCCGGCACAACCAGATTTTTCTCGACAAGTCGGTTTCCGAGGCCATCGAGGTGGTGCTCAAAGACGGCGGGCTGACCTCCAACGACTACCGCCTTGCAATGCAGTCCCGCTACTCCCAGCGGGAGTTCATGTGCCAGTACGAGGAAACGCACCTGAACTTCGCGTCTCGCTGGATGGAGTGGGCCGGGATGTATTACTTTTTCGAGCAGACCGACAATAAGGAGGTGCTGGTCGTTACGGACAGCTTCATGGCCCATAAGGCCATGCCCGAGGGCCGGGAAATGGTTTATTCGCCGCCGTCCGGACTGGAGTTCTCCCATCGGGAGGAGGTGATCCACCACTTCTTCTGCCGCCAGCGGAAAATGCCGCACTCCGTGTCGGTCAAGGATTACAACTACCGGGCGCCGGATGTGGACCTCAAGGGCGAAGCCAAGGTCTCGGACACCGGGCTTGGCAATTTTTACTACTACGGCGACCACTTCCAGACGCCGCAAGGCGGACAGACGCAGGCCAGGCTGCGGGCCCAGGAGCTGAAGTGCAGGGAGCAGGTGTTCCACGGCGAATCCACGGTGCCGTTTATTCGCCCCGGCTACCTGTTCACGCTGGTCAAGCATTACCGCGACGATTTCAATGGCGATTATATGACCACGGAAGTGACCCACGAGGGCAGCCAGGCCGCCTATCTGCTCGCCGGAACGGGCCTCCAGATGGATGAAAGAGAGAAGCAGCCTTACTACCGCAACAGTTTTTCCTGCATCTCGTCCGTGGTGCAGTTTCGGCCGGAGCGGCTCCACCAGCCGCCGCGCATCCACGGAAGCATCAACGCCCGCGTGGACGCCGAAGGGTCCGACACCTACGCCGAGGTGGACGAGCAGGGGCGCTACAAGGTCGTTTTTCCCTTCGACGTCGCCGGGCGTTCGGGCGGCAAGGCTTCCGCCTGGGTCCGCATGGCGCAGCCCTACGCCGGCTCCAACCACGGCATGCACTTCCCGCTGCACAAGGGAACGGAGGTGTTGCTGACGTTTATCGACGGCAACCCCGACCGCCCGATCATCGCCGCGGCCGTGCCCAACCCCGACAACCCCAGCGTCGTCGGTACGGGCAACAAGACCATGGCCGGCTTCAAGTCCGCCAGCGGCGGAGGGCTGTATACGGAGGACGCCAAGGGACATGAGCGCATGGTGCTGCACTCGGGCAACGACCGCTCCTTCATCAAGATCGGGTCGGGCTCGGACGACGAGACCTGGGTGAAATCCGATTGGTGGACTTCCGTCAACGCCTGGGGAAAAAACGATTTTACCGGAGAGTTCAAGAAAGCTGCGTCCATGTGGAAGAACAACAGCAGCACCGGCGGACTCAGCTACTCGATATGGACAAACGTCGTTACGGGGCTTTTCAACAATATTCCGAAGATCGGCGTGGGCATCGCCAAGTCCGTTATCGGCAAACCGCAAAGCTCCAAGGAGCCTCCAACCGAGCCGGAGAAGCCGAAGGCTCCGAAGACTCTGGAAGAGCAGGGTATAACCGATCCGGGAGATACTCCGCCGACAAGGCAGGCCGGGGAGTCGGACGAAGATTTCAATAATCGGAAGGATGCATATTCTCGCCAAAAGGATATATACGACAGAAATAAGGCGCGCTATGATCGAGAAAAGGAAAAATACGATGCAGATGTGCAAAAATATAACAAGGATTTAGAGGAATACAAGCAGAAGCTTGATGAATACAACAAGGATCCGGACGCCTGGATTTCAAAAGCCGAACAAGAACAAAAGACCCAGGAAACCATCAAGACGGCCTTGGGGTGCGCTTCCTCCGTGCTGCAACCGCTTTGGGAGATGGCGGGAGATCTGTTGATTGATGCAACCATCGCCAAGGGATTGAAAAAAGTTTTGCAAACCAAAAGTCCTTCGGCGGACGCGGTCTCGAAATATAATGGCCGCTATTGCTATTCCGTGATCGCTTCCGGGGACGAAGTGAACGTGAGCCAGGTTTCTCCCATGACGGGCAAGAATTTTGGGATGCTCATGGCCTCGGTCGGCGTGCAGAGCGCTCAGGCAGGGCTGGACGAAGGAACCTCCCAGACGGGGGATGGCAAGTCCACCGGGCTCGCCGCCGGAGTCGGCGCCGGAGTCGGCGCCGCCACGGCCGCGGGGAAAGGCCCTAAAATGCATAAGTGGAAAGTAGAGCTGGGCAAGGACAAGGTTCCGGACACCCAACGCAAGGGTATGCTGTTTCTGGCCGACCAGGGGCACATCGTGCTGCACGCCATCAGCGGCGATGCGACCTTCCGGGGCGGGGAGCATACGGAAATTTTCGGAGACAAGAAGTTCACCCTGAAGTCCAAGGATATCGCCATCGGCGATTCCATGGTGGGCGTCGGGCCCCTGGAAAGCAGCAAGCTGCGCACCTACACGAGTTCGTGCGTCATCAAGGGCAGGGACGGGATCGAAATCAGCACCGGGCGCGCCAAGACTACCGAGATCAAAGACTTGCCCGCATCGCGGTATGAAGGCTCCGCCTCCGACGGCATCCTGATCAACGCCAAAGAGAGCCACAATATCACCATCAAGCAGGATTCGAGCAACTCCACCGGTAAGGTTGAAGTTGAGTCCAACAAGCAGGTGGCCATTAAGACCAAAAGCTCTACGATTACCATAGAAGAAAACAAGATAGTGGTGGACTGCTCCGGCGGTGAAGTGGAAATCAAGGGGAAGGCGGGTGGATTGGTGAAGTTGAATGACAGCGGGGTGGAGGTTGGGCACAATTCGAAGGTCAAGCTCGGCCAGGGGGCTATGAACGCCTTCACATTGAAGGATAATGAGATGACCTCGGACAGCGGCAACATCTCGCTCAAGGCAACAGGCACGTCCACCATCAACGGTAAATCCATCAAGCTGGGCTGAGGCGGCCATGGCGTTGAATACTCGCACAGACGAACGCATCAGCTTGCTGCATCAGGTCTACGGACTCGCGGGCCGCGACCGGCTTTGCGTTGTGGCCGCCGCGGGGTTTCGGCTGGACCGGGACGGCGGCGACCTGCTGACCGACCAGGAGCTTTGGGCCGCGGCCACTGAGTCCCTGGGACAGGGGGAGATCCTGGACCCGGTGATGCCCAAGCGCTTCTCCGAGGTGTTGGCTGCAGGCAAGTGCTGCGCCGCCGGAGGCAAGCCCGCGCAAGTGGTGGCGGTGACGTTGAAAGCCGGTCCCGTGTCCAAAGACTTGGTTGTTTTCGGGGAGCGGCAATACACCTTGGACGGTCGGCTTGGTCCGCCGGAGCCTTTCACGGAATCGCCCATGGAGTGGGCCCGGACGTTCGGAGGGCCCGGCCTGAAAAATCCCGAGGGCTGCACGCACCCGGCGAAGGACGGGCCGCCGGCTATCCCGCCTCTTGTCGAGTACAGAGGCCAGATCATGGTCATGAAGAACGACGAGACGGCGCCTGCGGGGCTGAGGCCGATGGGCCTGGACTGGCCGGAGCGTCTCATGAGTCGCGGAACTTTTGATGGCGAGTGGCTGGATACCTGCTGGCCCGGCCTGCCCAAGGACTTCGACCTCGGTTATTTCAATCTGGCGTCCGAGGACCAGCAGTTCGAAGGGCGGTTCGAGCCCGGGCAGCAGGTGGAAATTTCCGGCATGCACGCGGACCATCCCCGCATCAGCGCATCGCTGCCCATGATCCGCGTTCGCGTTTTCGCCGTGCGGGAGAGCGAGGGCGAAGCACAGGCATTCACCGAACTGGAGTTGACCCCGGATACGCTGTGGCTTTTTCCGAACAAGCTGACCGGCGTCTTGCTGTACCGGGCCCGCATGCCCGTGGCCGACGATGAGGCTTCGGACGTAAATTTCCTTGTCGGCGGCTACGAGTTGTTGTCCGAGCCGAAAAGGCCGCTGTCCTATTATCAACGCCTGTTGGAGGGCGAGCCGCCGGAGGTCGAAGCCCCGGCGCCTCCTCCCCCCCCGGAGCCTGTGGAGGAGGCCGCCCCCGTACAAGCGCCTCCGCCTCCTCCGGTTGAGATCGAGACGGCGGCGTTTTCTCCGGAGGATCACTTGGCCAGCCTGGAGAGCCGGATTGCGCAAGCGGAGGCTCAGTTGGATATGCTGTACAAGCAGGCGGGAGTGAACCCCCTCGAGCTGGAGGCCCACCTGGCGGATGTTGCGGCGTCCGCGCTGGCCGGGATGAAACTGCCCGAGGTCGCTTTGCCCGCCGGGCCGGACGCCATGCTGGATGGCTTGTTGGCGTCGAACAAGGCGAAGGAGGCCGAACTGGCGGCGGCGTTCAAGGCCCTTGGCGTTGATCCGAACAGCCCTCCTGCGCTCGGACCGACGCCGGAGCCCGCCCCGAAGAACGGCGCGGAAGCCGTGGAGTATCTCAAGGACAAGGGCGTCAAGGACGAAAAGCTTTTTGACGAGCTGCGGAAGCTGGACAAAGAGGTCGCCGCTGCACAAAAAGAGAAGGAGGCGTTGATCGCGGCTTCCGATCCGCAAGGCGCCGCCAAGGCCGGAATGGTTTCCGGAGGAGCGCCGGAGCTCGAGGCCAAAGCGCCTGAGGCGCCTGAGCCGGGCAAGGGACTGGAGGCGCCGGACGCGCCGGGCGGGGCGGACGCCGAACCTGCCGTCCGGGTCGGGCCGAAGACTCCGGAAGAAGCGGCGCAGTGGGCGCAAGACGGAAGGTCCATGGCCGGTTGCGACCTGAGCGGCTTTGACCTGTCGGGGCTGGATCTCAAGGAGGCCGACTTCACGGACGCGGTGCTGGAAGGCGCCGACTTGAGCGATGCGGACCTGACCGGCGCCGTTCTTGACCGCGCCAAGCTGGCGAATGCGGACCTGACCATGGCCAAGCTGGAAAACGTCCGTGCCGAAAACGCCAGCTTCGCAGGCGCCAAGCTGCACCAGGCGATGATGCGTTCGGGCAATTTCGGGCAGGCGGATTTCACCGGGGCGGATATGTCCCGAAGCGTCTGCAACCACGCCAATTTTACCCGGGCGGAATTGGTCGAGGCCAATCTCCGGAATGCGGAGGTGAGGCAAGCCCGGGCGTCCGGAGCGGTTTTCTCCAAGGCTGATTTGAGCAACGCCATGCTCGTGCAGTCGAAATTGGAGGAAGCCGATTTCGACGGCGCTCAACTTGAAAAGGCGAGTTTTCTTCGCGCCGATCTCCGGGACGCCCGGTTGGGCGATGTGCGCGCCGAGTTCACGGATTTTTCCGACGCCCGGATGGAAAAATGCCGATCCGACGGCTCCGCCCGGTTCGTCAATGCGTTTTTCACCAACGCCAAGATGGATGGCGCGGCGTGGGATCGTGTGGACGCTACGGGTTCGGATTTTCGATCTTGCCAACTGGATGGGGCCAGCATGGGCGGGTGCTGCTTCGCCGGCGCCAACCTGGAGAAGGCGCGCTCCCGCAACGCGGATTTCTCCAAGGCCGACTTCAGCAACGCCAGCCTCAAGCAGGCCGATTTCTTTCAATCTTCCTTGCGAAAGGCGGTGTTGGTCAATTCGAATCTGGACTCAGCCAGCCTCTATGGCGTGGACCTCTACAAGATCAAGGTTGGGGCGAAAACCAATTTTGACGGCGCCAATCTCCGGGCTACGCTGTTGAAAGACAGGAGGCTGGCATGAGTTGGAGAAAATTGACCAGGGCTGATTTGCTGGAGGAACTGGCCCGGGGCCAAGTCGTCGTGAATGCGGATCTGAGCGGCGTGGATCTATCCGGCGCGGATCTATCCGGCGGGGTCTTCGAGAACGTGGTCATGGCGCGGGCCAATCTGGCGGGCGCCGATCTCAGCAATACGACCATGGCCGACGTGATTTGCACCTCCGCCAATTTTTCCGGGGCGAATTTGAGTCAGGCCTCCCTGCCCGACATCTGGTTCAAGAATTGCGATTTCAGAGGCGCCGGCCTTCAAGACGCCTATCTTTCGCGCTCCATGTTGGGAAACTCCAACCTGGACAACGCCGATCTGTCCTTGGCGGACCTGTCCCAGGCGCACATATCGGAGGCGAATCTCAGAGGCGCCAGATTGTTCAAGGCCAACCTCATTGAAGCTGATTTGACGGATTCGGACCTCACCGGCGCCGATCTCAGCGAGGCGGATTTGTCCGGATGCGATTTGAGCGGCCAATTTTTTCAACAGGTGAACATGACCAAGACGTTGTTTCAGCATGCTCATCTGGAGGGCCTTATCCTCAAAGACTGCAATTGCTGCATGGCGCAGTTTGCGGGGGCGAGCTTGGCGCAAGCCCAGTTCCAGCACTGCGATTTGCGCCAGATCGGATTCTCCGACGCCAACATGGACGGCGCAGCCCTGGAGGAATGCTCCGCGTGGGCTGCGCGTTTTGTCGGGACGAAAGCCAAAAAGCTGCTGGCGCCGAACACGGACCTCGAGTTCGCCTTGTTCCTCGACGCAGATTTGGAGCAAGCCTCCCTCACCGGCTCGAAACTGGCCAAGACGCAATTCATGAAGGCCAACCTCGCCGGCGCCAATCTTTCAAAGGTCGATCTGGCCTATGCGGATCTCTCCCACGCCAATTTGAAGAACACGGATTTGTCCGGCGCCAATTTGACGCGGGCCAAGATGCATCGGGCCAAGGATTTCGATTCGGCCAGGACCGGCGGCGCAAAGCTGTCCAAGGCCATCTGGACGGACGAGGCCATGGCTGAAGCCGAAGATTTCAGCCATGCGGCGGTTTGAACCGCGGTAAAGAAAGGAGATACGTCATGCTGGACACCATGCTGCAATCCTCCGAGGCGACGATTGTACAAGGCTCCGTACAAGGCCGGATCGGCGACCGGTACATCGTGTCCCGCCGTGAAGGATTGCTGGAGGCGAAGCGGGGCGAGTGCTGCCTGCACGACATCGCTCCGGGCGACACCGTGCTTTGTCACGTCCAGGATTCGGAGAGCGCTTATATCATAGGACTGTTGGAGCGAGGCGATCCGAGCCGTCCCGCAAAGTTGGTCCTGCATGCGGGGGTGTCGCTCACGGCGGCTCAAGGCGAGTTGCTGCTTGCGGCCGACAAGGTCAGGTTGGCTGGCCGCGAGTCGGTGAATCTGGCCGGCCCGGAGGTGTCCGTGGCCGCCGAACGCCATACGATCCGAACAACGGCCGTGTCTCTTGTCGCCGGTTTGGCCGAGTTTCACCTGGGAGCGGCTCGAGGGGTCAGCCGCGTGGTGGACTGGACCGCGGACAGAATCAGCCAACGGTGCAAGCGGCTGTACAAGAACGTCGAGGACTTTGAAGAAAGCCGGGTGGGCCGATTGCGGCAGCTTGTGCGCCGGACGTTCACGCTACGGGCCAATCAGGCGGACATCAAGGCCGAGGATCGGGTCAAGATCGACGGAGAACGCATCCACTTAGGGTGAAGGCTAGGAAGGAGCGATTATGTTTTGTTGCACGATACAGGGCGGGATGCTCATGGGGGTTCCGGATGTTTGCAAAACGCCCATGCCGCCGCCCGTGGGCCAGGCGCCTATTCCCTATCCCAACCAAGGCATGCCGCAAACGGCCAACCCCGTGACAAACAAGGTGCTGGTTTGCAACATGGCCGCCCTGACCAAGGACAGCAAGGAGAATTTGTCCAACTGCGACGAGGCCGGGGTCATCGGCGGCGTCAAGTCGGGCGGGAATGTGCAAAAGGTCGAGTTTACCGGTTCCTCCACCAAAGTGAAGTTCGAGGGCAAAAACGCGGTCAAATTAGGCGACGCCACCACGCACAACAGCCAGAACGCCGTGGGCTCGGCCCTGGCGCCGGGCCAGACCGTGGTCAAGATCATGGGGTGACGGGCGGTCGGGGAAAAGTGCGTCGTTCGGCGCAACGCTCCCCGCGGCCCTTCCCTTGAGGTTCAAGCGGAGTCCTTGATCTCTTTCCTCCGCGTGATGCGGCGAGGGGCCGGCCGGTCCTGCCGTTTCCATCAAACCAAGCGTTGCCTGACTGTTGAAAAACTCATTGAACGGCCTGTCACCACATCGTTCTGGCGGTGCATCCGGCGTTGAGGCGGGGCAACGGCGGGATGAAGCCCGTGACGGACACGTCGCGCCGGTTCGCGGAGCACGGCGCCATGCCTTCGGCCGAGAATGACACCCGGTCCCCTTCGAACTCCAGAAAAAGCGGCGCCGGCTCCAGGGTTTCCCCGTCGCAGGCGTTGCGGCGAAGCGGTGGGGCGATGCGCTGGGCCTGTTCGTTCTCCCCGGCGATGACGAACGAATTGGCGACGCAGGCTAGGCCGACGATCTCTCCTTGCCGGCTGAAGCGCAGCGAGTTGGCGTCCCCGCAAATGCCGGTGACGTCCGGATTGAACGCCCGGATTTTTCCGATCGGCGTCGCCACGCTCGTCGGCGTGGCCGGCTCCAGGGACTTGATCTCCCCCGTGTCGTAAAAGGAAAGACCGGTTCTGGCCGAAAGCTTTCCGCAGGGACTCGGGACCTCCAGAATCTCTCCTGGCCACAGGGTCAGGCTGCGCAAGGCCCCTTTCGGGCTGAAATAAGCCGAGACGATGTTGAGCTCCAACACGCCCAGAGGGGTGTTCAGCTTCACCGGGCGGGATAACTGCGCTTCATCCTCCTGGCTCCAGAAACCGGACAGGCGGCCGTTGAGGGGAAACACCCGGCGCACCGCGCCGTCTTCGTAAAAGGTGATCTGCTCGGCCGGCAAGGCGGCGGCGGGCGTGCGCACCTCCTCTTGCTGCTCCAGAGGCAGGACGCGGAGCATACCGTTCCGGTAGAACGTGATGCTCGGCAGTTGGCGTTTGCGCAGCGTGTCGGCGCTGTATTGGGGGGTGAGGTCCCCGTAGGGCGTCCGCAGCGTGGCGGGCTCCGAGGCGATGCAGGAACGTATGGCGCCGGATGGAAAGGTCTCTACGGAGGAAGCGAGAACTTGAATGGGACCGTAGGTCGTTGCAATGGTCGGCATGGTGAACTCCTCGGACAATGCGGAGCATAGGCCATGCCAGAAGTAACCCCCTGAAATGTTATGGCGTGAGAGATGATTGGCGGACGATATTGTAGGATTGAAGCTTCAGGAATGTCGGTAGCGCCATAAATGTCGCGAAACAGGTTCGCTGTACGGCGCGCCCTGGCGAGTCTATGAACCGTTGCCGTTTTTCAGGGTGATCTGGCTGATGTCCTCCAACGCCTTGCCGCGCCGTTGGGCCAGCTTTTTCCATTTTCGTTTTTCCTGTTTCAACGCCTCGATCGTGTGCAGGAGATTATGGATCATGGTGGCCGGGTACCCGTGGGAAGGGCCTGAGCGCAGTTCCTCGTCGTTGCGTTGGCGGATGGCGATGATCTGGTTGGCGTCTAATATCATTTGGCTCACCGTGCGCTGCGCCGGCGGGCGGCGTCCCGGCGCAGAGGCCGAGCCCCGGCGGGGACGCTTCCCCGCCGGGACGCCCGGCTCATTGTCTCAGGTTGGCGGCGAAAGCCGCGCGGCGGTCAGGCCGTCGCGCAAAAGCTGTCCGCGCTGTACTCCGTGCGTTCTTTGTACTCTTCCTGCTTGCCCTTGTTCCATCGGGACACCGGACGATAATATCCAACCACTCTGGTGTAAACTTCCGCCTCCTCGCCGCAGGTCGGGCAATGGAAGTGTTCTCCGTAGAGGTAGCCGTGCTCCCTGCAGATGGAGAAAGTGGGGGTGATGGAGATGTACGGGAGCTTGGTGTTGCCCATGGCCTTGAGCAAAAAGCTCTTGACGCTCTCCTCGCTCGGGGCGGCTTCGCCCAGGAAGGTGTGGAAGACCGTGCCGCCGTTGTACAGCGTTTGCAGGCTGTTCTGGTGGTCCAGCGCCATGACCACGTCCGTGGTCGCGCCTACGGGCAGCAGGGTCGAATTGGTGTAGTACGGTGTTTGCGTCCCTGAAGCGTAGATGTCCGAATAGAGCTCTTTGTCGATTTTGGCCAACCGGTAGCACGTGCCCTCGCCCGGTGTGGCTTCGAGGTTGTACAGGTTGCCCGTTTCCTCCTGGAAGCGCACCACCAGTTCGCGCAACAGGTTGAGCACCCGCTGCATGAGCCGGACGCCGGAATCCGTGTCCACGCCTTTGCCCAGAAGATTCATGCAGGCTTCGTGTCCGCCGATGAGTCCGATGGTGGAGAAATGCCCCTTGAAGCCGTTTTTCAGGTAGCGGCGGGAGAAGGGGAACATGCCCATCTCCAGGTTGTGCTCCACGATCTTGCGTTTGTACTCCAGGGAGTCCCGGGCCAGTTCGGAGTATTCGGTCACCAGGTCCAGGAAGTCTTCCTCGTTTTGCGCGAGATAGGCGAGCTTGGGCAGGTTCAGGGTGACCACGCCGATCGAGCCGGTGAGGTCTCCTGCGCCGAAGATGCCGCCGGTCTTCTGGCGGATTTGGCGCAGGTCCATCTGGAGCCGGCAGCACATGGAGCGCACGTCTTCGGGATTGAGGTCCGAGTTGATGAAATTCTGGAAGTAGGGCGCGCCGTATTTCACCGTCATCTTCAACAACAACCGGCCTTCCGGGGAGTCCCAGGGGAAGTCCTTGGTGACGTTGTAGGTGGGGATCGGGAAGGAGAAGATGCGGCCTTCGGAGTCGCCTTCGAGCATGACCTCCAGATACGCCCGGTTGATCATGGCCATTTCCTCGGCGTACTCGCCGTAGGTGGAGTCCTGGTAGGCGCCGCCGATGATGACGGGCTCGGATGCCATATGCTTGGGCGGGACGAAGTCGAAGGTGAAGTTCGTGAACGGGCTTTGGCCGCCCCAACGCGAGGTGGCGTTGAGGTTGTGCAGCATTTTCTGCATTTGCTGTTTGACGACGTCGAAGCTCAGCCCGTCGTTGCGAACGAAGGGGGCCAGATAGGTGTCGACGTTGTTGAAGGCCTGGGCGCCGGCCCACTCGTTTTGCAGCGTGCCGAGGAAGTTGACCATTTGCCCGCAGGCCGCGTCGAAGTGCTTGGCCGGAGCGGAGCAGCAACGATTCTTCAGGTTGAAGCCTTCCAGCAGCAGATCGCGCAGGGACCAACCGGAGCAGTAGCCCGCCAGACCGAAGGAGAGGTCGTGGATGTGGAAGTAGCCGTGGGTGTGCGCCATGCGCACTTCCTCGGGGTACTTTTCCAAAACATAGCGAGCCTGGACGGTTCCGGCCATGTGCAGGATCAACCCCTGGAACGAGTGGGCCATGTTGGAGTTTTCGTTCACCCGCCAGTCGTTCTTTTCAAGGTAGGCGTCGGTGACGGAGGCGATGTCGAGAAAGTCGCTGTGGCCTCGGCGCAGTTCCCGGCGTTTTTCCCTGTAAATGATGTAGCGCTCGGCGACCTTGTAGAGCCGCGCCTCCATCAACACCTGTTGCACCATGTCCTGCACGGTTTCCTGTTCCGGGGTTGCCTCCAGGGCCAGCTTGGCCTCCACCCTGCTCGCCAGGCGGTCGGCCAGCAGAGGGTCTTTGATGCCGCTGGCTTTGAGGGCTTTGAAAATGGCCTGGGCCACGCGATCCGTGGACCACGTTTCCACGCGGCCGTCGCGTTTCAGAATATGCGTGGGCATGAACCGATCCTGTGGACGGCGAGCGGCGGATTGCGCCGTCCAACCCCGCCGTGGACGCGCAGACGGCGGAACCGTCCGTGCTGGCGAGGTGTCGAATGCATCAAGAGGTTGGCGCGCCGCTTTCCGCAAACGGCGAGGCCAAATCGGCTTCAGGCAGGTTTTCTGGCTCTCCCCGGCCCTTCCGCCTTTCCGCCTCAGGGGCGGTGGCGATCAGTCGAACGTGCACGGGGATGACAGCGGCGGAACCGCTCCGGATTTGCACCGGATTTCCTGTTCGGGCGTTTGGCCGCCTGAAGAATTACTTTAGAATTTGTCTAGCAAAAGAGTCCCTCCATGGCAAGAGGGGCGGAAAGCAAAACGCATTCTATTTTGTTAACGGGCTGAAAGGTAGAGGCGTTTGTTGGATATTGCAAGGAAAAAAGCGCGACGGGGTGCAGCGGCCGCTCCGAGCGATAATCGTTCAACGAAAGCCGCGCCGCATCGGAGAGCCGTGCGAAAAATTTTTGAAAACCGCGGATCAGACCAGAGGAGTGCGTTCGTCGTGCACCAGATTGAAGGCCGCCCGGCGAATGTCCGGCCGGTAGGTCCCTTGGCGAATCTTTTGCTTGATTTGTTCGACGAGGTCGCTTCTGACGTCTTCAGCCTCCGCCTGGACGCGGCGGGCCTCCGCAGACAGCGAGGCCTTGTCCGCGCACTGCGCGCGGCTTGGCGTCGCCTTTGAGCCGCGCCCCTTGGCCGGCGGGTTGGTTTGCGAACGCGCCTCAAGACCCGGCGCGAGTTTCTTCACGTCCATGCTCCCTCCATCGATTGCGGGTTGTGCACCCACAAATGATGTATCGGACGGAGGGGTGAAGATATTTACCCACGCGGGGGAACTTCTTTGGGGAAACGGATTATTTTTTACTTATCAGCTTGTAATACCATAAGATAACCGGGGACAGGCTGCTTTTCCTCCTCCCTGAGGAAGGCGGTCTCCAGGCTGAGGACGGAAAATCCGGCTTCGTGCGCTGTTTGGCGCACATATGCTTCGGTGTGGGAAAATCGCCCCGAGGGATTGACGCGCCACGTCCCTTCCTCCATCGCCTCCACATTCCCGGCCAGCAGGCCTCCGGGCGCCAGGGCCCGGGCCGCCGCCTTCAGCACGGGCGCCAGATCCCCGAAATAGATGAACAGGTCGCCGGCGACGATCACGTCCATGTTGCTCCGTTTTTGCAGTCCTTCCACGGCGTCGGCCGTCTCCAGAGCGTCGTAGCGCCCGGTGCGTTCGGCCTGCTCGATCATTCTTTTCGAGAGGTCCACGCCTTCCAGCCGGCCGGCCAGAGGCCTCAGGACTTCGCCGCACAATCCCGTGCCGCAGCCCAAATCGAGGATGGAGAGCCCTTCGCGCCGGGGAAGATGGGGAAGCAGGGCTTCAAGGTAACGCTGCGGTCCGTGATAATGCAGGCCCTTGACCAGATGGTCGTCGAATCTGGCGGCGTAGCTGTCGAACACGCGCCGTATGTAGGCCTGGGGCGCCGCAGCGGGTGACGCTTTGCCCTCCAGGGCGGCCAGGAACATGGCGGCTCCTTCGCTGTCTTCCGGGTCCAGTTCGAGGCTGCGCCGGAAATTTTTGATCGCCTCGGCCGACTCCCCCCGCTCGCGCAGGATCATGCCCAGGCGGAACCGCACATTGGCGTTTTCCTCCATGGCCAGGGCGGTGCGGGCCGCGCCTAGCGCCTTGTCCAATTTCCCCAGCCGTTTCAATATCTCGGCCAGAGCGAGATGGTGTTTTTGTATTTGGGGCGCGAGCTCCACGGCCCGTTGCGCCTCGGCCTCCGCTTCGTCCAGCAGGTCCAACTTGTTGCAGATGGCGGCCAAATTATGATGTCCGCCGGCGAATTCCGGGTTGCGTTTGACCAGTTCCCGCGCCTCGGCCAGGGCCATGTCCAACCGCCCCGCCAGGGTCAGCAGCATCGGGAGGTTGGCCCGTGCCGGCAGATGGTCCGGGGCGATTCGCAGCGCTTCGCGCATGGCGTTCAAGGCGTCGTCGAACCGGTCCATCTCGCTGTACACGACGCCCAGGTTGGTCAGGTAATCGGGGCTGCGGGGCGCCAGGGCGCAGGCCCGCTGGAGAGCTTCGCAAGCCTCCTCCCATCGCCCCAGCGAGCGCAGGACGGCGCTGAGGCTGTTGCAGGTCGCGGCCTTGAACGGCTTGATTTCCAGGGAGCGTTGCAGGGTTGTTGCGGCCTCCTTGAGTCGGCCCATGCGGTGCAGGAGAAAGCCGAGGTTGGCCCAGCCTTCGGCGTAAAGAGGCTTCAACTCCACGGCTCGGCGAAGCTCGCGCTCCGCCTCCTCAAGCCGGGCTTGTTGCATGCGCGCCAAGCCCAGAGCCGCAATGTTCTCCGCGGAATCCGGGGCCAGCCGGAGCGCTTCGAGCGCCGCGGACTCCGCCTGGGCGGTGCTGCCTTGGCGGAGCAGGCCCACGGCCAGCGTGCGATGGGCCGCGGCGCAATTCTCGTCCAAATGCAGGGCCTGGCTTACGGTCATGAGTCCTTCGACAACATATCCGGCCGAGATCAGACACGCTCCGCCGCCGCACAGCGCCTCGACGTTCTCCTTGTCGCGGCTCAGGGCTCGCTGAAAGCAGCGGGAGGCTTCTTCGTACTTGGCCGTCTCGCGTAGACAGGTCCCCAAGCGGATCAGGGACGCGACGGTCGCCTCCCGCTTGACCCACCGGTCCGCCGCGCGCCTGGCCGATTCAAAACGGCCGGTCTCCAGCAGCAAAGCGGACAACTCGTCCAGTTGCGCGGCGTCGCCGTCGTCCGTGGCCAGGAGCTTTTCCAGGGCGTCGCCGGCGCGGCGTAGATTTTCCGTTCCTCCGAGGAGGATCAGTCGTTTCGCTTCATCCAGAGCAATCGGAGCGTTCGCCATGGCGTTCCTCAGGCCCGGAGCGTACGCCGGGCGGCGTTATGCGGCGGTGTTTTTCTCATACGCAGTATGACGAAGCCGACCGCTCCTGGCGTTCGCCGCCGGAGAGGTCGGCCTCGCAGCTGCTCTTCCCGATTAACAAAGCCGCAATCGGGCCGCTACCCAATTTTATTCTTTTCCGGCGGTTTTTTTGCCGCGCCTCGACTTTTTCTCGTTTTCGTCCCCCTCCTTGGCGAAGTCCCGGAGCCCTTCGGCGAGCCCGCGCAGCTTGTCGTCGACCAGGGCGTTGACGGAGCCTTTGGCGTACCGGCCCGTCTTCGCTCGGTTTCCGGCCTTGGCCCCGGTCAGAATCTCCACGCCATGGGCGATGGTCTCCACGGAATAGATGTGGAATGTCCCGCTGGAAACGGCCTCCAGAACCTCGGGCTTGAGCATCAGATCTTTGACGTTGGCCTCCGGGATCATCACCCCTTGGCGTCCGGTGAGCCCGATGCTCTTGCAGCAGTGGTAAAATCCTTCGATCTTCTGATTGACCCCGCCGATGGCCTGGACCTCGCCCATCTGGTTCACGGAGCCCGTGACGGCGATGTCTTGCCGCAACGGTTTGCCCGAGAGGCTCGAAAGCAGCGCGTAGATTTCCGTGGAGGAAGCGGAGTCGCCGTCCACCCCGCCGTAGGACTGTTCGAAGGCGATGGAGGCCGTCAGGGACAAGGGTTTGTCCTGGGCGTACATCCTGCGCAGGTATCCGGCCAGGATGAGCATGCCTTTGTTGTGCGTCGGACCGGAGAGATCGGCTTCGCGTTCGATGTTGATGATGCCTTCCTTGCCGATGGCGGTCACGGCGGTGATCCTCGACGGCTTTCCGAAGGAGAAGTCCCCGGTGGAGTAGACGGCCAGCCCGTTGACCTGGCCGACCTTTTCGCCGTCCACGTCCACCAGCAGGCTGCCGCGGTCGATCATCTCCTGGATGATCTCCTCCACGCGATTGTGTCGTTTGTCCCTCGCCTCCACGGCCTCGGCCACGTGCTCCCCGGACACGGCCGGCGCTTCGGCCTTGCGGGCGAAGAAGTCGGCCTCCGACAGAAGATCCGCCAGTTTGGGGAAGGCGGTGGATATCTTCTCCTGTCTGCCGGCCATGCGCACGGCCTCTTCCACCATGGCGGCGACGCCGTCGGCCGCAAACGGCCGCAAATGATCCTTGTCGGCCTGCGCCCGGATGAAGCGCGCCACCTGCAGCACGGCCTCCTCCGTTTTGTCCATGCTCGTCTCGTAGTCGGCTCGGACCTTGAAGATTTTCTCGGCGTCGGGATCGTAGAACCGCAGCAGCCTGTACAAATGCGGATCGCAGATGGCCACCACCTTGACGTCCATGGGGATGGGTTCGGGTTTGAGCCCCGTGGCGGTGATGAAATAGTACGGGTCGAAGGTCTCGATCTCGATGGTTTCGGTCTTCAGAGAGCGTTTGAGGGTCGGCCAGACCCCCGGCTCCACGATGGCGTCCATCAGGTTGATGACCAGATAGCCGCCGTTGGCCGCAATGAACGATCCGGCCTTGATCTTGGTGAAATCGGTTCTCCAGCCGCCCTGGCGGTCCATGACCCGTTCGATGGAGCCGAACAGGTTCCTGTAGGTGGGATAGGACTCCACGATGACCGGAGGGCCGGTGCGCTCGGTGTTGTCCACCATGAGGTTCACCTGGTAGGGATGCAGGATCGCCTCCGGGTCCGGCTGGAACACGAAGGGGCCGGCTTCCTGGGGCTTGGCGCCGCCCCCGAGAGCGCGGATGGCGTCCAGGTTCTCCACCATGTTCTCCAACACGGAGTCCAGATAGTCCTGAACCTTCCGGTCCGGGTAAGCCTCCCGCATCGGTTGGATCGCGTCTTCGGCCAGGGTGGTGAACATGAGCTTGTCCACCTCTTCATGCTGGCGCACGACTTCCTTTTGGAGCTTGCGCACCTGGACTACGATCTCGTCGATTTCCTGCTTGATGCGGTTGCGCCGCTCCTTGAGTTTTTCGAATTCCTCCCGCGGAAACCGGCCGGCCTCGACCATTTCCTCCAGTTCGATCATCCGTTTGGGCTCGTTGTCCACCAACGGAACGACGTCCGGCCGCTGGAAAGGCCCCATTTGCATGCGCACCACCACCAGCCCCGTGTCCTTCACCATCTCTTCGATGGTCTTGTAGAACTTGAGGACCTTTTTCTCGTGCGCCTCGGCGATTTCGTTTTTGCGTTGAATGTACTCTTCGCTTTCGAAAAGCGGGCCGACTTCCCGTTTGATCACTTCCAGGAAGTCCTGCATTCCCTTGCGGAACTCGACGCCTACGCCGGCTTTGAAGCGCAGCAGAATCGGTTCCTCGGGCCGCTTGAAGTTGTTCACGTAGCACAGGTCGTCCGGTATCCCGTCCCGGTGCGAGAGGCCCTGCAATAACTTGCGCACCGTCGCCATCCGGCCAAGGCCCGGTTCTCCGGTGACCATGATGTTGTAGCCCTTCTTGACCATGCCCATGCCGAATCGGAAGGCCTCGACGCCCCGGTCCTGGCCTATGATGACGTCCAATGGCTCCAATTCGCTGGTGTCGGAGAAAGGCAGCGACGCCGGATCGCATCTCCAGCGGAGTTTGTCCAAGGGGAGTTCTCGCGTATGCTTTGCATCGGCCATTTTGTCCTTCCTTCCCGTTTCAGTCGGAGATCACGTTGAGTCTGCGCGCCGTCGGGCAAATTTGTTTGGGCATCCGGATGTGCAAGACTCCTCCGGAAAGCCTGGCTTCAGCCCGGTCCACGTCCACGCGGCACGGCAGCCGCAGGCGCTGTCCCGCCGTGGTCGTGCGCCGGCTGTTCAGCGCCCGTTCCTCGTGTTGAAAATTGATGGACAAGGTCTGGTCTTCCAGAAGGACTTCCAGGTCGCCGGCGCAGCAACCCGGAGCCTCCACCCGGACCAGCAAGGCCTCCGGCTCCTCGACCAGGTGAATTCGCGCAAATCCGGAGCAGGCGCGGCCGGAGAGGCCCAAATCGCTGCGCAGGTCCTCAAACCGCCTCTCCATATCTTTTCGCATTCGGGCGAGTTCCTGCTCGCCCCACAACCTGAGGTTCGACATAACCCATCCTCCTGAGTGAACGCATCATTGGCCGTTGCGCTGTTTTCCCGGTCGCGGCCAACACGCCAGGGCGTCCAGGCGTCCGGACGGACGACGGCCTTTGAGGTGATCTTTAGACATATGCGCTTGTTGAAGCAAGAGTTGGACGCTTCTTCCCTCCACCTTTCCCTTTTTCCGGGAACAGGCTATCATTGAAGGTATGATAGACGAGTCGAGCAACGACGCCTTCCGCGCGGAGCCGATCTTGGTTCGCGGCGTTTATTCCACCCAGAAGGCCAGGACCTCCGATTCCTGGTCCGCCTCGGGGCGCATGGTCAACAAAATCTACTGGTTCGTCGAACAAAGGAACGACAACGCCTTTGTCGTGCGGCCCATTTCCAAAAACTACGTTCCCGGAGATCAGACGAAAGTCATCAATCGGGAGGAGTTTCTCGCGCAGTATACCCCGGAAATGGAGTATTATCTGCAAAATGTTCTGCCGGCCATGAACCGCCTCGACGAACATCTGGAGCGCGGGGACAAGCTCCGTCAGCGCGAGAGAAGCTATTCCGCAGAAGTCGAATATGATTTTGCGCGCAATATCGACGAGAATTCCGTCCGCGCGACGTTCGGACTGGGATTCATCCATCTGGAGCGTGGAGACGAAGCGCGCGCCCGGCATATTTTCGAGCAGCTTGTGGAAATGGAGGCCCCGTTTCGGTCCGAGCACAAGCACTTATTCAACGATTTCGGCATCGCTCTGCGCAAGAACAACATGTTCGAGGAGGCGTTGCGCTATTACTTCCGGGCCGTGGACCTGGCCAACGACGATGAAAATCTGTTCTTCAACATTGCTCGGGCCTATTATGAAAAAGGCGACTATAAAAATTGCATCGAGCACTTGGCCTTGTGCCTGAAGCTCAATAGAGGGGTGGAGGAAGCCCAGAAATTTTGTCGGCACATCATCAAAGAGCATGAAGAGCAGGTCGCCAAACGGGACCGCAAGGACCCGGACGTCCACTTCCAGCTTGTGAACGACGCCGCGCGGCTTTTGGACTCGTTGACCGAAGCCGCGGGCCTGAGCGAGGACGAGCAGAAGGCGATTCGCAGCAAGGTTCGCAAACGGGAGGAGCGGAAGGAGAAACAACGCGTCGAGACGCAGGAGCGCCAAAAGGCCAAATTCGACCTGCGCTACGGCTCGCCTCATAATCAACCCGAGTTCATACACCGCAAGGGCGGCAAGTAGCCGCTTCGCGTCCCGCGGGAATGGCGGGTTGACGCAAAAGACAGCTCGGCTTTTCTTTCCTCGTGAGCATCGTAAAAGCGGCCAGTGTCCATAGACATCGGCCGCTTCTTTATGGACGGTTGCAAGCAAATCGTCCCTGGTGCGTTTGGCGTGCGAAGGACGGTGCGCTTTTTGTCCGCTTCTATGGAGACGTCGTCCCGCAGCGGCCTGGCGCGGCTATTCTTTCGTTTGCCGCTCGATCAAATGTCCTCCGGCGACTTCCAGCACCCGCCACCGGCCGCCCGGCAGTTCCTGCGGATCGTGCGTGGCCCAGAACACCTGGGCGGAGCGCCCCATGGCCTGCTTGATGGTCCGTCGGAACAATGCGCGCGCTTCGATGTCCAGGCCGGCCAGGGGCTCGTCCAGCAGCACGACTTCAGGGTCTTGGATCAGCGTCCGAACCAGGAGCGCTCGGCGCAACTGGCCGTAGGACAGGCCGTCCACCGTTCGATCCCAGAGCCCGGCCAATCCGGCTTCGGCCAGCCGTTTGCGCGCTTTGCGCTCCATCTCGCCGTTGGTCTCCTGGTGGTGCAGGCCGATGCTTGCAAAAAAGCCGCCCAAAACGAGTTCGTTTACGGTCATGGACGGCTCCAGGCTGGCCTGCAGCGCCGGCGACACCCAGCCCATGCGCGTTTTGACCTCTTCCAGAGGCTCCTCCGGGTTGTCGAAACGGATGACGCGCCCTCCCGGCAAAGGATGCAGCTCGCCCCGCAGCAAGCCGAGCAGGGTGGACTTGCCCGCGCCGTTGGCGCCCACCAAGGCCCAATGCTCGCCTCTGCGCGCCGTCCAGGACACGTCTTGCAAGACCACGCGCCCTTCGCGCCGCACCGTGGCGCGCTCCACGCGAAACACTTCCCCGTCCATCGTTTTGGATGGAGAAACGGACGGCTCGGCCGGAGTGTTCTTGACGGATTCTTTCGGTCTGGGCTTGCCTAAGATTTCGTTCACCTCGCCGCGGTCGGCGATCAAACCTCCGTTGACCCGTATGGCTTGTTTCACGCAGTCCGGCAGGGCGCCCGGTTCGTGCGTGCAGACCACAAGCCGGACACCCCTCCCGGCCAGACGGTCCAACAGGTTTGCCAGTTCGCTTCTGGAGCGGCGGTCCAGGCCGTCCAGATATTCGTCCAACAGGAGCATTTCCGGCTTGGAGGCGAGGGCGCGGGCCAGAATAACCCGGCGCGCCTCTCCCCGGGAGAGTCGGATGAAGGTTCGATCCGCTAGGTGTTCGGCGTTCAGCGCTTTCAGGGCCTCCCGGGCGGCTTGCAGCTCTTCCTCGCTGGGAGCGGAGTAGAGCAGTTGCCCGTCGCGGCCTCCGGTGAGGACTACTTCCAGGGCTTTGACCTTCAAGTCGCGCTGCACGTAGAAGTCCTGGAGTTCGGCCGAGACGGTGGCGATGCGCGAACGTACGCCGATGGGGCTCTCGCTGGTGCCGCCGTTCTCGATGTATAGTCGCCGGCCGCCGCTCTGCTCAGGCCAGATGTCGCCGCGCACCAGACGCAGCAGGGTGGATTTTCCGGAGCCGTTGTCCCCGACGACGGCCCAATGCTCGCCGGGCCGCAGCTCCCAATCCAGGTCGCGCAAAATGCGAACGCCCCCCAACCGAACGCAGGCTTTTTCAAGCCGCACAATGAAATCGCTCATGATCAACACCGCCAATCCAAGGCGCTGGCCTCGGATTCATGAATGAAAGAGAAAGTCCGTCCGGGCGGCGCATTGTCGCTCCGGAACAGGCTGCGCCAGAAGCGGGCCTACTCAAGGAGCCGCCGCAAGGCAAGCTCTTAAGAATTTTTTCCCCGGGATGCAATTTGTCGGTTGACAAGCCGCCGGGGTAAAGATAGAAAGTCTTTCTCGTTCGGGGCTGTAGCTCAGTTGGGAGAGCGCTTGAATGGCATTCAAGAGGTCGTGGGTTCGATTCCCTCCAGCTCCACCAGAAAATTCAAGGGCTTGCGGTTAACTCCGCGAGCCCTTTCCTTTTTTAGCACAACGCTTTTGCACAACATTTGTGCGCGCTTCCGTGATGCCGACGACCTTGCGATCCGCATCTTTCGGGGCTTCCGCTAGTGAGGGAATGGAGTCGGCGATGCTCGCCTTTTCCACGGCGTGAGGCTCATAATAATTCTTCAGAATCATGCGGACGCTGGTGCCCGCAAGGTGGGCAATGACGCTCGGCTCGAAGCCTTCATCGAGCATGGTCGTAATCCACAAATGCCGGATATCGTACATGCAGGGCGAGTAGCGCAGGTCTGCCCGCCGGGCGGCCAGGGCTAAGCCATTGCCGAGGTCCGAGACCGGACTTCCCTTATATTCGATCAGGTGGCCGCTCTGATGTTGGGTTTCCTTGGCATACAACTCCCGCATGAACGTTTCGCTGCAAACCACAAAAACGCTTTTTCCGACCTTGGCGTGGAATACTTCGACACCGTTACGGTCGTAACGAACGTTGACGTCGAAGCGTAGGCCGAACAGATCGGCTCCCGGGCGGACAGGAATATTCCATGCAACTTCGATCGCCCACGCCAAGTATGCCGGAGATTCGGAAGAAATGCGTTTGAGGTCGTCAAGCGTCAGACGGGAAACTCGACGTTGCTCTTTGCCAGGCCGCCACTTGCCCAGCGGGTTTTCACGGAGCATCCCCTGTTCGACGGCGTAGGCGAGGGCGGATTTGAGATAGCCGATGTAGCGATTGCGGGTCGCCTGGGAGGCGTCGGTGTAATGCGCGCTGATGACGGCCATGACGTCAGCCTGTGAAATCTTATGGGCTGGTCGAGTGCAAAGCGTAGGTAAAAAGACAGAGTTGAACACGGAAGCCCAGTTTTTTAGCCAGCCGGCGGCCCGCCCCTGCGCCTTTTTTTCGACGATCCAAGCTTGCATGATTTCGTCGAGGTAGGATCCTTCGCGGGGAGCCTCAGGCAAGGGCTCCTGGCGAGCCTTTTTTAATCTGACTTCGGCTTCGAACTCGGCTGCTTGGCGTTTACCGACGCGTCCTGGTGGAAACGTTCGGGTGCGAACACGCCCATTGTCGCGGTAGCCAACTTGCCACCGTCCATCTTTGCGCTTGTACGGGGCCATGGCCTAAACCGTTACAGGTTTCGGAGCACGACGTCTATGGGCAGGGGCGACGGCCGCCTTGAAGGTGTCTGGGCTGGCCATGAAGGCGTCCAGGACGCTTTTTGCATAACGATTACCGCGAGGGCCTGAGCGAGGCAAATCGATCCCTTCTTCCCGTAGAATCCGGGCGAGAGTTTCCGGATGATATCCGCAATACGCAGCCGCATCGCGGAAAGAGTAGAAGGGGCCTTGAATCATCATGCTTATCCCAATATCCATTGAAACATCAGCGCCATTTCAGCCACGCTCACCGCTCTTCCTCCTCCGGCTCCGGGATGGGGCCGGACACGCGAGTGAATTTTGACAGAAATTCGATGACCTCTCGGCAAAACAACAGTTCATCGCCAGTAGAGTA
>JASGMV010000001.1 GCA_030156255.1 Desulfovibrionales bacterium
TGCCTTGTTTCTGAGGCTCCAAAAAACTGCGGATGATGGAGCGAATCGTGTCTCGCGGGTTTTCCGCCACCGCGGCCGCGGCGTAGACCTGGGCGAGCTGCGTCTCGTTGAGCTGCTTGATCGCCTCGCACATCGCGGGATCGGCGCCTTGGGAGAGCATGAAGACGCACTCGTCGAACACAGGGCTGTTGATCAACTCCCAGGTCCGGTTGTCGCCGCCCTTTTCCAACGCCATGGACCGGAACATGTTCTTGTACGGCGCCATAGCCTGCGGCAGGTCCTTCGGCGGCGCGCCGTTTTGATCCCAGACGAGCGTCTGGTAGGAGGCGCTGGCCATGGAGCAGGAAAAGTAAAGCTGCGTGGACAACCCCTTGAACGTCTCGGCCACGGACTCGCTCGGCGCATTGATGGCCGGGAGGTCGCGCTCCGCGAGCTTGGCGGAAGGCGCGGGGGACGCCGACGGGGTTTGGGATTTTTTCGCGGACTGCCCGGCGGACCCGGCCGGCGCATCCACGAGGAGGCGCAGTTCAAGTCCTTCGGCCGTCGCCTTGGCCGATGGCTTGGAGACCGCCGGCTCGGCCAGATGAAAGACCGCCGACAGCCTGTTTTCCCGAACGCTCACGCTGACCATGCGCACCGGGCCCGAATCGATCTTTCGATCCTCCGGAACCAGGCTTTTCCACAGACCCGGAGCCAAAACCTCCAGCACGGATCCGCCCTGTGCGGTCCGCAACTCGTAATCTCTCACAGGGCTCTCCGCCTCCAGCTTCAGCAGCAGGTCGCGCCCTTTCCGGTCGATGCCCACTCCTTGCAGCACGTTGGAAGGCGTCGGTTCGGCCCGCGTTTTGAGAGGTTCGGATTTTTCCCCAGCCGCGCTCGCGGGCATGGCCAGTCCCGGAAACGCCTCGGCGGGCAAACTGACCACCAGCCCCTGGCGGGTTCCGATGAGCACCGGATCGCCCCGCATGGGCTCGGACAAGTCGGCCTCCATGACCAGTCCGTCCTTCTCCGCGCGAGTCCTCACCCGAACGACGGGCGGCGACGCGCCGGGATCTTTCACGTCGGGCCGCATGCTCCATCGACCGGGAAGCCTGACGACGAGTTGCTTTCCCTCCGAACCCAGAGAGCTTTCAAAGCTCGCGACGGGCTGGGCGGTCAACAAAACCACGTTCAACCCGTCGATGGACGGATCGAAGCGGACCTCCTGCAAAACATTGGCGTTTTTTCCCCGGTCGCCAGAGGCCTCCAGCTGTTTCTGGGGAATACGCAACTCCAAGGCGCCGCCGGCGATCGCGGCCGAAGCGCCGGTGACGCTCTCGGCGTCGATATCGAGCACGACCCGCAGCTTGCCTTCATGCAGAGCTGCGCGCGCCCGGCGCAGGCGGCCAAAGTTCAGCGCCTTGTCCGTCGGGGCGTCCAGCCTCCAGCTCCCGGGCAAATCGAGCACCACTCTGGCCGGCTCCTCCAAGGTGAACATGTCATACTGCTCGATGGGCCGGTCGGCGCGCAGAACAACGACCACGCTTTTGTTGCGCGTCTCCAAGTCGACGGAGCGCAAAGACAAGGCCTGCGTCTCCAAGGCTTCCGGTTGAGGCCGCGGCTGTTGGGGCTGCTGGACTTCTTGCAAGGGCGTCGGCGCATCGGGGTCCGGCAGCCGCACCAATCGAAATCCTACGGTGCTGGAGATGATCCCGGGCGAAAGCGCCAGACGCAAGGCGCACCTGGCGCGCTGCGGCTCTTTCATCCAACAGTCTCCGCGCGCGACCTTGTCGCCCTCCTCCCGCTCCAGCACGGGATTGGACGCATTCAGCAGGCCGTAGGCGTCCGGAGCGTACGTATCGCGGACCCATTCGCGCACGTTGCCGGCCATATCCCACAAACCGTACCCGTTAGGTTCGCCCCGGCCCGCCGGCGCCGTGGCTGTGCGCCGGGTGAAGGCTCCGGGATCGGCTGCTTCGCGGCCGGCTTCGCAGGCGTACTCCCACTGCGCCTCGGTGGGCAGAACGAAGTTGTCGCCCGAATCCGTCGCCGCGCCCAAGGCCTCGGCAAACGCATCGGCGTCCCTCCAGGAAACGTTTTCCACCGGCAAACCGGCGCCTTTGAAAGCGGAGGGCTTCCCGCCCATTACCCGCTCCCACTGCTCCTGGGTCGTCTCCCAACGGGACATCCAAAAGCCGTCCAGGCAGACTTTCCGCGCGGGTCGGGAGTCCGCCGGGCAGTCCGCCCCGTCGCACCCCATGGTGAAGCAACCGCCGGGAACCCAGGCAAAGACCATGCCGGTCGCTGGCTCCGTCCACTGGCCGCCGGGGGCGGGTTCGGCCCAGGCGCGCGTCGAAGCGGCGAGCAATAGCAAAAGAAAAAGCAATAAAAATCCAGCGGGATGCTCTTGAAGGCGACGTAGTCTGTGCATGGAGCATTGCATAAGCGCTTTCACCATTCCCGATCAACCCCGCCCGAGGCGTGGCGGGCTTACACCGCCACGAACTCCACCTTGTTCAAAAGCAAAGGATGCTGCTCGCTGGAGGTCAGACTCCACACCTGCCGAAACGGCCTTTCAAAGGGCTTGCCCTTCTCGCGGCCGATCCATCGCCCTTTAATGTCCGCCACGATGCGTCCGTCGTTACGCCTGGTCACGCAAACGGAGTCGATATCGTGGCCCTCGTCGGTCAGCGAGGCCCTGACCGCCTGCCTCCATTTGTCGACGCCTTCGGTGGTGGTGAGCGTGAGGCCCGGAATCTTGATCTCGAATCCCCCCGGGTCAAGAAACGAAAACAACCGCTTGTAGTCGCCGTCATGATCCGCCGCGGCGAACCACGAATAGACAAACGCCTTCACGTCATTGTCGTTCAACGGGAATCCGAAGGGCTTGAACACGGAGGAACACTCCTCTCCCGTGGAAGGTTGAGAACTCCGGCGCGCCTAGTTCGGAGGCCAACGTCCTTCGTTGATTTCTATCTTGTCCCAGGCGGCCCGCGCCAGATCGACTCCCAGCCTGTCGGCCAACAGCAAAAGATAGATGAAGACGTCGGCCATTTCCGCAGCGGTTTCGGCCAACGCTTCCCCTTCCATGTCCGCATCCCCCGGACGCCACTGGAATCGCTCCAAAAGCTCTCCGGCCTCGATGGCCACGGACATGGCCAGATTTTTCGGGGTTTGGGCCTCGCGCCACTCCCGTTCATCCCGGAACCTGAGCAACCGCTCCGTCAATCCGGCGAGTTCCCCGGCGGCGGCCTCTTCTTCTTTACATGGCATAAGCATTTCCTCCGCCGCCATTACTGCAATACTCGGTTGCAATTCAACGGCAACCTCCGGCGAAACGCCTGCAGGCGCTGGCGGCTGAATTTATTCTTGCGCGCACGAAAGCCGAAGCTTGCCGGGAATTCCATCCGCTGCAGTTCTTCCGCTTGTGCGCAGAGTATTCAAAGGCTAAAATCAATTGTTCATCTGGCGGCGAGTATAACGCATTTCTCCTCCCTTGCGAAGAGAAAACGCAACGCAGCCTTTCGCTTCCCCACCGGCGCAGAGCAGCGACAACGTCGAGGCGGCGCCAAACGAAAAACGCGCTCGGGCCGGGCAAGCCTGCAAATCATAGAACAAGAAAAATCAATGGAATAAGCTGGTTGAACATCAACCGACCGGTCTGCGCCGTCGGGGAAAAAACAACCCGAATTTGACATCCCGGAATAAAACACTTTATCCTTTCACATCACTTCACGGAGGTCACAACCATGAGAGAAAAAGTCGAAGCGGCCCTTGCGACCGTTCGTCCGACCCTGCAAAACGACGGCGGCGACGTCGAACTGGTGGATATCACGGAGGACGGCGTGGTCAAGGTCCGTCTGCAAGGCGCCTGCCACGGCTGCCCCATGTCCCAAATGACCCTCAAAAGCGGCATCGAGCGCGTGATCCTCAAGGCCGTGCCCGAAGTCAAGGCCGTAGAAGCCGTCTAAAGCCGGCGAACCGGCGTCCAACGATAGAACGACAGGGGAAACGCCGCGCCGCCGCGTTTCCCCTTCCTTTTCCGCAACCCACAGACCACACGCGAGCAATCCATGGAGCCCATCGTCACGCGGTTCGCGCCGAGCCCTACGGGGCATCTGCACATCGGCGGCGCCCGCACCGCCCTTTTCTGCTGGCTGCTGGCCCGCCACACCGGCGGCTCATTCCTGTTGCGCATCGAGGACACCGACCGACAGCGCTCCACCAAGGAATTCGAGGACTCCATCCTCGAGGCCATGGCTTGGCTCGGGCTCAAGTCCGACCAGGAGCCGGTCCACCAAAGCGATCGCGTCGACGCCCATAACGCGGCCATCGACCGCCTGCTGCAGGAGGGCAAAGCCTATTGGTGCGAGTGCACCCCCGATCAGGTGGAGGCCATGCGCGAAAGGGCCCGGGCCGTCGGCGCCAAGCCGAAGTACGACGGGACCTGCCGCGAACGGGGCCTGGGACCCGGCGAAGGCCGGGTGGTCCGCTTCAAAACCCCGCCCGCCGGGGACACGGCTTTCCACGACATGGTCAAGGGCCGCGTCAGCTGGCCCAACCAGGAGCTGGACGACATGATCCTGCGCCGCTCCGACGGCTCGCCCACCTACAATCTGGCCGTGGTCGTGGACGACCACGACATGGGCGTCACCCACGTCATCCGCGGCGACGACCACGTGGCCAACACGCCCCGGCAAATCCTGCTCTACCAAGCCCTGGGCTGGGACATCCCAAAGTTCGGCCACGTGCCCATGATCCTCGGCCCGGACAAGAAAAAGCTTTCCAAACGCCACGGCGCCCTGGCCGTGATCGAATACCGCCAGATGGGCTACCTCCCCGAGGCCATGATCAACTGCCTAGCCCGCCTGGGCTGGTCCCACGGAGACCAGGAGATTTTCTCCTCCGACGAACTGATCGAGGCCTTCGATCCCCACGGATTCGGCTCTTCGGCCGCGGTCTTCGACATGGCCAAGCTCGACTGGCTCAATAGCCACTACATCAAAGAGTCCACCCCCAAGCGTCTGGCCGAACTGCTCAAGCCCTATTTCCAGCGGGACGTGCAGACCGGCGTCAAGGACGCCGAGCTGTTCCTCGGGACCGGCTCCCGCGCCCAACTGGCGGCGCGGGTGGAGACCGTCACCCTGGACTACCTCGAACGCATCATCCCCCTGTACCAGCCGCGCTCCAAAACCTTGGCCGAAATGGCCGAGGCGGCCAGGTTTTTCGTACTCGGCTGGGAGGCGCTGGAGTACGACCCCAAGGCGGTCAAAAAATTCCTCACGGAGGATACCCGGCCGCGGCTCAAGGAGATCGCCGCCCTGCTGCGCGGACTCAAGAACTTTGACGAGAAGGCCCTCGAAGAAACGGTCAAGGGCTATATGGAGGAGCACGAATTGTCCTTCAAACAAATCGCCCAGCCCATCCGCGTGGCCATCACCGGCAAAACCGCCAGCCCCGGCCTGTTCGAGACCATGGCCGTGCTGCGCAAGAACGAGACGGTCAAACGTCTGCTGCGCGCCGCGGATTTAGAGCAAGCCTAAAATGCGAGGGGAAAACCCTTGGAAACGGGTTTTCCCCTCGCGCTCCCTTTCCTAAATTTTTCGTTGATTCCGCATTGCGATAGGGGCTCTTTGAGAACCGCCCTTCATGGTGTGCTAAAAAATGACGTCTCGAAAATTGAAGCGCAATCCTGACCAAGCCGCCATATTGGAGAAATCGAAGCAGGCTATCTGACTGTTGGCAACCTCATCGAACGCAGGCCGACGTCGCCGGTCTGCGGACTCAAGGCTGGAGAGATGCGGGCGTCCTGGACGCCGTGGCCCACGGGGACGAACATGGTCGCCGCAGGCGAACGGTCCAAGCCCGTTTCAAAAGAATGAACGAATGGCGAAGAACGAGAAAAGAGGGGCCCGGGCGTCAGCCGGGGCCCCTCGGAAGATATGCGACGCTGGCTTAGGCTTCCGCTTTGGCCGGAACCGAAGGCTTCACCACCTTGCCCGAACGCAGGCAACGGGTGCAGACCTTGATGCGGCGCACGGCGCCGTCTTCGTTCTGGACGCGTACGCGCTGAAGATTCGGCAGAAAGCGGCGTTTGGTCTTGTTGTTGGCGTGGCTGACGTTATTGCCCGACTGGGGCCCTTTGCCGCAAATATCGCAAACCTGGGACATGGCGACCTCCTTATGGATGGGCCGGGGCGGCCCGACAATGCGGGGCGTCGACGCCCAGCTTTGAATCAATTATTCCCCAAAGGGAAGCTTTCTTAGCTTGTCGCCGGGCAAAAGGCAAGTCTTTTTCACTTGACAAAATGAAAACTTCCCATATAGCTATCTCCCTTTGCGAGGATGTCATGAGCGAACTATGGCTGTCGCTGACCGGCGTTCCGGCTGAAGGCCGGGAGTACATTTATTCGGACCAGTCCTTGTGGACAGAGAACCTGCGCCGGTTCGAAATACCGGTGGAGACGACCCAACCCCTTTCCGCGACGCTGTTCGTTCAGCCGCAGGACAAGGGGGTTTTCGTCCGTGGGACATTGTCCGGATCGTTGCGCATACCCTGCGATCGTTGCGCCGAACCCTTTGAATTGGATTTGGCCCACGAATTCGAGCTGTTCGAGGAAGTCTCCCCGGAGGACCCGGCCGAGGCCTCGGATTTGCTTCGCACCGCCGGGGGCGTGCTGGAGCTTGACGCGGCCGGCCTGCTCTGGGAGCAGTTCGTATTGGCCCTGCCGGAGCACGCCCTGTGCCATCCCGATTGCCGGGGGTTGTGCTCCACCTGCGGAGCCAACTTGAACATCACCGCCTGCCAGTGCGAATCCGAAGATGGAGATCCGCGGCTGGCTGTTTTACGCAACCTCAAAATCAACCAATAAGCCGTCCGCGGCCGATTTCGGCCACCCAAGGAGTGCCCCATGCCCAATCCGAAAAAAAAGACGTCTCGTTCCAGACGCAACATGCGCCGCGCCCATGACCACGTGGAAACCCCCACGGTGATTTATTGCGAATGCGGCGAACCCAGCCTGCCCCACAGGGCTTGCCCGGTGTGCGGCAACTACCGCGGCCGGCAGGCGACGACGACTGTCAGCGATGAATAGAGACCTTCCCCGCATCGCCGTGGACGCCATGGGCGGCGACTTTGGTCCTGAAGTCGTCGTGCCGGGAGCGCTCCAGGCTGTGCGCAGCGGAGCCGCCGCGGCGGTCCTGGTGGGCAGAGAGCCTGACATCCGCAAAGTTCTGGACCGCGAGTCGACCCAGGGGCTGGATATCGAAATCCAGCACGCCTCCGAGATGGTGGAGATGGACGAAAAGCCTTCCGAGGCGCTACGCCTCAAGAAGGACTCCTCCATCCGCGTCGCCGCCAGCCTGGTCAAGCAGGGCCGGTGCCATGGGATGATCAGCGCCGGAAATTCCGGCGCCACGGTGGCCGCCGGCATGTTCGTGCTGGGCCGCATCCGCGGCGTCGAACGGCCCGCCCTGGCCGGATTGATGCCCACGGAAAAGAAACCCATCGTCCTGGTGGACGTGGGGGCCAACGTGGACTCCAAACCGTTCCATCTGGCCCAGTTCGGCATCATGGGCAGCGTACTCGCCCAGGACGTGCTGGACAGGCGGTCCCCAAAAATCGGACTGCTGACCATCGGCGAAGAGGAAGGCAAAGGCAACACCGTTGTCCGCACCGCCTACGAAATGCTGAAAAAATCCTCCCTGAACTTCGTGGGCAACGTCGAGGGACGGGACATCTTCACCGGAGAAGTGGACGTCGTCGTTTGCGACGGATTCGTGGGCAATGTGGCGCTCAAGCTCTCCGAAGGACTGGCCTCGTCCTTGACGCGCATGTTGAAGAGCGAGCTTTCCGGAGACATCGTCTCCCGCATGGGCGCCATGCTGGCCATGAGCGCCTTCAGACGCTTCAAACGCGTGGTCGACTCCTCCGAATACGGCGGCGCCCCGGTGCTCGGGCTCAAAGGCAGCGCCATGGTCTGCCACGGAGCCTCCAACGCACGAGCCATCACCCGCGCCGTGGAGATCGCCGCCCGTTTCCACGAAAACAAAGTCCAGGACCACTTGGTTGAGGGCCTCGCCGCCAACAAGGATCTGGCTTCCTTCGGCCGCCAGAAGCCGGCCAGCGACGCAGCCTGACCGTTTTGAATCTTCCAGCGCAACCCAGCCAAACCACCCCATCATCATGAGCATACATTGCACACTCGCCGGCATCGGCCGTTACGCGCCGGACAAAATACTGTCCAACAGCGACCTGGAGAAACTTGTCGACACGACGGACGAATGGATCGTCACCCGCACGGGCATCCGCGAACGGCGCATCGCCGACGAGGGCATGACCACTGCGGACATGGCCGCCAAGGCTTCGGCCATGGCCATTGAAAACGCCGGGTTTACGCCGGAGGACATCACCCATATTCTGCTGGCGACCTTGACGCCGGATTCGGCCGTACCGCCCGGCGCCACGTCTCTGGCCCTGCGCCTCGGGATCAAGCATATCGCGGCCATGGACGTCAACGCCGCCTGCTCCGGATTCCTGTACTGCCTGGACCTCGCCCGCGCCATCACGCATATGGATTCCGACGCCAAGGTGCTGGTCACGGCCAGCGACACCTTGTCCCATCGCACCAATTGGGACGACCGGACCACCTGCATCCTGTTCGGCGACGCCTCCGGATCCGCCGTGGTCACGGCCGACCAGGGGCCGGGCAAGGGCGGACGCGTTCTGGACATCATGCTCAGCTCCGACCCGGCGTGGGGTCCCATGCTCACGGTCCATGGAGGCTACTCCGGGCATCCTTATAAAAAAGGACAGCCCATCGACGACGAATATTTCATCCAGATGCAGGGACGGGAGGTGTACAAACACGCGGTGCGCTCCATGACCGCCATCTCCCTGGAGCTGCTTGCGCGCAACGGCTACACCCCCGACGACGTGGACGTGCTGGTGCCGCACCAGGCCAACGTACGCATCATCGAGGCCGTGGGGAAAAAGATCGGCGTTCCCCGGGAGCAGGTCTTCGTGAACGCGGACCGCTACGGCAACACCTCCGCCGCCTCGGCGCCCCTGGCCATGTCCGAGGCCTATGACACAGGCTTCATCAAGCCCGGACACTTGGTGCTGATGACGACGTTCGGCGGCGGTTTCACCTGGGGCTCGGCCCTGGTGCGTTTTTAGCAAAGAAATCGCGACCCCGACGGGGCCGGCGAGCGGCTGCAATCGCCGACCAGGCTCGCTGCTCCCCACTGCGCGCCAAATCCGGCGCAGGGGGAGCCCGCGAAGCGAACGCCTCTCGGCAACGGCTTCGGGTTTGCAGTCCAATGGCAAATGGTATAGGAGTGAGGACCGTTCAAACCTCGTCGAGGCAACCATGAGTGAGCAACCGACCGTCGCCCTGGTAACAGGCGGTTCGCGCGGCATCGGCAAAGCCTGCGCCGTACGCTTGGCCAAAGAAGGCTTCACCGTCTATTTGACCTACGTCTCGCGTCCTGACGACGCCAACGCCGTCTGCGAAGAAATCGCGGCGGCAGGCGGGTCGGCCCGGGCGTTCCTCCTGGACGTGTCCGACCGCCAGGCCGCAGCCGAATTTTTCGCCTCGGAGATCAAGGGGCAGGCGGAGCTGGCGGTGCTCGTGAACAATGCGGGCGTCACCAAGGACGGACTCATTCTGCGCATGAAGGACGAAGACTTCGACCGGGTCATCCAGGTGAACCTGGCCGGGGCGTTCACGTGTCTGCGCGAGGCCTCCAAACTCATGTCCCGGCAGCGCAAGGGCCGCATCATCAATATTACTTCGGTGGTGGGGCTCATGGGCAATGCGGGCCAGGCCAACTACTGCTCGGCCAAGGCCGGACTCATCGGCCTGACCAAGTCCGCGGCCCGGGAGCTTGCCGGAAGGAACGTCACGGTCAACGCCGTGGCGCCGGGTTTCATCGAGAGCGACATGACCAAGGGCCTCTCTGAAGATGTGGTCAAGGCTTACCTTGAAAACATACCCCTGAAGCGGCTCGGCTCCCCCGAGGACGTCGCCGCGGCTGTGGCGTTTTTGGCCTCCGCCGGCGCCGCATACATCACCGGCCAAGTGCTGTCCGTCAACGGCGGCATGTACATGTAGACACCAACACTTGAGCGTTAAGAAAATTGGAGGATGACAATGTCCGTAGCCGAGAAAGTCAAGGCCATCATTGTGGATCAGTTGGGCGTGTCCGCTGAAGAAGTCAAAGAGGGCGCCTCGTTCGTCGAAGACCTGGGCGCAGACTCTCTGGACCTCACCGAGCTGATCATGGCCATGGAAGAGGAGTTCGGCATCGAGATCGATGACGAAGACGCCCAGAAGCTGCTCAAGGTCCAGGACGCCATTTCCTACATCGAAGAGCATTCCAACTAGCTTGGTCTTTTGTGAGCGATCGAGCGAGCGCCGCGCGCCACGCGCATGGCGCTCGCCTTTTCCAATTTCCAACACCTAACCGAGAGTGGTCCGCATGAAAGGAAATAGGGTTGTCGTCACCGGCCTGTCGGCCATCACCCCCCTGGGCCTCGATCTGGCGTCCAGCTGGGAGGCTTTGTTGGCCCGTAAATCCGGCATCGTCCCGGTGACGCGCTTCGACATCTCCGAGTTCGACTCCAAGATTGCCGGAGAAATCCAAGATTTCGATCCAACCACATACATCCCGGCCAAACAGGCCCGGCGGATGGACCGGTTCACCCAGTACGCCGTGGCGTGCAGCCAGATGCTGATCAAGCACGCCAATCTGGTGGTGGACGAATCCAACAGAGAGGATATCGGAACCATCATCGGCGTCGGGCTCGGAGGGCTGGAGACCATCGAGGAAACCCATAAGAAGATGCTGGACAGGGGGCCGGGACGCGTTTCTCCGTTCTTCATCCCCACCCTCATCGCCAACATGGCCTCGGGACAGGTCTCAATTTTCACCGGCGCCAGCGGCCCCAACGTCTGCACCACGTCGGCCTGCGCCTCGGGCATGCACGCCGTGGGCTACGCCTTCACCGAGATCATGCTCGGGCGCGCCAAGGCCATGATTTGCGGGGGAGCGGAGTCCACTATCAGCCCTCTCGGCTTCTCGGGATTCACGGCCATGAAGGCTCTGTCCACCCGCAACGGCGATCCCCAGCATGCCTCCCGGCCCTACGACCGGGACCGCGACGGGTTCGTGATGAGCGAAGGTTGCGGACTCTTGATGCTGGAGTCCCTGGAAAGCGCCAGGGAAAGAGGCGCCTGCATCTACGCCGAAGTCATCGGCTTCGGGGCCTCTGCCGACGCCAACCACATCACCGCTCCGCTGGAGGACGGCGCCGGCATGGCCCTGGCCATGCGCCGCGCCCTGAAGGACGGCGGCGTCGCCCCCGAGGACGTGGACCACGTCAACGCCCACGGCACCTCGACCAAGCTCAACGACCTTTGCGAGACCAGAGCCCTCAAGGCGGTTTTCGGAGACCACGCCTCCAAGCTGGCCATCTGCGCCAACAAGTCCCAGATAGGGCACACCCTCGGCGCGGCCGGCGGCATCGAGAACGTCTTCACCGTCATGTCGTTGCACAACGGCGTCATTCCGGGCACCATCAACCTGGAGAACCCCGACGACGAGTGCGACCTGGATTACTGCGCCGACGGGCCGCGCCAGCAACAAGCCGAAGTCGCCATATCCAACTCCTTCGGCTTTGGCGGGACCAACGCCTGCGTCCTCTTCAAGCGTTTTACCGATTAGGAGCCGTCATGGAAGAGCTGCTCATGCAGGACCCGGAAATCGGGAAGGCCATCGTCAGCGAGGTGGACCGCGAGGTCCAGGGCCTTGAACTGATCGCTTCGGAAAACTTTACCTCCACCGCGGTGCGGCAGGCCATGGGGTCCGTCTTGACCCACAAATACGCCGAAGGCTATCCGCATAAACGCTACTACGGCGGATGTGAATTCGTGGACGTGGCCGAAGATCTGGCCCGGGACCGCGTCAAGAAGCTCTTCGGCGCGGGCTACGCCAACGTTCAACCGCATTCCGGCTCCCAAGCCAACATGGCCGCGTATTTCGCCCTGATCAAACCCGGCGACAACATCCTCGGCATGGACCTCTCCCACGGCGGACACCTGACCCATGGCAGCCCGGTCAGCTTCTCGGGCAAAATCTTCAACGTGGCCTTCTACGGCGTCAACCGCGAAACCGAGACCATCGACTACGACAACGTCCTGGAAACGGCCAAGCAGCACAGGCCCAAGGTCATCATCGCCGGCGCCAGCGCCTACCCCCGGACCATCGACTTCGCCCGCTTTCGGGCCATCGCCGACGAGGTGGGGGCTTATCTGGTGGTGGACATGGCCCACATCGCCGGACTCATCGCAACCGGACTGCATCCGTCCTGCATCGAATACGCCCACGTGACCACCTCCACCACGCACAAGACGTTGCGCGGACCGCGCGGCGGGCTCATCCTGTCCTCCGTGGAGCACGAAAAGGCGCTCAACTCCAGCATCTTCCCCGGCTCCCAGGGCGGCCCGCTCATGCACATCATCGCGGCCAAGGCCGTGGCCTTCGGCGAGGCCCTGCGCCCCGCCTTCCGGACCTACCAGGAGCAGGTGCTCAAAAACGCCAAACGGCTGGCCCAGTCCCTGGCCGACGCAGGCCTGCGCATCGTGTCCGGCGGCACGGACAACCATCTCATGATGGTGGACCTGACGCCCAAGGACATCACCGGCAAGGACGCCGAAGCCGCATTGGACAAGGCCGGCATCACCGTCAACAAGAACACCATTCCCTTCGAGACCCGCTCGCCCTTCGTCACCTCGGGCGTCAGGATCGGCACGCCGGCCCTCACCACCCGCGGCATGAAGGAAGCGGAGATGGACAAGGTGGCCGCCTGGATCCTGGCCGCCCTCGAAAGCATCGACAACGAATCCCGGCTGGCCGAGATCAAGAGCGAAGTCAAGGCGTTCGCCAGGGAATTCCCGCTCTTCAGCTGGTGCTGACGCCGACGCGGCGCGAACGCGCCGCCTTCCGAGTTTCGAGAAAACTATTTCTGAGGGCGCCCGACTCGCAGTCGGGCGCCTTCAGAGCATAAAGAGGAGGCGCTGTGGATCACAACGAAGCTCGGCTTCCCTGGCCCGAGTACTTCATGCGCATCGCCTTCCTGGTGGCCGAGCGCTCCACCTGCCTGCGGCGCAAAGTCGGCGCCGTGGCCGTCAAGGACAAACGCATCCTGGCCACGGGATACAACGGCGCGCCGACGGCCCTCGCCCACTGCGCAGAGACGGGTTGCCTGCGGGCCAAGCTCAACGTCCCCTCGGGAGAACGCCACGAACTCTGCCGCGGCCTGCATGCGGAACAGAACGTCATCCTCCAGGGCGCGCTGCACGGCGTTTCTCTCAACGGCGCTGAAATCTACTGCACCACCCAGCCGTGTCTCATCTGCACCAAGATGATCATCAACACCGGCATCAGCGCGGTGTACTTCGCGGAAGGATACCCTGACCAACTGGCCCAGGAGATGATGCTGGAGGCCGGCGTCCGCTATGAACTTTTGCCCATCGAATCCTGACGAAGCCTGCATGGCCCGGGCCATGGAGCTGGCCCTGCGCGGCAAGCCCAGCGCGCGGCCCAATCCGTGCGTCGGCGCCGTGCTGGCCCGCGACGGCGCCATCCTCGCCGAAGGCTGGCATACGGCCTGCGGCCAACCCCACGCCGAGCGGGAATGCCTGGCCGACGCCCGCCGCAAGGGCGTCGACCCTTCGGCCTGCGTCCTGTACGTCACGCTGGAGCCGTGCAACCATCACGGCCGCACCCCCCCGTGCACAGAGGCTGTCATCGAAGCCGGCGTTCCCGAGGTTGTGGTGGGCTGCCTGGACCCCAACCCGTCCGTGGCCGGGGGCGGCGCCGAGCGGCTTCGTCAGGCTGGAATACGGGTCCGCGACGGTGTGTTGGGGCAACAGTGCCGGGACTTGATCCACGACTTTCGCACCTGGCTCTTCTCCCGCCGGACGTTTAACGTCATCAAGATGGCCCAGACCCTGGACGGACGCATCGCCGGAGCCTCGGGGAAACCCGAGCCCGTAAGCTGCTCCGACTCCTTCCGGGAAGTGCAGAAGATGCGCGCCGCATCCGACGCGATCATGGTGGGGGGGGAGACCCTGCGCCGCGATAATCCTCGCCTGACGGTCCGCCTGGACGACCCGACGGAGGATTTTCGCCAACCGTTGGCGGTCGTCGTCTCCTCCCGTCTGCCGGCGCCGGACGCGAATTTGTTCTTGCTGCGCGACAGGCCCGGGCAGACCCTTTTCTTCACCACCCAGGCCCAGGCTTTAACCGACACGGCCCGCGAACTCTCGGACAGGGGGGTCCGGATCATGGCGGTGGACGGTGAAGCCGACGCTTTGGACATCGAGTCCGGGCTGGAGCGGCTGCGCCGGGAGCTTCAATGTCTGACCGTGCTGTGCGAGGGAGGCGGCCGATTGGCCATGAGCCTGGTCGAAGCCTCCCTGGCCGACGAGATCGTCCTTTTCGTGGCGCCGCGCATCCTGGGCGATACGGCCGCTCCGGCCGTTTTTTCAGGACGCTCGGCGCCGCTGATGGGCCAGGCCGTGGACCTGCGCCTCGCCGATGTCCGGCAAAGCGGCCTGGATTTGCGCCTGACCTACAAGGCTCTGGAGGAACGCTCATGTTCACCGGACTCATAGAACAAGTTGGCGACGTGGTGCGGACGCAGGCGGCGGGAGAACAGCGCCGGCTGGTGATCCGTTGCGGCATTCGCGAATTCGTCCAAGGCGAGTCCATCGCCGTCAACGGCGCCTGCCTCACGGTGGAGCGCTCCACAACGGGCGAGTTCACCGCCTACGCCTCGGGCGAGACCATCGCCCGCACCACTCTCGGCCGGCTCAAACCCGGCGACAAAGTCAACCTCGAACGGGCGCTGGCCTTGGGGGACCGCCTGGGCGGGCACATGGTGAGCGGCCATATCGACTGTCTGGGAAAAATCGAAAAACGCGCCGAGGCCGGGGAGTCCATCCGGTTCACCGTCAGCTACCCCGCCGCATTCTCGCCGCTGATGGTGGAAAAAGGCTCCGTCGCCCTGGACGGGATCAGTCTCACGGTCAACGAGTGCGGGAAAGGGTGGCTCTCCGTGAACATCATCCCGGCCACCATGGCGGAGACGATCATCCCGACCTGGAAGCCCGGAGCGGAGGTCAACCTGGAGACCGATGTCATCGGCAAATACGTCCAGCAGATGGTCGGCCCTTACGCCCCAAAAGCCCCTCAAAAAGACGAGGGCGGCGTGACCATGGAAATGCTCCGGCGCAACGGCTTCTGAGTGTCGAGCAATGTTCGTCTGGTAAGGGGAGGAAGAAACGGCTGGATCAGCCGCAGCTCACGCCAGGATTATCCCTCGCGGGACTCCGGCAAGTCCAAAATCAAGGTCAGGACGTTGTCTCCATTGTCGCGTCGGTAGTTCACTTCGCTCATGATCTTTTTCATGAAATAGATACCTAGGCCGCCCACCGTGCGATTTTCCATGTCTGCGGCGAGATCCGGGTCCTCCCTTTTGGTGGCGTCGAACGGGCGTCCCTGATCCCGGATCTCGAAAGCGAGTCGATCCTTCTCCCTGTAGATGCGCAGATGCACCGGGCCAGGCGTCTCCGGATACGCGTAGGAGATAACGTTGACCAACGCCTCCTCGGCCACCAGTTCGACCTCGCCGATCTTTTCCCATGGAGCGCCCAGCCTGCGGGCCTGCTCCGTCACGAAGCTCATGAGTTGCGGCAAATTATCGAAAAGAGCCGTGGTTTCGATCCGCGCCTCCTCCGGCATTTACAACCTCGAGGAAGCCTCTTCCACAGTGGAGTAAATGTCGAACATGGAGCCAAAACCGGAAATATCGAAAACTTCCTTGACCATCCCCTTCAGCCCGGCGAAGGCGATCACTCCATTGCTGGCCTTGAGTTTCTTGGCCGAGGACAAAATGCTGCGCAAGCCGGCGCTGGAAATGTACTCCAACTGGGCGAGGTTCACGACAAACTTTTTGCCGCCGCCTTGCATGTAATCGCTGAACCCATTTTCAAAATCCGGCGCTGTCACCGCGTCCATCCTCCCGGTCACGCTGACAACGACAACATCGCCTTTTTGTTGCTTCGCTAACTCCATATCCTTCTCCTTGCAGTATTGAGCGGATGGCTCCGGCGTCGACGCTTCGGCTCGGCTTCCTCCGCCTCGCCGCCGCAACGGTCTGCAAACACCTCCGCGGCGCACGCCAAGCGAATCCGTCACGGTGCGTCTTACCCCACCGTATCTGCAGATATACATGCCCTGAATCGGACAAAAAGAAAAGGGGCTTATCCGTTTGCCGTGTCACAATTCCTCGCCGCCGGCCGCCGAGACCTCGATCATGTTCTTTTGCACTTCGAGATTCGTGCCGGAGAGCAACCGGTTGAATTCGGGCAGTAGACCCCTCGCCTCGCCCGCATCGCCCCGGGCGCAGGCGGCGTGGATTTCCGAGGCATTCTCGGCCAAGAGAAACGCGCCCACGGTGTAGCAAATGCCTTTGAGCTTGTGGGCGAATCGAGCGGCGCTCACCAGATCGCTCTGGGCGAGCAAATTCTCCATCGTCGCTCCCAGAACCGGAGACTCGGCCAGAAACATGGAGAACAGCCGCTTGCGCAGCAAGGGATCCTCCGGAACGTAGTCGGCGCAGCGCGTGAGGTCCAAAAAGCCCGCAGCTTCGTCCGACGGCGCCGGGACCTCAAGCAGGCATGCTTCGGCCCCGCCCTTCTGCGCCATGACTTTCGAGATGGAGGACAAAAGACGCCATTTGTTCACCGGCTTGAGCACGTAATCATCCATCCCCGCCTCCAAAAAGCGCTTGCGGTCCGTATCCCGGGCCAAAGCCGTCAAGGCGATGACCGGAATGCGAGCCACGCGCGGATCAGGATGGCCGCGGATGCGCCGCACCGCCTCGATACCGTCCATGACCGGCATCAGTCCGTCCAGCAGCACCACGTCATAGAAACGGACAGCCAGCTTGTCCAGAACCTCCAACCCGTTCTCCACCACATCGACCTCATGGCCGGCCTGGGACAGGGTCTCCTGGATCACCAACTGGTTCATGGGGTGGTCTTCCCCGACCAGAATGCGCAAAGGAGTCACGGAAAGCTTTTCTTCCTCCCGCCCCGCATGGCGCTCCCGCTCCAGGGACTGCGTCTGCTCTTCGGACAGCAAACCCACCTTGATATGGAAGGAGAAGACGCTGCCGACGCCCACCTCGCTGGAGGCTTTCAAATCGCCCCCCATGAACTCCGCCAGACGTTTGCAAATGGACAACCCCAATCCGCTGCCCCCATGCTTCCGCGTCATCCCGTCGAGCTGGGTGAATCGCTCGAAAATGGAGTCGAGCCGGGCCTTCGGAATTCCGGGGCCGGTGTCGGCCACGGAGAACTCCAACATCCCTGTATGTTCGTCTTCCGAGCCGGGCAGACGCCGCACCGTCACGCCGACCTCGCCTTGTTGGGTGAATTTCACCGCGTTTCCCACCAGATTAAACAAGATCTGACGGATGCGGACTTCGTCGCCCACGGCCCATTCCGGAGCATCCTCGATGACCCAATAGGTTCTCAGCCCCTTGGCGCTCATCGAAAAGGAGAGCGGCTCCAGGGCCGAAGCCACGGTCTCGGCGACGTTGAACGGCGCGGGCTCCATGACGAGCTTTCCCGCCTCTATTTTGGAAAAGTCCAAAATATCGTTGATCACGGAAAGCAGGTGGTCAGCGGAACTCTTGATGACCTCAAGAAAGCGATTTTGCGCATCGCTGGCGTCCTGGCGGAGCAATAAATCGGCCATGCCTACAATGGCGTTCATGGGCGTTCGGATTTCATGGCTCATATTGGCCAAAAAATCGCTCTTGGCCTGATTGGCCTCATCCGCCTCCGCCCGGGCTTTCTCCAGTTCGGCGACGGTCTGCTCCAACCGGATGGCGTATTCCTCCTGGGCGGTTTTGGCCTCCAGCAAATCTTCGGCGTGGCGTTGCATGGCCTCGTTGCCCCGTTTGCGGCTGGTGATGTCGTCCACCACCCAGACAACGCCGCGCGCGAGGTCCCGCCGATCCAGAGGCCTGGCCGCCACGAGCAGCCACTGAGGTTCGCCCGGACCGCGGCGTTCGAATTCGATGAACGCCGCCCCGTCGCGCTTCAGGACGCCGTAATGCTCGACGGCCAATCTGGCGTATTCCTGCGGCTCCACGTTCAGCAATTCCTGTCCGTGCAGACCCAGCAACTCCTCCAGAGACCGGCCAAGAATTTCCGCCGCGCGGGCGTTGGCCTTCACCACCACCGAATTGCGCGTCAGAACAAGTCCCATGAGGCTGCTGTCGAAAATGGCCTCCAGCTCCTCCAGAGCCAAATTGCGTTGCTCCTCGGCCCGCTTGAGGTCGGTCATGTCCCAAATGGCGCCCACCAGCCCAACTCGCTCCCTGGCAACGTCAAAGCAGGCGGCCTTGTAAAAAATCGCATGCCGGAGACTTCCGTCCGCGTGGGGAACCGAGTGCTCGTAAAACAGGGAGGCGGGTTCGTTGGCCTGAAGCAAGGCCATGTCCTTCTCCTGAGACAGGGCCGCGTACTCCCAGGGCAAAAGTTCGACGGTGGCCCGGCCGAGGATTTCGGCCTTGGACTTGCCCGTGAACGCCTCGAAAGCGCGGTTGACCAAGGCGTACCGCCCCTGGACGTCCTTCTGAAAAAACGGAATGGGCAATCCGTCGATGATGGTGTGCAGAAAATGGTTATTCTCGGCCAAAGCCCGCTCGCTCTCCCTGCGAGAGGTCACATCCGACAGCGCCCCCGCGACGGCCTCCAAACGGCCCTGCACATCCCACAAGAACGTGTTGATGTCACGGACCCACCGGTAGCCGCCGTCCTGCGTCCGCAGCCGCAGATCCATTTCTCCGGAGCAATAACGGAGCGCCCCCTTGCCGGCGGAAGTCTCCCAACGGCCCTTGAACCGCTGCACATCGTCGGGATGCACGATGTCCAACACTTCCTGAACGCCCTTTTCACGCCACTCTTCGGCGGAGCGCCCCGTGATCCGCTCAATACCGGGTCCCACGTAGTCGTAGCGGTTCGTTTTGAAGTTGAAGCGGTAGAGCACCAGGGAGGAACGCTCCAGCAACTCCAGAAAACTTTCAGCGCCGCGCTCCAGCTTCAGGCCGTCCCGCCGCGCCAACACGGCCAGAATTTCATCTCCCCCGCTCAACCTCCGGGCCGAAAGCAGCACGGGCTGCACGCCTCCGGCCGGCCGAACCAGCTCAACGGCGAATTCCTCCGCAGCTTCGCCCCGCTGCAGCCGGTTCGAAAAAAGCTCCTCATCCTCGGAAGAAGAAAAAAACCAGGATAAATGCGTCGGGGCGCCCTCTCCTTCGACGCCGACGAGGCGCAGCAACGGCTCGTTGGCCTCCAGAACTTCCCAGCTATCCCAGCGGCACCTCGCCGCCGGAGCCGGGATCAGATGAAGGTTCCATTGGACCAAGGACGACTTAACGGAGTTGGAACGCATGCAGGCACCCTTAAGGTTCTTCGCCCTTGATCGCCGTTCCCCGGGGCGCGGAGCAGCGGTTCAACGGTCTTGACGGATTCGAAGACAGCGTCTTATGCAAATGTCACACGGAAACGAGCCTAACTTCACTCTCCTCCATAAGGGCTGTTGCGGCGCGACGTCCGGCTTCATCCGCGAAAGACTGCAGTTCGGCTGCAACCGGACCAGAAGCGGCGCCTTGGAAACATTGCCCAACCATAACGCACTACCCAAAAGATTTACAAGAGCTGATAAAAAACATGTTCTTAAATAACAGATGGGGGCGCCAGCAAGGCAATGGACGGGAGAATCGACTGCAATTCAAAAGCGTTGGATACATCGATTACGTAGTGCGCGTCAGCCGGCGCGCCCGAAACGTATTATTGAAAGTGCATCCCCACAACGGCCTGGAAGTCGTGATCCCCGAGGGATTCAATCGGAAATTGCTGCCGGGGATTCTCGAAAAAAAACAAGGTTGGATAATTAATCGTCTAAAAAAATACAACGATGAGGCGGCAACCCGAGAGGCCGGTCCGCCGAACGTAATCCGCTTGAGGGCCGTGCATCAAAAAATCATGCTCGTCTATAATTATCTGCCAGGTGATAAACTTATTCTGAAGCGCACGTCGGAAGGCGCGATGCTCTGCGGCGATCTCGCGGACCAAAACAGGGTTCTCAGCCGGCTGCGCTATTTCCTCAAGGATTGCGCAAAGAAAGAGCTGCCCGGCTGGCTGGAGCGGCTGGCCCGCCAGCACGGCTTATCCCCCGGCCGTTGCTCCATCCGGCTGCAGAAAACCCGCTGGGGCAGTTGCTCGTCCAAAGGCTCGATCAATCTCAACGCCAAGCTGATGCTGTTGCCGCCGGAGCTGGCCGAATACGTTCTGCTGCACGAACTGGCCCATTTGCGCCAGCCCAACCACTCCAAGGCGTACTGGAGGCTCTTGTCGTCCATGGCCCCGGAAGTCGGGCTGCGCGAGGCGCAGCTCAAGCAAGCCTGGAAATACGTCCCCGCCTGGGTGGAGATGGGATAAGGCTTTTTGTGTGTTGAACTGGGGGAAGGGGGGCGGTGGAAAGCTTTCTACAGCAAGGCTTTCCCCGCCTTACATATACACGTCTCCCGGCCCCGGGCGCAACGCCAAACGCCCGGCGGCCTCCAATCGACGGGCCGCGGCCAGGACGTCTCGCCGAGCCGCCTCTACGTCGCTCGCCCGCTGCGGCCCCAGGGCCTCCACGTCGTCCTTCAGCATGACGGCCTGGCGCCGGCTCATGGCCTTGCAAAAAGCGTCCACCACGGACGGGCCTGCGCCGCGCAAGGCCAAGGCCAACTTCGACAAATCGGTCGCTCTCGCGAGTTCGCCCAGGCTACGCGCATCCAGCCCGGCCAAATCCTCGAACGTAAACATCAACGAACGAATTTCCGAAGCCAGCGCCGCGTCCTCCGCCTCGATATCCGCCAGCATCTCCTCCCGGGACGCATGGTCCAGGGTATTGAGAATCTGAGCCACGGCCCTGGCGCCGCCCGCCTTGTCACCCTTGGCCATACGTTTGAGAACATCCAGTCCAAAGCTCATCCGACAACCTCCCGCCGACCCGTTGCGGGGCGCTCGCACGCGCCATCATTCAAGTTTTGCAACAGCTCAAATTTATGTTGCTTTCCACTGTTAACCTGGTATAAGACGGTATAAAATTTTCAATCGATTTTTACAAAGTATGCAACCACCCGCCGCAGCCAGGGAGTGTGCAATGCCCGACCTCACCCAAAAGAAGTACGAGTTCACGTCCGCGGCCTGCGCAGGGCAAAAGAATCCCTTCGCCGTCATCCGATTCCAAGGCGACGAGGGCCTCAACGAGTGCTACCGCTTCGAGATCGACCTCATATCCAAAAAGGACGACGTGGACCTGGAGGCGATCATCCAAAGCAACGCCACGTTCACGATCCTGCGCCCCAATGGCGAGTCCATTCCGTTCCACGGCGTGCTGGCGGAATTCGAACAACGCCAGAAAGCGGGCAAATTCACCTTCTACCGCGCCGTGCTGGTCCCACGCCTGTGGTGGCTCTCCAACACCTACTACAACCAAGTCTTCCTGAACAAGGACTTCAAGGAGATGATCTCCCTGTGCCTGTCCAGCGCAGGTTTGCAGGAAGGCGCCGACTTTAAATTCAGCTTCACCCAAAACTATTCCAAACGCGAATACGCCTGCCAGTACAACACCACCCACCTGGACTTCGTGACCTGTCTCCTGGAGCTTGTAGGCATTTATTACTTCTTTGAACAGGGCGAAACGCGGGAAAAGGTCGTGTTCACGGACTCAGCCATATCGCATCAAGCCATGCGTGGAGACGAAAAGCTGACGTACAATCCGCCAAGTGGGCTGCGCACATCATTCACAGACGAAATATCACACAGCTTCGTTTGCAGACAACGGCTTTCGCCCAAGAGCGTCACGTTGAAAGATTACAACTACCGCCGCCCGGACCTGGAGATTTCAGGCTCCGCCCAAGTCAACGAGCACGGGCATGGCGACCTGTTCATTTACGGAGACCATTTCAACACACCGAAGGATGGCGAGTATCTGGCGAAAATCCGCGCTGAAATGTATCGTTGCCAGGAGCGCGTATTCCACGGCGAGTCCACGGCCCCCTATCTGCGGCCCGGCTACTGCTTCACCATGGACAAACACTATCGCCAGGACTTCAACGTCAAGCACCTGACCACCAACATCCACCACCAGGGAAGCCAGGCTTGCTTCCTGCGCTCCGAGTTGCGGGCGATGTTCGGAGAAGAGGTCAATGAGCCCTATTATCGAAACAACTTCACGGCCATCCCCGCCGAACGCCAATTCCGGCCGGAACTGAAAACCGAATACACCCGGTTTTACGGAAGCATTCACGCAGTCATCGACGCCGAAGGCGCGGGACGATACGCCGAACTCGACGCCTGGGGCCGCTACAAGGTCAAACTGCCTTTCGATCTGGCCGACACGCCCGGCGCCAAGGCGTCCCATTGGATCCGCATGGCCCAGTCCTACGCAGGAGAAAACTACGGGGCGCACTTTCCCCTGCACAAAGGAACCGAGGTCCTGCTGACCTTTATCGACGGCGACCCGGACAGGCCCATTATCGCCGGCGCCGTGCCCAACCATGAAAAACAAAGCCCGGTGTCGAACCGCAACCAGACACAGGCCGTCATGCGGACGGCGGGGCAAAACCAGATGGTCATGGAGGATATGGCCGGCCAGGAGCGGCTTGACCTCTCCACCCCGGCCGCGGCCACGACCCTGACTCTGGGCCAGAGCGTGGGCGCCCACGCCGGCTACCAACTCAAGACCCAGGGCAAAGCCGTCACGGACGTCCAGCAGGATATCGTCATCGCCGGCGCGGCCAACCACGCCCAGACCATCGCCGGGAACTCCAACGAGACCGTTCAACAAAACTTCACCAAGACGGTCTCGGGGGACGCCACGGTCGCCATCGGCGGAACCCTTGCGGAGACGGTGGAGAACGCCGTCACGATCACGCACAAGAACAACCGCCAGGAGAAAGTCCTCGGGGGCCTCAGGGTGGACGTCGGGACCAAATCTCCGGGCAAGCCGGAAAGCATCAAACAAGAGGAACGGGGAGCGCCGGCGAAAATCGAAAATAATTTAAAGGAAATTGAAAAAGCAAAAGCCGACAAGGCGAAAATTCAGGCCTACCTGGACGCCTGGAAAGCCGGGAGGACCCCCTTGCCTCCACTGCCGGAAGATCTCCAAAAGCAACTCAACAACTTGGACCTTCCTATGTATTCCGCAAAAGAAGTGCGCGAGCGCCAAGAGCAGGCATGCAAAGACGAAGCGTCGCGCCTGGACGAAAAAATCAAAAAGCTGGAGACCGAAAACGCCATTTTGCTCGCGCCCGGCTACGAGATCAATGTGGAGGGCCCCTTCAACGTCTTCGCCGGCGAAGACTCCTACCAGCATTACGCAAAAAACCTGGTCCAGTGGTCGGACCAGAAGAACCTCGTCAACCACGGCTCTTCGTCCAGCTATTTCGGCGGCGCCGTGGCCGAGATCTTCGCCGGCGCCAGCTCCAAGCTGTCCATGGGGGCCTTCGCCGAAGCCACCATCGGCCCGGCGATTCAGGTTTCCGCCGGGTTGAATCTGGCCCTCAACCTGTCCGCAAACCTCGAGTTGGCCCTGTCCGCGGACCTGTCCGTCCACCCGGGCGTGGCCTGCGCACTGGCCGTGCAGCGCATGTACGCCGGAGCAACCAGAATCCAGAATGTGATTACGGAGGTGAAGAGCGGCGTCACGCACATCGGAACCACCGCCATGAAGGTCGACGGCGGTGGTCTGAAGGTCATCACCTGATGGTTTTGGCGATGCATCAAAAAGGGATACGCGCATGAAAATCGTCAAGACCCTACGCCAATCCGTCCTGCACCGGATTCACGAGCAGGGGCCCAAGCGCTACTTCGCGCTCTCCGTGCTCCAGGGCTTCGTCTTTGGTCAATCCGGCCTGCTCCTGGAGCCCGACCTGTGGAAGGCCGCGGCCGAGGCTCTGGCCCCCGACGGCCTGCTGGATATGGGCAATCCCAAACCCGCGGCCGAGGTGCTGGCGGCCGGCAAAGCTTTCGCTCCGGGGGGAAAACCCGTCCAGGTCCTGGAGGTCTCCCTGCGCCTGGGCTCGGTGAAAAAGACTCTCAACGTGTTCGGCGACTCCCGTTGGGAAAAGAAGGCCGGATCGTGGATCAAAGTCGAGCCAGAACCGTTCACCGAGATGGAGACGACTTGGGCCAAGGCCTTCGGCGGGCCCGACTTCCCGGAAAACCCCGGCGGCGCGGGATTTGTTCCCGAAGGCGGCGACCCCGCCGACGTCCCCCTGCACAACGTGGCCGCGGCCGACGAGAAGCTCGACGAGCCATGGGACATCACGCGGCCAGCATCATTCGGAAGCCTGGACATGGCCTGGCCCCAACGTCGACAGTACGCCGGAACGTACGACGACGCCTGGATGGCCGAGCGCTTCCCTTTCTTCCCGGTGGACATGGACCAGCGCCTCTTCCACGCGGCCCAGGAGGACCAGCGCTTTCCGGGCTATCTCGCCGGCGACGAGAATTTCGAACTCAAGCACATGCACCCCGAGGAATCCATCCTTTCCGGCCGGCTGCCCGGATATCGGCCCCGCGCCTTCGTAAAAATCCTGAGCCGCGGGGACGAGTTCGAGGAGCTTCACTGCAAACTGGATACGGTCTGGCTGTTTCCCAACCTCAAGAAGGGCGTGCTCGTACACCGCGCCATGTGCGAAATCCAAACCGACGACACGGACGATGTGGCCGCCCTGCTCCTGGCCCACGAGCGCCTGGACGCCGAGCAGATCCCCATGTCCCACTACCTGGACCAGTTCGCCAAGCGCACGAACCCGGAGCACGAGGCCCTGTACGTCATGCGCGAACACGGCCTTGTCCCGCCAGGCGAGGAGCGGCGCGTCACCGACGACATCGAAAACGCCGAGGACTACGCCAACCAGGGAAAAATGTTGGCCAACTTCTCCCGTAGGGCGGAAAAGGAAAAGCAGGCCGCCATGGACCGCGCCAGAGAGATGATCGCACCCTACGGCCTGGACCCCGCCGCGCTCACGCCCATGCCGGAGGAAGACCCCTTCCCGGTGCTGGATCCCGAGACTTGCGACCCGGTCGAGTTCAAGGCCGCCATGGACAGGGCGCAGGCCATGGCCGAGGAGGCCAAAGACCAAGCCATAGCCCGGGCCAAGGAGGAGTGCGCCCGGCACGGCCTGGATTTCGACGCCCTCAAGGTCGAGGCCGCCAAAAGACCGCCCGGCCCGCTGAAAATCCCCGACTTCGACGTGAAGGCGGCCCTGGCCGCCGCCCGGCAGGCCGGGGTGGACACATCCTCCATCGAGGACAAGCTCGCCGAAACCAGAGAACGACTGGACAAGGCCCAGCAGGCGTCCGACGACGCCTACAAGCGCTTCGCCCAGCACTACCCGAAGCCCGAGCCTCTGGCCGAAGACGAACGCCAACGGCTGCGCGCTTTCGCCGCCGACCGCCTGGTCCGGACCAACGACTTCTCCGGCCTGGACCTCTGCGGCGCGGACTTCTCGGGCCTGGACCTGCGCGGCGCCAACCTCAAAGACGCGCTGCTCGAAGGCGCCGACCTCTCCGGCGCGAACTTGGAAAGCGCCGACCTCTCCGGCGCCGTCCTGGCCCACGCAGTGCTCTGCGGCGCGAACATGAACAGGATCAAGGCCGCCGGCGCCAACCTGGGCGCCAGCGAGTTGGCCGGGGCGGACCTCACAGACGCCGACCTCCGGGGAGCCGTGCTCTGCAAATCCCGCTTCACCCACGCCCTGCTCAACCGCACGAACATGGAGCGGGCGGAACTCCTCGAAGCCGACCTGGCCGGCGCCAGCCTGGCCGGAGCAAAACTCCGCCACGCCATGTTCAACGAGTTGGACTTCGCCGGCATGGACTTCAGCTCCGCCGACCTCTCCGAAGCCGTTTTCATCAAATGCGACCTGGCCGGCGCCGACTTCTCCGGGACCACGGCCAAGGGGACCATCTTCATCACCTGCGACCTGTCTTCCTGCCTGTTCCGAAAGGCGGACCTGGAAAGCGTGCGGATGCTGGCCGACTCCAAGGCCGAGCAGGCCTGCTTCGCCGACGCATCCCTCAGGGAATGCAACCTCATGCAGGCCGGCCTCCGGGGAGCGGACTTCTCCGGCGCCGACCTCGGGCGCGCCAACCTCATGCAGGCGGACCTGCGGGAAGCGGCGTTCAACCACGCCCGGGCCAGACAGGCCAACTTCATGAAGGCCGATCTGCGCGCCGCCAGGTTCACCCGCGCCGACCTCATGGAGGCAAGCTTCATGAAGGCCCGGCTGGCCGGCGCCAAACTCCTTGGGGCCAGTCTCTACGGCGCCGAGATGTTTCGCGCCAAGCTGGACGAAGCCACGGACTTCACCGGGGCCGACCTGACCCTGACAAAAATCGAAGGATGGACGCCGGAATGGATGCGCAAGAGCTGATTCGCATGGTCCGAGAGGGCGAGCCCGTCCTGGACATGGACCTCTCGAAACTGGACCTGTCCGGCGCCGACCTCGCCGGCGGATTCTTCCAAAGAGTGCGGTTCGACTCGGCCAATCTCGCGGGCGCCGACCTGTCCGAGGCCGTGCTCACGGAGTGCGGGCTGTCGAACGCCGACCTGTCCGGCGCCAACCTGCACCTCGCCGTGATCACCAAAACGCCGCTGTCCGGCGCCAGACTGGCCGGCTCACGGCTGAGGCTTGCGAGAATCCTGGAGTCGGACATGAACGGGGCGGACCTCTCCGGCGCGGACGGCCGCGAACTGGTCATCCAAGCCGCTAGCCTGGAAAACGCCGGTTTCCAAGAGGCCGACATGGAGCAGGCCGTGTTCCTGGAGACCTGCCTGGACAAAACCGATTTTTCCGGCGCGAACATGACCAAGGCCGTCATGCAAAAGGCCGACCTGCGCACGGCGCAGATTCTCACGGCGAACATGCGCAACGTCATCCTCTACGAGTCCGACATGGAAGGCATGGACCTCGCCGGGGCCTCGCTGGTTCTGTGCCAGTGCTTCCAGTCCAACCTCAAAGGCGTGAAGCTGGCCAGGGCCGACATCACCCAGGCCAGCTTCATGGAGGCCGATCTCACCGGCGCCAACCTGGATGCGGCCAAAGCGAGCATGGCCATCTTCTGCAGGGCGTGCATGCGCGGCGCATCCATGAAAGAAACGCTGCTGCAAAACGCCTGCTTCACGGAAGCGGATATCCGAAACGCAAATTTTACCGGCGCCGATCTGCACCAAGCCATGATCGACGACGCCGACGCCCGCGGCGCCGTCTTTTCCGGCGCAACCCTCGAGTACGCCGATCTTTCCCGCTCCGACGTCGCCGACGCGGACTTCGGCTCGGCCAAAATGCTCCGCGCCAAGCTGCACGGCGTCAAGGAAAACCAAGCCACATCCATCTCGGCCAAGCAACGCGCCCTGGCCCTGGACACGAACGAGCAACGGGCCAGAGCCGAGGCTTTCAACCCCTCCGCCGCATGACAAGGAGACGTTCATGACACTTGCCGCAATCGCCGACAAAACCGTCCGCCAGGAGCACGCCGTGCTGGTGGGCCGCGAAGGCGCCATCCACCACCTGCAAACCGCGTCAGGCCTGATCCAGGCCAAACGGGCGGCCGGCTGCCTCCTGACGCCGTCTCTGGGCGACACCGTGCAGGTCGCGATCCCCGAGCAGGGATGGGCCTATATCCTGTGCGTGCTGGAGCGCGACGACAACGCCTCCGCAGACTTGTACTTTCCAACCGGCGCGACCCTGCGCTCCGGCGCCGGGCTGCATATCCAGGCCAAGGACGCCGTGCGCATGGGCTCGGCCGTGGCCGTGGAGATGGCCGCCCCGCGGATTCAGGCCGGCGCCGCCGAGGTGGAAATCAACGGAGACAAGATCACGTTGGCCGGCCGACTGCTCAGCGCCAACGCCTCGGCCATCCGGTTCATGGCCGAAAAACTGGATCAACTGGCCGACAGGCTGTTTCTGCGGGCCAAGACCTCGCATAGGAGGATCGAAGGCCACGAACACGCCAACGTGGGCGCCATGACCGTCAACGCGAAAAAGACGTTGAGCCTGCACGCGGAGTTCAGCCAGGTCACGGCCAAGGAAGACGTCCGGGTCAACGCCGAGCGCGTTCACATCGGATAATCGACCGATTGCAACAGCCAACAAGGACATTGAGATGTTCGCCAACACCATGATGGGCGGCATGTCCATGGGCATGCCCGACGTCTGCAAGACCCCGCCGCTGGCCATCCCCATTCCCTATCCCAACATCGCCGTGGGGGCCACGGCCATCCCGCCCACAGCGAGCATGAAGGTGCTCATGGGCGGGGCGCCGACCCACAACCTGGGGACCACGATCCCCCTGTCCAACGGCGACAACGCCGGAGTCATGGGCGGCGTGGCCTCCCAAATGGTTATGGGCCCCATGAAGTATCTGATGGGTTCGTTCACGTGCCTGGTAGGCGGCCAGCCCACGGCCCGGGTCACGTCCATGACCGGGCACAACGGCATGTCCCTCAACGGCCCCGGCATGTCCATGATGCCCAGCCAGTTCAAAGTGCTCGTCGTCGCGCCTTAGCTGATTGTCGCAACACTCATGCAACGCAGGCTGTCCAACATGGAGAGATGCGGGGCAGTCAAAATCCAGGGCGCAGTGTATTGCGCATACATACGGGAACAGCCAAGCTGCTTTAGAGCATATTACGCTTGAAATGCTTGCTTCACGGCGAGCGTAGCTCGCCTACAAGCATTCCGCGGCAAGGATTTGCGGACAAATTCTTGCCGAGCAGTTAAACTTTTTCAAAGTTAACCTGCTCTAACAGCCATGCGGAACGCATGTTCTATTTCCGCTCGTTCTCGCTCAAGAAAGCGTTCAGTCCGTCGATGAAGCCGTCGGGGTCGGCGATTTTACGGATTTCAAGCAACCGGCCCAGGCTCATGGGGTGGCCGCCCGAGCACGCGAACAGCGAAACCCCGCTCTTGACGCCGTAGCCGACGACGCCGGGAAGCTTGACCAAATCCTCCACCATGGTTTCTTTCGTGACTTTGGCCACCGAAGACCTCCCAGGAAAAACAGGTCCGTAGGCGGGCGGCGGCCCCTCCGCCGCCCGCCTTTCAACGACTTAGTACAGGCCCAAAGGCTCTTCCGTCATGCTGATGAAGATATTCTTCTTTTGCGTGTAATGGTCGAGCATCATGTGGTGGTTCTCCCGGCCGATGCCGGACTTCTTGAATCCGCCGAAGGGCGCATGGGCCGGCAGCTGGTTGTAGGTATTGACCCACATCCGGCCGGTTTCCACGCCCCGGGCCACGCGCAGCGCGCGGTTGATGTCCTTGGTCCAAACGGCGCCGCCCAGCCCGTATTCGCTGTCGTTGGCGATGGCGATCGCTTCGGCCTCATCCTTGAACTTGATGCAGCAGGCCACCGGACCGAAGATCTCCTCCTGCGCCACGCGCATGGAGTTCTTCACGTCGACGAGCAGGGTCGGCTGCATGAAGCAACCCTTGGCCAACGGCCCGTCCGTGAGGCGTGCACCGCCCGCGGCCGCCTTGGCGCCTTCGCCCTTGCCGACTTCAACGTAGGCCAATATCTTCTCCAACTGGCTTTCATTCACCTGCGCCCCCATTTGGACGCCGGCCTCCCAAGGCAACCCCACCTTCACCGCGGAGAAGGCCTTGACCGCCTCGGCCACAAACTTGTCGTAGATGTCCTCGTGGACCAAAACCCGCGAACCGGCGCAGCAGACCTGTCCCTGGTTGAACAAAATGCCGAGCTGCAGGCCCTCCATGGCCTTCTCCCAGGGGGCGTCCGGGAAGATGATGTTGGCCGATTTGCCGCCCAGCTCCAAGGTGCTCGGGATGATGCGTTTCGAGGCCGCGTCGGCCACGGTGTAGCCGACTTCGGTGGACCCGGTGAAGGCCAGCTTGGAGAACCCGGGGTGCTCCAGCATGGCCTGGCCCGAAACCGAGCCCCGGCCGGTGATGATGTTGACCACGCCCGGGGGCAGCGCCTGGGCCATGAGCTTGCCCAGTTCGAGAATCGACAGCGACGTCTCGATGGACGGCTTGATGACCACGCAATCGCCGGCGGCGAGAGCCGGTGAAATCTTCCACGCCGCCATGAGCAGCGGGAAGTTCCAGGGGATGATCTGGCCGACCACCCCGATGGGCTCGCGCAGGATGATGCTCATGGTCTGGTCGTCGATCATGGCGGCCTGCCCCTCCTCCGTGCGGATGGCGGCCGCAAAGTAACGGAAGTGGTCGGAGGAAAGAGGCACGTCGATGGCCGATGTCTCGCGGATCGGCTTGCCGTTGTCCAACGTCTCCACCATGGCCAGATGGTCGGCGTTGGCGTCGATCAGGTCGGCGATTTTATTCAGCGCGGCCGCCCGCTCCACCGGAGTGGTCTTTTTCCAGGACGCAAAGGCTTTCTGGGCCGCCTTGACGGCCTTGTCCACGTCCTCGGCGGTTGCGCTCGCGCACTCCGCCAGTTTTTCCCCGTTGGAGGGGTTGGTCGCGGAAAACTTTTCACCGCCGCCGTCGACCCATTTCCCGTCAATAAAAAGTTGATAGGTCCCGTCGATGTTCGCGTTCATGATAACACTCCTTATACGTTATTATGAAGCGCCGGAGGCGAACTCCTCCGGGCGCCGTTCCACGCGCATCCATCGCACGCCGAGGACCGCCTTGCGGCCAACTCGCGCAAGCCGGCCTGCGCCGGCTCTCACGACAATAAGCATCACGGCGCCGCACCATAAAAATCCACACAAAGCCTTAAAAATATGCAACCGAAACCATAAAATTACGATTCTCTGAAACGACAACTGTCACTATAATAGCTACAAAAGTGACGCCTAGAGTCATGCAAACGCCGCGCTAAAAAGCAAGCCGCATCGTTGTAAGAGATGGATGCAATAGTAATCGCGAAAAATCATTCGATCAAGATAAAATTCAAAAATAAATGGTAGTGCACCATTTTAGAACACTATGTTCTATTTACTTGCACTGAGATGAACAAAAAGTGTGAGCACCCGCTCAACACCCAAAGCATCGTCTCATGAGAAAATGCTTTCCCGTCGAAACGCGAGCCTCCTCCTGGTCGACGGCCAATGAAAACCCAACTGCGTCCCGCTTGTGGCGAAGGGCGCAAGCTGGCCGTCCGGAGCGATGGGAAAAACTGGGCGCCGACCTAGTCGTGCATATTGTGATACAAATCACAATGCACCTCCTAAGTTGGCTCACGCATCACCCGATTTTGCCCGCGAATAAAAATATTTTTTTCACAAGCAGCCAATTTTCTTGTTGTCGCCTCCCCGGCTTCCTATTGTCCCTGTAAGGTCGTTCAACTTTTCACAAGGGTGATCGCGGGAAGCGGCCCAACATCAACATTCTGCAGGGAGGAGCAAAATGAGCGAGCTGACCTACCAAGAGATGCAACACGTTTTAATGGATGAGCTTCGGCTCATGCACTACCCCGTGGCCGTGAAGTACATTTTCAAGGACGAAGACCTGGCCGCCTTCGAAGAGAAGTGCCCGGAGTTTTACAAGCCGGTCAAGAAGATGACTTTTTGCCAATGGGAGATCGCCGCGCGCATGAAAGGCCAGACCGTCCTCGCCGACCGCGACGGCCTGGGCTGCTCCAACGCCGAGTTCGTTTTCGGCTGGAAGCCGTTGGACGAGAACGAGATCAAGAGCCACGCCAAGTACACGAGGAATCTGGAGCAGGCCGAGCGCTTCGTGAAAACCAAGCCGCGCCTGCCCGAGGGCGCGCTGAAGGCGGTTGCGGTTTCACCGCTGGCCGACGCGGTGCTGCCCCCGGATTCGGTTCATTTCTACTGCGACAACATGCAGGCCTACCATCTCGTGGTGGACTACATGGCGGCCCTGGACGTCCATCCCTTGCGCACCAACATCACCATGAACTCCTCGGCCTGCGCGGGCAACGTTTTCAGCTACCTGGAGCGCCAAGCCAATCTGTGTACGGCCTGTTCCGGCTCGTACAACGCCGGCAAGACCGAACGCGGCGAAATCAACGTGTTCATCCCCGGAGACCAGATCGGCGACGTGGTCGCACGCCTGCTGGAGCGCAAGGAGCTGTACGGCACCGGCTCCATCACCCGGCCGGGAGACAACTTCCCCGGAGCCGACGTGTGCAAGAACTGCCCCCTCATCGTATTCAAGAAGGTCTCCCAGTAGGCCGCAAGTGCAAGGAGAACAGGAATGAAAAGCAAACATCTCGTCACCGCTCTGGCCGTAGCGGCGGCTCTTGTCTGCCTGGCCCACCCCGCTATGGCCGACAACCTGCAGGACGCCATCGCCCAGGCGAACCCCACGGGCGAGCCCGGTTATCTCGGCATTCCGGGGGGGCCGGATCTCAACATCTGGATCGGACTGGTCTGGGCCGTATGGGTCGGCTGGATTTTCTCCACCGTGGGGGCGTTCGGCGGCATCATGGCCGGCGTGGGGCACATCACCATTTACGGCCTCGGCGACTACGCCAAGACGTTCAAGGGCCTCAAACTGAACAAACTCGTCACCGACTCCATCCGCGTGTCCAACCAATGGCTGGTGGGGTGCTCCGCGGCCCTGTCCACCTTGAACTACTACCGGGCCGGCCGTTTGGTGGCGCCGTTGGGCGTGGCCCTGGCCATCGGCTCCGTGGGCGGCAGCTGGCTGATCCCCATCGTTACGGCGGGCAAGATCAGCCTCAAGGCCTATCTCGGCTACTTCGGCCTGTTCGTGCTCTTCCTCGGCTGCTATCTGTTCTATGAAACGACCCCGGCCGGGCAGAACCGCAAGAAAAAGGCCAAGGCGGCGGCCCAGGCGTTCCAGGCCAGCGTCAAAAAGCAGCGCGAAGGCGGCGAGGTGGACACTTCGAACCAGGGCGTCCAGGTCAAGATGTTCACTCCCACCAAATGCGTCTTCTCCTTTTTCGGCGTGGAGTTCTCCTTCAACCCGATCATGCCGGTCATCGGCGGATTCATCATCGCCGGGCTGGCCAGCTTCCTGGGCGTGGGCGGCGGCTTCCTGCTGGTGCCGTTCCTGACTTCGGTTACGGGCCTGCCCATGTATCTGGTGGCGGGGACATCGGCCATGGCCGTGTTCATCGGCATGATCAACTCCATCGCCTCCTACATGATCGCCAAGGGCACGCCGGTGCAGTGGTCCCTCATCGGCGCCGAACTGATCGGCATCGTCATCGGCTCCATCATCGGACCCCGCACCTCCAAGTACATTCCGGACGTATGGCTGAAGCGCCTGTTCGTGATTTTGGCCCTGTACGTCGGCATCCGCTACACCTCCAAGGGATTCCTTGGCTACAGCCTGGTGCCGCCGTTCTAGGCCGATCCCTCACCCCTGCAGAACCCGGCCGGCCGCCCTCCTTCGGCCGGCCGGGCCAGGCGGGGGCGATCCGGCGGGACGCCGCGAAAAATCGACGCGAGAGTTCAAGCGAAAAGCACGGACAGGCGCTTCGCGAACATCGCTTGAGGAGAAAGCAATGCATCAGATCAACACCCTTTTCGCCTTTCTGGACCCGGCTCTGACCTGGGTCTTTCGAGCGCCCTCCAATCCCTGGGTCGGATTCATCCTGGGATTGTGCTGGCTCGCCCTGCTGGCGTCGATTTTGGGGGAGCTGTCCATGGCCGCGGCCTTCCGCATCAACAAGGCGCACTTTACGGGCGTCAATCAGGACATGGTCGAAAACCACAACCTGTCCCTCAGGGCCTTGGCCGCCAAGGACAAAAACAGCTGGAAGGCTTGCAATCAGTTGGCCAACGACGCCTTCGGGAAAAACTTCTTTTCCGGCGCGACGCTGTTCGCCGCGTCCTTGTGGCCGGCCGCGCTGGGCCTGGGCTGGCTGGACTGGAGATTCGGAGCCGTTTCCTTCGACTTGCCGCTGGTTGGGAGCGTGGGGCCGAGTTTCTTGTTCATCCCGATCTACGTGCTGACCCGCATCGCGCTGGCCGTGCTCCGGCCCAGGATTCCCCTGCTCAGGCGCCTCAAGTTCAGCGCATCGGACGATTCCGAACGACTGTTGACGTTCTCGGAGGTCTTCGGGTCACTCCCCGAAAAAAAACGGGAGGCGTAGACGCGCCATGTCATCCCATGCGCGCAGCAAGCTCGATCGCCAGCTCGTGCACGCGATCCGGCCCCAAAATCAGCATTCGCTGCGGCGTGCGCACGCAAACCACCTGCTTCTTATTGGAGACCGCGATGGCCTCCGTTCCATCCTTGAGCTCGAAAACCCCCGCCACGTACCCGCCGAAGCGCATGGCGCGGTTGTGTTTTTTGAACGAGAGGGCCGGATCGGACAAATCCGACTCAAAGACCTGCTCCATGTCCGAAAACAGGACGGCCGTGTCCACGAACGGCGGGGCCGTGATGCGAAATCCGTCGTCCAGCACCTGGATTTCCGTGCGCGCCGGGTTCACGGACAGCATGTACCAGTAAAGCACGGCGAAGGGGCCGGCCACCGCCGTAAGAAAAATGCCCGACCACATGAAGCCGGCGCGAAAACACCACGCAGCCACCGCCGCGGTCACGGCGACGGCGCAAAAATACGCCAACTTCACGGCGCCCCGCATGGGTACGGGATAACTTTGCATCGCCTAGCTCCTCGATTTGTCGTTTGCTCGGCCCGGCCATCGCCGGACGAGGGTCCTCTAGCACGGCCGGCTGGCCTGCGCCAGCGCTTCGGCCTTGATCATCCCGCCGCCGGGAGCGTATCATGCCGGCCATGAGCCTCAAGATATCCTGCGCGCTGCTGCTGTTCCTGGCCCTTATGGGCTCGGCCTGCTCCAACGACGAACCCGCCGTCAAGGTGGACCTCTCCCGGCGGGAGCACATCTCGCTGGAGGCCGCGCCCAAAGGCGTCACCTACGCCTACCTGCCCCAATACTCCCACACCATTTCCTACGCCCGCCACCACCTGCTGCTGGAGTACCTGGAGCGGGCCACGGGGCTCACCCTGACCCAGATTTTTCCCGACACCTTCGACCAACATATGTACATGGTTCGCGAAGGCAAGATCGACATCTCCTTCTCCAATCCTTTCAGCTACATCCAATTGGCCCGGCACGGCGCTCAGGCCTTCGCCCGCATCGTGGAGACGCCGGGCGGCGAAGACTTCCGCGGACAGCTCATCTGCCGCGCCGCGGACGAGAGCATTCGAAGCATCGAGGACTGCCGAGGCAAAAGATGGATTGCGGTGGACCCCTCCTCGGCCGGCGGGTTTCTTTTCGTGTTGGGCCTGTTCCACAAGCACGGACTGAGCAAGCGCGACTTCTCGGAAATCGCCTTCGCTCCCGGCCCGGGGGGGAAGCAGGAGAAGGTCGTGCTTTCGGTCTACGCGGGCGAATACGACATCGGCTCCGTGCGGCAGGGGACCCTGGATCTGCTGAAAAGCCGCATCAACCTCGACCAGATTCGCGTGTTGGCCGAAACCCAGCCCTACCCCGGTTGGGTCTACGCGGCCAGACGGGACTTTGATCCGAGCGTGACCAAGCGCATCGCGGACGCGCTTTTCGCTTTGGACCCCAACAAGCCGGAGGACGCCGTCATTCTGGCCGCGGCGGGATTCACCAGAATCATTCCGGCCACGGACGCGGACTACGACCCCGTTCGCGAGCTTGCAAAACAGTTGGGGCTCCAATGAGCGCCTGGAGCCTGATCGAGCGGACCTACCCCATGCGGCTGTTGGCCAAACTCAATTTCCGCACCAAAATCGGGTTGGGAACGTTTCTGATCGTGGCCTTCGTCTCCCTGGCCACCGTGCCGCCCGCCGCCCGCATGATCTCCGACGCCCTTTTCTCGGAGGCCAAGAAACGCGGCGAGGCCCTTGTCGAGAATCTCGCCCTGCGCGCCGTGGACCCGCTTTTGTCCATGGACCTGCTGCGGTTGACCAACATGGTGGACGAAGTCCAGGCCGTGTCGGACGACGTGGAGTACGCTTTTGTCATGGACCGGCAGGGCAAGGTCGCGGCCCACACCTTCGAAGGAGGATTTCCCGTCGAGTTGCGAGGCGCCAACAAGCCGGACGGGCGCTCCGTGCACATCCAGCTCTTGGACACCGGCCGTGAGCGCATCTACGACCTGGCCGCGCCCGTGCTCATCGCCGGCGACCCCTTCGGGGTGGTCCGGGTGGGGCTGTCCCAATCCAACATCCGCAGCTCCGTGGACAAGCTGGTGGCCGCCCTGGCCTTTTTGGCGACGGCCTCCCTGGCGGGAGCGCTGCTGTTGTCCACGGTTTTCGCCCGCCGGGTCACCCGCCGCCTCAACATCCTCCGCTCCCACGCCGAGCGGCTGGTCATGGGCGATCTCGCCTCCACCACGGGCGGCGGCTCGTTCCGCAATTGCTGGGAAATACGCAATTGCGGCCTCAGCGTCTGCCCCGCCCACGGAGACAAGGAACGGCGTTGCTGGTATCTGGCCGGCACCCTGTGCCCCGAATGCGGCGAGGACGCCTATCCCGGAAAACTGGATTCGTGCCGGCGCTGCACGGTCTATCAGCAAAACTCGGGCGACGAGATCCAGGACCTGGCCGAAACCTTCGACGTCATGGCCATCAGCTTGAGCACCCACATCCAGGAGCTCACCGAGGCGCAAAAGGACTTGACGCGCCAGCAGAACATCCTGCGCACCGTCCTGGACTCCACCCCGGACTTCGTCTGTCTGATGGATACGGACAACCGCATCCTGGCCGCCAACGCCGCCTTTGCGCGGTTCGTCGGCCAGACGTCCTCCGGCGTCATCGGCAAGACCGAACGAGACCTTTTCCGCGCGGAGGAGGCGGAGCAGCGCATCCGAGACAACAGCCGCGTTCTGCGCACGGGGGTGGCCGAACACGGTGAAATGCGCGTCTTCGCCGCAAACGACGCCCGCTGGTTCCACGTCGTGCGCGTGCCCGTGCGCGACGCCTCGGGGAAAGTCATCGGGGTGCTGCGCACCGCTCGGGACGTCACCGACCTCAAGACCTACGAAGGCCAGCTCATCCAGGCGCAAAAAATGGAGTCGCTGGGCAAGCTGGCCGGCGGCGTGGCCCATGAGATCAACACCCCCCTGGGCATCATTCTCGGCTACGCCCAACTGCTCCAGGAGGACGTTCCCTCCGAATCCTCCGTCCATGGCGACCTCAAGATCATCGAGCGGCAAACCAAGGTCTGCCGGAAGATCGTGGCCGACCTGCTGGGATTCTCCAGGCAGCACGAATCGCGCAAAACGGAAATGGACGTGAACCACTCCATTCTTGAGGTCGTCTCCCTTGTCCGCCACGCCTTCAGCCTCGACCGGGCGCTCATCGAGACGGACCTGGATGAGGAGCTGCCGTACATGATCGGCGACAGGGAGAAGCTCAAGCAAGTCTGGATGAACCTGCTGACCAACGCCAAGGACGCCATGGACGGCGGCTCCATCCGCGTGACCAGCCGGCTCTGCGAAATCGGCGACAAGCTCGTGGTCTCCGTGGCGGACACGGGGTCGGGCATTGAAGAGGAAAATCTCAAAAAAGTTTTTGATCCCTTTTTCAGCACCAAGGCCGTGGGCAAAGGCACGGGCTTGGGGCTTTCCGTAAGCTACGGCATCGTGGAGGACCACGGCGGCCGCATCGAAGCGGCGAGCCCGGTTCCGGGAAGATACCGTGCCCAAAGACTTCCCAAGAACGCCAAACGCGGCCCCGGAGCGGTGTTCCACGTGGTGCTGCCCTTGTGGCCGTCCCATCCGGACGTCGAACATCAGAACGCCTCGGGTCCGGCGGCTAAAGAAGAAAAGATGGATTGAATGCTATTCATCCGAGGAGAAACGACATGGCGAAGATCATTGTGCTCGACGACGTTTCCGACGCCGGCCTGCTCATCAAACGCATCCTGGAGCGCAAGGGGCACGACGTCACACCATTCACCGAAGAGGATGAAACCTTGGCGTACGCCCGATCCAACGAGGTGGATCTGGCCATTCTGGACATCAAACTCAAACGCATGACCGGGGTGGAGGTTCTGGAGGAGCTGCGCAAAACCTCTCCGAAAGTCAAGGTCATCATGCTCACGGGCTATCCCACCCTGGAAACGGCCAGGGAGTCCCTCAAGCTCGGAGCAAGCGAATATTGCGTCAAGCCCATCGACAAGGACGAGTTGGAGTCCAAAGTGGCCGAGGTCCTGGCGAATTAGAGCACTGCAAGTTTGAAAAATTTTCAGTGCGCGGCAAGGAGTTGCTCGCAAATCCTTGCCGCGAAATGCTGGCCGGCGGGCCGCGCCCGCCGTTAAGCAGGCATTTCAAGCGTAAGAAGTTCGAGGAGACGGTATGTTTCTCGCCCAGCTTTTCAAGCACTGGAGCTATCAAGTCTTTGCCCCGGGGGCGTTGCTGCGCAACCGCTACAACGCCTTCAAAGACCTCTTGCTCCGGGACGACGAAAGCCTGCGCCTCATTGCGGACCTGGAGGACATCTGCCACGGCAGGGAGCAGGCGGACTTCGCCCGGGTGGTCTGGCTTTTCGACCAGCTTTCCCGCTCGGTGCGCGCCATGGTCGAGCGCCTGTCCGAGATGAGCCCCACCCGATACCTCTCCCTGCCCGACTACTTCAAAAAGATCGACTTCTACGTCCGCATGGCTCTGGACGAACCGCCCCCGGACATGTCCGGTCCCTATCTGCTGCCGCTGTCCGAGGCGGCCAGAAGGGAGCCCGCGGCCGGCGGCAAAGCCGCCAATCTGGCCCGGGCCCTGGCCGCCCCCGGCGTCGCGACGCCGGACGGTTTCGTGATGACGGCCCAGGCCTTTCATTATCTGCTGGAGCACAACGGCCTGCGCGAGGTGGTGGACAACGCTCTACGCGAAGTCACCCTGTCCCGCCCGGACAAAACGGCCGAGGCCTGCCGCCGCATCCGGGAGATGATCCTGAACGCGGACATCCCCGAGGAGGCATCCGTCCCTTTGAAGGAATGGGCCTGGCGTACGGCGGAGCGGTCCAAGACCGGCAAACTGGCCGTGCGCAGCTCCGCGGTGTCCGAAGACAGCGCCGCCTCCTTCGCCGGGTTGTACGTCTCCCGACTGGACGTGGAGCCGAAAGACGTGGAGCAGGCCTACCTCCAGGTGCTGGCGGGCAAGTACGGCGAACGCGCCGTCATCTACCGCGCCTTGCACGGCCTCACGGACCGCGAAACCGGCATGGCCGTGCTGGTGCTGCCCATGGTGGACGCCAAGGCCGCCGGCGTGGCCTATTCCCTCGACTCCTTGCATCTGGAGGGCCTCGGCCGCCGCGACACGCTCTCCATTTACGCCACACGGGGCCTGGGCGCCTCCCTGGTGGAGGGGGGCTCCTCCCCGCAGATTACGCACCTGAGCCGCGACGCCCAACCGCGCATCCTGGAGCGCATTCTGGAGACTCCGAGCGTGATCCTGGACGACGCCGTGTGCCGGGAGCTGGCCCGGCAGGTCCTCGACCTGGAAGAGCTGTTCGGCGACCCCCAGGACGTGGAATGGGCTCTGGACCAAAACGGACGCCTGGTCATTCTCCAGTCTCGGCCCATGCGCTCCGAGCGAATACCGGTCCGGTCCGAAGCATCCGACGACGACGCCCCCGCCTTCCCCGTTCTCATGGACGGCCTGGATCGCGCCGCCGGAGGCTCTTGCTGCGGCGTCGTGCGCCATCTCGCCTCCCTGGACCGGACGGAGGAAGTTCCCGAAGGCGTGGTGCTGGCGGTGGAGTCGCTCACCCCCTCCCTGACCGGATTGATCCGGCGCGTGGCCGGCGTCGTCGCGGCCACGGGCAGCCGGGCCACGCATTTCGCCTCTGTGGCCAGAGAGCTGGGAACGCCCGTGGTCGTGGGCGGGCCCGATATTTTCGACAAGCTCCCCGACGGCCTGGAGGTCAGCCTGGACGCCAACGCCGGCCGCATCTACGCGGGCCGGGTGGAGGGCCTGGCCGGCGCGGAGCGGCCCAAGGCCCAAGGACCGCTGGAGCAACGTTGCCGCAAGGCCATGCCCCTCATTTCCAGACTCAACCTGACCCATCCCGACGCAGCCGATTTCCGGCCCGAGGGGGTCAAGTCCATGCACGATGTGGTCCGGTTCATCCATGAGAAGGCCGTAGCGGAAATGTTCTCTCTGGTGGGCAAAAGCGGCCGAGGCATGGCCCGGTCGCGGCGCCTGAAGAGCAGACTGCCGCTGGTCATGTACGTGCTGGACTTGGGTGACGGACTCTTCGATCAATCCGAAGGCGACGAGGCGACCCCCGAAGACTTCGCGTCCACGCCCATGTGGGCCGTATGGTGGGGGCTTTCCACCACGCAGGCCCAGTGGTCCGACGAAATGCTCCACATGGACTGGACGGAGTTCGACCGGATCAGCGGCGGACTGTTCAAGCTGGACTCCCGGCTTTTGGCCAGCTACGCCGTGCTCTCCGCCGACTACGTCCACCTCATGGTCCGATTCGGCTACCATTTCGCCGTGCTGGACAGCGTTTGCGGCGAGGACCCGAAAAACAACTATGCGAACTTCCGATTCAAGGGCGGCGGCGGCGACTTCGAACAACGCCTGCTCCGATTGGATTTCATCGAGTCCGTTCTGTCGCACTACGGTTTTGCAATCTCCCGCCGCGGGGACATGCTCGACGCCAGGCTGTCCCGCATCCCCGATGAACGCCTGCAGCGTATTCTGGCCCACTTGGGACGGCTGCTGGCCCGCACCCGTCTGCTGGACATGTCCATGAATTCCGCCGAGCAGGCGGAAGAGCTGGCGCGGGAGTTCATCCACAGCGCCGACCCGGCGAACGGAAGCTCGGAACATGACGTCTGGTAAAAACGGACCCGTCTGGGTGACGAAACAACTCGCCGTGGGCGCCGCGCCCACGAGCCTGGCGCAGATGGACGAACTCAAGGCCCAAGGGATAGCGGCCATTCTCAACGTCTGCCCGGAATTGCCGGAGCTTATCGAACTCGAAAAGGAGCATGGCTTCGAAGTCTTCCACCTGCCCACCCCCGACGAAGAGGCCCCCCGCATGGAGGACCTGGAGCAAGCCCTGGCCTGGCTCGACGAAGCGCTGTATTTGGGCAAGAAAGTCTACATACACTGCCGGCACGGGCTGGGGCGCACGGGCGCGGTGCTGAACGCCTACATCCTCCGGCGCGGATTCAGCCATTTCCAGGCCGCTCGCATTCTCAGCAACCTGCGCTCCAAACCCGCCAATTTTGCGCAATGGCGATCCATTCGCAAATACGGGAAAACCAATCCACGCCTCATGGTGCGCAAGCCCTGCCTGGAGCTACAACGCAAGGTGGACCTCTCCCCTTTTCTGTCGGACTTCCAGGCCCTGCTCTCCGAAGCGGAGGACGAGACGGACAGAACGGCCGCCGGCGCCCGCTGCGGAATTCATCACGATCGCTGCTGCCATGGCGACGTCAGACTGTCCTTGATCGAGGCCGTGCACCTGGCGAGCGCGCTGGACGCCTTGCCGAGCGAGACGCGGCGGGCGGCCATTGCGCGGGCGGCGAGCCGCCGGAGCAACGGCGGCGACGGGGACTGCCCGCTGCTGGAGAACGGCCAATGCATTCTAGGGCCCGACCGCCCTCTGGAATGCCGGCTCGCAGACCTGCCCCCGGAGCAAGCCGCCAAACGACGCCAATCTCTGGCGCAGGCCCTGCAAAACCTGTCCAACCAATTGTTTCTCGCCTTCACCGGCTCTTTTGCTACGACGCCCCTCTCTTTTGCTCTCACCGACGTGGTCTCTGGACGCTATGTGCAGGACTTTTTCCACCATCTTCGCGATACCGGCGCCTTTTAACCCGGAAACGAACTGCTTCTTCGCAAAAACTCACCTCTCTCCTGAGAAGAAACCACCTTTCGAACTACAGACAAGACGTGATATTTACGTTAAACTGTCTTCGTTGAGTAGGATCGCCGGACGAAGCAATAAGCTCCGGGGGGAGCTTCGCGAACCATGAGGGGATGGTTGGCGACCTACAGCGAGAACAGGAGGGCGTATGGCGCGAAAAGTCCTTATTGTGGACGATGAAGCGCATATTCGCATGTTATTGGGCCAAATTCTGGAGGAACTGTCCGACGAGTACGCGGTTGAGATACTCATGGCCAAAGACGGCGAGGAAGGATGGAGAGCCATTCAGGAGCACCGGCCGGAGGTGGTTCTGCTGGATATCATGATGCCCCGCATGAACGGTTATGAGCTATGCCGCCTGCTGCACGGCGACCCGTCCGTCCTTGAGGCGACCCAAATCGTACTGCTCACGGCCAAGGGACAGGAGTCCGACAAGCGACAGGGCCTGGAAACAGGAGCGGTTGCGTACATGACGAAACCCTTTGATCCCGACGAACTCCTTTTGTTGACGAAATCGCTCATGGGCCTGAACGGCGAATAAAGAACAACCGGCTACCGCCCTGGCGGCGGCGTAAGCCAACCAGAAGATGTCGAGCGCCAACCGCAACGAATATTCAAAACTGCAGCACAGCCGGGCTCGTTTTTTCACAAGCATGAAACCGGCGTCGTTTGCCGGGTCGTGCGGCTCGAACGGCGGCTATTGGTGATGATTCCGTTGAAAAAACTGCTTAAGCCGAAGCTTTTGCGAACGTTTCTAGCGAAAGCTCTGGAGATGTTGAACGACGAGTGCTCCGTCTCGCTGTTCTGCGATGGAGAACAGCTCATCGCCGTTGGTTCGGCGCCGCACCCGACGGCTCCGGATGCGCCTGGAGTCATCCACGCGCCGGTGCGGCTCGGCGACGGACGCCGGGGAGCGCTGGCGGTCATGCCGCGGCGAGGGGAAGACATTTCCCAGGGGCAACGTGAATCCATCAGGAAAATCCTCGAATTTTCCGCCTTTGCACTGCAAGGCTTCATCGAACTTGACTCGGCGCGCCGGAGCATCGCAGACGAAACCCTGAGCAAATACAGGGAATTGGCCATGCAGCACCGGGCCATTGTGGAGTTCAACAACTCCCTGAGGCTGCGCGACGTGACCCGGGCGCTGGTGAAAGAATGCCAAGTCGGCGCCATTCCCGCCGAAATGGGAATCGTGCTGCTGGCCGACGAGGCCGGCGAGGCTTTTCGCCCGGCGGACAGCTTCGGGGACATCAGTCTGGACGCATTGCAGGACAGCCCGCTGACCGCTGAGACCGCGAAAAAGAACCGCGGCGAGATACTCAACGATCTGCCAAACGACGCACGGTGGCGCGGCGAGGCCCCGGCCGTGCGATCCCTGCTGCTGCAACCCATCGCCGCACCCAATTTGAAAGTCGGCGTCATCGCCTTGGCGTCCACAAAACCCAACGCCTTTGATTCGGTCCACCTGAAACATCTGAGCACGCTCGCCTCCGTGGCCGGCATCGCCATGTCCAACGCCTTCAATTTCGAAGGCGTCAAAGACCTCATGGACGCCCTGCTCCAGGCCTTGGCCGAGGCCATCGACGCACGCGACCCCTTCACCGCAGGACACTCCCGCCGCGTCGCCTATTTGTGCTCCGCCTTCGCCATTGTCCTGGACCGCGACCAGAACGGCCATAAGGACGTCCGGTTCTCGCCGGAGCAAATCGGCGAGTTGTACTATGCAGGCATTCTGCACGATGTCGGGAAAATCGGAATCCGCGAGGAGGTCCTCACCAAGGAGACGCGCCTTCCAACCAGATTGTTGGAGATCATCCGGGCCAGGCTGGAGCTTTACGCCGTGGTCACGAACGAGCCATGGGAGCACGCCTTTTCCCGGCTGGAGGTGCTGAACCGGTCCATGCATCCGGACCCGGAGGACCTGGAGGTCGTGCGCGAACTCTCCGGACGCACCTGCTGCATCCAGGGAAAGCGATTCGCGCTGCTCAAGCCCGACGAGCAGAAATCCCTGATGTTGGGATACGGCAATCTGACGCCCGACGAGCGCCGCGAGATCGAACGCCATCCCGCCGAAAGCCACCGCATCCTCCAGCACATCCCCTTCAAGGAGAACTACCGGGACCTGCGCACCATCGTCCGCCAACACCACGAACGCCTGGACGGCTCCGGCTATCCCGACGGACTCAAGGGAGACGACATCCTGATCCAAAGCCGGATGATGGCCATCGTGGACATTTACGACGCCGTGACCCAGGACCGGCATTACAAACCCGCCTTCAGCAGGGAGGACGCCATCTCCATTTTGAACAAGGAGGCGTCCCAAGGCAAACTGGATGCCGGTCTTCTCTCCACCTTCGTCAACAACCTCGACCACATCGAACACCTCAGCCGCATCATCGAAAAAGACCGGCGCTGGGACGTCGACTGAGATCAAATTCGCATTTTTGCTTCCCTCGAATCCTGCAACCTGCTACAGAGGATTGCAGCAAACAGCCTCACCCGTCGAACCACAGGATGGCGGTATGCGACCTCCTCCGCCCTGCGCACATACTGCGCAATCCGAAGCCCTTTCCGCCGCGCGTTCGCCGACGTCGCCCTATGCGCCGCCGCGAACGCCTCCAGACGCTGAGCCTGTTCACTCCGGAAGGCCCGCGGATTTCAGCGGCCCGTTCGAAGCGCCGGACGCCGGGCCGCTCCGAAGTCCTGCAAGGATTCACTTCACCACCGCGCCCGCCGGACGCTCGGCGCCGGACGCCAACGGAAAGCGACAGGCCAAGTGAGACGCAGCAAACTCTTCAAACAAACCTTCATCACGCTGGTGCTGCTGTACGGCGTCGTCTCCACGGCGACGTCCATCATGGCCGCCTACATCCTCTCCAACCAGATGACCAAAGAATACGTCTCCAAGGGACGCGCCATCGCCATGTCCATCGCCGGCGCCTCGGTGAAGACGCTGGAGGAGGGGAACCTAGCCGCACTCCAGGCCATGATCGATCAATATCTGCAAATATCCGGCGTGGCCTACGTCTACTACGCGGATGAGGCCGGACGCATCGTCAGCCGCGCCGCCGCGCCCTCCATTCCCTCCACGGTGTGGGAGGCCTACGACTTCGAGCACGGCGACGACGGCCTCAAGCTCTCCGATACGCACTATATCGACATCGAGCGCCCCATTGCAGCCGGCGAGCGCGGCCTCGTCCACGTCGGCATGTCCCGGGACAGGATCCGCAAGGACATCGCCCGAGCCGTGCTGCATCAACAAATCCTCTTGTTGTGCATCTTCCTGATCTATGTCGCGGTGATGTACTTTCTGGTGGGCCGCATAGCGAGGCCCTTGCAAGCCCTCACGGTCTACGCCAAGCGGCTGGCCACGCACGATTTCAACGCCAAGGTGGACATCCGCTCCAACGACGAGGTGGGCCTGCTCGCCCGGACCATGGAGTCCATGGCCCAGGAACTCTCCACCCTGATCCACAGCCTGCAGCTCGCCGTGGAGAACGCCACCTACGAGTTGATGCACAACGTATCCTTCATGCGCGCCGTCTTGGACAACCTCGCAGACGGGCTGCTGGTCATGGACCCGCAGGGAAGGGTTCTGCACTTCAATCCGGCGCTGCTCGAAATGTACGGCATGGGGCAGGAGGACATCAAGAACCGGGAAGTGCGGCTGATGTTTCCGCAAGACCTCGCGGAGCTGGCCCGATGCGCCCAGTCCCTTCCCGATCGCTCCCACATGGCGGAGATAACGCTGGCCCGCGGCCGTGTGGGAAAGGCCGTGACGACGTCCTTCTCCAGCGGCGAATCGAGCGGCGACGAGCAGCGCTCTCCGGCCGGCGTTATCCTGCTCATCCGGGACGTCACTGCGGAAAAAGAAGTGGACCGTATGAAAACCGATTTCATTTCTACGGTCTCCCATGAGCTGCGCACGCCGCTGACCTCGGTGCTCGGATTTGCAAAGATCATTCAGCGCCGCTTGTCCAGGGCCCTGCTGCCGACCCTGGACCTTTCAAACGCCTCGGTGCGCCGGGCCGCCGCCCAGGTGGAGCAGAACATCGCCATCATCGTCACCGAAGGCGAGCGGCTGACCCAGCTCATCAACGATGTGCTGGACATCTCCAAAATGGAGTCCGGCCGAATGGAGTGGCGGCTGTCCCCGGTCGACCTGAAAGAGACCATCTCGCGTTGCATGGAGTCCAGCCGTCCTCTGGCCGACGCAAAAGGGCTTGCGCTCGTCGCCGACCTCCCTGACGACCTGCCGACCATCCAGCTCGACAAGAACCGCATCATCCAGGTGCTGGTCAACCTGCTCTCCAACGCCATCAAATTCACCAACAAGGGCCGCGTACGCGTCATGGCCGTGAGTCGGCCCGGGGAGATTCAGGTTTGCGTCGAGGATACGGGAGCGGGCGTGCCGAGGGAGGATCATGAAAAAATTTTCGAACGCTTCAAACAGTCGGGCGACACCCTGACCGACAAACCCGCGGGCACCGGCCTCGGCCTGCCCATTTGCCGGCGCATCGTCGAAGCGCACGGCGGCGCCATCTGGATTGAAAGCGAACCGGACCACGGCGCCCGGCTCTGTTTCACCCTGCCCTTGCGGAATCCGCGGCTTCGCTCCCAAGAGCGGTTTTCCATGTCCGGGGCCTTCGGCGCGCCGGTCCTCGCAGCTTCAGCGCAGCCTCATGTACTGGTCGTGGACGACGACCCGTCGGCCAGAGCCTCTCTGCGCCAAATTTTTGAAGACATGGATATGAACGTATCCACGGCCCAGGACGGCTTTCATGCGTTGGAGGCGGCCCGGCGGGGGAGCTTCGATTTGATCACCATGGAGCTCGCCATGCCGGGAATGGAAGGGGGAATGTGCATTTCCAGGTTGCGCGCCATGGAGACCGTGCGACGCACTCCCATCGTGGTCATCTCGGCCTGCTCTTCCCGAGAAGTCGAAGGCGCCAACGCCACGCTGCCCAAGCCCGTTGTGAAGGAGGATTTGGTCGCCGCCGTTCGGGCGCTGCTCTCCAGGACCGGGACAGGCAAGCCATATGTGGCCTTGACGAGCGACGGCAAAATGAACCACAATAATTTTTTGATAGTTTGCGCCGGCGCCCCGCTTTCCTGCGCGCCGGCCGACGTTTGGACCCATTTGAATGAGGGATTCCAAGGAACCGTTCTGATTCCAGCCGCCTTCGTCAAAAATCTGGATTTGAAGCGGCTGTCAAGCGTCCCGGGCGTTCAAGTCATCATTCTGCCGGACGCGGATAGATCGTAGCGCATAAGATATGGAGCTTTACATGCCGGGCAAAATACTCATGGTTGACGACGAAGTACATATTCGTCTGCTGCTGGAGCAAACCCTTGAAGAGCTGGAAGACGACTACGGCGTCGAGTTGTTCACCGCCGCGGATGGAGAGCAGGGGTTGGCGCTTATTCAGGAGCATGTTCCGGATCTGGTCTTTCTGGACATCATGATGCCCAAAATGAACGGCTATGAGGTTTGCCAGCACATTACCGAAAACCCCCGATACGCCAACGTCAAAATCATCCTGCTCACGGCCAAGGGGCAGGAGGTGGATCGCAAACAGGGCCTTGAGGTCGGCGCCGCCCAATACATGACCAAGCCTTTCGATCCGGACGAAATCCTTCGGATCGCCAAGGTGTTGCTCAGACTGGAAGACTGAGTCGAGCGCGCCATCGCGCAAGCCTATCCGCCTTCGGCGAATCGCCCGCAACCGATCCCCCAGCAACCAAAGAACCGCGCATCCGCGGCCGTCGCCGTGGCGATTTCCCAGGCTTTGTAGTAGAGTATCGCAAGCTTGAAACGCGTTTTGCGTTGCAAGCCGCGTTCATGGAGAAAATCCGGCTGTTCGGCGCACCGCGGCTCTCCCGCGGCGCGTTCGTCTTCCCACTCGCAACCAGGAGGAAGCTTCATGCGAAAATGTCTCACCGCCATGGCCGTCGCCGTGTTCATCGCCGTTTTCACCCTCCCCTGCTTCACGGGCTGCACCTGGATGGGCAAGGAGTCCGGAGAAGCCGTGGAAACCGTCAAGGAAGCTCCCCAGGATTTCGATAAAGGATACGACCAGGGACAAGACGAAGTGAAGAAAGCCGACTGACGCTTTCGCGGCGTCAGAACGATTCGCGCATTCTGCGCACCAGCTCCACGAGCCTGTGCTCGTAGGTATGCTGCGCCAGCACCCGGGCCCTGGCCGCGCGCGCGATACGGACGCGGCCGGGTTGATCGGCCAGCCAGCGTTGCGTTTGCGGCCCTATGTCGTCCAAAGACTCGTAACATGCGGTCTCCGCACCGGGGTCGAACAGCTCATCCAAAGCCGCCGAACGCTCGCCCAGAACAAACCCGCCGCAGGCCGGGACGTCGAAAGCCCGCTGGTTCACCGCCTGCCTCGATTGCAGAGAATTGGTGTTGAAGCATATCCGCGTCGAACGATACAAATCCGGCAGCTCGCGTTCGTAGCGCATCCTCCCCATCCAGGTGAAGGGACGGCCCGCGCGCGCCAAGGCCTTGGCCCAATACCGGTCCCCGACGACCAGGGGCGAGAACGGCAGCAGCCGCTCCACCGCCCGGAGCCGCCGGACACGGCTCGCCGCCTGATCCGCCAAACGGCGGAACATCCGCGCCACGGGCGGGTCCAGCGCATCAAAAGCCGCCAGCGCCTCGGCGCTCTCTTGTGCGAGCAACGCGCGCACGTCCGCTTCCGGCGCCCGCTCCAGGGCGGAGCCCAGCCGCCGCCAAATGCGCAACAGCGCACGAGGATAACGGCCTACGCCCAGATTCGTCCCGATTTTTGCGGTCCACGTCCCTCCGGCGAAAGCCGCGTCAAAACGCAGTCGGTCCTGCGGCTTTCCCGGCGTAAAAGCTTCGGGATCCGCGGCCAGCGGCAGGTAGAACGCCAGGGGAACGCCCGCGGCCCGCAATTGCGCCGGCGCGGTCGGGCGCCAACTGAAGACGGCCAGCCGGCTTTCCGGATCCACGGGACGGTAGACGCTCAGGTCGTGAAGGTCCACGAACCAGCTCGCCACGGGCGGGCCTCCGCGGCGAAGCATCCCGAGCACCTCGCCGCCGGCGTCGAGTCCGGCGTGGTTCACGGTCAAAATGAACTCGGCCCGAAACGCCGCAGCCCTGCCCGCCAGCTCTTTGACGAACTCCAGGTCCTGGCGGAACGTCGTCGTGGTGAAGGGAATCCGGAGCCGCAGCATGGCCCGCTCCAGCTCCGGAACGACGAAATAATCCTGTTTGACGAGTAGAATACGGGGAGGTCGACCTTGAACGCGGGGCAAAATCCTCTGGACGGCGTTCATCGCGGCCTCATGCGGCTGCGTTGCGCGGTCCAGCCCTGCAGGAGCGAATCAGAAACGCGCTCGCAGAGAGCATGGAAGTTGCTGTAGCCCGCCAAGGCGAAAAACGTCCGCATGGTCCGAAGAGTAACACCTTGCGAACCGCCGGGAAAGAGGCGGCGCGGGCAGGTGAGAATCCCGCCCTACCCAGCAGCCCCGGCTCAGGCCACAGGCGACGAAGCCGTGGACGAAGCCGTGGTCGAAACCGGCTCGCCGGCTCCTTCCGCATCCGCCAAGCTGCGCCTGGCCTCGGCCAGCGCCTCATCCAGCTCCGTGAACAACGCTCCCGGCCCCGTCAGACGGTCCAGTCCCAGGGAAATGAGCTTGTCGCGCTGCTCCGCCGAGGAAACCACCAGCGTCCGAATACCCGCGGCGCGGCAACGCTCGACCATGGAGCTCAAGGCGAACACCGCGGAGATATCCATGAACGGAACGTCCAGGCAATCGACCACCGCCACCCGGGCGCCCAGCAACGCTCCGATCTTGCCCTGCATCAAGGAGGCTGTGCCAAAGAAAAACGGCCCGCGTATGGCGATGATGCGCACGCCGAAATCCGTTTCCTGTTGCAGGGCCTGCTCGGTTTCGCGGTTGTCAAGGCCTCCCGGCGCCTCTTTGATTTGAATGCGGGTCTGCCGGGTAATGCGCAAGGTGAGCAGCAGCGCGGCCATGGTCACGCCAGCGGCCACGGCCACCATGAGGTCCACCAGGACCGTGATGGCCAGCACCACGACCATGACCGCCAGATCGCTTTTGGGCGCGCTGCGCAGCAGGCGCAACAACCGGTAGTCCAGGATATCCACGCCGACCTTGACCAGGATGCCGGCCAACACGCACAGGGGAATGCCCGAAGCCAGGGGGCCAAGCCCCAGCACAAGGGCCAGCAGCACCAAAGCGTGGATGACGCCGGACAACTGCGAGGACCCGCCCGCCTTGATGTTCACCACCGTGCGCATGGTGGCGCCCGCTCCCGGCAATCCGCCGAACAGCGCCGCGACCATATTGCCGATGCCCTGTCCGATGAGCTCGCGATTGGGGTTGTGGCGGTCCCGAGTCAGGGAGTCGGCCACCAAAGAGGTCAACAGCGAGTCGATGGAGCCCAGAACGGCCAGGGCCAGGCCCAGACTCGCCAACCGACCCAACTGATGGATGTCCACGGCCGGCAGCGACGGCGTGGGCAGGCCCGCCGGCACGGCCCCGATGGTCGCCACGTCCAGGTGGAAAGCCGAGGCGATGACGGTTCCCAGAATCAAAGCCGTCAGCGGCGACGGCGCAATGCGCGTCAGCCGGACGGGATAAAAGAACACCACGGCCAGGGTGATCGCCGAGAGCAGCACGGCGTGCAGCCCCGGACCCGAAAAAGCCCCGGAAACGGCCGCGGGCAAGGCGAGGATGGCGGCCATGGGCGAACTCGCGGCCTTGGCGCCGAGCAGCGGGCCGGTCTGGAGCAGAATGATGATCACCCCGATGCCGGTCATGAACCCGGAGATAACGGGATAGGGGATATACCGAACGACGCCGCCCAGGCGAAACAAGCCGAAAACCACCTGCAAAGCCCCGGCCAGCAGCACCGTCGCCAGAGCAAGACGGAAGTCCCCGGAGAAGCCGGCAATGGCCGAGGCGAAGACTACGGTCATGGGGCCGGTGGGCCCTGAAACCTGGGGTTTGGTTCCGCCGAACAACGAGGCGAACAGCCCCACGGCGATGGCGCCGTACAATCCGGCCGCGGGGCCCGCTCCGCTGGACACGCCGAAAGCCAACGCAAGCGGCAAAGCCACCACTCCGGCGGTGAGGCCGCCGAACACATCTCCTCGAAGACGCCCCATTCTACCACCAACCGACGCCATGGACAAAACCCCTTCATTGATGCGCCCGCGCGCGGGATCGAGCGTGGGAAAGGTGAGCCGTATATGTCGCACTCCCAGTAAAAGCAAGAAAATTTTGTATGGTTCTGCCCGCCCCGGCGTATTTTGCAGCGTCCGGAGATTACGATATGGAACGAGACTTCGGATTTACTGGAAATTCTAACGCGCTTCCTTTGCTTCCCCCTTGCCTTTTCGGGTTCTTCGTCTGATCTTCTTATGAAGAAGCGCAACCTGCGATTGGAAAACTGATCCGGCAAAGACTACGCATTTCAAGGAGGCGACATGTTTTTCCAACAAATCACCGTGGAGGGCCTCGGCTGTTTTTCCTACGCCGTCGGCTGCCCCGCGATCGGTGAAATGGCTGTGGTGGATCCCAAACGCGACGTACAGACCTACCTGGACATCTCGCGCCGCGAAGGTATGCGCATCACTCGGGTTTTCGACACCCACGTGCATGCGGACCACGTTTCCGGCGCCCAGGAACTGGCCTCCCAGACGGGAGCGGCGATCTGCATGTCGCGCCACGCGCCCGTGAGCTTCCCGTTCACCAAGCTCACGGAGGGCGACGTGATCGAATTCGGGGCCGTGCGCCTCGAAGTTCTGGAGACGCCCGGGCACACGCCAAACTCCATCTCCCTGTTGCTCACCGACCTGACGAGAGGCCAGGAGCCGTGGATGGTCCTGACCGGCGACGTCCTCTTCGTGGGCGACATCGGACGGCCGGACCTGGTGGGCGAAGCCGTGCTGGAGGAGCAGGTCAAAAACCTGTGGGACAGCCTCTACGTCAAGCTGGCGAAACATCCGGACCACCTGGAAGTCTTCCCGGCCCACGGCATGGGCTCGTTGTGCGGCAGAGGCATGTCCGCCAAGACCAGCTCCACCCTGGGCTTCGAACGCCGGCACAACCCCATGCTGGGCTACCCGGATTTCGAATCCTTCCACAAGGCCATGACCCACGACTTCCCGGCCAGGCCCAAAAGCTTCACCCACATCATCGAAACCAACATGGGCGGCGCCCCGCTGCTGGAGCGCTGCCCCCTGGACCGGTCCCTGTCGCCGGAGCGCTTCGCCGAGCGCATGGAGCAAGGCGCCGTGGTCATCGACGCCCGCAGCGCCGCGGCCTTCGGGGGCTTTCACATCCCCGGCGCCCTGTCCATCGGCCTGGAGAAGCAGGTGGCCAACTGGGTGGGCATGGTGGTGGATCCCTCGGCCGATTTGCTGCTGGTGGTGGAGGACGAAGCCGACTACGAAGCCATGACCACCCAGCTCCATCGCATCGGCTACGACAACATCTACGGCTGGCTGGCCGGAGGCATCTCCTCCTGGCTTTATGCGGGCCGGCCCCTGGAGAAGCTGAACCAAATCTCGGTGCAGGAGCTCGAGAGCCTGCTCAAAAAGCCCGCGCCCCCCGTGGTGCTGGACGTACGCACGCCGGCCGAATGGAAGGCCGGGCGCATCCCCGGCGCGCAGCACTACCCGGTGACAAAAATTCTGGAGAAGGCCCCGGAGCTGAATCGCGCGGCCCCGATCTGCGTCGTCTGCGGCACGGGATACCGCTCGAACATCGCGGCCTCCGAGTTGATCCGCCAGGGGTTCGAGGACGTGTTCAGCATGGCCGGCGGGACCACGGCTTGGACCCGGGCCGGCTACGGCCTGGAGAAATGACGCGCCGCCGGCTCGTTGTAGGAATTGCTCTGAATTTTCACAAAAAAACAAGGCCCGGAGGATCGTCTCCGGGCCTTGCCGTTTTTATCGAAGGAGGGTCACGATTCGACTTTGGCCGCGGACCCGGGCTCGGCGCTCGCGGGTCCGCCCTTGTGTTGCTTCTTTTTCTTGAGGTAGTCGATAAACTTGAGAGCGGGTTCGTGCGACGGGTTCAAGCGCAGGCATTCTTTCAGGTGCTCGGCCGTCTCCTTGAGCTTGTTCTGCTCGAAATAGGCCCGGGCCGCGTTATAGTGTAAATTCTCGTCGTCGTCTGTCAGTTCGAGGGCGCGGCTGTAATAGTCCACCGCCTGATCCAACATTTTGGACTTGCGCAAGTTGATGCCGAATTCGTTGAACAGGTGCTTGTGCTCCTGCTCAAAAGCGGTGTCCAGTTTGACCAGCCGCTCGAAGACCTCATTGGCCTTGACCTTGTCCTCGCGCTCCAGATAGCACAACCCGATGCTGAAGTTGGCCCGGATGTTGTCCACGTCGATCTTGAGCGCCTTGCCGTACTCCATCTCGGCCGAAAAGCTCTTGCCCTGCTTGCGGTAACGGTCGCCTCGGGCGATGTTTTTCTGAATGTCCCGGAGCTTGGGCAGCACTTCCTTCTGATACATCTCCGGCTCCGGAAGCATGGTCTCCAGCATCTCCTCCTTGCTGATGATCTCCTTCGGCCCCGAAGGGACGTGCACGGGGCTCAACGGCTGCAGAGAAATCCGCCCGTCCGGCAACTCTTCAGCGAAGAAGTAGGATTGCTGCACAACGCGGCGCGACGTGGTGCCGGTGCCGATTTTGCTCACCTTCTGGCTGGAGAAGACTCCCAGGACCTTGCCGGGGCCGATCGTCTCCGGAGCCTCGCCCTGAACCGCCAAAACGGAATGGTCCTCCGCCGTGTCTTCGTCCGGGGACGCAACCGAGGCGTCGGCCGCCGCTTCAACCTTGCTATCCTCCACGGCCTGCGAAACTTCGGACTCGCCGCCGTCAGCCGGCGGGGGAGCCTCTTCAGCGGGATTGGACTCGCTTTCCGTCGAAGACGCGAAGTCAAACGCCGCTATCTCCGTCTTCATCTTCTTCTTTTTTTTGAACATTCAATCTCCCACACGCCCAATCGCACCATCCGGATTTATCTCCCTTTAAGGCTTAGAGGAAATGCTCTTTGAAATCAAGCGACGCTTGGGAGGAGGCCGCCGGCGCCGAAGCTTGCGCCGGACAGGGAAAACTTCGTTCCGGAAAAGGGATCCCGCCGAGACGAGCGGTGCAGAAAGAACCACGGCGTGTTACGATCCGCCGTCCGCGGCCGGTCTTGCGACGAGGCCGCCATTGCAAGTCGGCCGCATCAAGCTTCAGCGCGTGCGGACTCGCTGGCGGCGGACTGCAGGCCGAGGACGGCGCGGCGCATGAGAAAAGGCCTTGCGAATCGTTGGAGGCGAAATCACGCCCCCGGGGCCTCGCCGTACAATTCGGCGAGAATGTCGGCCCCGCCGGCGGCGAGAATCTTGTCGGCCGCCAGCTTTCCGATCCGGCCGGCGTCGGCCGCAGGGCCCGTCTGCGCGCGGCGTATCATCCGCTCTCCGCGCACGTCCGCCACCAACCCGGTCAAGGACAATTCGCTCCCGGCCATTTCCGCAAAGGCGGCGATGGGAACCTGGCACCCGCCTTCCAGACGGGCGAGAAAGCCGCGCTCCGCCGCCACTTCCGCGCCGGTGCGCTCGTCATGGAGAAACGCGAGCATTTCGGCCGCCTCCGCATCTTCGTAGCGGCGCTCCACGCCCAAGGCGCCCTGGGCGACGGCGGGGAGAAACTCCGGCGGGGCGAGCTCCCGCTGTTTCGGCGCTTTCAGTCCCAACCGCAGCAATCCCGCCGTGGCCACGACAATGGCGTCGTAGGCGCCCTCTTCGAGTTTGCGCAGCCGGGTGTCCAGGTTGCCTCGCAGGTCCCGCACGTCCAGATCGGAGCGCAGCGCCAAAAGCTGGGCCTTGCGCCGCAGGCTGCTGGTGCCCACCTTGGCGCCCTGCGGCAAGCCCTCCAACCCGTCGTAGGCGCAACTCAACAGGCTGTCGGTGCGCACTTCCCGAGCGGGAATCGTATCGACGATGAGCCCTTCGGGAAGCTCCGTAGGCACGTCTTTCATGGAGTGCACGGCGATGTCCGCCCGGCCGTCCAGCAAAGCCTCTTCGATCTCCTTGACGAACAAGCCCTTGCCTCCGACCTTGGCCAGTGGAACGTCCAAAATCTTGTCGCCCTGAGTGGTGATTTTAAGCAGGCCGACCTCCAGGCCGGCGTACCGGTCCTTCAGTCGTCCGGCGATGTGCTCGGCCTGCCACAAGGCCAGCTTGCTGCCGCGCGTGGCGATGGTCAGATGGTTTCGCATGGGCGTCCTCAGATGTCGAAGCGCCCGCGGGCCCTTCGGAAACAGTGTCGGGGCGCGGGCGGATCAGCCGCCGCAGGTGGAGCAATTGCCGCCGGAGCAAGAGGAGCAGCCGCTGGACGACCCTCCGCCGAACGAGCCGCCGAAATCGCCTCCGCCATTGCGGAACCGGCAGGCGGAAAGCAGCTTGCTGGTCTTATCCGAACCGCAAGCCGGGCAGGTCACGTTCTGGTCATCGCCCAGGACCAACTCTTCAAACTGCTCCTGGCACTTCTCGCAGCGAAATTCAAAAATGGGCATACATCCTCCTCGATTCAAAAACAGGCGCACCATCCATATAGACCCGTCATCGCGCTTGTCAATGACGCGCCCTGGCGGGCCCGTTCTCCCAGGCGCATATTTCTGCGCCCACCCCGCCGCCTGCGTCCATTGTTCGTCCATCCTTGCAATCATATTTGACAGTTTGCCGGCCTTGTGGATATTTAAAATAATAATAAGTAGGTCTGGAAACTCCAGGACAGGAGCCCATCCGGTGCAATCCCGCCAACATCGAGAGCTCGAAGGCTTCGATTCGGTCTACGCTTTTTTGTGGTCCACGACGCTTTACGAACCGCAGGAACGCATCTTTCCAGAAATCCAACGTATTCTCGAACTGCACCGGAAGCTGGCCGAAGCCGATCCCGACAGCTCGGCCTCCGAGCCCGCCCACTCGAGGCTGGCCGTTCTGCTGTCGCGCATAATCCGCAGCGCCGAATCCGAGGCGCTTCGCGCGATGCTTTTACCCTGGCTCGCCCAATGCGGCTGCTTCGGCATGACTCTGGCCGCGCACGCCATCATTTCCGGCCCCTATACCCCCAAGGAGCTCGACAAACTTTTATCCGACCTGCCGCCGGAGCTCCTGCTGGATCTCCTTGAAGAAGTCGTCAACCGATCCGAGGGCAAGGAGGACATTCAGGATTGGGCCGTCAGTTTTCTCGACGTGGTGGCCGGGCAAAACCGGGAAGCCGTTCTTTGGAGCCTCTCCAAGGCGCGCAACGACCTGGAGGGCCCCTCCTACGCCTTGGAGCGCGCCGCCCTGGAGGGAGCCTTCGGCCAGCGTCTGCAAGAGCTGCTCGAGTCGCCCACGTCCCTGGGGGAAATGGTGGAGTACGTCCAGGCCGCCGGCATTCTGCCGTCGGCCGCCATGGCCGACCTGTTGATGCACCAAATAGAGCGGTGTTCGGACGAACTGACGCCCGATCTCCTGAAGGCCCTGGCCCAACAAGGAACGGCCACGCCCCAAAAGGTGAAGGCCCTGGTCAATCGGCTCTCCCACAAAAACGAGCGTGTGCGCATCGCCGCTCTGGACGGCCTCATGAATCTGCGGCCTCCGAACATCGGTCAACTCCTGGCCCGGGTCCACGCCAAGCTGGTGGGGTTGCGCTGCGTGCTGCTGACGAGAATCCCTCTGCTTTCACGCGCCGAATTCAACGCCTTCATCAAAAGCATCCCCGAGAAGGAGCGTCCCGAACTCCTGTACCGATTGTTCCACATCCTCACGCATCTCGACTCCGAGTCGTTGAAAATCGCCCTGCGCATGACCCTGGCCGATCTCGGAGACAAATCTCCCGCGCAAAAGACGGTCCAGGCGCTGGAGTCGCTTTTGCCGCAACCGGAAATACCGAGCCTGAATAAACCGGAGCCGCCTTCCGGACCGGAAGCCCTGGCCGGGGACAAGAACGGCAAAGAGTCCGGCGGACTGCTCAGCGGCCTGTTCGGCAAACCGGAAAAAAAGGCGCAGGGCCGGCCGAACAACGGGGAACCGTCCCTGCGCCTGGCCCAAACGGAGCTCAAGCGCGCGGACTACAAAGGCCGCCTGCTTCGCAAAGCCTGCTTTGAAGACGTCGTTCTCGATACATGCCATATGGAGCGCGCGTATTTCGAGGCCGGCGAATTCACTCGATGCGTCTTCAAGCATATGAACCTTCAACAGGCCGCCTTTGTGGACTGCGCCTTCAACGACTGCTCCTTCGAGGCCTGCGACCTTTCGGGGGCCCACTGGCACGGATGCTCCCTGCAGGGCGTTTGCTTCTCCCACTGCGTCATGGACCGCAGCCAGCATCACCGGAACCAGTGGCGGCAAGTGCTGCTGGAGGCCTCGACCCTGTTCGACGCCGCCCTGACCTTCCAGGACATGCTCGCCGTCCGCCTGTCCAACGTCGATTTGACCGAGGCCTCCCTGAACCGGGTGGAGGCCAACGGGTTGGAGCTCGCCGGCTGCCTGCTCCATCGCACGCTCTTTTTCCGTTGCCGGCTGGATAGCGTCACCACCTGGGCCTTGAGCATACGAAACTGCGGCGCCTCGGGTTTGGAGTCCTTCCACCCCGTGCTGCTGGACCTGGCGCGCAACAGCCTGCGCGACCGCATCGACGCGATAACCGAAGAAGCGTGGGGGAGCAATCCGGACGGGCGCGAGCCGCCGAAGGCTTCGCCCCCGGCCCAGCGTCTGGCTGGGGAGGCCGTTTCGCGTTGGTTTGCGGCCAGGGACTTCAAAGACAAACTCACGCGCTTCATGGCCAACAACATCCGGCGCGAGGAATGGTGCAAGCAGAAACTCGGCTCGCGCCAATGGAAACTCTACAAAGTCATTCCGCTGCTCTTGTCCAGCACGGCCTTCGACAAGGCCAGCGGTCTGTTTCCGGCGGCCCCCCCCTGTAGAATCAGCAATTACGCTCCGGACTACACCACCGTGCGTATCGCCCAGGAGCTCTTCCCCGAAGAAGAGAACTGGCTCTCCCAACCCGGCGACGCCCTGGCCATCGATGCGCTGTTCACCATCGGCAGCGTCGGCACAGTGGCCCAGAACGAGGCCTCGGACCTGGACTACTGGGTCTGCGCCCAACTGTCCGACCTCGCCCCCGGCGACCGGGAAAGCCTGGCCGACAAACTGGCCATGCTCACGGATTGGGCCATGGAGCAGTTCGAACTGGAAGCCTATTTTTTCCTCATGGACAACGAAGACGTACGCAACAACAACTTCGGGTTCAGCGACAAGGAAAGCTCCGGTTCGGCCCAGGCCATGATGCTCAAGGAGGAATTCTACCGCTCGGCCGTGCTCTCGGCCGGGAAATATCCCATCTGGTGGTTCACTCCGCCCGGGTCCAGCGCCAAGGGGTACGGAAGCGTTGCTCGGCAGGCCGAGCGCCTGATAGGCGCCGACCGCGTGGTGGACCTGGGCCGCATGGCCCCGATCCCCCCGGAGGAGTTTTTCGGCGCGGCTCTCTGGCAGATCGTCAAGGGGCTCAAAAGCCCATTCAAGTCCATCATGAAATTCGGGCTGCTCGAACGCTATACCATGGGCAGCGGAGAAACAGACGCCCTGCTTTGCGACAGGATCAAACGCAGCCTGCACGCCGGCGCCCAAAGTTTGTGGGACATCGACCCGTACGTGGTCATGTTCCGGGAGATCATCGAGCACTACGAGCGGTCAAAAGACCGTGAGAGCGCCCGGCTCGCCGCCCTGTCCTTCCACCTCAAGGCCAGGCTCCACGAGGCCGCGGCCCAGGCCAAACGGCGTCCGGCCACCCGGCGCGAAAAAGACGTGCTGGAGCTGTTCTCCAAGACCACAGGCATCGGCCGGGACTCCTCCACGGCGGCCCTCGCCTCGTCGGACCTCACCTTCGAGCAGCTCGCCGCCCTCAGCGGCCGCGTCAACCAGTTCATGACAAAGACCTACACCCGGGTACGGCAAAGCCAGGGCGAAAGCGCCAAGCTGGCGATCACTCCGGAGGATTTGACCAAGCTCGGCAGGAAAATCTTCGCCACCTTCTCCCGCCGGCGGCACAAAATCGAACACTCGGCCTTCCTCAACCTGAAAGCCGGCTTCTTCAACAATCTCCATGTGGCCGTGCACCACGAGAAAAAAGGGCGATCCTGGGAGTTGGTCGGCGGGCAGATGGACGAAGCCCACGGCAGGGTGCGCATATCCAAGCTCCGCAAAGGGCCCGCGCTCGTCCCCCTGCTGGTCTGGTTCTCAGCCAACAAGCTCCATCACGAGGGACTCCAGCTCAAGCTCGACCTGCAGGCCGCGCCCCTCACGCCCCAGGACGTCATGGAGCTTCTCACCGCCTTCGCGGCCTTTTTCCCGGCCAAAGAGACCTTCGAAACCGATATCGACGAAAACCTCAAGGCCGAGCGCATCACTCGGGCCTTTTTCGTGCTCAACCTCATGGCGCCCAGAGACGCCGACGTGATCCGGGAGGTGTCCCTGGTCTACTCCACGAACTGGGGGGAGCTCTTCTGCCGCGACATGCCGGCCGAGGACGAGATCATCGCCGTGGACCCCTACCAGTACCTGAAGAACCATCTGGACATCGAGGCGCCCGAGACGCCGGTGATGGACATCTACATCCCCAACCGGTCCATGTGCCCGGGCATTCTGCTTATCTGAGGCGTCGCAGGCGTGCGGCCCGGCCCGTCAGGCCGCGGCTTCGAACTGCATCCGGTACAGCCGCGCGTAGAGCGGACACGTTTCCAGCAATTTCTTGTGCTTGCCCTGGGCGATGACCCGGCCGTTCTCCATCACCACGATCAGGTGGGCGGAGAGGATGGTGGACAGCCGGTGGGCTATGACGATGCTGGTCCGGTCCCTCATGAGGTTTTCCAACGCCATCTGAACGATCCGCTCGCTTTCGGTGTCCAAAGCGCTGGTGGCCTCGTCCAGGACCAGCAACGGCGGGTTCTTGTACAGCGCCCGGGCGATGGTGAGGCGCTGCTTCTGGCCGCCGGAGAGCATGACGCCCCGTTCGCCCACCAGAGTGTCGTACCCCTTGGGCAGTTGCATGACGAACTCGTGGGCGTAGGCCGCCTCGGCCGCGGCTTCGATACGGGCGGGGTCCTTCTCGTCGCACGCGTAGGCGATGTTGTCGGCCACGGTGGCGTTGAACAGGAACGTGTCCTGGGAAACCAGGCCCATGGACAACCTGAGGCTGGCCAGATCGTATTCGGTCAGGGAGACCCCGTTGAGGCGCACGTCCCCGGACTGCCAACGATGAAACAGCGGCATCAAGCTGACCAAGGTGGTCTTGCCCGCTCCCGACGGCCCCACGATGGCCACCCGCTCGCCCACCCGGACCTCGAAGCTCACGCCGTTCAGGGCGGGATGCGTGGCGCCGGGGTAGGCAAAAGTGACGTTGTCGAACTCCAGCCGCTCCACGGGAGGTTCGAACTTCTTGGTTCCTGCGCGCTCCACCGCCACGTCCGGAGAATCGAGAATGTGAAAGACCCGCTCGCCGCCGGCCAGGGCCTGTTGGATGTCCAGATTGCAGCTGTTCATCTTCTTGATGGGATCGTACAGCATGAGCAGTGCGGCCATGAAGGAAAAGAAGGCTCCGGGGGTGGACTTGCCCTCGATGACGTGCAGGCCACCGTACCAGACGACGAATCCCACGCCCAACGCGCCGACGGTCTCCATGAAGCGCGAGGACATCTCGCTGGCCAGAATCTGCTTGACGAGAATGGACGTGAGCCGACCGTTTTCCTCGTCGAACTTGGCGGATTCGGCCGCCTCGTTGGCGAAGGCCTTGATGACCCGCGTTCCGCTGAACGTCTCCTGGAGAAAGGAGCTGATGTCCGCCACCTTGCCCTGGTTCCTGCGCCCGAGCTTGCGCAGCTTTTTGCCGTAGTAGATGAACGGATAGATGGCCAGCGGCAGAACCAGCACGGCCCAGATGGCCAAAAACCAATCCTGGTAGAACACCACGCCGATCAGGGCCAGGATGGTGATGCACTCCCGCGAGAACATGACGATGGACGGCAGGCTGGTTCTGATGGCCGCGACGTCGTTCAGAATGCGGGACATGAGCATGCCCACCTGGGACTCGTCGAAAAAGCTCATGGGTAGCCGGACGATCTTGGCGTACAGCTCGTTGCGCAAGACCTCCAGCACCCGAAGCCCGGAAAGGTTCATCAGGTAGTTTTGCAGAAACCGGAACACGCCTTTGACCATGAACAACAGGATGAAGGCGATGGGGATGAAGACCAGCGCGCCGCGATCCTTGTCCATGAAAATCTTGTCCATGGCCGGCTGGACCAGATAGGCCGTGCCGGCCGTGCACAAGGCCACCACGCCCATGGACACGAAGGACATGATGACCTTGCCCTTGTGCGGCCAGAAATAAAACAAAATGCGTTTCAGAAGACGCCGATTGCTATGCGGTATGTACTGTTGCTCTTCACTCACGAATCCACTCGCTGTTTTGGTTCAAACCGGAAGACCGCACGGGGAGGCCTCGCCGGAGGCCAGCCAGGAGGGGATACCAGATGAAAGCAACGCCGTCGATGTCGAAAAAAAGCCTTGGCGGGCGGGGGGGGGCGAGCCCGGCCAGGGAGGCTCGCACCCTGGCCGGAACGAATGTCAACGGTTATTCGCTCTGGAAGCTTTCGACCAGTCTGAGAACACGGGCCGGCAGATCCTGAACCTCGGCCTTCGATATCTGGTCGTCGGCCCCCACGGACTCGCCTTTGTGCCGCAGGGTGTCCGTAATGATGGAAGAGCAAAGGATTACAGGTATTCGCCGCAACATCGGGTCGTCCTTGATGCGCTTGGTCAAATTGTGGCCGTCCATGACCGGCATTTCGATGTCCGAGACCACCACGTTGACAAAATCCGTGATGTGCTTGCCTTCATCCTCGGCCATGGCCTTCCACTGGTTGATCTGCTCCCAGGCCATCTTGCCGTTGATGCTTCGGGTGACCTTGAATCCGGCGTCCTCCAGCACCTTGCTCAGCATGCGCCGGATCATGGTGGAGTCGTCGGCGAGCAGGGCTTTGGGCGTACGCTTCGTAACCCGCTGGACGAGGTCCGCTTCAATCTCCACCTCCCGGCGCATGGACGGATTCAGGTCGGCGACGATCTTTTCCAGGTCCAGCAGAAATACGATCCGCCCCTCCAGCTTGACCACGCCGGTGATGGAATTTTCCGTCAACGAAGACACCTGCTTACTGGGCGCCTCCACCTCCTCCCAACTGATGCGATGGATGCGGGTGACGCCGGAAACCAGAAAGGCGGTGGTGATGCGGTTGAACTCGGTGACGATGACTTTAGGCGACCCCTCGTCGAACCGCCGCTTGCGCACGCGCAGGCTCAGGTCGATCAAGGGGATGATCTCGCTGCGCAAATCGAAAGCTCCCATCACCGCAGGATCGGACGCGTCCGGCATATCGGTCAGCGCCGGCAGGCGTATGATCTCCAGCACTTTGGCGACGTTGATTCCATAGTAGCAGCGATGGGGCTCTTCGCCTTCGCGGGGAATTTCGTCGATGTAGAATTCGACGATCTCCAGCTCATTCGTTCCCGATTCCAGAAGAATATTGGTCTGGGCCATGACGTTCTCCCAAGGTCTGTTTTGCGCACCCGATCAGTCGGCGCTCGCTACTCACCGGCGGCGTAGGCCGGCGGCGCATAGGGCGCCAGTAAAAATCAAAACACAGGCGAGCTGAAAATGGCAAGCGATAAGAACTTCAATCTGTTACGCCTGAAACACCCGGCGCATCCTCGTTTTCGTCCGCCAGTAAGCGCCTGCAAGAGAGGGCGGTTTCATATCTTTAACACAATAACAACAGATTTTTCCACATCCAGGACATGAAAATATCAGACCCAAAAATGGAGCGCCTCGCCAGGCCGTTGCTTGCGCCGGGGCTGATTTCTCCATAAGACCTGAAAGGCGAAGCGGTTATGAATATCGCAAGGCAAGCCGCCCGGCCGCCTTCACCTGGGGCGGACTGCCGCCTGCAAGGTCGATTCGGCGCTCGCGCGCCGGCGGAGGAGCCCGGACATGGACGTGGACGTGGTCATCACCGGCCTCAACGTCGAAAACCATATCGCCGACTGTGCGGCCAGCGTCCGGGCGTCCCGCTACCGGAAAGGCGAATTGCGCCTGTGGTATGTGGATTTAGGCTCCGCCGACTCCAGCGTGCTCATGGCGCGGCGAATTCCGGGTTTGCAGGTCCTGCACGGGCCCGAACGCGGACTCTCCCCGTGCGCGGGACGCAACCTCGGCTGGAGAAGGGGGGACGCGCCGCTGGTCCTGTTTCTGGACGCCAGATCGCGGCTGTCCCGCCATTGGGTCGAAGCCGCGGTGCGGTCCATGGAGCCGGGGACGGGCGCCGTGAGCGGCCTGCCGGTCCCGTCCAAGGACTGCGGGTTCTGGTCCAAGGCGTTGATCTGGGAAGACCGCCCCATCCTGGAGACGGACGACCCACTGCCTGCAAACGAGTGCATCGTCCGGAGGAAAGTCCTGCAACTGGCCCACGGGCTGGACCAAACGCTGGCGCCGGCGTCCATGGCCGGCCTGGGCGTCTGGATGGTCGACAAGGGATGGCGCACCGGCCTCACCCGGAGGATATCCGTCCGGTCCCAGGCCCGGGAATTGGAATTTTCCGGCTTTCTCCGCCGGTGCTACCGGCAGGGCCAAGCCTACGCGGAAATCCGGCTGCGCCGAGGCTTTCTGCGGCGCAAGGTCCCCGGCCAGGCCGGCGCCCAAGCGGCCTCGGCCGTTTGGCGCTGCGGCTCGGCGGCGTTGCTCGCGGCTTTTGGAGCGGCCGGCCTGCTTTTAAAACGTCTGGACTTGGCGCTGTTGCTGCCCATGGGCGCCTTCATCGCCATTTTTCCCCGCATTTGGCGAGTGGGAGAATTATGCGCGGAGCGCGACCTGAATTTCCGGAACGGCGAAAATTTCGCCTGGGCTCGCTGCGCCGCGGGCTTTCCATGGGCCGCAGGTTATCTCGCCCGTGTCTGCTCACGGCCATGGCGCATTTTTAAAGCCTCCGAGCGGCCGGGAGGAGCTAGACGCAAAGCGGATCAAGAATCATCCAAATACACTTGACCGAAGAACCGGCCCCTTCTACCATAAAAGCGATCATCAGGACCGCTGCGCGCGAACCGGCGAAGCGGATCCCTCCACAGGAGACGCCCCTTTTATGCACGCACACACCCGCGACACCTGTCCCGGACGCTGGAGACTGACCGTTCAGGAGGAGTTCAGCGCATCCCACCAGCTCGATCATTTCAAGGGCCGTTGCGAACGCCTGCACGGCCACAACTTCGGGGTCAGCGCGGTCGTCGAGGGCGACGTTCTGGAGGCGGACTGCGAAATCCTCATGGACTTCGGCGACCTTCGCAGGCTTTTGCGCCAAGTGCTCGATCCTCTGGAGCACGCCCACCTCAACGAGGCCGAAGTCCTGGCCGGCGCCAACCCGTCCTCCGAAAACCTGGCTCGGTATGTTTTTCGGGCTCTGCGTGCGCTGTTGCCGGCGAACGTCCGGCTGGCGGAAGTAAGCATCGACGAAAAGCGCGGCTCCCGCGCAACCTATCTGGAGGACTGAAAGAGCCATGCGGCTTTTGCTCCAGCGAGTCCGGCGGGCCAAGGTCGAAACGGACCAGGGCGTCGCCGGGGAAATCGGCGCCGGACTGCTCGTCCTGGCGGGATTCGGCGCCGAAGACGACGCAGGACTCCCGAACCGTCCCGTATGGCGCAAAATGATCGACAAAATGCTCGGGCTGCGCATCTTCCCCGACGAGCAGGACAAAATGAACCGCTCCCTGGCGGACGCGCAGGGCGATTTGCTGCTGGTCTCGCAATTCACGCTCTATGCGGACTGCCGCAAGGGCCGGCGCCCGTCCTTCACCTCCGCGGCCCCGCCGGAGACGGCGCTCGGCCTGTTCAACCGCCTCGCCGAGGACGTCTCGCGCCTGGCGCCGGGCCATGTCGGATCCGGCGTCTTCGGAGAACTCATGGACGTCTCCCTGACCAACTGGGGTCCCGTCACCATCATGCTCGACTCCAACGACCTGGGGTGACGCCATGGACCAGTTCGAACCCAAAACCCGCCTCAAGGTCCTGATAGCCGACGACTCCCAGGCCTTTCTCAGCTTTCTCAGCCGGTTCCTGTCCGACGAGTACGACGTCCGAACCGCCCGCAACGGCTTGGAGTGCATGGAGATACTGCCGGTTTTCAATCCCGAAATCCTTCTGGTGGACCTGCTCATGCCCGAAATGGGGGGGCTCGAAGTCATCGAGGAGGTGCGGGGGCGGAAAAACGATCAAGCCCTGTACATCATCGTGCTCACCGGGGAGGACGCTTCCGACTCCAAGTCCCGCGCGCTGAATATGGGGGCCAACGACTATCTGACCAAGCCCTTCGACAAGCAGGAGCTGCTGGCGCGAGTCCGGGTGGCCGGCCGCCAAGTCCTTCTCTATGACAGGCTCAATGAAGCCTACGGCAAGATCAAGGACGAAATGCGGCTGGTTTCGCATTTGCAAGCCCTGCTGCTGCCGCGGGCCATCCCCGAAATTCCCGGTCTGCACATCGAGCACTGGTATCACCCCTCCACCCAGTCCAGCGGCGACTACTATGATTACATCGACATGGGAGACGGCTTGGTTCGGCTGGCCGTGGCGGACGTATCCGGCCATGGAGCGCGGGCCGCTTTTCTCATGGCCATCGTCCGGACCATGCTGCGGGAAAGCGCCCGGCGGCGAATGCCCCTGGATCAGACATTCACCGCGATGAATGTGCACCTGTGCGAAATTCTGGAGACGGAGAGCGACTACGTAACGCTTTTCGCTGCGGACCTGGATACCCGCTCCCAGACCATGAGCTACCTGAACGCAGGGCACTGCCCCGGTCTGATCGCCGTTTCTCCGGGGGAAATTGATCTGTTGACGCCGCAATCTCCGCCGTTAGGGTTCTTCCCCCTTGACTTTCCTCTAAAAAACGTGCGCTTAAAAAACAGATTGGAATTGTTCCTGTTCACCGACGGGTTCTACGAGTGGGACATCGCCCCGGGGACCCAACTGGGGCTGGATCGCTTTTTAGAGATGGCCTCGGGTTTGATGCGCAGCGGAGACTTTTCATTGTCCAAGTTGAACGAGCAGCTCACGAACTTCATCGGCCGCCGTCCGGCGTACAGAGACGACCTCACCGCCTTGCAGGTCAACTGGAGCTCAGGTGTCTGAATTTCTTTTCAAAACTTTATCCACACCTAGCAATGGCCGTCGCATTTCAAAGGCCGCCATCCATCTCTTGTCGGACTACGTCTCCGACCAGGAGCTTCTCCACGACCTGGACTTGGCCCTGACCGAAGCCTGCGCCAACGTGGTGCGGCATGCGTATCCTGAAAAACAAGGAGAACTGGAAGTTGTCCTCGGCATCGAACCTGGAAGCCATGTCGAATTGCGCATAGCCGACTGGGGCCCCGGACTCGATCCCGACGAGGTCTGTTACGACGCGCCGGAGCCCACCGCGGAAGGCGGGCGAGGCTTCTTCCTGATGAAAAACCTGTCGGACGAATTGCGGATCGAGGCCGTGAACGGGAAAAACACCATCTTCATCCGTAAGTACATAAGGAAGGAGCAATGGAAGGGATCGAAATAAAAATCGAGTCGAATTGCCTGCTGGTTATCTGCCGTGGTGAAATCACGATCGAAGTCACCGGGGAAATGCGGCAAACCGTCGAGGACAACCTCCACTCGCAAACCTTCGAAGCGCTGGTCCTGGACCTCTCGGGCGTGCGCTTCATGGACTCGTCGGGCATCGGCTCCCTGGTGGCGTTGAACAGCAAGATCAAAAGTTCCGGAAAGGATTTCTACATCCTGTCCCCCAGCGACCAGGTCCGCAAGACGCTTGAACTCGTCCAGCTACTCTCATTCTTCCACATCGTAGACACCAAAGAGGAACTCGAACTGCTTCTGCCTGAATAGCCGAGCAGCGACGTTGCAGTTATGCCTTATTATCTGAAATGCCATTTCGATCCCCGTTTCGATCCGGCGCGCCTGCGGCCGAAAGAGCTCGAAGACGGATCGGTGGACCACTACGACCTCGGATACGTGCAAAACGTGGTCATGGGAGAGGTCATCGCCGAGTTGACGGAGTTGTCCGATCCGGACAGCGATCCCGGCCTGGACCGCAAGTTCGTGTTCGAGAAGAAGGTTTTTCCCGCCGGCCCCAACACCGTGGTGAATCCGGAAAACGACAGCCAGCTGCTCGCCGGGGCCAACGGACTGGTGTTCATGGACGCCGCCGGTGAGATCGTCGTGAACCAAAGGATTACGCTGAATTCCGATGTGGACTTTCACACGGGCAACATCTTTTTTGTCGGCGATCTGGTGGTGCGGGGCTCCTTGCGCTCCGGCTTCCAGGTGCGGGCCAAAAATTTGCTCGTGCGCGATCTCATCGAAGGCGCCGAAGTCCAGTCCATGCAGCTCTTGTCCTGCCCCGGCGGCGTCAAGGGCGGTTCGGTCGCGTCGCTGAAGGCCGGCAAGAGCATGAAACTCGGATTCGCCGAAAACGCCATGCTCAACGCCGCCGAGAACATTCTCATTGAAAAGAACGCATTCCACTGCAAGGTGTACGCCGGGCAAAAGTTGGCGGTGAAAGGCCGTTTGATCGGCGGTCTGTACTATGGTTACCAGTTGGTATATGTGGGAGAACAGCTTGGCGGCGGCATGAGCGCCGCGACGCAGATCATCGTCGGCTTCGATCCGCAGCTGCTTTTCGAAGACCAGCGAATGAATGAACAGCTGGAGGGGGTCCAGCAGCGCATCCTGCAATACCAACGGCAACTGGAGCGAACTCCCGACGCCGAGGAGGACCTCGGCCCCAAACTGGCGAAAGCCGAAAAAAAGATGACCGCCTTGACGGAGCGCAAAGCGGCCATTTGGGGAAAGATCAGCGCCACGGAGCGGTTGAAAAACGCCCTTGTGGTCTGTCCGGGGGAAGTGATGCCCGGAGTCGAGATCAGCATTGGGACCTCCTATCTCCATATCAACGACTATTTGAAAAACGTGCGCTTCCGCCTCAAAGACGGTGAAATCGTCACGGAGTCGCCAGCCCTGAGGAAGTAACGTTTTATGGATATCGCAACACTCATCGGCCTTCTGGGAGGACTCGGCCTCATCGCCGCAACGGTTGTTTTGGGCGGCAACGTCGGAGGCTTTATCGACATTCCCTCCATGCTGGTGGTCATCGGCGGCTCCGTAGCCTCCGTCTTCATCATGTTCCCCATGAACGTGGCCATCGGCTCTTTCAAGGTAGGGATGAAGACCTTTTTCTCCAAGGGCTACAACGCCCAGGAAATGATCAACCAAGTCATCCGGCTGGCCGAGACCGCCAGGAAGGAAAGCCTGGTGGCTCTTGAAAAGGTCCAGGTGGACGATCCGTTCCTCAAAAAGGGAATCACCATGGTCGCCGACGGATCCGAAGAAAAGCTCGTGCGCCAGGTGCTGGAAATCGAAATCAATTTCATGAAGGAGCGCCACCGCCAGGGGCAAGGCGTGTTCAAGGGCATGGGGACCATGGCGCCGGCCTTCGGCATGATCGGGACGCTCATCGGACTCGTGCAGATGCTCCAAAACCTGGACGATCCGTCCTCCATCGGCCCGGCCATGGCCGTGGCCCTGTTGACCACGTTCTACGGCGCCGTGCTCGCCAACGTCATCTTCCTTCCCCTGGCCCGCAAGCTCGAAGTCCGATCGGACGAAGACGCCCTGTTCATGGAGATCATGACCGAAGGCGTCATCTCCATCCAGCGAGGCGAGCACCCGTCCATCGTCAAGGAGAAACTGCAGGCCTTCCTCGCGCCCAAGGTGCGTGAACAGTCGAGTTGAGGAAAGCCCCATGTCCGAGGAAGGCTCCAAGAAAACGCCCCCGCCTCAAGATGAGGAAGGTCTTCCGGCGTGGATGGCCACGTTCGCGGACATGGTCACCTTGCTGTTGTGTTTCTTCGTGCTGCTGCTCTCTTTCGCTCAAACCAACGTCCAGAAATTCAAGGAAGCTCTCGGCTCGGTCCAGGACTCTTTCGGTGTGAGGTTCGAACGCCGCGAAGCCGATTTCGTGGCTTTGATCCCCAGCAGAATGAAAGAACGCTCGGACATCAAAATGTCCAAAGACAGCCAGATCCTTCTGGGGCTGGTGCTCCGACTCAAGGACATCGTCGAGGACGACAAGAACCTGGAAAAATCCACGGGCGTCCGCGCCGACAAGAACGGAGTTCTGCTTTTCACGGACTCGGCCGCCATGTTCTCGGGAGGCTCCACCAAGCTCTCGCCCGAAGCCAGGACGATGCTCGACCGGGTGGCCAAGCTTCTGAAGGAGCTCAACCTCGACGTCGTCATCCGCGGGCACACCGACGACTCCGAGTACCGCCAAACCAATTTTCCCTCCAATTGGGAGCTTTCATCCGCCCGCGCCGCCGCGGCCTTGGAGTATTTGTTGAGCAAGGGCATCCCGGCCACGAGACTCAAAGCCGTCGGCTTCGCCGACACCCGGCCCATGTTCTCCAACGACAGCCCCGCCAACCGGCAACGGAACCGCCGCATCGAACTCTACTTCCACCGGCCGGAGGACGACAGCTGGTAACCGGGCCCCGAACCATCCCATGAAACAACCCGCTGCGCTTCACTATCTCGCCGAAGCCGTTCTGGATGAAAACCGGCTCGTGGACGTCCGGCTGCATTTCCAGGACAAGACGTGGAGCATGTGGGGACGCGCGGGTTTGAACCGGGAGCTGGCCCTGGCCGAATCCCGCCCGCCGCAAACGCTGCCCGTCCTTATCGGCTCCGGCGTCGGCGCGGCGCTGGCGCGGCTTCTGGAATCGGGACCCGTGGCGGTGATCGATAGGGAAATCCCGCTGCTGGAAGCCACCCAGGTCCGAGAAGCCTTCGGCGACCACCCGCTGGTCTTCTGGCTGGACGCCCCCGACCCGGAGGAAACGCTGCAACGGCTGGCGTCCTGGCGGGCCATGCAAGGCGGCCGCCCTCTGGCGCCTCTGCCCATCCCCATCTATCTGCGCCTGCGGCCCGACTACTACGCGCTGCTGATGCGCAGAATGCAATCTCCGCAATTATGCTCCAAAGCATGCGACCCGGGGCAGGCGGACGCCGCCCAGGCCCCTGGAGCCCCGAAAATCAGGCTCCCCCGCCCCTTGCTGATCACCAGCCAATATTTTCTGATGGGAGAAGTGATCGCCGCCCTGCAGCGGATGGGCGTCGAACACCGAATGCTGGACGTCGGCGCCAGGGAGATGGAGCGACAGGACTTCGTGCAGATGGTGCTCGCCGCCGTTCGGGAGTTCGAGCCCGACTTCGCGCTCACCGTGAACCACCTCGGCGTGGATCACGAAGGCGTGCTCATGGATATTCTGGACACCCTCCGGCTCCCTCTGGCCTCCTGGTTCGTGGACGATCCCCGGCTCATCCTGGGTGTGCACAGAAACGTGGTGCATCCTCTGGTCACCCTGTTCACCTGGGACGCGGACACGGTCGAGCCTCTGCGGGCCTCGGGTTTCCGCCAGGTCCACTATCTGCCGCTCGGCGCCGACCCGACGCGGTTCCACCCGAACCGGGCGAACACGGGACGTCCCGAGTGGAAATCGGACGTTTCCTTTGTCGGAAACTCCATGGTCGAAAAAACCGCCCGGAGATTGGAGGCGGCCGCGCCGCCCCCGTTGCTGGCCCGGTCGTTTCCCCTGCTCGCCCGGGAGTACGGCGCCTCCGATTTCTCCTCGGTGGAGGCTTTCCTGGCCCATCGCCTGCCGCAGTTGCTGCCCGATTATCGGTCCCTGCCCACGCCCGGCCGGCGACTGGCCTTCGACACGGCCGTCATCTGGGAGGCGACCCGGCGTTACCGGTTGGACTGCGTGCGCCGGTTGGCGCCCTTTTCCCCCTTGGTGGCCGGAGACCCCGGGTGGAGAAATTTGCTGGAGGGAGCGCGGCAATTCAGATTCCACCCCGAAATCAGCTACTATTCCGACTTGCCTGGATTCTACCAACGCTCCAAAATCAATTTCAATTGCACCAGTCGCCAGATGAAAGGGGCGGTGAACCAACGGGTGTTCGATGCGCCGGCGGGAGGGTGCTTCGTGCTCACGGACGCCCAGGCGCAACTCGAAGACCTGTTCGAACCCGGCAAGGAAGTCGCCGTGTACCAGCGGCCGGAGGACGTGGAGGACGCAGTCCGCCGCTACCTGGACGATCCGGAGGAAAGGCGGCGCATCAGCAAGGCTGGTCGGCGGCGGGTTTTGGCTGACCACACCTATGAACGGCGCATGGCGAAAATGTTGTCCATCATGGCGCAAACCTTGGCGTAATAAATCGATACTTGTTTTTTCCCGCCACCCGTTGACGTGGCCGCGTGTTTCCAATAAACGAAAAAAAGCAACCAGAGGCGTATGTTACCATTGTAACCGGCCTAAAGACGACACGGGCGAGATCGAAACGGGTCCACCGCAGGACGCCGGGCGGTTCCGGTTCGCTCAAGCCTATGGGAAGAAGTAATGAAAATTTCCTGCATGATCTCAAACGCTGAAGACGTACCGGCCATGTTCAAGCCGTTTGCGCTCAAGATGGAGGAGCAGGGAATGCCCCCCATCGTCATCAACGTTTTCAAGTGTTATTTCGCAAAACTCCTTTACGGCGACCAAGGAAAGCTCACGGAGCGCGAGATCGAGCCCGTCCCGCCCGAGGCCATCAGCCATTACGACGAGTTGGAAAACTACATCGACGACGGCCTTGCGGCGCTTCACAAAGTGGCCGTGATCAAGCTCAACGGGGGGCTCGGCACCAGCATGGGGCTGGAAAAGGCCAAATCGCTCATCAAGGTCAAGGACGGCCTGACTTTTCTGGACATCATTCTCAGCCAGATCAACCAGCTGCGCGAAAAATACAAGGTCATGACCCCGCTGGTGTTCATGAACAGCTTCAAGACGCACCTCGACACCATGATGCGCATCGAGGGCTTCGACAACGGAGACACCGGCATCCCCCTCGCCTTTCTGCAGCATCGCTATCCGAAGGTGCTGGTGGACAACTATATGCCCGTGACCTGGCCCAGCAATCCCGAGCTTGAATGGAATCCTCCGGGACACGGCGACATCTACACGGCCCTGGTCACGTCCGGGTTGCTTCGTAAATTGCGTGAGCGCGGCTTTACCTATATTTTCATCTCCAACTCCGACAACCTCGGAGCCATCCTGGACCCGCGCATTCTGGGATTCATGGCCCAGGAAAAGCTGCCCTTCGTCATGGAGGTGGCCGTGCGGAACCAGCAGGATCGCAAGGGCGGGCATCTGGCGAAACTCGCCAAAAACGAACGTTTCGTGCTGCGGGAAACCGCGCAATGCCCGGAAAACGATAAAGAGGCGTTCCAGGACACCAGCAAGCACCGTTACTTCAACACCAACTCCCTGTGGCTCGATTTGCGCGCCTTTGAAAAGGTTTTCGTGGACCACGCCATGATGCCTTTGGACCTCATCCTCAACCCCAAACACGTGGACCCTCGCAATCCCGAGTCGCCCCGGTGCATCCAGTTGGAGACGGCCATGGGGTCGGCCATTTCCGCGTTCGAGGACGCCGCGGCCCTGGAAGTTCCCCGCAGCCGCTTCGCCCCGGTCAAAACCACCGCCGACCTGATGGTGGTGGCGTCCGACTGCTACGTGCGCACCGAGGACCAAGCCGTCCAGATCGCTCCCGACAGGCGGCTTCCTTTGCCGGAAATCCATTTGGATGACAAATTCTACCAAAAGATCGACGACTACGAAGCGCGATTCCCGGATGGCGCGCCGTCCCTGCTTCACGCAACCAGCTTCACGATCGAGGGGGATGTCCGGTTCGAAAAGGATGTGGAAGTCCACAGCAAGGCCCGGGTGGCGAATCGCAAGAAACGGCAAGCTGTCGTGGCGCAGGGAACCCGGCTCGAAGGCGAAACCGTTTTCGACTAGAGCCGAATGGCCGACAACCATCTCCCCGTCCTTGTCCTCCAGATGCAGCGTCTGGGGGACCTTGTCCTTTGTTTTCCCCTCCTGAAATGGCTGTCGCGCAGATACGGCGAGCATCCCCTATGGGTCGTCGCGGAAGGACGGTTCTTCTCGCACCTGACGCCTCTCTCCCCGCACGCGGCCTACATCCCGGCCGACCAGGCGCACGGCCTTGTCGGCAAGTCCTTCGCCGCCGTGCTCAACCTCTCCATACGCCCCGAGGCGGCCCAACTCGCCGGCCGGCTCACGGCCGAGGAGAAGTGGGGACCGGCGCTGGATGCGCACGGCGTTTTGCGCATCCACGGCGACTGGCAGCTCTACAGAGCGAGCCTGGTGAACAACAATCGCTACAACCGCTACCACTGGGCCGAACTGAATGGACTGGATTGCATCGCCCCTGCGGCCATGGGGGACTTCGGCAAAACGCCCAGAGCCGCGCCGAGCCCCCGGGTCGGGGTCTTCCTGGGCGCCAGCGAGCCGGCCAAGAAGCCGTCCATGGATTTCTATCGGGCGCTTACGGCCGAACTTACGGAGCGCGGCCTGCGGCCGGTGCTCTTCGCCGGCCCGGAGGAGCGTTGCCTTGGCCGGGAGGTGTTGCAAGGACAGCCCCACGTCGCCATGGACTTGTGCGGGAGGCTTTCCGTGGCCGAATTGGCGGCCATGGTCCAAACGCTCTCGTTGTTCATCACGCCGGACACCGGCCCCATGCACCTGGCGGCCTGGGCCGGCGCCCGCACCCTCAACCTGTCCTTGGGCAACGTCAACCCGCTGGAGACGGGGCCGTTTCAGCCCGGGCACTACGTTCTTCAGCCCCGGTTGAGCTGCGCCGGCTGCTGGGGATGCGCGCGCAGCCCCTTGCCCTGTCGCGAATCCTTGAGCCCTGCGCGGACCGCGGCCCTGGCCAAACGCCTCGCCCGACCTCATCCGGGCCGCATCGAAGGTCTGAGGCCGCCGGGCGTGAAGCTTCTCGTCTCGGATAGGGACGAATTCGGGCTCTATACGCTGAAAAGCGTCTCCGGCGATCCGCCCGCCACCCGCGATCTGCTCCGGGAATTCTGGTCCAAGACGTTCGGCGCCCGTTTCGGCCTCTGGAGCGATGACGTCCCGCTTTCGGCGTGGCGCAAAATCGAAGAGCGAGAAAAAGTCGCCGCGGCATTTCGAAAAAATCTGGAGAACACAGCCGCCGCCCTGCTGCGGCGCAGGGCCTCAGGGCGCCCGCTGGAGGACGGTTTTTGGCGATCCCCGGCGCCGCTGCTGCGGCCCCTCACCGGATACGGCCAGATGCTCCTGCAAAACGAAGATTTCGGCCCCGCGGCCTGGGCCAAGCTCCTGGACCTGCTGGACCGCGTGCGGGAAATTTCAGCGCCTTGACGAGCGGACGAAACGGCCCGCCTCAGTGCATCGCCTGCAAGAAAGCCGCGATATCCGCTTTGTCCCTCGGACGCAACCGCTCGAAAAAATGGGATTGGCCGGAGCAAGAGACCATCTTATGGTCTATCATCTCCATTATCTGCGAGACAGAATACTCTTCATTCTTCAATAATTGCGTCAAATCCATCGGAGCGCACCCCAGCATTTGGCCCAAAGAGCCCTCTCCATGGCCGGTGTGTCCGTGGCAACGGGAGCAATGCGTTCGATATAGAAACGAACCGCGAATAAGATCGGGAGGCCGCTCCTGGGCGAAACCGTCCAAAACAAAACACACCGGCAACAAAGCCAGGCACGCCGTCAACAACAGCTGCAGCATCATTTTATGCATAGCATCACCATTGGCGCATACGTTCGCGCCGCCGGACGCTTCCGGCATCGCTCCATGGATATCATAAATGGACCATCCCCAGCCATTTAAGCTAACACTCTCCCAATATACCAATTGAAAACTCCGGTCCACCCCCAGCCTTGCCGCGGCCAACGAGTTGCGCTATGTTTTCAAGGACCATGGAAGACCAGCTTGGCGCCAGTAATTCCGCGGTCAACGCTATCCTCGACACATCATTCCCGCCTGTCTGGGATATTTCCACGTTGTACGCCTCCCCTTCGGACCCGGCCATTGAAGCCGATATGGGTCTGCTGGAGCTTGATGCGAGCATTTTCAGCGACGGACGCATCCCGGGAGACGATCCGGCCGCTTTGCAGCGGCGGGAAGAGATCGCCGGAGGCCTGCGCCGCCTGGAGCGCTACGTCGAACTGCTGGAGGCGGAAGGATGCGAGGCGCCGGAACTCAAGGCCCGCGTCCGGAAATTTGCACGATCCCTCCACCAGCGAATGCTGGCGTTCGACCTGCATTTAGGCCAGGTCCCGGACAACGCCCCGGCCGCGCAGGAGCGTCCCTGGATCGTCGCCAAGGCCCGACGCCTCGCTTCTGACGGGCTTGGCGCCCAACGGGAAATGCAGGCCCGAGGCCTGGACGACGCCGCCGAGTGGGCCGACCGCCACGCAAAAAACCTGGCGGAAATTCGCGCAGGGCAAAAAGATGAAAACCTCATCCAGCTTCGCGCCGGATTGGCCTCGCCCGACCCGTCCAGGCGCGCCGCCGCCGCGGACGCTCTCGGGCACGGGCTCGCCGGACGCCTGGACGCCCTGGCGGCGTGCCTGAACTCCATGGTTCGCCGGCGCTGCAAAGCGCAGCGGATTCGCGGCCTCGCCCACTGGCTGGACGCCTCGCGCCGGGAGCAGGGGGCGTCTTCGCAGTTGACGGAGGCGATCATCCCGACCGTGTCCGAGCACGCTCCGACCGCCCGTTCGTTTTACGACCTCAAGCGCCGCGCCTTGGGTTTGCCGGTGCTGTACGAGCGCGACCGGCTGGCGCCCTGGCCCGGCCTGGCGTCCCGATGCTCCTGGCCCGAGGCCTGCGCACTGGTCCTCGAATCCTTCGGCGGCGTTTCCAAACGGTTGAGAGCAGCGGCCCGCCGGGTTTTCGAGAGCGGACGCATCCACGCCGATCCGGACGCCGGAGGAAGCGCCGGCCCGTTTTGCCTCCCCGCCGGCGTACGCCCGGAGCCCTTTGTCCGCCTGCGTTTTCGCGGCGCAGTGGAGGACGTTTTGACCCTGGCCCACGAGACGGGCCACGCGGTCCACCACGTTTTGTCCCACGGCCAGGGACCGCTGCAGGATACGGCCGCTCCGATCATGGCCGAAACCGCCGCCTGCCTTTCAGAGGAGCTTGTCCTGCGCCGCCTTGTGGACCAGGGACGCCCCCAAGCCGCCCTGCACCGTCTGGAGCGGACCATGACGCTGGTCTTCCGGCAGACCGCGCTGCTTCGGTTCGAGGAGCGGATGTACGCCATCGGCGCCGAGCGCGGCTTCGGCTCTGCGGACCTTGACCAAGCCTGGGCCGGGGCGCATCGCGCCGTCTACGGCGGAGGCCTACGATTGCACGCGGCCGCGGCGCATGACTGGGCCTTGGTCCCTCATTTCTATTTCAGCCCAGGTTACGTCGCAGCCTACGTCCTTGGCCGGCTTGCGGCGGCGGATTTGGCCCAGCGGCTGCTGCACCGGCAATCCGGGCTGGAAGACGCGCTGATACAGGTCCTGAGCCAGGGACTCGGTCCCGGCGTGGACAAGCAATACCGAAGCCTCGGCTTGAACCCCAATCCTCCAAGCTTTCTGGACGCAGCCCTCACCGAATGCCGCCGCCTGGTCCAACAGGCGACGGCGGCCTGCAACCCTTCAACTTAGGAGAACGCCATGGATTGCGCCTCCCTGCGAGATGAATTCCCCGTCACGAAAAGCGCCGTCTTTTTCAATAACGCCTCGGTTTCTCCCCTGCCCGCCCGCACCGCGGCCGTGGTCTCGGAGCTGGCGAAGGGCCGTTGCGCATCGGCCAGCGCCGATTTTCCCCGTTGGATGCAAGACGTGGAGGAAACCCACCGGCTTGCGGCGAAACTCGTCGGCGCCTCCTCCCCCTCGGAGATCGCCTTCACGGCCAACACCAGCCACAGCCTGGGCTTCATGGCCGCAGGACTGGACCTCGGCGCGGGCGACGCCGTCTCCGTCACCTCTCCCGATTTTCCATCCGTGCTTTTCCCATGGCTCAATCTGGAGCGCCAAGGCGTCGAAGTGCGGCGCATCGAACGCAAAAACGGACGGTTCACACCCGAAGACGTGGAGCGAACGCTGGACGACAAGACGCGGGTGGTGTGCATTGGCGCCGTGGACTGGGTCACGGGGTTCATGGCCGACATCGCAGAGATCGGCCGCCTCTGCAAGGATCGCGGCGTGTTCTTCTGCGTGGACGCCATCCAAAGCCTGGGCGTCACGCCCATGGACGTAGAGTCCATGGGCATCGACATGCTGGCCGCCGGAAGCCACAAATGGCTGCTGGCGCCCCAAGGCGTGGGGTTGCTGTACATATCCCAACGCGCGCGGGAGCGCGTCCGCCCCTCTGTGGCCGGCTGGCGCAGCATGAACGACGAAGAGGACTTCAAGCTAGAGTTCAACCTCAAGCCGGACGCCCGGGCCTTTGAGGCCGGGACCATGAACCTGTCCGGCATCCTCGGACTCAAAAGCTCCCTGGAGATGATCCTCGATCTGGGCGCCCCGGCCATCCGTCAGCGCGTCCACAGCCTTGGCGGACAGCTCATCCACGGACTCAGGGAGCGCTCCATCGAACCGGTAACGCCGGAGGATCCCGGCCATCGCGCCGGCATCGTGAGCTTCAAGGCCCCCGGAGGCGCCGTAATGCTGCATCGCTACCTGGGGGATCAGAACGTGGTCTGTTCGCTGCGGGACGGAAACATCCGGCTCTCGCCGCACTTCTACAACAACGCGCAGGACGTGGAGGCGTTCTTCAAAATCCTGGACCAGATGCTGTAGCCATTCTTCCGGCGGCCCTTCGGGTTCTGGCCCGACGAGGGCGAGAGCTATTCACGGTTTCGCTGAACACGAGAAGCAGAAAACCGCCGGACAGCGCTACCAGTTCTTTTCAAAAAACCGCAACCAGTTGCCTCCCATGATTCCAGCGACTGCGTCATCCGGATAACCGCGCCGAGCCAAGGCCTCGGCGAGCGCCGGCAGCAGGCCGGGATGCTCCAACCCACGATTCGGGGTGTCGAAGCCGCCGTAGTCCGACCCCAGGGCGACGCACGCCGGCCCGTGGCGCTGGACGGCCCAGTCCATGGCCTCGACAACGTCGTCCACGCCGGCGCTCCTTTCGGCGGACAATATCTCCGGAGCCACGGTCACTCCGGCGACGCCTCCTTGATCCACAAGGGCCGAAAGCTGTTCCGCGCTCAAATTGCGCGGCGTGTCGTTGAAGCGCCGAAATCCCGTGTGCGAGCACATGACCGGCCCGTCAAAAGCGGCCAGCGCCTCGAAAAAGCTCGCCTGGTTGAGATGCGCGGTGTCCAGGAAGAGTCCACGCCTCGCGAGCCTGGGCAAGAGCGCGCGGCCGGCGGCTGTCAAGCCATGGGCCGGGTCCACGCGGTCCCCGGCCGCGAGACGGTTCGGCCCGAAATGGGTCAATCCCACGATCTTGAATCCCTTGGCCGTAAAAGCGTCCAAGTCATAATCCGCCAAGGCGTCCGAGTTCTCCAACAGACGAATGGCTCTTGGCGGGCCCTGCTCCGCCTCGAAAGCGGCCCGGAGTTCGGCTGCATCAAAAATCGGCAAAATCTCCGGGGCGTAGCGGTCCAGATAGGCGACGGCGTCGTCCAGCGCTATCCCGAGTTCCGGGGGAAGCGAGGCGTCGGGCAGAAAATAGGCGCTAGCGAACACCCGCACGCCGCCCTGCTCCAACGCACTCGGAGAAAGCCGCCCCCCGTTGGCCTCGGCGAACGATCTCCCCGGATGGCTGAAGCGCAGGTAATGCAGCAAGTCGACGTGGCCGTCGATCACGGCGTAGCGGACCATCGTCTTTCTCCTCCTATTTGGCCGTTCAGCCAATCGAAAACCACGAGGCCCGCGAGCCGCCGGTTCTCCATGGCGCAATGGTTGTTCGTCCCTTCGCCGACCGGCGCCATCAACAACGGTAAGCAAAGGTTGCGGCGCCGATGCAACCCGAAGCGGTGCTTGAACGGCCCGCGCGCGCTCCTGCGAGCAAATCCGCCTAGAGAGGATAAACGCCTCTCAGGATGCAGTTGCCAGCTCCAAAGGTTATATTTTTATTCATGTATAAATAATTGCGCACGAAACTCCGAAATTTTTGTCGCAGATCCGCTCTTCCCTTGCCGCCGCCGATGGCGCCGTCGATCGAACAACCTGTTCCCGGCGTAGAGCGCGCGTAGCACAAACCACCCGACGATAGTTGAATAAAGCAAACTCATTTTGTCCGCGCCCCGCAAGGCTTGCCGGCATATCGTCCGCCGGCTCAAGCCACACCCGGCTTCGGATGCGAGCACTCCGCAGGCGCCAAGAAATCGAGGAAAACGTCCCCGGAAAGCCGCCAACAATTATGGCGCAAACGTTAAGTGTCGTATATTTGAACTAGTTGCACCGTCAAACTAAATGGGGTACAAAACCGTTACTAGTGTAAAGTTCGTTTCTCTTTTATGCAAGGCTCGAGTTCACCGGGGGGGGAAAGGAGTCTGGGAGGACAATTCACCTGGGGACAAATCTTATCCATCGCTGAAGAGGTTGCGATTGATAATGTAATCGGCAAAATCCGCTGAGGATAGTTTCAGGTCATTCGCCAGATGACAAAGGGGGAGGTTATGAATCTTGTTTCCGGCCTTAACACCAAGTACAAGGTCATTTTGGTTTCATTGTTCTTCGTGGTCCTATTTCTTCTCTTATTTGGAATAAATTTTTACCAAACAGAATCTCTTGTTTCAAAGACGATCCTCCCGGCATATGAAAACGAAGCTATGCAGACGCATGAAAGTACACTGAAGAATATCATAGAACTCGAAGCGGACCTGTTGGCCCAAGCAGTTGAAGGAGCAACAACAAAAGAAGATATTATTCAACGAGTTACCCAACAAACAGATTTACTTCGCTTCTTCGACGACAGATCAGGATATTTCTTTACATATGATTTAGACGGCGTCCGCATCAATGTTCCAATCAATAAAAGCGGCAACGGGAAGAATCTGATCGACCTGAGGGACAAAAACAACATTCCCTTTGTTGCGGAATTCGTTAAGGCCGCGAAAGCTGGCGGAGGATTCGTTACATACTACTTTGAAAAAGAAGGAAAAGGAATACAGCCCAAACTGAGTTATATCAAACTCGTCCCCGGTACTGATATTCTCGTCGGGACGGGCGTCTACATCGACAACGTGCAAGAAAACCTCCAAGCCTTCCGCGACAAGATCAATCTACAACTGCATGACAATCAAAGGACAAGCGGCCTGATCTTGATCGGCATGCTCCTTGTCCTGGGCGTCATTCTCTTCTTTTTCACCTTGTCGATCATCCGTCCGCTCAAGCGTGCGGTGGACGTCGCCGACGCCTTGGCGAAAGGGGACCTCTCCGCGCGGCTGAACATGAAGCGCAGGGACGAAATCGGCATTCTCGGGATGTCCATGGACGCTGTGGCGGATAGTCTCTCCAATCTGAGCACGAGCATCGTGGAGGCCGTTGAGCTTGCTTCGGCGGGCTTCCTGCGAAAAAAAATAAGCAGCAAGGGCTTCGAGGGAGACTACAAGGAGCTCATCGACCGCATCAACGACTGGGGCAGCAGCATGTTGCAAGTGATCGATGGCATTCCCGCTCCCGTCATGATCCGCGACGCCGACAGGAATATGCGCTTCATCAATAAGGCAGGCAGCCTGGATATGGTGGACGTGGACAATCTGCAGGGCCGCAAATGCAGCGACCATTTCAATACGGAAGACTGCGGCAATGGCCACTGCGCTTGCGACCGCGTGTTCCACACCGGCAAGAAGGAGCAGTCCTCCACGCAGGCTCGGCCGGCGAACGGAAAGGAGCTCGACATCAGCTACACAGGCCAGCCGATCGGCGACGACGCCGTGTGCGAGGTCATAACCGACCAGACCGCCGTGCTGAAAACCCAACGCGCTATCCTCGGGATTGCAGACAAGGCCGAGGGCGTCGTGGCTTCCGCCTCCGAAGAGATATCAGCCCAGGTGGAGCAATCCAGCCGAGGCGCTGAAGAGCAGGCCAACCGGGTAAGCGAAACCGCCACGGCCATGGAGGAGATGAACGCAACGGTCCTCGAAGTAGCGAAAAACGCCGGGCAGGCCGCAACCACCGCGGATCAAGCAAAGAGCAAGGCCGAAGAAGGCGCCGCCTACATCCAGCAGCTGGTGGAGTTCATCGGCAAAGTTCTCGCCACCTCCAAGACCTCGCTCGAAGACATGGGGACGCTGGGCAAGCAGGCGGAAGGCATCGGCAATATCATGAACGTCATTTCCGATATTGCGGACCAAACCAACCTGCTGGCGCTCAACGCAGCCATCGAGGCTGCGCGCGCGGGCGAAGCGGGCCGGGGTTTCGCCGTTGTGGCGGACGAGGTGCGCAAGCTTGCTGAAAAAACCATGGCCGCAACAAAAGAGGTCGGCGAGGCGATCGAAGGCATCCAGGCCGGGACGAAAAAGAACTACTCGCAGGTTGAGCAGGCGGTGGACGCCGTTGAGGAGGCCACGAAGCTCGCCCATACCTCCGAGGAGTCGCTGCTTCAGATCGTTCAGTTCGTCGACAACACCGCGGACCAAGTGCGCTCGATCGCCACGGCTTCCGAGCAGCAGTCGGCCGCGAGCGAAGAGATCAACCGCTCCATCGAACAGATCGCCACCATTTCTTCGGAAACTTCGCAGGCGATGGCCCAGGCGGAACAGGCCGTGGTGGAGTTGGCGGACCAGGCGAACGTACTGAAGGGCCTCATTGACGAAATGAAGCAGAACCAGGCGTCCTCCGAGTCCAAGGCCTAGAGCATATGACGCTTGAAATGCTCTAGACGCAGAACAAGCGTTTTTCATCCCAAAAAACATCCCCAGGTCCGTTTGCCGGAATGTCGACGACCGGGCCTGGGGATTCCCGCTCGCAGCAGTTCCCTGGTCCTTGATTCGCAAAACGCCCGTCGGGCGACATTCCGCGCAAGCCGCCGACGCGCCTTATTGATCTATGGGCGGCGCATCCGGAAGGCCGGGGGGAGCGCCCGGCGCCTTACGGATTGGCGACACGGCGAGCCTCAATAAAGGTTCGCCGCCAATATTGATTATCGAGCCTGTCCACGCGGACGGTGGACCCGCTTTTCGGACTGTGCGCGAACGCGCTACGCCCGAGGTAGACGCCGACATGCAGCTCTTTTCCGGATCGCGTGCGAAAAAAAAGCAGGTCGCCGGGCCGTAAAGCGAACCTCTCCACGCGCCGGCCGGCGTGCATCTGCCGCCAGGAAACCCGAGGGATGTCCACGCCGACGGAGGCGTAAGCCCACCAGGCGAGCCCGGAGCAGTCGAACCCCTCGTCCGGGCTTTCGCCTCCATAGAGGTATGGAGCGCCCGCCATGGACCGGGCCAGGCGCGCCGCTGCGGCGCCGGGATCGGCCGTCAAGCCGCGAACCGGCTTGACGGACTGGGCCAGACCGGCGTCCACCGGGACCTTGGCGCACCCCCAGCCGAGAACCATCGCCGCCAAGGCCGGAACAATCAGGCGAGCGGCGCGCCATGCGAAGACGTTCGTTTTCAGCGCCATACTTCGGCCTACCGGTTCACAACGCCGGAATCAAGCCCCGCCCTCTGCACCACGCGGAAGAGAGCAACGTTTTTGACGAGTTGCGCCACGCGCCACGCCCGCAATCATCGCCAGGGGCTACGCCGAAAACCAGCGCCTCACGACGGAAAAAGGAAGCGCCCGGCGCGCCGCTTTCATGACTTTTAGCGCGCATTGGAAATCGTTGCGTCGTTCCTTATCTTAGCTTACTCTTTTAAGGCTATCCATGAGAGTCCTCTTTCTTACGGCCAGGAGAGATTGTGAGCGAACACGAAAAAAAGGCGAAAGGACGCATCCTGCTCGCCGAAGACAATCTCATCAGTCAGTTGGCGCTGAAACGGTTTCTTCAAACCAAAGGTTTCGAGGTCACCGGTGTGGAAAATGGCGAAGAGGCCCTGCGCCGCCTGAGGGAATCGTCCTACGACCTCGTACTGATGGACCTGCAAATGCCGATCATGGACGGCATCAGCGCGGCGCGCACGATCCGGGCGGGACGAAACGAACCCTTCAACGCCGCCCTCCCCATCATCGCGCTGACCGCTTTTTCCTCCAGCGAGGACCGGAAGCTGACGTTCGAAGCCGGCATGAACCACCATATCGCAAAACCCATCGACTTCGACGACTTGTTGCGAGTCGTGGAGGATTGCCTGGAGACGCCGACATGACGGCCAGGCCGAACTTGTGCGTGGTGGCGGCGGTTATCGAGTCCGAAGAGGGATTGTTGGCCGTGCGGCGGCCGGCGGGCAAGCCCTACGCAGGCTACTTCGAATTCCCCGGCGGCAAGGTCGAACCTGGCGAGAGCCTGGAGACGGCTCTTTCCCGCGAACTGCAGGAAGAGCTTGACGTCACCCCCGTGAAATTTGACTTCTGGCTGGAAAAAAGTCATGCTTATCCGGAATTTTACATCCGGCTGCACGTATTTCGAGTCCGGGAATTCTCTGGAGCGATCAAGCCGTTGGAAGGCCAGAGCCTCTGCTGGCTGGCTCCGGAAGCCGCAGAGCCCGAGGCTTTTCTCCCCGCTGACAGAGAGTTGGTCGACCTTTTGCGCCGGGAGGCCACCTCCCGGACCCCGAACGTCGACGCCGGCTCTTAATTAGAACATTTCACGCCTGAAATGCTTGTTTAACGGCGGACGCAGCCCGCCTACAGGCATTTCGCGGCAAGGAGTTGCTCGCAACTCCTTGCCGGGCAGGCTAACTTTTTCAAGGTTGGCCTGTTCTAGCGGGAGCGCAAAACCCTGAACCAATTGCGCCCGCCAAAGGCGACCGCGCTGGGAGCGAATCGCCGCTTGTCGCGCCGGCGCGTCCCGCTACGGCGTAGCGATTACCGCAAGCGGCGCCTTCTTGGAGCGCGCGGCTTGCGGTAAGAATATCAAGGAGCGATCCGTGAACGTCCCCGACATCATCAAAAAGAAAAAAAGCCCCTTCCTCTCGCTTGAATTTTTCCCACCCAAAGAACGTAGCGCCTGGCCTGAATTCTTCGAAGTCGCAAGCCGTCTCCAGGCGTTACATCCGCTGTTCTGCTCCGTGACGTACGGAGCCGGCGGCGGAACCCAGGACAACACGCTGGAAATAGCATCAAAGCTTCAAAGCGAGTTGAAGTTCACGCCCTTGACGCATCTGACCTCCGTGGGCGCCACGCGGCGAAATATCGAAGCGTTCATCACAAGACTCCAGGAGGCCGGGCTCACCAACGTGCTTGCCCTGCGGGGCGACCCTCCCCGCGGCGTCGAAAACTTCGATTTTTCACGGCAGGAGTTCACCCACGCAACCGATCTGTTGCTCCTTCTCGAACAGCAGTTTCCCGGTATCTGCGCCGGCGCGGCGGGCTACCCGACGCTTCACCCCGAATCCCCGAGCGCCAAGGACGATCTGGCCTGGACAAAATACAAGGTCGAGTGCGGGGCCAAGTTCATCGTCACCCAGCTTTTCTTCGACAACCGGGCTTATTTCGACTTTGTGGACCGTTTGGCGGCCATGGGCGTTGACGTCCCGGTCATCCCGGGCGTACTGCCCATCTTGACCATGCACTCGCTGAAGTTCATTTTGTCGCTGTGCGGGGCGCCGATTCCGGGAAAGTTTTTCCTGGAGCTGGAGGAAGCCCACCAGCGCGGCGGCGAGAGCGAAGTCCGGAAAATGGGGCTCGAGTTCACCAAAATCCAGGCGCGGGGCCTCATGGAGGGCGGCGCGCCGGGCGTGCATCTGTACACGCTCAACAAAGACGACGCCTGCCTTGAAATCGGGCGGGACCTAGGATTTTGACAAGGCTACTTTCCGCCTACCCGGCGGACCAGATAAAGGAGAGCGTATGAGTAAGCATCCCAGAGTCGCAGTCGTCGGCGCCACCGGCGCCGTAGGCCGGACCATGTTGTCCATTCTTGAAGAGCGCGACTTCCCGGCGTCGGAGGTTGCAGCCCTGGCCTCGTCGCGCTCTGTCGGAAGCAAACTTCCTTATAAAGACGGAGAATTGACCGTTCAGGAGCTCACGGAAGACTCGTTCAAAAAAATGGGCCTTGAGCTTGCGCTTTTCTCGGCCGGCGGCGGAACCTCGAAAAAATTCGCTCCCGTTGCGGCCGAAGCCGGCTGCGTCGTGGTGGACAACTCCAGCGCCTGGCGCATGGACGAAAAAATCCCCCTGGTCGTGCCCGAGGTCAATCCGCACGACCTGGAGTGGCATCCCGGCATTATCGCCAACCCCAACTGCTCCACCATCCAGATGGTCGTAGCCCTGCAGCCGCTCCACCTCGAAGGCAAAATCAAACGCGTGGTGGTCTCCACCTATCAGGCGGTTTCCGGCGCCGGGCAGAAAGGCGTCAACGAGTTGGAGTCGCAGGTCCGCCAGCTTTTCAACGGCCGGGACCCAGAATCCAAGGCCTTTCCACACCAGATCGCGTTCAACTGCCTGCCCCAGATCGACGTGTTCACCGAGAACGGCTACACCAAAGAAGAGCTCAAGATGGTGAACGAAACCAAGAAGATCATGGGCGACAACTCCATCCAGGTCACGGCCACCACCGTACGCGCGCCCGTGTTTTACGGCCATAGCGAATCGGTCAACGTGGAGTTCGAACGCGACGTCAGCCCCGAAGAAGCCAGGACCATTCTGGCCCAGTCCCCCGGAATCACCGTCGTGGACTATCCGGAGAAGGGACTCTATCCCATGGCCATCGACGCAGCGGGAGAGGACGACGTGTTCGTCGGCCGCATCCGCCGCGACGAGAGCGTTCCCCACGGGTTGAACCTGTGGATCGTGTCGGACAACGTGCGCAAAGGCGCCGCCCTGAACACGATCCAAATTGCGGAAACCCTGCTGGAGCGGGGCCTGCTCAGAGTGAAATAACGCGCGCGAACCGCCTCCGAGCGGAGGCGGTTCGGCTTTCCTCCATATCATTCATATTAGACACCGGGAGAGTGCAGGTGGCGAAAGTCGTCGGCTCGGATGAGTACCTTGGTTTGTTGCTTGGAACTCCGCGTCACGGAGAACAAAGCGTTCTGGCCTTCTATGATCACAGACTGGGAGCCATCTGCCGGGATCCCCGACTCATGCTCATGCCCTGGGACGACCATCTGGTCCACCGCGGCGACGGCGTGTTCGAGACCATCAAATACATCGACGGCAAGATGTACCAGCTCGAAGCCCACCTGGACCGCATGGAGACCTCGGCCAAGGGCATTTATCTCAGCCTGCCCTGCCCCCGGGACGAAATCCGCGAGCACATCCTGGATACGGCCCGAGCCGGCGGCAGCGACATCGGCCTTGTCCGCGTTTTGCTCGGCCGCGGGCCCGGCGGCTTCGGCGTGGATCCGTTCGAATGCCCCGTACCAAGCTTGTACATCGTGGCCTACAAGTTCACGCCCAAACCCGAAAACCTTTTTGAAAACGGCGTCACCGCCTTCAAGACCTCCATCCCGGCCAAGCAGCCGTGGCTGGCAAAAATCAAGTCGCTGGACTACCTGCCCAACGCGTTGATGAAGCGCGAGGCAGAGGAGAAAGGCTTCACCTTCCCCCTCTGCTTCGACGCCCATGGTTTTTTGGCCGAAGGCGCCACGGAAAACGTGTGCATTGTGGACAAGCAGGGCAGGCTCATCGCGCCGGAGTTCACCAGCGCTTTGCGGGGCACCACCCTCCTGCGCGCCGTGGACCTCATCAAGCATGAAATCCCCATCAGCTTCCGCGGCGTCACCGAAGGCGAACTGTTCGAAGCCAAAGAAGTCATCGTCATCGGCACCACCTTGGACGCCATCAGCGTGATCCGCTACGAGGGCAAGCCCATCCACGACGTGCGGCCGGGACCGGTCAGCAAACGCATCCGGGAGCTTCTGAAAAAAGACCTGCAGGAAAACGGAACGCCCCTGTAGAGGAGCCGCGCTCCTCGGCGGACCGTCCCCTCTCGAAGGAATCGCCCCCTACCCGACAAATAAAAATTTTTGAAGAGGGGGTCCGGGGGAGAAACTTTTTGGAAAAAGTTTCTCCCCCGGCAAGCCCTACTCCTATACTCTACTCTATCCCAGCGCCTCGCGGATCAGCGCGCCGATTCGGGCCGGGCTGTATTGCTCCATATCCAGACGGGCGCGCTCCAGAAGTTCAGGAGGAACCTTGCCCCGGGCGGCTTTGCCCATCAGGTAGGCGAAGTGGTTCAAGTCCGCCTCGGCCCAGAACATGTCCCGGGAGAAGAACGGCGCCGCCTCGCACATCTCCGGGGAAACCGGCGCCATGGTGTACTTCACCGGCCAGCTGTTCGCCTCGTTCATGAACTCCATGTTCCCCGAATATCCGGTGGCGATGACCAGGTTGCCGGCGGCCATGGCCTGGGACAAGGACAGGCCCCAGGCCTCGCAGTGGTGCGCGCTCACATAGCAGTCGCAGACCCTGTGCAAGGCCGCGATTTCATCCTCGTTCAGGACCTCGTTGACGCTGACGACGTGAGGCAGAGCGCTTAAATCCACAGAACGGCGATACTGCTTTACGACCAGGCGGGAGGCCGGATACGAGTGCAGCGTCCGGGCGAACGCCTGCAATATCTTTTTCAGATCCTTCCTGGGATTCACGGAATCCACAATGGTGTAGAAGTAATATGCATCCTCTTCAAAGCCTATCTTGTCTTTGATGCGTTCGACAGCCGCCCCTGTCGGCTCCGCCCAGCGGACAATATGCGGGATAACGCTGACGTTTTGAAAAACCTTGCGCAGAGAAACGGCGGAAAAGGCGCTGCACGTCCAAATCTCGTCAACGCCCTGCATGATCTTTCTCCAGCTTCCGGGAAGCGTCTCCGTTTCCCATACGCTGTATGCGATCAAGCGTTTTTTCCCGCCATACTGTTCAATCCAAGGCGAAAAGCGCGACGTGTCTTCGTGCAAAATAATGACGTCCGCATCTTCCGGATGCTCCACGAGGCAGAGCCCCGCCAGGGACATCGCTCCCTTGAACTCCTTCCCGGCGACGTAATGGCTGATATAGTGGCTGAGATGGTAATAAATGCGCTGCATACGCCGCCCTGTCGCCTGCGCTGGCGAGCCTCGAGAACGCGCACCCAAAACACAGGCCAAAGCCGCGGCGGCTTCTCCCCTGCCTCGTGCGCTCGCGCCCGATCGGCCCAGGCGAAGAAAGATGTTTCGTGGGAGCGGAACGCCCCGGCGTTCCGCTCCCACGGATCGCCGCGCGAAAGCGGGACGCCCGATAAAAACAAACGGAAAACCACTTCCCGCGAGAGCCCAAGCGGAGCGCCGGCAAAATGCATCAAAAATCCTGCTCGTCCGCTCGTGCGGCGTGCGCGAAGTTCCTGTCCATCCTCCGCTCAAGATCGTTCCGACAAAAAGCGTAGCTTTCAGTCGAACTCACGCCATGGGCCGCGGCAAGGATTGGCAGGCAAACCCTTACAACGCCGTTGAACTTCCAAAATTAGACGGCTCTAGTGTGGTGTCCGCGAAATTCATATACACGCATTTCGCTCAAGATCGCTCTGCTAAAAAACTCGATTTTCAGCAGAACTTACGCCGCTTATCGCGGCGCGGCGGCCCAAAGAGCCGCCGTCGCGTCGATTCCTGGTATATGAAATTGTCGGACGCGACACTAGACGGAGTAGTCCACAGCGCGCCGTTCCGTAGCGACCTTCTTCACGAAGGCGACCACTTCCAAGTGCAAAGGATGTGTCTGATAGGCGTCCAACTCCTCCATGGAGGCGAACTCACTGACCAGCACGACGTCTGCGGAGGTTTCCCCGGCCAGCTCGTTGATCCCCACCTCCAGGGAAACCACTCCGGGAACAACGCCCATGAGTCCTTCCAGCCGGGTTTTGATCTCCACGGCATTCTCCATCTTGGAAGCGCCCTCGGCGCCGTCCTTCACTCTCCACATGACAATGTGCTTGATCATACAACACTCCCGAATTTTCCAGGCAGCTTCAGATTCGCCTCCCCGGCCTCTTAGCGAAAGAGCGCGAAACGCGCAGCACCAGCCTCGATGCGCGGCCGTCCGACGTAAGTAAAAAAACTTGGAGGACGCAGCGGCGTTCGGAGCAAATGCTCCGGTTTCAACGCCCCGGCGACCGCCCGCCGCGGCCGAGCCTTCCGCCCTCTTTCGCCTACTTGCCGACGAATAGCAAACAAGAATTTTTCAGGCGCCTCCGCGGAGGGCGATCCACGCCCCAGCAGGCGCCGCCGCAATCTTCGACGGGAGCTCACCCCCGGATGGACGCCTCAAAACCTCGATAACAAAACGCGCAATTCGTCTACGCTCTCGAACCGGTCGGCTTCGGAGGGCGGCCCGGCGATCTTGTACTCCAACTTTTTGGAAATCGGCCAGCGCCGCCCCTTGGCCCGCTCCAGCACCTGATCCTTGCTCAGCAACCATCCCTGCTGGGGAGCGACGAGCAGCACCAGCCCGAAGCGTTCGCGTGCGAACCGCTCCACACATCCGCGGCCAAGCCCCCAGAAAGGGCGTGGAATGCGGCTGGTGCGAACAATCAGCCATAGCCCATCATATATAAAATAATTGCCATACGATAAGGATTTCAGCGAACCGCCAATATTGGCCAAACCTCGCGGCGCCGCCCCGAGCATGGCGGCCAGGATCATGGCCTCTGCGTTTTTTCGATGCACGTGATAATAATACGTCTCGCCCATCACTTTTTCATACCCAAGCGAGGCCCTTTACGCAAGGCTTGATGCGCTTTTTGCGGCCCGCCGACGGACCTCCGGCCGCGGAGTTCTCTCAAAAACGCCGCCCCCGCGCCTTGACAGATGAGTATATTGGGGATAGAGGTCTAATGCGCTGTTGCATCCGATCATCCTATGGGCGCCCTGGCGGCCGGTCCATGCATCGCTCAGGCGATATGCCCTTCTCAATAGCGCTGGAACGCTTTGCGTTCAGACAGGGATTAAGGCTCTGTGGCTGGTGACAGAGCTTATGGCTACTCGGGTTCCTGTCGGTGTTCTTGCCTCTTGGTCTTGACTCCGCCCAGGCTCCGACCGCCAGTACCGTATCACTTTTAAGCCTTTGCTTGGAGGAGTTTCGCCAATGGCAAAGAACATTTACGTAGGCAATCTGCCTTGGAACACGTCGGAAGAAGAACTTCGTGAAGCATTCGCCCCTTACGGAGACATCATCTCGGCGAAGATCATCACGGACCGCGAGACCGGACGCTCCCGCGGCTTCGGCTTCGTGGAGATCGATGGCGACGGCGCCGACGAAGCCATCCGCGCCTTGGACGGCTCCATGTTCGGCGGCCGCACCCTGAAGGTCAACGAAGCGCGGCCTCGGCCCCAGCGCCAGAGCCGCTGGTAACCGCATAATCGAGCACAACTTTTCAACCGCAACAAAAAGCCCGTCCCGTTGTTGCGGGGCGGGCTTTCTCTTCTTTGATAGGAGTAGGAATGGCCAAAGAAGAAGGCATCAGCATCAAAGGTACTGTGGAGGAGGCCTTGCCCAACGCCATGTTCCGAGTCCAACTCGAGAACGGGCATGAGGTCTTAGCCCACATATCCGGAAAAATGCGCAAATACCGCATCAGAGTCATGCCCGGCGATTCCGTGGTCGTGGAGGTCAGTCCCTACGACCTCACCCGCGGACGCATCACCTACAGGCCGCGCTGACGCTGCAGCCGGCCCCGCCCCCCCGCTTCGCCTCACGCCCCGAGCCATAAGGCTTCAGCGTCCAGCCCGCGGCGGCGCGCCTAAAGACTGCCGGCTCCTTCCCTGGAACGGAGCTTCACGACGCCCCACAGCGCCGGGTCTTTTGTTGCGCCCCCCGGCGGCCGGGCCGGAGTTCGTCGCCACGCAGCCGCATCCCGGAATTTGTCGCTTATTTGTCGGTTGACACCATGGGGATTCGTCCTACCGTTCAGTGAACGGCGCCCAACGAGACGCCATGGATACACCAACCTGTATGGAGGCGGCGTGACCACCATCTTGTTTCTCTGCACGGGCAACTCCTGCCGCAGCCAAATGGCCGAAGGCTTCGTCAACCACCTGCGCGCGGAAGGCTTCCGGGCGTATTCGGCCGGGGTGGAGCCCCACGGGCTCAACCCTTTGGCCGTGGAGGCCATGGCTGAAGCCGGGGTGGACATTTCCGCCGCCGTCTCCAAAACCGTGGACGATCTGCCGGACGCGGACTTCGACTTCGTGGTCACTCTGTGCGGCCACGCCCGCGAGACCTGCCCTTTTTTTCCTTCCGCGGCGCGGCGCGTCCACAAAGGCTTCGACGATCCGCCGAAGCTGGCGGAAGGGCTTTCTGACCGGGAGGATATCCTGAATTGCTACCGCAGGGTGCGCGATGAAATCCGCGCCCTCGTGGAAGGCCTACCCGAGAGTCTGGAAAACTGATCCCTAAAACAGGCTACGTTTGGAATGCCTGCTTCACGGCGGGCGCAACCCGCCTGCAAGCATTTCGACGCCAAACGCCCTCGCAGAGGACGCGCGGCCCGGCTCAACCCGCCCGATGCGGCGGGGCGAAGGCTTCAAACCGAAAAAGCGGAGGCGACAGGCGTCCGAGCCTCTGGCCGAACTGGTCGCCCGCCGCCTCCTTAGACGGATTTCTTCGAATCCTTCACCGACCGGCTTTCACAGCATGAAGGCTTCGTCGTTATGGATTGGCATCCGGAGCATCCCGGGCATCCTCCGTTGCTTGGCCTGGATGAAGGCCAAAACCACCTGCGCGCCAAATATCCTACCGCCGCCGCAACAATGAGTAGTACGATGATCTGTTCCATACGTTTAAAATAAGCTTTATGATAACGACTGTCAATTTCATAAAATACAAATTTTTCGCTTGACGCACCTTTTGGATTTGGATAATTCTGCACCCGAGGGAAGTTGATTTTCATTTTCATTTCCAAAGTGCGCACACATCCGGCCGAACAGGCGGATGGGGAGGCCGTATGACGAGGTGGATTCGAAGATGGCGCGGTGGCCGCGGCCCGCAAGAGCGGATGGAGGCTCCTTCGGCGGAGGGTCTGCGCGCCGCCTCGCGATTGTCCAATCTGGACGTTGGCCAGGAAGCCGAAGTCTTCGGAATCGACGCCGGGCGCAAAGCCAGATGCAGACTCGCCTCGTTGGGACTCATCCCCGGCTCCAGGCTTCGCGTGGTGGCCAACTGCCGCTACGGACCGATGCTCCTCTCTTTAGGCGAAACCCGGTTGATGGTTGAACGGGGCGTCGCCGCCAAAGTTCTCGTCCGGCAATAACGACGTTTGATTTTTTGGGCGCTTCATTACTATGATGCTTTGTTACGCCATTTCGACGATATTGAAAATTAAAGTCGATCTCAAAGGTTAAAGACGCACATGAGCAACGAGATGCTGATGGCCCTGGCCGGCCAGCCCAACGCAGGGAAGTCCACGGTCTTCAACATGCTGACGGGCGCCCGCCAGCATGTCGCCAACTACCCCGGCGTCACGGTGGAAAAGAAGGTCGGACACTTCAAACTGAACGGCCACAGCGTGGAGCTGGTGGACCTGCCCGGGACCTACAGTCTGACGTCGTACTCCATGGAGGAGCGCGTCGCCAGAGACGTTCTGCTGAACGGAAGCCCGGCCGTGGTGATCAACGTGGCCGACGCCTCGAACCTCAAACGCCACCTGCATCTGACGTTCCAGCTCATGGAGATGGGCGTCCCGTTGGTTATCGCCCTGAACATGATGGACGTGGCCGAAGAGCGCAATCAGCGCATCGACCACGAGCTTCTCGCCCGCAAGCTCGGCGTGGCCGTAGCGCCTTTGGTGGGCCGCAAGAACACCGGCAAGACCGGCCTGCTCGCCGCCATGATCCAGGCGGCGGGCGAGAGCCTCAACGCTCCGCTTCGACTGGACTACGGTCCGCTGGAGCAGTCCATTTTCGTTCTCGAAAAAGCGCTGGGCGACATTCCGGACCTGAACCTTCCCCACAGATGGTTGGCCCTCAAGCTGCTGGAGGCGGACGAAAACGTCAAAGACAAAATTTCGGAGTTCGGCGACCCGGGAAAGGAAATTCTCGCCCTCGCCCAGGAGTTGTCCGCATCCTTTCAGAAGGCGACGGAGGAGACCGCGGATCGGTGGATCGAAAAACGGCGGTACGAAACCGCGGAGGCCATCGCCAAGGAATGCGTCCACGCCCCGGACGAAGGCGGCCCCACCTTCTCCGACAAAGTGGACCGCATCATCTGCCACAGGATTCTGGGCTACCCGATTCTGTTCGGGGTCCTGTACCTCATGTACTACCTGTCCATCGAGTTGGGCTACGAATTGACCAACTACACATGGCCCGCGCTGGCCTGGGTCCGGGAGACCGCGGCGAGCGCGCTGCCCGCCGAAGGATTCGTCTCCGACCCCATGCTGCGCTCGCTCATCCTCTGGCTGGTGGACAGCATCAACGCGCTGCTCAACTACATTCCGATCTTTTTGATCCTGTTCGTTTACATCGCCTTCCTGGAGGACCTCGGCTACATGCCGCGCATGGCCTTTCTGCTGGACGCCTTTTTCCGGCGCTACGGCCTGCACGGGCAGTCCACGCTGCCGCTGGTTCTCGGCGGGGTCTACGTGGGAGGCTGCGCCGTCCCCGGCGTCATGGCCTGCCGCGCCGTGCCGGACGAACGCGCCAGGCTGGCCACCATTCTGGTGGTGCCCATGATGAACTGCCTGGCCAAGGTTCCCTTGTACATTCTGCTCATCGGCGTCTATTTCGCGGCGTACAAGGGGCAGGCCATGTTTTTCATCGCCACCATCACCATCCTGATGGCGCTGACCACCGCCAAACTGCTCAATCTGAGCGTGCTGCGGGACAAGGAGACGGCGCCGTTCATCATGGAGATGCCGCCCTACCATTCGCCCACGGTCAGCGGGGTTCTCCGTCGAGGAGTCGAGCGGGTCTGGATTTACGTCAAAAAAATCACCACGGTGGTGGCCGCAGTCTCCGTCATTCTGTTCGTGCTCATGCAGTTCCCCGGGCTGAGCTCCGAGCAGAAGGCGAACATGGACGCCCGGGCCCAAAAAGCCCAGACGGCCTTCATGCGGGCCGCGCAGAAAACGCCTTTGGGCGAGGCCGTCAATTCCCCGGAGAAGATCGACCAGCTGTTCGACTTTGAATCCCGTTACAAGTCCGCCCGCATGGGCGTTACGGACCAGAGCAAGGCCGACGGCATCGACGCCGACTTCCAGGAGGAAAACGCAAACTTCTTCGCCATTCTCAAGCCCGGTAAAGACAAGCAGGCCAAGACCGTCTCCCGGGCGTTCAAAAAACTTCGCCGCGCACGGCTGACCCTGCGCCTGGAGGCCAAGAACGAGATCATCAACCGCAGCATCCTGGGCGGGCTGGGCAAGTGGCTCGAACCCGTGACGCAGTACGCGGGATTCACCTGGCGGGTGAACGTGGCGCTGCTTTCGGCCCTGGCCGCCAAGGAGAACACCGTCGCCACCCTCGGCGCCCTCTACCAACCGGTCGACTCGGGCGACGAGGACAGCCCGAAGCAGGACAGCGCTCTGGAAAGCCGCATGGCCCGGCAGGAGGCCGGATTCACACCGCTCCACGCCCTGGCGCTGATGTTGTTCATGGCCCTGTATCCTCCGTGCATGGCCGCGACCATGGTGGTCAAGGTGCAGGCGGGATCTTGGAAATGGATGCTTTTCTCGCTGGTCTACATGACCGCGCTCGGCTCCGTGGTCGCCTTTCTGATTTTTTCCGGAGGTTCGCTGCTGGGCCTCACGGGACTCGAGGCCATGGCCTGGTTCTACGCAGCTGCGGTGGCCGCAGTCATTGTCACCGGATTGATCAGGCCAAAACACGCCGAGACATGAGCGCTTTGATAATGCCGTGCAACGGCTCAACCCAACACCCCTAAAAGGAGGGAGGATTCAATGAAACGTTTGTTCGTCGCGTTATTCGTCGCCGGGCTTGTCCTGGCCGCCCAACCGGGCATGGCGCACACGCCGCTGTTCTCTTGCTACGACAACGGAGACGGGACCGTTTCCTGCGAAGGCGGCTTCTCCGACGGTTCCTCGGCCGCCGGCGTCCCCGTGCACCTCTTGGACGGCTCCGGGAAAAGTGTCCAGGAGCTGAAGCTGGATCAATTCAGCGAGATAACGTTCAAAAAACCCGCCGGCGACTATTCCGTCCAGTTCGACGCCGGAGAGGGGCATAGCATCAAGGTTCCCGGCAAAGACATTGTAGAATAACGGCTGAGGTGTTTTTTTTTACCTACTTATTTGATAATGACATTCAATTTTAAATTCAGGAGGAGACGCATGTACCGTTATCTCTTCGCAGCGCTGCTTGTGCTGTGCATGAGCGCCCCCGCCCAGGCCCACTTCCAAATGCTCTACACCCCCGAGGCTGCGCTGACCAAGGGCGGCGAGTTGGACCTCAAGCTCGTGTTTTCGCATCCCTTCGACGCCGGGCACACCATGAACATGGGCAAGCCGCTTCAGTTCTTCATGATCAACAAGGGCAAGAAAACCGATCTGATGAAGGATTTGAAGCCCATCAAGTGGCAAAGCCTGACCAACAGCGGCGATGCATACGAAGCGGAAGTCAAAGTCCGGAAAATGGGCGACTACGTCTTCTGCCTGGTTCCCGAGCCGTATTTCGAGCCTGAGGAAGGAGCGTACATCCAGCAGATCACCAAGGTGATCATCAACAACTCCGGGCTGCCCACGGACTGGGACGCCGCGGTCGGACTGCCGGCGGAGATCGTTCCTCTGGACAAACCCTACGCCCTGTGGACCGGCAACGTGTTCCGCGGCGTGGTCATGGGCGACGGCAAGCCCGTTCCCGACGCCGAAATCGAGGTCGAATTCCTGAACCATCCTCCGGTTCCCGGCAAAAACATGTTCCAGAAGCAAGCCCTTGCCACGGCGCCGCAGGACGCATTCGTGACCCTGACCATCAAGGCCGACGCCAACGGCGAGTTCGCCTTCGGCCTCCCCAAGGCCGGCTGGTGGGGCTTCGCAGCCCTCGGCGTGGGACCGCTGAAAACCTACAAGGACAAGGACAATTCTCAGGACGCCGTCATTTGGGTCAAGGCTGTCGACATGAAGTAACTCCTCCCACAACCCTGCAAACCAGGGCCCGGCTGCGTCCGGGCCCTGGTCCCCAAGGAGACGAACATGCGAAGCAAAATATGGGAGCTCAACGAGCTGCAATGCTCCATCCTCGGAACCTGCCTGAGCATCGGCGAACTGCGCCGAATCGCCAGGAAGTCCCGACTCGACCTGCCGGAGGACGCCACGGAGTTCCATATCCATTCGCTGTTCGTGGCGGTGTGCAAGGCCAACCGCTCCGAAGCCAAGGCCGTGAACAAGGCGCTGGATCGCAAGTTTTCTTCGGCCCTGCTCAAGTTCAACACCGGCAAGAGCGAAGAAGAGCTCCGAGACCTCTGGCGACAGGCCCGGGACAACGGAGACATTCCGGGTCCCTACTGGGCGATCATGTCCAACCCCCATCTTTCCGAGCAATTTCACGCCGAGGTCTTCGGCGAGGTGCACATGCTCTCCCACTTGGTGGGATCGGCGAACCGGGAGGACATTCGCCGGTTAAGCATCCTCGAGGAAGAACTCGAACGCGTACAACGACGCTGGGCCACGGCCAAAGCCGCCTACAGAAAACGCTTCAAGCGCCTGGAGGAGGAAAACAAGGAGGCTCGGCGCCAAATCGGAATTTTGGCCAAGGAGCTCGAAACGTACAAGACCAGGGCCGCGACCCTGGCCGATCCGACCCTGCACCAGGAAAACGAGGCCCTGCTGCGTACGTTGTCGGTGCAGTCCGCCAGCCTGACGGAAGCGTCCATGCACAACGACCGTCTTTCACAGGAGCTGGACGACACCGCCCGGAAGCTGGAGCGGCTCGGTCGGGAGGTCCTCGAAAAAGACGCCGAAACAACCTTTCTGGAAAGCGAACTGCGGCGTCTGCTGGCGTCCATAGCCCCGGATCCCTGCCCCGGCGGTTGCTCCAAAGCCGGTACGGACGCCTGCCCCGGCCCCAACCTTTGCGGCAAAAGAATTCTTTACGTCGGCGGACGCACCAACATGGTGCAGCACTACCGGGCCTTGGTGGAGCGCCACGGAGGACGGTTCGAACACCACGACGGAGGCATGGAGGAGTCCCGGCAGTCCCTGCCCAAGATTCTGGGAGGGGTAGACGCCGTGGTCTGTCCCGTCGACTGCGTCAGCCACGACGCCTGCCAACGGGTCAAGGAGGCCTGCCGCAACGGCGTCAAGCCCTTGAAACTGGTTCGCAGCTCCGGGCTGTCCAGCCTGGCGAAAATTATCGACGAACTCGCCGACGCCGCCGAGTCCGCAAGGGAGGCGTTATGACCTGCCGTTGCAGCATCGGGAGCCCCAAGCGCCCCGCTGATTTTTTGGCGCGCTCTTTCAAAGCCTTTCTGTCCAAGACGGCCAAAGAGCAGGAAACAATGCAACAACCCGAGCCAAAACAAATAACATCCCAAGCGTCCCGTCCAAAAGACGTCGACAACGTTTGAGGGGCTTTTGAGATCGTTATGCAAGCAATAAGCGTTTATTCCCATCGGCCCGCCCTGTCCCGAAAATCCGGGAGAGGCATCGCAACGATGCCCCGCCTCCATTTCCTGAGACAGTTTCCGGCAACCTGAAGCATCAACACCCCGAGCGGGGCGGCAAGCCGTCCCGCTCCCAAAAGCGCCGGCCCCGCCGGCGTCATCGGAGGACGTATGGTCACGCCAATGAGGAGCATGAGGGTCAACCAATGCGGCAAGATCCACGAAGTCAAAGCAAAAGGGGAGCTGGGCCGCCGAATCCGCGACATGGGCCTTGTGCCGGGAACGGATCTGGTCATCGTCGGTAGAGCCCCGCTCTACGATCCCGTCGCGATCCGCATGAGAGGCTACACGTTGACCCTTCGAAACAGTGAAGCAGATTTGATTCAGGTGGAGGTTGATTAACAAATGGAGAAGATTCGCGTCGCCGTCGCAGGCCAGCCCAACTGCGGGAAAAGCACCATGTTCAACGCCATCACCGGGGCGACCGCGCGCGTCGGCAACTATCCCGGCATCACGGTCGACCGGCTGGAAGGCCGTTATCGCATGGACGGATTCGACATTCAGTTGGTGGATTTGCCCGGGACCTACTCGCTCACCTCGTACTCCCTGGAGGAGGTCGTCGCCCGCGACATGATCGTGGACGAACGCCCCGACGCCGTGCTGTGCATGATCGATGCGACGGCTCTGGAGCGGAGCCTCTACCTGGTGATCCAGCTCATGGAAATGGAAATTCCCGTGGTCATCGGCCTGAACATGATGGACGAGGCCAAGCGCAAGGGAATCCGCATCGACACGGCCAAGTTGTCCCGACTTCTGGGCGTTCCCGTGGTGGAATGCGTCGCCCGCCTCGGCGTGGGCAAAGACCTGCTCATGAAGGAAGTTGCGGCTACGGCGGCCAAACACGCCCTCAATTTCGAACCGATCAAAATCTCGTACGGCGCGGACCTCGATCCGTTCGTCGACCGGATGGTGGAGTTGATCGAGGCGGAAATTCCCAAGGGAAACCGTCCGCCCGCAAGGTGGCTGGCGACGAAGCTCCTCGAAGGCGATGAAATCATCGCCGAGAGGATGCACGCGCACGGCTCCATAGCCGACAGGCTGGAAAAAATCACCGCCGAAGCCGAAAAAGCGATGGAGACGCGCACGGGCTCCTATCCGGAAGCCATCATCGCGGACAGGCGCTACGGTTTCATCAACGGCCTCGTGCGCCAGGACGTTCTGTTCCGCGAAAGCGACCTGCGCTTCGACTTCTCCGACAAGGTCGACAAGGTCCTCACGCACCGCATTCTGGGACCGCTCATCATGCTGGGCGTGCTGTGGACCATGTTCTACATCACCTTCACGCTGGGAGCCGCGCCGCAAGGCTGGGTCGAAGACGGCTTCGGCTGGCTCGCCTACCTGGGATCCACCTACATCCCCGAAGGACTGCTCCAGTCCCTGATCGTCTCCGGAATCATCGACGGCGTGGGCGCGGTGGTCAGTTTCGCTCCGCTCATTCTGATCATGTTCGTCATGCTGGTCTTCCTGGAGGACCTCGGCTACATGGCCCGCGTCGCCTACATGGTGGACAAGGTGTTCCGCATCTTCGGGCTGCACGGCATGTCCGTGATGCCGCTGGTGATGTCCGGCGGCATGCCCGGCGGCTGCGCGGTGCCCGGCGTCATGGCCGCCAGAACGCTGCGCAGCCCTCGCGAACGGTTGGCGACCATCCTGACCGCGCCGTTCATGGTCTGCGGCGCCAAGACCACGGCCTACATCATGCTCATCGCGGCATTCTTCCCGCAGAACGCCACGCTGGCCATGTTTCTCGTCGTGCTCACGTCCTGGTTCTTCGTGCTGGTTGTCGCCCGCATCCTGCGCTCGACGGTCATCAGGGGCGAGCATACGCCTTTCGTCATGGAGCTTCCTCCGTACCGGCTGCCCACGGTGCGAGGCGTGGCGATCCACGCCTGGGACCGGGTCTGGCAATATTTGAAGAAGGCCGGCACGGTCATTCTGGCGGTCTCCATCTTCATGTGGGCGATGATGACCTTCCCCCAGTTGCCGGAATCGGAAACCGCGGAATTCGACGCGCAGCGCGAACAAGTCGCCCAACAAGTCCAGGCGGAAAACTCCGGCATGGACGCCGCGCAAATCCAGGAGCTGATCGACCAGAGAACCCTGGCTATCGACGAGTTGGAGAGTGAAACCGCTCTCAAGAACTCCATCGCCGGGCGCGTCAGCATGGCCATCAAGCCGGTGACGGATCTCGCCGGATTCCCCTGGCAGGCCAACATCGCCTTCGTGGGCGCCTTCGCGGCCAAGGAAGTCTTCGTTTCGACCATGTCCACGGCCTATTCCATGGGCGACGTCGATCCCGAGGAATCCGCGTCCTTGAGTGAAAAAATCGGAAACGACAAAGCCTGGACGCTTCCCGTCGTCTTCAGCGTGTTCCTGTTCATGCTGATGTATACGCCGTGCATGGTTACCGTTGTGGCCATTGCGCGGGAATCCAATTGGAAATGGGCGGCTTTCTCGGTGTGGGGAATGCTGCTCTTCGCATTCGCTGTCTCCACGGTCGTTTATCAAGTGGGATCAGCGCTATAATCCTCTATTGCTTTAATGGAGGTGTTACGATGCAGGCCGCCAAATTACAGACAACGCCTGGCCGATCCAAAAAGTCGATGTTCGACTATCGTGAAATCAGGTCTTTCGAACTTGCGGACGACCTGGTCACCATAGCGAGCAGATTGCACAAAATCTACATCCGGATGGACGCGCACAACGTCTTGCAGAAGTTGAAACATCGGACGGTCGATCTCTCCATCAATGTGGTCGAGGCGACCTCGCTGCAAGACCATCCGGAAAAGGCGCTGCTCTTTGAGATGTCTTTCGAGTCACTCAAGGACGTTCGCTACGAATTGAGCAAAGCACGCACGCTCGGCCTCTGCAGCGAACCGGAGTTTTTCCACTCCTACAAGATCGTCAATGAATTGGAGCGGAACCTTTGTTCGCTCATAGCCTCATCCCAACGCAAAAAGCTGCTCGCAGCCCAAGGATAAGTAACGAGCAATCGATGCCGAAAAACAAAGACATCATCATCCGACACGACATCAGGGGCCGGATGCGCCTGAAGATCCGGTCCCTGAAAAACAAAGAGGCCGCCTCGAACGTGACGGCCTCTCTGCAACGCCTCGACGGGTTGCTCTGGGTCCGGGCCAACCCGGCCTGCGCCAGCCTGGTCTTGGGCTACAACCCGGAGGACATCCAACGGCGGGCGCTCCTGGAGCGCGTCAGCGCCGCCGTCGGGGCGCCGCCGCCGGTGCAGTCGACGGCGCCCTGCGGCGCGAAAACCAAGGAAAAACGCCCGGTGCGGCGGGCCTTCAGGCGGTTCGCAGCCATCACGGCCGTGCTGGGCGCGGCCGTGTTCAGGTCCTCGGTCCTGGGCCTCGCCGTCGGCCAGACCCTGGCCAGCCCACTGGGAGTCGCCGGCCTGATCTTCAGCGCCCCGCTGGTCCGAAGCGGGATCAGGAAGCTCAAAAGCGGGCGCCTGAGCCTGGACGGCTTTCTGGCGGCCGGCGCCGTCGCGGCCATCACAGCCGGCGAGGCGCTGACCGCCTTTGAAATCTTGTGGATCAACTCCGGCTCCGAGCTGCTGACGGCCTGGATCGCGGAGCGCTCCCGCCGTAGCATCGCCGAAATCCTCGAAATCACGTCCCACCATACCTTCGTGCTGCAGGACGGCGTGGAGGTGGAGCGGGCCGTGAGCGAGGTGCGGCCTCAAGAGATCGTGGTGCTGCACACCGGAGAGAAAATCTCGGTGGACGGCGTGATCGTCGAAGGCGAGGCCGAGATCAACGAGGCCCCGCTCACCGGCCGGGAGGAGCTTGTCAACCGAGGCGTCGGCGAGACGGTTTACGCCGGAACCTTCGTGTACAAAGGCGTGATCCAGGTGCGGGCCGAAAAAGTCGGCGACGCCACGTATCTGGCCCGCGTCATGCGCAAGGTTCAGGACGCCCTGGAGAATCGGGCGCCCATCGAGGGCGTGGCCGACCAGTTGGCTCAAAGCCTGGTCCGGATCGGATTCGCTACGACGGCCGCAACCTTCCTGTTGACGGGCAGCGCCTGGCGCGCCTTCACGGTGCTGTTGGTCATGGCCTGCCCGTGCGCCACGGTGCTCGCGGCCTCCACGGCCGTCAGCGCGGCCATCAGCGCGGCGGCCAGGCGGCGCATCCTCATCAAGGGCGGCCGCTACCTGGAGGAAATCGGCAAATGCGACACGGTCTGTTTCGACAAGACCGGCACGCTGACCACGGCCCGCCCCATGGCGGCGCTCATCCTGCCCGAGGACGGCGTCGACGAACGGGAGCTGCTCCAATTGGCCTGCTCGGCCGAAATCCACAACCACCACCCGCTGGCCCAGGCCCTCAAGGAGGCCGCCGCGCGCCGAGGCTTGGAGCCCATCCCGCACGCCGTGTGCGTCTACTTCATGGGCATGGGCATGCGGGCGGTCATCCAGGAGCGGGAAATCCTGGTGGGCAACGACAAGCTCGCCGAAACCTTCGGCGTCGACTTCGGCGCCCGGACGCCGGAAATCCAGCGTCTCAGAAACCAAGGATATACCGTGCTCCAGGTCTACCGCGACGCGGAGCCCATAGGGCTTCTGGCCTTCGCCTCCCAGCTTCGGCCCGAGGCTGCGAACGTAATCGAACGCTTGAAGTCCATGGGCGTCAAGCGGTTCATGCTCGTCACCGGCGACGAGTACGGCTCGGCGAAACCTCTGGCGGACAAGCTCGGCATTACGGAAGTGCAGGCCTCCATCATGCCCGAAGACAAGGCCCGTTTCGTGGAACTCGAAATGGAGCAAGGCCGCAAGGTGCTCATGGTCGGCGACGGCGTCAACGACGCCCTGGCGTTGAGCCGGGCCGACGTCGGCGCGGCCATGGGGACGAGCGGCTCCGAGGTCGCCATCGAGGCCGCGGACATCGCCTTGGTCAACGACGACCTGGAGGCGCTGGCCGACGTCTACGACCTGAGCCGGCGAACCCTGCGCGTAGTCCGGCAGAACTTCTGGATCGCCACGGGCTCCAACATCGCCGGCGCGGCCCTGGGCGCTCTCGGGCTTTTGTCCCCCGCGGCCGCCGGGCTCGTGCACATCGGGCACACCCTGGGCGTTCTGGCCAATTCGTCCCGACTTCTCTCCTTCTCCACCACCAATTCGCCCGCCAAGGGCGCCGCCACCGGAGCGATGCATGGACTTCCAAACACTAGCCAACCTGCGGCGCTATTTGACCGTCAAACACCACATTCCGGGCAGAATCCGCCTGAAGTTCAATCCGGCCGTGACGAAGCACCCGGAAGTGAAAAAACTGATGAACGGCAATCACGAATTGCCTGCGGGTGTTGAAAGCTATCGGATCAATCCCATGGCTCTCTCCCTCATTATCGAATACGACGCCGAGCGCATCGATCCGGACCTGCTCGAAGAGCTCGCCGCGACTCGAAACGACGAACGCGCGTCCGCCATTGTCGAAGAACTTTATCAAACCCTGATGCATCCAACCCAATAAGGAGGCGATACGATGAGCAGTCAGCACATGTCCATGCAACCCCAAACAGGCTCCTCCGGCTGCGGCGAAGACGCGGCCGGAGGCGGCGCCGGGCCGGCCATGCAGCCCCAACAAGGCCAGGGAGGCTTCAACGGCTCGGTCGCGCAGGGAGCGTTCATGGGACAAGGCCAAGCCCAAGGGCAGAACCCGAGCATGGGCCAGGGGCAAGCGGCCGGCCACCCCCAAGAGGCGGCCCAAGGCGCCTACATGGGGCAAGGTCAGGACGGCGCCCAAGGCCCCGACATGGGGCAGCCCCATTTCTCCGCGCAAATTCCCGGCGCCGCGCCCTACCAGGGGCAACCCGGAGCCTTCGTCTACGGACAGCCCATGGCCGGCTACTACTCCATGGGCGAACAGCAGGCCGGCAGGCAAGCCGGCATGCAGGGATTCGGCGGCGACGCCATGGGCGCGCAAGGCGGATACGCTCCTCAGGCGGGCGCCATGGGCGGATACGCCGGCGCCTTCGCGCAAGCGCCCGGAAACGGCGGCGCTCCGGGGATGAATCCCGGGCAAGCCATGTATGGGGGCCAGGTTTTCGCCGGCCAGCAGGGCTCGGCCATGGACTACGCCCAGGCCATGGGCCGGCAATACGCCGCGAGCGCTCCGGGAGTCCAGATTCCCGGCGCATCTCCGGGATACGGACAGGAAAACCGGTACGGCGAGCTTTACGGATTGATCCAGGAAGCGGCCAACGGCAATCCTGACGTTTCCAAATTTCTTAATTTCTTCACCCAATCCAGCACGGAATTCTGGAAAGGCGCTTTGATCGGAACCGGCCTGACCCTGCTTTTGACCAACGATACGGTCAAGGGCGCCCTCTCCGGAGCCTTCGCCAGCGTGTGGGGGGCCTTTGGCAAGAGCGCCGAGGAAATGGAGGAAGAAGAAGACCGTAAAGCCGAGCAGCGCCTCGCCAACAAGGAGTAAAACATGAGCATCGTCAGACAGACCAGCATCGCGCCCCGGGCCTCCCTGGCCATGGGAGCGGCAGGGGCCATCGTAGGCGGCGCCGTGGCCGCGGCCCGAGATATCGACAAAGTCAAAAAAGGCGACATGACCCGCGAAGAGGCGGTCAAGGACGTACTGAAGGAATCCGGAACCACGGGACTGGCGACAGCCGCGGCGACGGCGGTGGTCAGCTCCCTGGGCCTTACCGGCGTTCTGTCATTGGCCGGCCTCGTGGCTGTGGCCGTGGGAACCAAACGCCTGGCGGACAAGGCGTTGGCGAAGTGTGAAACGAAACGCCTGGCCGAAGGCGAATCGGAGGCCAGCGAACCCCTGAAATCCGCGCCGGCCAAAAAATCCACAACCAAAAAAGACGGCGCAGCGGCCAAGGCCTAGCCGCCCGAGGAGTATCCACCATGAGCCAAGACACCAAGACCCCGGCGCTTCCGCCCGCGGACTACAACTACCAGTACAACTACGACCCGAGCTACGCCCAGTCCCAGGCCGCGGCCTATCCCTACTACAACCAGCCGTCCGCGGTGAAGAGCTGGTTCGACTTCAGCAACGCGAACTACGCCAAGGGCTTCGTCATCGGCGCCGGCGTGGCCCTGGTCCTGGCCAACCCGGCCGTGCAAAAGGCCATCGTCTCCGGAGCCGTCAAGCTCTGGTCCGGCGTCCAGGGCGGCGTGGAAGAGGTCAAAGAACGCATTCACGACATCAAAGCCGAAATGAGCTCCAAGGAGTAGTCCCTCCTGAGCGGCCCGGGCTCGCCCCACCCCCGTCCACCCCAGGCCCGGGCCGCTTTTTTCCGATGTCGCGACGACAGGAGTAAACGTATGAGTTCAACGAAAAAACGTACGGGCCAGACCGGTAGTCCGTCCAAATCCGGGACTTCCGGCCTGAGTACGGCGCAATCCCGGGCTCTGGCCAAGGCCGGCATGACCGCAAGCCTCGGCGTGCTGATCTGGACCGGATTCGATCAAAGCCGCGGCGCCCGCAGGCTGCACCGGCTGGCGGGCGTTTCCCTGGTCGGTTTCAGCGTCTGGCACCATATGCTCTACCCCAAAAAATCCGGAAATTCCTCATGACCCGACGGCCCCCTACCAACGGCTTGCGAATCATCCACCAGATTCCCGGGCGGGTGCGCCTGCACGGGGCGCGGCTCAGGGACCCCAATCTGGACATCGATTATCTGAGAGCCCTTCTGGAAGCCATGCCCGGCGTGCATTCCGTCCGGATCAACCAGGCGGCCGGAAGCGTGGTCATCCGACACGACAACGCAACCCATTGCGTGGACGACTTCATGCTGGCCCTTTCCCGGCTTCCGAAGGACGCCTATCTGCCCAATACGGAGGCGGACACCGGGCCGGACTTGCTGGAAGTCGCGGCCCACGCCGGAGCCGCCGCCCTGACGCCGTTTCTCCCCATGCCGATCCAAGCGGCGATGAGTTGGTTCCTCGCCGCGCCGTCCCTGGTCAAGGGGGCGGAGACCCTGCTCGCACGGGGATTGAAAATCGAGGTGCTGGACGGAACGGTCAAGCTCCTGGCCCTGCTGCGCCAGGACTACTTCACCACCAACACCGTGGGCGCCCTGCTGGTTCTCGGCGAATACGTGGAGCGCTCTGCCGAGCGAAAAACCAACGATCTGCTCAAGAACCTGCTCCAGCCCCAGGTGGAGACCGTCAAGGTCGAGCGGGACGGCGTGGAGCGAATCATTCCCTTCGACCAGGCGCTCATCGGCGACGCGGTCCTGGTCGGCCCCGGGGAGCTCATCCCCGTGGACGGCGTGGTCGCGGAGGGGGAAGCGTCGGTCAACACCAGCTCGGTCACGGGGGAATCCGCCCCGGTCCACGCCAAACCGGGCGACAAGGCGATCTCCGGCTCCGTAGTGGAGGACGGCAAGATCAAGATCACGGCCGAGTCGGTCGGGGCGGAAACCAGCATGGCCCGCATTTCCGGATTCCTGGAAAAGTCCCTGCGCACGAAGTCCACGCATCAGAAACGCACGGAAGAGCTGGCCGACAAGCTGGTCCCGCTGACCTTCGGCGCGGGACTCGGGCTGTACGCGCTCACCGGAGATTTGCGCCGCGCCGCCTCGGTGCTGACGGTGGACTACTCCTGCGCCATCAAGCTGAGCTATCCCGTGGCCGTCCGCTCGGCCATGTACGCGGCCGGCCGCGAGGGCGTCCTGATCAAGGGCGCCGCCAGCCTGGAGCGCCTGGCTTCGGTGGACGCGTTCGTCTTCGACAAGACCGGCACCCTTACCCACGGGGAATTGCAGGTCACGGACGTAGTCTCCCTGTCCGCATTCGAAGAAAACGAAATATTGGCCCTCGCGGCCGGAGCGGAGGCCCACTACGGCCATCCCGTGGCCGCGGCCGTGGTTTCGCGGGCCAGGGCCCTGGGCCTCAAATTCCCGGACATGAGCAACGTGGACTTCATCGTGGCCCACGGCGTGTCCGCCTACGTGGACGGCGCCCGCGTCCTGGTGGGCAGCCGCCACTTCATCCACGACGACGAAGCCGTGGACTGCTCCCGCGCCGATACGGCGGCCAGCCGGCTTCGGGATCAGGGCAAGTCCCTGCTCTACGTAGCCAGAGACGGAGAACTGGCGGGGCTCATCGCCATGCGCGACGACCTGCGCCTTGAAGCGGCCGAAAGCCTGCAGGCGCTCAAGGACATGGGCGTGGTGAAACTCGTCGTCCTTACCGGCGACCACGAAAGAACCGCCCAGGCCGTCTGCTCGCAGCTGCCGATGCTCGACGAAGTGCACGCGGAGCTCAAGCCCGAAGACAAGGCCGCCGTGGTGGAGAAACTCAAGGCCGAGGGGCGCCGGATCGCCTTTGTGGGCGACGGCGTCAACGACGCCCCGTCGCTTTTGGCCGCGGACGTGGGCGTATGCATGCCCTCGGGCGCGGACCTCGCCCGGGACGCGGCCCAGGTCGTGCTCATCAAGGACGACATCCGCGGGCTGGCCCTGGCCTTGGGCGTCGCCCAGCGAACCATTCAAACCCTGCAGCGGTGCGTGTGGAGTTCGGTGGGCGTCAACAGCGCCGTCATGGCTCTGGCCGGCGCCGGCCTGCTGCCCACGGCGCTTTCCGCAGCCGCCCACAACGGCTCAACCCTCGGCATTCTCGCCTACGCCGCCCTGCGCGGCGTCAACACCCCAGCCACAGAGGACATTCGCCCCCCCAGGAGTTTTCCATGTTGAGCAGCATCGACAAAGCGCCCGTGAACACCCCTCTCGTCATCGCCGAGATCGTTCATCAGGATCTGGCCGACAGGCTCGGGCGGTTGGACGTACAGCCCGGCGACGAAGTCATGCGTATGGATGAAGAGGCGCTTTTCGGGCCGGTGCGCGTCCGCGGCCCCATGGGCGAAGTCATCCTGGCCGCGGGCATGGCCGCCAAAATCATCGCCCACCACGACGACGGGCACAAGACTCCGGTGCTGGAAATGAACCCCGGAGAGCAAGGCCACGTCGAGGGGTTGATCTGCGGCTCCGCCCTGGAGCAGGGCCTCGCCGTGCTGGGCATCCGCGAAAACGACAACCTGACCATGGTGCGCCGCATCCCGCCCATGGAGTACCAAGTGGTGGTGGACGGCAAACGCGTCCACCTCTCCGAAGGCGCCGCGGCCAAGGTTTGGGTCAAGATGGGCGAGACCTTCACCCAACTGGCCTCGGCCGGCGCCGGGAGGCCCTTGCGCGTAGAGCTTCTGCTCGGAGGCAAACGGGCCTACGCCCATCTCGAATCTCTGGGCGTGGCGCCCGGAAAGACCGTGGTCGTGGAGCGGGTGGACCCGGCCCAGAGGGTGGGCCGCGAAGGCGTGGACCAAGTGGTCCTGGGCGCCGCCTCGGGCCTGCGGGTCTACCTCCGCCCCGACCAGGCCCAGAAAATTCTGGTGCGGGTGAAGGACGACAAAACGCGCGCCTGAAGCAGCAGCGGAAGCGGGCGGCCGCGCTTTCGGTCTACAGGCCCCGCCACTGCAGGATTCCCGCCTGGTACAGCGCCCCGAAGGCCATGGCGACGCCGGCCAGCATCACCAGTCCGGCGCTGAACACCGGCAATTTCTCGAACAGCGCCCGGCCGCGAGAGAGCCCGGACAACCTTTGGGATGCAACCACCGTCATCACGCCGAGCAGCAGCAACACCAGGGACAATCCCAAACTGAACGCCCCCACCAACGCCAGGCCGAACCCCACGCGGCCCACGGACACCGCCGCCAGCAGGACCACCACGGCCGTAGGGCACGGCGCCGCGCCTCCGACCAGGCCAAGAGAGACGAGGCTTGTCGTCCCATGCCCCCCGTCGTGCGCAGGGCTATGGCTGTGGTCATGGTCATGGCTATGAGCATGACCATGCAAAGCACGTTTGGCGAGCATCCAGTAGCCAATGGCGAAAATAAGCAGACCGGAGCCGAACCCGATCCAGGGATGCACGGTTCGCAAGTCGATGAAGCTCGAACCCGCGAACAGCAGCGCTCCCAGAACCACCACCCCGCCCACGTGGCTGGCGGTGACCAAAAGCGACAGCTTCACCGCGTCCAGAATGCGGCCGCGGGAGCCGACAAGATAGGCCGCCACCAGCGCCTTGCCGTGCCCGGGGCTCAGGGAGTGCATGGCGCCCAGCGCAAAGGCGAGGCCCAAGGCCAGGACCACGGCCCACAAGGAAAGCTTCTGCGAGGCCAGGCTGGCGACCAGCCGATCGGCCGCGCCCGGAGACGCTTCCGGCGGCGAGGCGTGGCCTTGCGGCGCCTCCCTTGTTTCGCCGGCGGAGACCGCGCCGCCCGGATTCGTCGTCGGCGTGGTCAAGGCCAAGGTCCAAAAATTGTCCTGCAGCTCCATGCGCTCCGGCTCGCCTCCGGCGCGGACGTACCAGTCCAGCTGGTCCGCAGCGCCGGGCGCGGCGAAATTGCCGTCCGTAAACGTCACCCGCGCCGTGGGGCCCTTCGCTCCGGAAAGATCGACAAAAGCCGCCAGCTCAACATCGGCGCCCGCGTTGATCCCCGCGCGGGCGGGCGTGAGGTCGCCGGCCGGCTCGAAGCGCACGGCCGCGGGCCGGCCGTCCACGCTGGCCGAAAACCTGGCCGCCGTGGCGTTGCGAATCCGGCCCAGCAACAGGCTCCATTCGTCAAAGGACAGAGCCCCGTCGCCGTTCGCGTCCGGTTGGAAGATGACGATGCCCGCATCCAGGCGCATGTGCAGCCGAAGCGAGAGCCCCGTCCCTTTTCTTTCGACCAACGTGGACTGGACAACCTTGCCGAAGGAGTGGGCCATGCACGGCGAAGGGGCGAGGGCGGCGGCCAGGCAGATCAACGCGACGAACAAGAAACGCATCCGGGGGCATTAGCATTTATGGCGCCGGTTTGGCTACGTAGCGACCAGGCCAACTCGCCCGTCTCCCTTGACAAATCGGCGCCCGTCGGGGATTCTGCCAAGACGCCGTCTTTGGCGCTTCGTTCACTTGCAACAGGAGGCCCCGCCCCAACCACCACACGTTCGGATTTTTGCAACCAAACGACGGTTGTCGCGCTTTGAGAAACGGAAGACGGTGAAAATCCGTCGCAGACGCGCTGCTGTATTCGGGGTTCGCCGGAACGGTCCACTGGACGCAAGTCCGGGAAGGACGCTCCATTATGGTGAGGCTTTCGCCGCCCCGTGAGCCAGAAGACGCCTCAAAGCCGCCATGCGCGCAAGCCTCGCGGCCAGGCTGGCGAAGCGGATCGAACCCACCAAAACGTTTTGCGGCGCGCCGTTGCGCACACCGACACGTTCGCTCCCCCGCCACCGCCCAACCAACGAAGCCCGCGCGCCGACATCAACCCTGAGCGCTCACGCGAGAACGCAAGGAGAAAACATGTTGACGCATACGTTGGGTTTTTCCCGAATGGGCAAAAACCGAGAGTTGAAACGGGCCCTTGAGGCCTACTGGAAAGGCGATCTGGACGCCGCGGCCCTCGCGGCCGAAGCCCAAAAGCTGCGGGTCGAACACTGGGGCCTGCAACGGCAAGCCGGCGTGGACCTCCCCGCCGTGGGAGATTTTTCCCTCTACGACCACATGCTGGACATGACCGCCCTGCTGGGCTGCGTCCCCGAGCGCTACGGCGCCGTCGGGGACGAGGTCGGCCTCGACGCCTATTTTCTCATGGCGCGGGGGGGCAAGGCCAATGGCGCGGGCGTTCCGCCCATGGAAATGTCCAAGTGGTTCGACACCAATTACCATTACATCGTGCCCGAATTTTCTCCCGGGCAAACCTTTTCGGTCAAAAGCGGCAAAATCTTCGCCGAGATCAAGGAGGCCCAGGAAGCCGGTTTGCGCCTCAAAGCCGTGCTGCCGGGCCCCTTCACCTACCTGTACGCCGGCAAGCCCACCGTTGAGGGCTTCGACCGTTTCGACCTGCTGGACGATTTGGCCGAGGCCTACGCGTCCATTCTGAAGCGGCTCGCAGCACAATGTGACTGGATTCAGATGGACGAGCCCGTCCTGGCCCTGGACCTCCCGGAAGCCTACCGGAACGGCCGGTTCGCACAGATTTACAAGAAGCTCGTCGAAGCCGCGGGACCAGCCAAAATCATGCTGGCGACCTATTTCGGCTCCATCGCCCACAATCTGAAGGAAATCGCCGAAACACCCGCGGCCGGCCTGCACATCGACCTGGCGCGGGCGCCCGAGCAACTCGACGCCGTACTGTCCGCCCTGCCGGCCCACGTTGTCTTGTCCCTGGGCGTTGTGGACGGCCGCAACATCTGGCGCGTGGACGCGGACAAGGCGCTCGAACGCATCGAAAAGGCGGCGAACGCCCGCGGCCTGGACAATCTCATGCTTGCGCCGTCCTGCTCCTTGCTGCACACCCCCGTGGACCTGGAGACGGAAACCGGCCTGTCCGCGGACGTCAAAAGCTGGATGGCTTTCGGCGCGCAAAAATGCCGGGAGCTGCGCATGCTCGCGGACGCCGCCTGCGGCGAAGACGTTTCCGCCTGGCTTGCGGAGAACCGGGCCGCCTGGGAGTCCCGACGCCGGTCTCCGGCGCTGCGCCGCAAAGACGTGCGGGATCGGGCTGCGGCCATCGCGCCGGCGATGATGGAGCGGCCCAAGCCTTACGCCGAGCGTCAAAAAGCGCAGCAAGAACGGTTCGGCCTGCCACTGCTGCCCACCACCACCATCGGCTCCTTCCCGCAAACCGGAGAAATACGGACTGCGCGACGCGATTTCAAGAACGGCGACATGGACGAAGCGGCCTACAAGAACGCCATGCAGCAGGTCATCCGGGACGTGGTTGACCGGCAGGAGACGCTGGGCTTGGACGTGCTGGTGCACGGCGAGCCCGAGCGCAACGACATGGTCGAATACTTCGGCGAACAGATGGACGGCTTCTGCTTCACGCGCAACGGCTGGGTGCAGAGCTACGGCTCACGCTGCGTCAAGCCGCCGGTCATCTACGGCGACGTGTCCCGGCCCAGGCCCATGACCGTCGAATGGAGCCGATACGCGCAATCCCTGACCCAAAAACCCATGAAAGGCATGCTCACCGGCCCGGTGACCATCCTCTGCTGGAGCTTCGTACGTGACGACCAACCTCGCTCCGAAACCTGCCGGCAGATCGCCCTCGCCGTCCGGGACGAGGTCGCGGACCTGGAGCAGGCCGGGCTGGGCATGATCCAGGTGGACGAGCCGGCCCTGCGCGAAGGCGCTCCCCTGCGCAAGGGCGACTGGAGCGACTACTTTCGCTGGGCTGTGGATTGTTTCCGCCTGTCGGCCAACGGGGCCGCCGCGGAAACGCAAATGCACACCCACATGTGCTATAGCGAATTCAATGAAATCGTCGAGTGGATCGCGGCCATGGACGCCGACGTCATCAGCATCGAGGCCAGCCGCAGCCGCATGGAGCTTCTGGACGCCTTCCAGCGCTTCGCCTACCCCAACGAAATCGGCCCCGGCGTCTACGACATCCACAGCCCGCGCGTTCCGAGCGTCGAAGAGATGCTGGATTTGCTCCGGCGCGCGGCCAAAGTCATCCCGAAAGAGCGGCTGTGGGTCAACCCGGACTGCGGACTCAAGACCCGCGGTTGGGAGGAGGCCACGCAGTCCTTGAAAAACATGGTCCAGGCCACAGAACTCATGCGCCGGGAGTCCGGAGCCTGACCGAGGCGATCATTATGGACTATTACCAGAGGAAAGCCCAAGTCGAGGCCATGATCCACCAAGCGCAGCCCCCCCGGGAAGTCACGCGCTATTTCCTGGTGATCAAAGAGGTTTTCGCCCACAACCGGGCGGACTTGGCGCTAACCCTCTGCGACGCCTTTGTCCTGTCCCGGCGCACGCCGGGACAGGACGCGGGCGAACGCGCCGCGCCGGACCATGACGGCGGCGCCGAACGCAACGTCCTGGAGGCCATCCGCGTCGCGCTGGCCTGCAGCCACATCCCCCCCGGGCAGACCGTCCAACTCGCCGTGGCCTGGATCCACTTCAGCCGATCCTGACGGCGAAGCTCCCGAGCAGGCAAGAGAAAAGGCCGCAACGCCGGTCTCGCGAGGACCGTCCGGCAACCCGGCCTGCGCTCGTCTTCTTTTTCCCGAACATGCTCCCTCCTCTGGAGCCCCACGCCCGAACTGCGTCTCGCATTTCAGGCGTATTCGTGGCGAAAACCACGATGTTCTCCCCTGCCTCCCCGGTTCTCATCAAACCAAACCAACGGATATGTCACTGCGTCGACGCATTTATTGACTATGATTTTCATTTTCATTATCCTGCCGATAAAAATTCAAAAGGCGAAAAAATGAAGCCTTCTCGAATCGTCTCCGATCTGGAGCCCCTGCTGTCCGTCCGGCGCTCCGCGGCCCCTGCGCAGAGCCGCCGTATTGCAGCATATACATCAAATATGCAACCAGCAGGCAAAATACGCGCCAACAGTTTTATCCCCATGAAACAATCGATTGGTCCCTGGTCCGCTTCCATTGACATCCGGGGAGCATGCCACGCAGCTCCCTCGTTGAGACTGGCGGTTCACTATTACATATGAAACACCCTTATATCTCCGGAGGAGAACATCGTGACTTTTCAGGGAGCCTTGGCCGGCGCCAGCCGCCTCCGCGATGACGTTGTCATCGTCAACACCGTCCTGCACGAATTCGCCGAGACCCTCGGCGAGGCGGTGGACGCCAAGGACGGGCACACTTGGCGTCATTCCGAAGAAGTGGCCCTCGTGTCCCGCGCCCTGGCGCTGGCGTTGCGCTTAAGCCCGGTGGAGGCGGACGTCATCCACGTGGCCGGGCATCTCCACGACGTGGGCAAGATCGGGGTCCCGGACGCGGTGCTGCTGAAGCCGGGTCCTCTCACCGACGAGGAATGGCTTCTGATGCGTCGTCATCCGGTCATCGGGGCCGACATCGTTCGTCCGGTGCGCTCCCTGCGGGAGTGCGGCGTCCTGGAGATGATCCTCCACCATCATGAACGCTTTGACGGACGCGGCTATCCCGACGGGCTGCGGGGCGACGACATCCCTCTGGGAGCGAGGATCATCGCCGTGGCCGACAGCATCTCGGCCATGCTCCAAAAACGGCCGTATCGGCGGAACATCAGTTTCGCCAAGGCGCAGCAGGAAATCCTCGACAACGCCGGCGCCCAGTTCGATCCGCAGGTGGTGGAGGCTTTTTACGACATCCGCCGGAGCGTCCAACAGACCATTCGCAACTGCAACGCCGACGACCCCGGGCTCCCCACCCGAAAGCTTCACGCCAACCCCGGCTTGCTTTGAGCCGCAGAACCCCTATACTGGGCGGGTCGACGATTCATTGTACACCCCAACCAAAAGAAAGGAGCGACTATGGACGCCATAGAAGCCATTATGACACGGCGCAGCATCCGCAGCTATACGGAAGAGCCCATCACAGAAGATCAAATTCGCGCACTGCTCGAAGCGGCCATGATGGCCCCCAGCGCAGGCAACGGCCAACCCTGGCAGTTCCTCGTCATCCAGGACAAGGAAACGCTGGCCAAGGTCAAGGACGCCAACCCGCACGCCGCCATGGCGGCCCAGGCGCCCCTGGCGGTGCTGGTCTGCGGAGACACGACCAAAGAAAAATCGCCGGGCTACTGGGTTCAGGACTGCTCCGCCGCGACCGAAAACATGCTCCTGGCGGCCCACGCCATGGGACTCGGCGCTGTCTGGACGGGCATCCACACCAAGGCCGACAGGGAAAAAGGCTTCCGCGAACTCTTCCAGCTGCCGGACCACATCATGCCTCTCAGCCTGGTGATCGTGGGGCATTCGGCCAAGCAGCCGGAATCCTCGAGCCGGTTCAACCCGGAGAGAGTCCACTACGAACGCTGGTAATCGCGCCCGATTTCCTGAATTCGCTTGACGCGGAGGCCTCGAAGATACACTTCATAAAGGCTTCCGCCGCCAAGAGGTGGAAGCGCCGCGACCACCATGCGCAACCCGAACGAAAACGATCCGACCGTATTCGGCCCCTTGCAGGAAGACGCCTGGCTGTCCCTGGAGCGCCAGGCGGACTTGCTCGCAAGCCTGCTGAAGTGCGCCGGCGGCATGGCCGCCGCCATAAGCGCCGACTATCGGTTCATCTTCTGCAATCAACCTTATCAAAACATCTCCCGGGAACTGCTGGGGGCGACTGTCGCCCCCGGCGCCTTCCTGGATGAAGTCCTGGCCCACGATCCCGAGGAGTTGCAGACCTCGCGGGAGCTGTGGCGCCGATCCCTGGCCGGAGAGCGGTTCACGGCCTTGCGCCAGTTCGGCCGGGGAGAAGGCCGGCGCTTTTTCGAAATCCACAGCTGCCCGGTCCTGGACCGGGCGGGGCGCCGCTATGGCGCGGTCCAGTCCCTGCGGGAGGCGACACAACGCGAAAAGGCCCGCCAGAGCCTGGAGGAGAGCGAACGGGAATTCCGGCGCATGTTCTACGAGTCGCCCATCGGGGCGGCCAAGGTCCACCCCACGAAATTCATCTTCCTGGAGGTCAACAGCTCCCTGTGCGAGCTGACCGGCTACTCCCGCGACGAGTTGCTCGGACGCCCCTTCACGGACATCACCCATCCGGAGGACTTGGCCCAAGATGTGGAGCTGGCGACCAAAGTCCAGACCGGCGAACTCGAAGAGTACAATTTGGAAAAGCGCTATCTGCGCAAGGATGGCGAGACGATCTGGGTCAAACTCTGGGTCAAGCTCATTCGCGACAGCAAAGGGACGCCGCTCTACTTCCTTCCCCTGGTTGAAAACATCGACGAGCTCAAGCGCGCCCAAGAAGCGCTGCGCCAACGGCAACACCGGCTGGAGCGCATGGTCCTGGACCGCACCCAGGAGTTGGAGATCAGCCAAGCCGTCCACCACTCCATCATCCGCGAATTTCCCAACGGCTCGTTGCTGCTGTTCGACCGCGACCTGCGCTTCATTCTGGCCGGCGGCAGCATGTTGGTGCTCGACGAAAAGCAACTGGTCGGCAAGACGCTGCTCGAAACCTTCGGCCCGGAGGCTTCCGCCAAACTGGAGCCGGCGTTCAGGGGCGCCTTGGAAGGCCGCAGCAGCCAATTCGAACTCGTCTGGGGACGGGAGATCTTCGACATCAACGTCTCGCCGGTGCGCTGCACGGACGGCAGAATCCTCTGGGGCCTGGCCATGAGCCAGATCGTCACGGAGAAACGGCGCATCGAATGCGACCTACGGCGTTCGATGCTCCAGGCCGGCGACAACCTGCGCCAGTTGGTGGCCACGATCGAAGCCATGACCGACGGCGTCGTCATTTACCGGCCGAACGCCTCCATCTCGCGCATCAACTCCGCTGCGGCGCGCATGCTGCGCGTCAGTCCCGAAGAGTTGGACGCCACCATCTACGAGCGGCCCAGGCGCTACCACTTTCTGGACCCGGATCGCAACGCCCTGCCCGTGGTGGAGTTTCCCGCGGTCCGCGCCCTGAACGGGGAGACCGTGCGCAACCTCAAGCTCGTTCTGCGCAGGGAGGGGGCCGAGGACCAATGGCTGCAAGTAGGCGCGGCCCCCATCTGCGGCGAAGAGGGGGAAATCATCGGCGCCGTGCTCACGCTGTCCGATATTACGGCGTCCAAAAATCTGGAGGCCGAATTGGTCCGGGCCAAGGTGCAGGCCGAGGCGGCCAACAAGGCCAAAAGCGAATTTTTGGCCGGCATGAGCCACGAAATCCGCACGCCGCTCAACGGCATGCTCGGCATGAACGAATTGGCCTTCAAACGCGCGAGCGACCCCAAGGCCCGGGAGTACCTCCAGATGTCCCGCCAATCCGGCCAGCATCTGCTGGACATCATCAACGACGTCCTGGATCTTTCCCGCATCGAGGCCGGCCGTTTCGAACTCAAACCCGAGGACTTCAAGCTCGACGACGAACTCGCCGAGACCCTCAAGGCCTTGCGCATCGGCCTGAGAGGGAAAAACCTGGTGCTCACCCAGAGCATCGAACCGGACACCCCGCGGCTTCTGCACGGCGACTGGGGACGGCTGCGGCAGGTGCTTTTCAATCTGGTGGGCAACGCCATCAAATACACGGATCAGGGAGAAGTGCACATCAACGTCGGCGCCGAAGGCCTGAAGGACGGCGAGGCCATCCTTCACTTCGAAATCAGGGACACCGGCATAGGCATCCCTCCGGACAAGATCCCGCGCATTTTCGACAGCTTCTATCAGGAAGGCTGCTCGGCCCACAAGAAGTTCGGCGGCGCCGGCCTGGGGTTGACCATCTCTCGCGAGATCGTCCAGCGCATGGGCGGAAAAATCTGGGTGCAAAGCCAACCCGGCCAGGGCAGCGTCTTTCACTTCACCATGCGCTTCGCGCTGGGCAGCTGCGGGCAACCCGAAGCGCAATACGTCGAGCAGGAGGCGCGCCGGGCCCCCAGCCTGCGCATTCTGGTGGCCGAAGACAACCGCGTGAACCAGATCATCATCACGGATTTCCTCCAGGAACAGGGCCATACGGTGGAAATCGCCGCCACCGGCCTGCGGGCTCTGGCCCATCTCGCCAAAACCCCCTTCGACCTCGTGCTCATGGACGTCGGGATGCCCGACGTAGACGGCCTAGAAGCCACTCGCCGCATTCGTAGCGGGGAGTCGAACCCGCTCAACCCCTCGATTCCCATCGTCGCCTTCACGGCGCACGCCCTTAGGGGCGACCGGGAGCGCTGCCTGGAGGCCGGCATGGACGCGTATCTGTCCAAGCCCGTGGACATGGACCGGCTCCTGGCCCTTATCGACAGCCTTTTTCCTGCTTCCTGATCCGTGCGGAGCATGGTTTCCGCGGGTGTCCTTGACTCGTGGCATGCTTTACGGCAACTTCTCACCAGCAGACGAAAGCTCTCCTTTTTTTCACCTCAACGACATGGATGGCGCTATGGATACGAGCCTTGCCCGATCCGGCCGCCGGCGTATCGCCGGAAGGACTCTGTTCTCCCTGTTGTTGGTCCTCGCCGCGGTTTCGACAGCCCAAGCCAGGACCGTGACGGACGCCATGGGCCGGGCCGTGGACATCCCCGACAAGGTCGACCGGGTGATATGCTCCGGCCCGGGCTGCCTGCGGCTGCTTTGCTATCTCCAGGCGCAAGGCATGGCCGTGGCCGTGGACGACGCGGAGACCAGAAAACGCTTTCTCGACGCCAGACCCTATGCGCTCGCCAACCCGCAGTTCAAAAAAATGGATACGTTCGGGGAGTTTCGCGGACACGACAATCCCGAACTGATCCTGAGCCTGTCGCCGCAGCCCCAGGTTATCTTCAAGACGTACGGGGCCATGGGCCATGACCCCGTGGAGCTGCAGCAAAAAACGGGCGTCCCCGTGGTTTCTCTGGATTACGGCGATCTGGGCGAGCGTCGCGACGCCTTCTACAACTCCCTGCGCCTCATGGCCGACGTGATCGGCAAGGCGAAACGGGCGGAGGAAGTCACCGCCTTTTTCGACGCAGGCGTCAAAGACCTTGCATCCCGAACCGCGGACATCCCCGCCGACCAACGGCCCACGGTTTTTGTGGGCGGCGTGGCCCACAGAGGCCCCCACGGTTTCCAGTCCACGGAGCCCGGCTACCCCCCCTTCTCTTTCGTCAACGTGCGCAACCTCGCCTACGAGGAGGGCATGAGCAAGGGCCAGTTGCAACACTCCGACGCGGCCAAGGAGAAGATCGTGGAGTGGGATCCCGACGTCCTGTTCCTGGACCTCTCCACCCTGCAAATGGGCGCGGACGCCGGCGGGTTGTACGAACTGCGCACCGACCCGGCCTACCGCTCCCTCACGGCCGTGCGCCAGGGCAACGTCTACGGACTGCTGCCCTACAATTGGTACACGGCCAATTACGGCTCGGTGCTGGCCAACGCCTGGTTCATCGGAAAGACGGTCTATCCGGACCGCTTCAAGGACACCGATCCCGAAGCCGAGGCGGACCGAATCTACACGTTCCTGGTGGGCGAACCCGTGTTCAGGCAAATGGACGCCTTGTTCTCCAATCTGGCCTTCACCAAGGTTCCCATGCAGTAGCATGCACTTCGCCAACGGAGAGGTCCCGGCCGAGTATCGGCGCTACATCGGGCTCAAGGTCCTGTTCATCGCGGCCGTGGCCGCGGCCCTGGCCCTGTGCCTGGCCGTATCCATCTCCCTCGGCGCGGCGGACGTGCCTCTCAAGGAGGTGGTCCGCAGCCTGTTGGGCTACGGCGCAACGCGGCGCTTCGAGCTGATCATCTGGTCCATTCGCCTGCCGCAGGCCTTGACCGCCGTCACGGCCGGAGCGGGATTGGCTGCGGCCGGAGCGGCCATGCAGTCCATTCTGCGCAATCCACTGGGCTCGCCCTTTACCCTGGGCGTCTCCCACGCAGCGGCCTTTGGCGCGGCCTTTTCGGTCATGGTCCTGGGCGGGGGCGTCATGGGCTCCTCCAACGTGGGCGCCGTCAGCATCACCAGCCCCTACGCGACCACGGCCGCGGCCTTCGCCGCCAGCCTGCTGGCCGCCGGCGTCATCATCATGGTCTCCCGCACGCGCGGCGCCACTCCCGAGGTCATGGTCCTCACCGGCGTGGCCCTGGGGGCCCTGTTCACGGCCGGAACCATGTTTCTCCAGTTTTTCGCGGACGACGTGCAGCTTGCGGCCATGGTCTTCTGGACCTTCGGCGACACGGCCCGCGCCTCCTGGCCGGAGCTGGCCGTGGCCGCCGCGGTCACCGCAGCCGGCTGCGTCTATTTCATGCTCCACGCCTGGAGCTACAACGCCATCGACGCCGGCGACGAGACGGCCAAAGGTTTGGGCGTGCGCGTGGAGCGGGTCCGCGTCACGGGAATGCTCGTCGCGTCCCTGGTCACGGCCGTGATCATCGCCTTTCTGGGCGTCATCGGCTTTGTCGGCCTGGTGGTCCCGCACATGGTCCGCCGGGTTATCGGTTCGGACCACCGTTTTCTCCTCCCGGCGTCGATCCTGACGGGCGGGTTGCTGCTGCTGGCCTCGGACACCGCGGCCCGGCTCATTCTGGCGCCGCACGTACTGCCCGTGTCCGTGATCACGGCGTTCATGGGCGCGCCCGTGTTCATCTACCTCATCGTCCGGGGGGGACGCCGATGATCCTGGACGTGGACGGCGTGGTCTTCGCCTACAACAGCCATCCGGTGCTCCGGAACATGAGCTTCCAGGTCCGGGCCGGCGAACTGCTGGCCATTCTAGGCCCCAACGGCGTGGGCAAAACCACGCTGCTCAAGTGCGTCAACGCCATCCATCGGCCCCGCGGCGGCGCGGTCCGGGTGGAGGGTCGCGATCTTTTGCGCATGGCACCGGCCGAGATATCCCTCGCCGTAGGATACGTGCCCCAGCGCAGCGAACCGGCAAGGCTGACGGTCTTCGACGCCGTGCTCATGGGCCGCAAACCGCACATTCGTTGGAGGACGTCACCACGCGACCTGTCCATCGTGGACGCCGCGCTCAAGCATCTCGGCCTGAAGCCACTCTCGCTGCGCTCCATCGACACCCTCTCCGGCGGCGAGCTGCAAAAGGTGGCCATCGCCCGGGCTCTTGTCCAGGAACCCCGCCTGCTGCTGCTGGACGAACCCACCAGCTCCCTGGACCTCAAAAACCAGATGGACATCCTGTCGCTGGTCCGGCGGGTGGTGGACGAGCACGCCATGGCAGCGGTCATGACCATGCACGACCTTAATGCGGCCTTGCGCTTCGCCCACAAATTTCTTTTTCTCAAGGACGGCGCCATCTACGCCGCCGGAGACTGCAAGGACGTGACCGCGGAGATGGTCGAGGAGGTCTACGGACTCCCCGTGGAGATTCATCAAATCAACGGTCGGCCCATGGTGGCGCCGCTGGCCTGATAAATTTTGAGACGCCGGCGCCGCATTCGTCCAGATGAATATACGGCGCGGCGAAACGTCAAACCCAGGAGGCCTCATGGGCCCTTATCCTTCTCCGGAGACCTACAAACGCCTGGTGAAGTTCCATGGACACGCCTGCCCGGGGCTGGCCATCGGCGTTCGCGTCTCGGAGCTGGCCATGCAGCGGCTGGGCGATCCCGCGGACGACGAACTGACGGCGGTTGTGGAGACCGACATGTGCGGGGTGGACGCCATACAATTCCTCACCGGGTGCACCTTCGGCAAGGGCAACCTCATCCACCGCGACTACGGCAAGATGGCCTTTTCCTTCTATCACCGCGGCTCGGGCGACAACTTCCGGGCCGTGCTCCGGCCGGGCGTGCGCGGAGGCATGGCCAAGGAAATGGGCCTTCTCAGGACCAAGGAATCCATGGGAATCGCCACGGACGCCGACCGCAAAAGAATCAACGGCCTGAACCAGCTTTTGATGGACCGCTTCCTGTCGCTGCCGCTGGAGCGGATGTTCGACGTCGCTCCGGCGCCGCAACCGGCGCCGCGAGACGCTCAGATTCTCCAAAGCCTGGTCTGCGACGCCTGCGGGGAGTCCACCATGGAGTCGCGCACCCGGCGCTTCGACGGCAGAATCCTGTGCATCCCTTGCTTCAACGCGGTCGAACAGAAAATCTAGCCGCCTCCATCAGGAGAACAACAGCCTCCACAGAGCCCGGGAGCGTAGTCCGCTTACAAACAGCGGCTTGTCTTTCCATATTTCCCTTGCATAGATAGCACTTTTTTCGTCAACGTCATCGATCTTTGCATCATTCCTAAATAGTGATACTCAGAACCAGTCATACGACTGGCGGTCGACAACACATCTACAAAGGCGGAAAAAATGCGAAACGCCATTTTCATCGCGGGGTTGGTCATGGGCTTCGCCGGTCTTCTGCTCCCGCAACCCGCTGCGGCGCACAAGGCCATTGTGTTCGCGTACACGGAGTCAGGAAACCTTATGGTCGAAGGCGGGTTCTCCGGCGGCAAGGCGTGCATGGGGTGCCCGGTTCAGGTGTTGGACGCCAAGACCGGGCGTGAACTCGCGTCCGCCAAGACGGACGACAACGGCGTTTGCTCCATTCCTATCCCCGAAAGCGCCCAAGAGGCCGTGGAGGGACTGAAGCTTGTGCTGAGCGGCGGCGAAGGGCACCGCGGCGAATGGCTGGTCCGGCCCGACGAGTATCTGAACCAGGCCGCGACGCCCCAGGACGAAACCTCGCCCTCGGCCGCACAGGCGAAAACGCCCGGAGAAGAGGCCTCGCACGCAGGCCAGGCGTCACTGGCCGGCGTCGACGCAACGCAACTGCGCCGCATCGTGAACGAGGCCCTGGACGTCAAACTGGCGCCCCTCAAGCGTGAATTGCTGGAGGACAAAGGCCCCTCGGTCAGCGAAGTGGCCGGCGGAATCGGCTACCTGGTCGGCATCGCCGGCATCCTGGCCTGGGCCGCCTCGCGTAAAGGACGCAAGGGCGGCGAGGGGCGCGTTTGAGCGGTCTGGAAGAGCCCTTCGCTCTCGGCGACACGTTTCTGCACAAGGCCGATCCGCGCTACAAGCTCGCCTCCGCGGCCGTGCTAAGCGTGGCCGTCGCCGTGGGCCAAACCTGGATGGCGCCCCTGGCCGGCCTGGGAATCGGGGTCTGTCTGGCGGGGCTTGCGCGGCTCCAGCCGTCCCGGCTGGCCCGCCGGCTTTTGGCGGTGAACGGCTTTATCCTGTTTTTATGCCTCGTCGTCCCGGTGACCACCCCCGGCGAGGCCGTCTGGTCCATCGGCCCCTTGACGGCCACCCGCGAAGGTTTGCGCCTGGCCGGGCTCACTGCGGTCAAGTCCAACGCCATCCTGCTCATCCTCATGGCGCTTGCGGCCACCTCCACGACGGCCGCCGTGGGCAAGGGCCTGGACGGCCTCGGCCTTCCCAAATCCCTGACATGGATTCTGTTGCTCTGCTATCGCTACGCCCACGTCATTCTGGCCGAGCAGCGCCGCTTGGCCAGGGCGGCCGCTTTGCGGGGATTCCAGCCCAAAACCAACCGCCACACGTACACGACCTACGCCAACATGGTGGGCATGACCCTGGTCCGCAGCTATGAGCGATCCCAAAGGGTGTCCCAGGCCATGGTCCTGCGGGGCTTCGACGGCTCGTTCCGCTCGCTGGAGCAGGCCGGGGCCTCCCGACGGGACCGGCTTCTGTTCGCTTGCTGCCTGGCAGCGGCCCTGGTATTGGCCTGGATCGAAATCAAAACAAGGTTTTTCGCATGACGCCCCCGCTGCTCGAACTGCGCGACATCAGCTTCGCATACGACGGCAAGCCCGTGCTGCAACGCGCCAATCTGGCCATGGGCGCGGGCTGCATCGGCCTGATCGGCCCCAACGGCTCGGGCAAGACGACCCTGCTGCACGCGGCCATGGGCGTGGTCACGCCGGATTCCGGGGAGATTCTTCTCAACGGAGAACCCGTACGGGGGAAAAAGGGGCTGCGGGAGCTGCGCCGGCAGGTGGGCTTCGTCTTCCAGAATCCGGAAGACCAGCTCTTCTGCCCCACCGTGCTGGAAGACGTGGCCTTTGGCCCGCTCAATCTGGGTATGCCGCCGAAACAGGCCAGGGAAACAGCCAGCGCCGCGCTGGCTAGGCTCGGGCTGGCAGGATTCGAGGACCGCGTGACGCATCGCCTTTCCGGCGGGGAGAAACGGCTCGTCTCTCTGGCCACGGTGCTGTCCATGTCGCCCAGGGGCCTGCTCCTCGACGAACCGACCAACGACCTCGATCCTGAAACCAGGATTCGTTTCATCGACATCGTCCGCTCCCTGGACCAAGCCATGCTCATCGTCTCCCACGACTGGGATTTCCTGGACCAGGTGGCCGACAAACTCTACGCCTTGGAGCACGGCCAAGCCGTCTCCAAGGACAGGGGCGCCCTGCACCGGCACGTCCACGCCCATCCGGCAGGGGAACTCCTCCACGAGCACCTGGACCACAAACGGACCTGAGGCGCAAACCGAAACAAAGCGCCCCGCCCGGCCTTTCTCCGAAAAACCCCGGGCCTCTGTTGCCTGCCCCCCGCAGTATGCGTTAACAATGACTCCATGGCGACGCCCAAAAAGCTCCTCCTTCCGGCCGCCCTGGCGGAAAAAATCCAGCCGCGCAATCTGGCCTTGTGGGGAGCGGCCGTGGTTTGCGGCCTGTTGGCCGGCCTGGCGGCCGAGGCCCTGAACTACGCCCTGGCGGCCAGCGCCGGCGCGCTACGGCCGTATCGGGGCTATTGGTGGGCGATGGGGCTCCCCGCTCTGGGAGCGGCCGTGGCGGTCCTGCTCAAGCACTACGTTTTCCATCAAACAGAACGCGAGGGGATTCCACGAGTCATCTCCAGCATTTGCTGCAAAGACGGCGAGTTGGACCCCAAGTCCAGCGTCACCGACCTGCTCTATTGCGTGCTCTCCCTCGGCAGCGGCGGGTCCGTAGGACCGGAAGGCCCCGTCGCGGGCAGCGGCGCCGCCATCGGCGCCAATCTGATCCAGGTCTTCCGCCTGCCGGCCAACTTCCGCATCACCCTCGCGGCCAGCGGGGTCGCCGGCGCCATCTCCGCCATTTTCAACGCGCCGTCCACCGGCGTCATCTTCGCCATGGAGGTCATTCTGGGCTCCTGGACGCCCTTCCATCTGGTCCCCATCGCCATCTCGGCCCTGTCGGCGGCCTGGCTTTCCCGACACATCTCCGGGCGATCCGCGGCCTTCCAAGCAGCGCAATCCTCCTTGCACAACATGGACTGGCTGTCGGTTATCGCAGTGATCCTTTTCTCCGTAGCGGTCTCCGTGGCCCTGACAAGGCTCATCCGCCACGTTGGCCGGTACAGCGAACGACTGGTGGGCAACGCCTGGATTCGCGCTGCAGCGGGAGGGCTCCTGGTGGGAATGATCGGCATGGCCATGCCGATGGTCCTGGGAGAAGGCTACCGGCCCACCATCGAGGCCATCAACAACAACTTTCCCTCCGGGCTGGGGTTGGCCGCGCTTTTCGTCGCCGCCAAGATCGTCGCCACCTCGCTCAGCCTGGGCACGGGCGCGCCCGGCGGCGTTTTCGCTCCCAGCCTGGTGCTGGGCAGCGCCTCCGGGCTGGTCTGCTTCCGGTTCCTGAACTTCATCACCGCGGGGCGCTACCTCCCCGCCGACGAAACGGGTTTCGCCCTCATGGGCATGGCCGGCGTCATGTCCGGCGTCATGCAGGCCCCCCTCACAGGGCTGGTCCTGGTGTTGGAGATCACGGCCTCCCACGGCGCCATTTTTCCGCTCATGGTGACAGTGCTGGCCGCGGCCGTCATCAGCCATCGCCTGGAGCCCATCCCGTTCTACTACAAGCCCCTGGTGGACGCGGGCGAATACGCCCCTCCCAAGAGCGACCGGCGCATCCTCGCCCACATACGGCTCACCGAGGCCATCGACAACAGCCGGCTCATCGTCGCTCCGGAAGATACGGTGGCCGAGTTTCTGGGCCGACTCAAAACCAGCCTGAACACCAACATCCCCGTGGTCGACGCGGACGGGCGGTACGTCGGTCTGATCGGCGTCAACCGGATGCGCCGCAAACTGCTCGACCCCGGATGGTCGGGCCATACGGTGGGCGAATTGGTCAAAGGCCAGGACATCCCCCTCGTCGACCCGGCGGCGCAAGTGTCCGGCGTCCTGGAGACCATGGACGAATCCAAGCAAACGATCCTGCCCGTCGTCCGTGACGGCAAGTATCTGGGCGTGGTCTCCCGCGAGGATCTGCTGACCCTGTACCGCCGGCGCAAGGTCGAAGACGAATCCCTGGAGCAGTCTTTTTAGTCCGGAGCGCCGACGCAACGCGGCGTCCGCCTACTCCCGCTCAAGGGAAAATAATTTTTCCAGGTCATAGCGGGAGTAGGTCCGGAAGGCGATCAGCGTTTCGGAGGAAAGGACGCCGTCCACCTCCAAGAAATTCTCCGTGACCACGGTGGAGATGTCCTCGTTCTTTTTCGCCCGCAAAACGGCCGCCAGGTCGAAACGGCCGCCCACGGCGTACACCTCGCTGACGCAGGGCATGCGCATCAACTTTTGCGCCGCTTCGTTGATCTTCCTGGGCTCCGCCTTGAACAACACGATTGCGTTGACCATCTGGCGCCTCCGGGGTGGTCGGTTTGCTTGATTCTACCATCCGCAAAGGCGTGGAGCAACGCGCAGCTCCCCGAAACGGCGGGGCGGCGTCTTGCCAGGCGGACGCCGCGCGCTTAGACTGCCCCGCTGGATGGAGGACGCATGACCGATCGAAGCAAAGGCGCGCTGTTGGCGTTCGCCGGCGTGTGTATTCTGAGCCCGGACTCTCTGCTCGTGAGAATGCTGGACATGGAGCAGTGGACCATGCTCACCTGGCGCGGCGCCGGCCTCGCCGTCGGATTGGCCGTTTTCATGCTTATTCTTCGGGGCCGCAAAGCCTTTTCCGGCGCCGCGGCCGCGGGCGCGGCCGGCCTCGGCGTGGCCGTATTCTATTCCGGCGCATCGATCCTTTTCGTAACGTCCCTGTACCACACCACGGTGGCCAACACCCTCGCCCTCATCAACACGGCGCCGCTGTTCGCGGCGCTCATGACCCGGTTCTGGCTCAAGGAGCGGCTGCCGCGGCGCACGTGGATCGCCATCCTGCTCTGCCTGGTCGCCATCGGCGTCATCGTGGGCGGAGACGTCTCGGCCAATCCGAACTATCTGGAAGGCGACTTCATGGCGCTGGGGCAAGCCCTGTGCCTGGCCGCGACCTTCGTGCTGATCCGCAGCAAGGCGCAGGTGAACACGCTGCCGTACATGGCGTTGGGCGGCGTGATCGTCGCGCTGGCGTCCGCGCCCCTGGCCGGAGGGGCCGCCATCCCATGGGACAAGCTTCCGCTCCTGATGCTTCTGGTGCTCGGCGTGCTGCCCGTCTCCTTCGCCATGCTCTTTGTCGCGCCCCGCTACATCAGCGCTCCGGAGGTCAACATGACCATGCTGTTGGAGATGCTTTTAGCTCCGCTGCTGGTCTGGGCCCTCCTGGGCGAAAAACCTCCGGCCTCCACCTTGGCGGGCGGGGCCGTGCTGATGGTCGCCCTGTTCGGCAATGCGGCCCTGGGGCTGCATGAGCAACGCCGCGCCCATGAGGCCCCCAGGCTCGGCTGACGGCCGCCGGGCGCCGCCCTCAGCCTCCACGCTCGCCGACGTAGAGCATTTCACGGCAAGGAGCCGCTCGCAACGTCTTGCCGGGCGGCTTCGGCCGATCCATTCTCCGCAGCTTGACTTTCTCTCGCAGGCGCCGCACATTTGCATAATCGAAAGAAGACGCCCCGGCCCCGCCGTCAGGACCGGAAGCAGCCTTCAAGGAAAAGGCGCCATGGCCAACCCTCTACGATTTCGTGAACATATCGCTCCAAAACGAGAGGGGCGAGCTTCCGCCGAAGCCTCCGTCCCAGACGTCCTCGCCGCCTTGGATCCGAGCCGCGCGCTGACGCCCAGAAGACGGAACGGCGTCTCCCGCATCATGACATTATTGTCGCGTTTTGAAGCAACCTTGCCCGGCGAGGCCTCGAAATAAACGCCTTCCGACCGCCTCCGCCTGCATCTCCTTCCCATTCATGCAAAAACAGGCTAGAAGAACTTGTATTATGTCAAATTCTGCCTTTCTTCAGCCTTTTGCGCCGGACAATGTTCAACAGGGCGGGCCGCCATGAAATTGCAAGACCTCACCGTTCTTGTGGTTGACGATTTTCGGACCATGCGCTCCGTCATCAAGAACATTCTCAAACAGATCGACATCACCAACGTGCTGGAAGCCCACAACGGCGCGAAGGCTTTGGACGTCCTCCACGAAAACGCCGTGGACCTCATCCTTTCCGACTGGAACATGCCGCGCATGACCGGCATCGACTTCCTGCGCGCCGTACGGGCCGACGGCGACCTGCGCGAGCTTCCCTTCGTCATGGTTACGGCCGAAGGCATGCGGGAAAACATCGTTGAAGCCATCCAGGCCGGCGCCAACGGCTACATCATCAAGCCCTTCACTCCTGACCAGCTGCGGGAGAAAATCGAACGCATCTTCGAAGACGCGGGCTGAAAACGACTCAAACGACCCGGACAACGACCTCCACCAGAAGGGGGCCTCCCATCAGCAGATGGACGTCCCCATCCATCGCTCCGGGCGGAATGTCCAACATGCAGGCCGCCTCCTCGCCGATACGCCCCGCCCCCCCGCAACGCCGGCATGGCCGCCCGCGCCCGGCGCCGCCGCAATCCGGGCACGGCCGGTCCACCGGAATATCCACGGCCAAGCGCACCCCGCGCGCCGCCTGGGCGTGGCTGATGCGCACCTCGGCGCGGGCCTCCGGAGAAACGACCGTCTCCATGGACTCACGGAAGCGCCGACCGCGGTTTCTCTCGCGATGCAGCGAAGCGTCGTAGGCGCAGCGCGCCCGTTCGTCGCCAAGAACCTCGTAGGCCTCCACGACTTTGCGAAACAGGCGGGCGGCCTGGGGATCGGCGGGATTCAAATCCGGATGGTGGGCCATGGCCATGCGCCGGAAGGCTCGCTTGACCTCTTCCTGGGGCGCATCCTGCGCCAGACCCAAAACTTCATAATGCGTCGGCTGGGGCATGAAGCTATTGTGCACCCTCCGCGATGCAGGGGCAACCTTCGCCCCAACCCGGCCAACCTTCGCGGGCAAGCGGCGACGGGCCGGCCAGACTGCGCGCCAACGAGAAAAGCCGGGAAGCCCCGAAGGGCCTCCCGGCCAAGCTAACAAGCCCCATCCGCTTCAGTGTTGCGAAACCCCAAAGTTTCAGGCGCTGCCCGCTCGTTTGCTTTGCAGCACCTTGTCCAACATGGATCGGATGTCCTGCAGCTCCTTGGCCTCTTCGACGCCGACGCCGCCCCGTTCCAAGGCCGCGGCCAAACTTTTCTTGAGCGCGTCGGCGGCTCCGCAGTCCAGGCCGTCGCAACGGCCGTAGAGCCGGCGCCTGTAGTCGCAGAACAGCTTACGCATCTCCTCTTCGTCTCTGGTCCGCGCAATGCGCAGCAACTCCTGGCGCTCGTACTCCGGATCGCGGCGGCACTCGTCCAGAACCTCCACCGGCAGGCGGTTGAGAGTCAACGCCTCCCGAATGGCGTCGGGAGGCCGCCCCAGGGCCAGAGCCAATTGATCGATGGTGTAGCGCATGGCCAGAGCCTGGCGCAGCGCCTCCGCCTCCTCCACCGGGGTCAAGTCCCCGAGCATGAGGTTGCTCACCACGGACACCTCGCAAAGCCGGCCGTCGCAATACACGCCGGGAATGGTCTTCAGCCCGGCGCGCCGGGCGGCCGTATAACGGCGCCCGCCCAAAATCAGCACAGGCTTGCCGTCGTCGTCCAACTTGAAAAAAACCGGTTGAAAAAACAGATGATCCTTGATGGCTCGGGTCAATTTCTCAATGACCACGTCCTCATTATAATGTTCCTTCGGTTGGTTGGGGTCCAACCGTATTTCATCCATATCCAGGGTGTAGACATCGCCGTTGACGTACGTCCTTCCAGAGTTCATCACACACCTCCTGTCCATGCACACCAAGGATCATGCCAACAGGAGTGCAGAAAAAATCTTTAATTTTCAATATGTTGTTTTCGAGCCCAATTATCGATTCGTTATACATCCCGACAGAGTGTCAAGGTTCCTGACAGGGCGGAAAGCGGCGGAAGGATCACTCGATCCATTTTCCGGAGACCCTGTTGCGGCCCAGTTGCTTGGATTTGTACAATTGGTTGTCGGCGACCGCGAGAAGCTGCGCGGGCTCGGCGTCCTTTGCCGGGATCGCCACGGCCAAGCCCAGGCTCATGGTCACGTACTCGCCGACAGGAGAGGCGGGGTGCTCGATTTTCAATTCCGCCACGGCGTTGCGCATGGCTTCCGCAAGGGCCAACGCGCCTTGCAAATCCGTCTCCGGGAGTACGACGGAGAACTCCTCCCCGCCATAGCGAGCCGCCAGGTCGCCGGGCCGTTTCAGCTGCAGGGACAGCGCCCGGGCCGTAAGCCGCAGGCAATCGTCTCCGGCGCCGTGGCCCAGATGATCGTTATACCCCTTGAAGTAGTCGATATCCGCCATGATGACGCTCAAGGGAAGTCCGCTACGCGCAACGCGGCGTAATTCCCGCTTGAAATGGATGTCGAACTTTCGGCGGTTGGGAATGCCCGTCAACCCGTCCAGCAGAGCCAAGCGCTCCAGCAGGTCGGTCTTGCGTTTCAACTCCATGTGGTTCTTGACCCTGGCCTTGACGATGGGGACGTAAAACGGTTTGGAAATGTAGTCCACGGCGCCTAAGGACAGTCCGCGAATTTCGTCCTCCAACTGATTCTTCGACGTGACGAAAATAACCGGAATGTTCCTGGTGCGATGGTTTCGCTTGAGGCGCTTCAAAACCTCGTAGCCGTCCATTTCAGGCATCATGACATCCAGGAGGATCAAATCCGGAGGATCTTCGGCCTCGGCGATCTCCAGGGCGTCCGGGCCCCGCACCGCGGCGCTTAACCGGTACTCGCCGCGAAGCGCGTCGCTGAGAATTTTGATGTTTGTGGGCATGTCGTCCACGATAAGAACTTTCTGCCTTTCCACGAGGTTGACTTCGTTCATGATCTTCCCCCTGTCGGCAACCCATGCTCGAAGGCCAGGGCTTCCAAGGCGGCCCCGGCGGCTTTGAAATCGAAGTTCGACACGGCGCTGCGCAACCGCTTCACGGCCGACCCTCCGGCCCCGCCCAAGACGGAGTCCAACTCCTCCACAAGCTGCTCGGCTTCCGGATCAAACGCCTTGATCCGGTCCGCAATCTCCCGGACCAAGCGTGAAGCCTGGCTCCAATCCGCTTCGCGGCCGGCCTCCGAAGCAAAGGCCTCCCGGGAGGCAGCAATCTTCCGGACATCCTCCCGCAGCCCGGCGACAACCCGCTCCATTTCCCGCAGAACCTCGTTCGACGCTTTGCGGCCTTCGGCCAACGCGTCTTCCAGGGACTCCGCAAGCTCCCGCAGCCGCAGAACGCCGAGGTTGCCCGCCAGGCCTTTGACGGTATGGCACAAGTGCAGAGCCGACTCGACGTCGCCTTGATCCAGCAGCGTACGTATGTGGCCACCCACTTCTGCATATTGCTCGCACATGTCGAGCAGCAAATTCAAAAACATCTCCACCTTGCCGCTCAAGCGAGCCAGCGCGCCTTCAACATCCACTCCCGCCAACTCCGGCGGTGGGGGCGAGGACGCCCCTTCCCTCTCCGCGGCGTTTTGCGGAGCCGCAACCGCCCATTGCTGCAGAACCTCGCGCAACCGATCCGGCGACATGGGTTTGTTCACATGATCATTCATCCCCGCCGCCAGACTCAGTTCGCGGTCCTTGGCCGAGGCGTGGGCGGTCATGGCGATCACCGGCGTATCCTTGAGCTTCGATATCTCACGGATGCGGCGGGTCGCCTCGTATCCGTCCATGCCCGGCATCTGCACGTCCATGAACACGATGTCGAAGGTTTCCTCCTCCAGCTTCCGCAACGCCTCCTCTCCGCTGAAGGCCGTCCGGACCTTCAATCCCTGCGCCTCCAGCATTTCACGCGCCACCTGCTGGTTGATGGGGTTGTCCTCCACCACCAGCGCGCGAGCGCCCTGCATGCGCTTGGACATCGCCTTTCCCGAAGTCCGGCCCGCGCGCCGGACTCGTGCGGCCTCCGGCGAGAGCACGCCGACCACGGTTTCCCACAACAGCGACGGGGCGACGGGTTTGACCAGGAAGCCCTCCACTCCGGCCTTCTCCGCCCGGGGCAGCATCTCTTCCCGGCCATAAGCCGTGACCATCACGACTTTGGGCCGTAATCTCTCCGGCAACTCTTGGATGCGTCGAGCAGTCTCCACGCCGTCCATTTCCGGCATTCTCCAATCCATAAGCGCCAGGTCATAACCGGGCCCGTCGCCAGCGTTTTCGAGCCGCTCCAAGGCCAAGGCGCCGGAGGCCGCGGAATCGACCTCCAGCCCGAGAGCGCGCACGCCCTCGGACAAGATCGTCCGCGCCGACTCGTTGTCGTCAACGACGAGCACCCGCTTCCCGCGAAGCTCCTCCGGGACGGCCGGATACTCCGCGGCTTCGCCCTGAACCACGTCGAAACTGGCCGTCAGCCAGAAGGCCGACCCCTTGCCCGGTTCGCTGTCGGCGCCGACGCGCCCGCCCATCAGAGCCGCAAGGCTCCTGCAGATGGCCAACCCCAGAACCGTGCCGCCGTACTTGCGGGAAGTGGAGCCGTCGGCCTGAGTGAACGGTTCAAACAACTGGCCAACCTGATCCCGGCTCAGCCCTATGCCCGTATCGGAAACCATAAATTGCAGCGTCGCCTGGCCTTCATGCTGCGCCGTTCCCTCGTCAGACGCGGGCCGCACGGACATGGCCACTTCGCCCTTCTCCGTGAACTTGACGGCGTTCGAAAGAAGGTTGGTGAGAATCTGCCCCAATCGCAACGGATCGCCCACGAGGGCCATCGGCGTTCGGGGGTCCACGGCAATCAACAACTCGATTCCCTTTTCCTCCGCTTTGAGCGCCATCAAACCCGTAGAGCCGGCCAGCACGTCCTCCAGGTTGAAGGGGATATGCTCCAGCTCCATGCGGTCGGCCTCGATCTTGGAAAAGTCCAGGACGTCATTGATGACGCCGAGCAAAGTGTGCGCCGAACTTTGAATCTTCTCCAAGTAATCACGCTGCTTGGGATTAAGCTCCGTCTGGAGGCCCAAATGCGACAATCCGATGACCGCGTTCATGGGGGTTCGAATCTCATGGCTCATACGCGCCAGAAAATCACTCTTGGCCCTGTTGGCGGCCTCGGCCTCCTCCTTGGCCGCGCTCAGCTCCGTCTCCAACGCCTTTCGCGCCTGAATGTCCCGAGCCACGGAGTAGACCCGGTCACTCGGCAGGTCCACATAGGCCTTCCAACTCAACCATCGATACGAGCCATCCTTGCATCGGCAACGATTGTCGAAACTCATGACGTTTTCGCCCCGGCGCAATTTCCGCATAATCTCCGCGGTCGCCCGGGCGTCCTCCGGATGGATGAAGTCCTGGTACGGGCGGGAAGTCAGCTCCTCTTGGGTCCACCCCAAGGTTTCGGTCCAAGCCGGGCTCAACTTGAGGAAAATTCCTTTGGTGTCGGAGACGCAGAGCATGTCCAGGGAAAACTCGAAAAACAACCGCTGCTCGCGTTCGAGGTCCTTGTATTCGGTAATGTCCTGGTAAGCCCCCGTCACATTGACCAAACGCCCGTCCTCCTCGACCGGCCGGCCCATGGCGCGGATTTGACGCTCACGGCCTTTGGCCGTGAGCATCCGAAACTCCAGGTCGAACCTTTTCCCGGCGCAGCTCGCCTGCTGCATCGCCTGCAGCGCAGCCTCCCGGTCCTCCCGGTGCAAGAAGCTCGCGGCCTGCTCCAACGTGGGTTGGTAATCTTTATCGACCTCATGCATGGCCTTGACCGTATCGCTCCAGAGGATCGTTTGCCGCGCGATATCCAGCTCCCAACCGCCAATGCGGCCCAATTCCTCGGTGCTGCGCAGCAACTCCGCGTTCTTGCGCAACGCAAGCTCGTTTGCTTTGCGTTGAGTGACGTCCCGGACAACGCCCACGGCGAACCACTTGCCATCCACCTCGAATGCGCTGAGCGACAGTTCCGCGAATAGGGACGAGCCGTCTCGACGACGCGTGGACAACTCGGTGATGTTGCCGATGAATTCGCCTTCACCGTGCAGGGAAAATCTCCGCAACGCAGACTGTGCGCTCTTTTCGGCTTCGGGAGAAGCGATGATGGAGTGAAAGTCGCGCCCCAGGGCCTCTTCATCCGAGTAACCGAACACGCGCGTTGCGGCCTCGTTCCAAAACAAGGTCGAGCCGGAGCTGTCCAGCACAACGATGGCGTCGTGCGAAGCATGGCTCATGGCGCACATCATTTTCTCGCGCTGCTCCAGAGTCGAACGAGCCCTCAACGAGGATGCGCGGGCGCGCGCCCAAAAACAGACCGCGGCTGCGATCACGCCCGTCCCCAACACGCCCAACCAAAAGAAATCAGGGCCCGGCGCCACGGCGAAATCCTCTTGAGCAACAAAGGAGATCAAAAACCATCGCTCCTCCATACTCACGGGAAAGCCGACAAACTGGCCGGGACAAACTTGGCCCCGGTTGTCCAGGCATATCTCCGTAAAAGTGAACATGCCCGCGTCCAGCTTGAACTGCCCATTGCGTTCGGCCGTTATTCGCCTCCAGGCCTCGGGGTGCAGCGCGTCGAAACTCTTGCGGCGCGCGTCCGAGGCGACAGGCTCCGCGTCCGGTGCGAGAAAAAGCCCTCCGAACCGACGGCCTTGCTGGTTCACCAACCACATGGACCGGGAGTCCTTCATATTCTCCAGCAGCAGGCTTCCCAGATAGTCCAGAACCACGACGCCTGCGCGAGCGCCCTCCGCATTGACCGCGCCGGCTGCGTGCAGCACCAGCTGCCGTTGCGTCTTCTCTCCGCCGTTCTCCGGGGAATCATCGAATCGGGACAAATAGACGCCGGAGCCGACATGGAGGCTGCGCTCAAAATAAGCGCTGTCTTTCCTATTCGCGAGGCTGCTTTCGTCCGCAGCCTTGACGGCGTCGCCAACCCGCTCAACGCGCGCAAGCTCCCTGCCGTCCGCCCCCAGCCAGCACACCTGAGGATACGACAAGCGATCTTTAATAAAATCGGTAAATATTCTCCGAAGCTCCGCCGTAGCGACCAGGGGTCCGTCGTTGTCGACCTCCAGTTGGGCCAAATCGGCCAGAAACCTCACGTCCGACACCACCAGCCCGATTTGGGACTCCATCAGGTCGCGCCGGACTGCGACTCGGGACTTCTGCTCCGAAGATATTTCCCGGCCTAAAATCCTCCGTTCGTTCAAGGCCAAGATCGTCATGAACAGTACGTAACTCAACGCGATGGGCAAAAACACCCACAGGAAAAGACGCAAAACCTTCGGATGCAGCGGCTGCGTCGCCGCAAGAAGGCCTCGGGCGCATTCAATTGGCGTCTTCATAGTTCTTCATCGCTGACCAAGCCGAACAAGGCCGTGAAGTTGAATACGCTGCCTTGCCCCGGCGGGCTTTGAACGGTGAGCTGACCGCCCATCAGGCCGACCAGGCGTTTGGCGATGGCCAATCCCAATCCCGTGCCCCCATAGCGGCGGGCCGCGCCGGCGTCCGCCTGGGTGAACAGCTCAAAAATGCGCTGGATATCCTCCTGCGCGACCCCCGGACCGGTGTCGCGAACCTGAAAGGATATCTCCGCCTGCTCGCCGGCCGTTCGCACCAGCCGCGCCGAGACCTCGATCTCGCCCTGCCGGGTGAACTTCACGGCGTTCGCCGTCAGCTGGTCCAAGACGCGTATGACCATCGAGCTGTCGCCCACAAGAATGCGGGGCGTGTCCTCGTCCATCGTCCAAAACAAACGAACGCCCTTGGCTTCGGCTTCCGCGCGGTGCGGACGCGCCGCGCCTTCAAGCACAGCCGCCGTTTCGAAAGGTTGCGACAGCATCTCCATGCGGCCTTCTTCGATGGAGGCGTAGTCGAGAATGTCGTTGAGCAATTTTTCCAGCCCCCTGGCGGACTCCTCGATGGAATCCACCCAGTCGGCCATTTCCTCGTCCAGGCTCCGGAGCTTCAGGAGTTCGGACAATCCCAGAATCGCTCCAAGGGGGGTGCGGAATTCATGGCTCATGCTGGCCAGAAATTCGCTCTTGATCCTGCTGGCCTCCTCGGCTGCTTCCTTGGCGCGCAGCAGCGCCTGCTCCGTCTGCTTGCGGGCCGTGATGTCGGTGATGAATCCCACCACCCCCTGCACCTTGCCCGTAGCGTCGGCGTAGGTGGCCTTGTTGAAGAGGACCTCCCTCAACGATCCGTCCGCAGAACGCAACTGCGCTTCGTAGGTGGTCGAACCGCCCGACTCGATCAAGAGCCGATCCGAGGCCTCGTAGATGGCGGCAAGCTCGGGAGGAGCAATATCCACGGCCGTGCTGCCGACCAGGTCCTGCGCCGAAACTCCGAGATACTCTTCAAAGGATTTGTTCCAGCCCTGGTATTCTCCACGAATGCTCTTGTAGAAGATGGGGGTCGTCGCCGCGTCGATGAGTGCGTTGATGAAGTTGGCCTGGCTTGTAAGCCGCTCCTCGGCCTGCCTGGTCTTGGACTCCTGGCGCTGGCGCATGACCCGGGCGTACAGCACGGCGCCGACGTATTCCGCCACGGACTCCAGCAGCAGCCGGTCCTGCTCGCCGAACCCGTCCGGCGCGTTGGCCACAGCGATCTGGCCGATGACTCGATCATGCTGGATCAGCGGGACCGCCAGGGCGCTGCGCAGCGGAACGTGCCCCTCCGGGACCTCAAGCCCTTCGTTCGCCCAAACCGTTCGGGATTCCTTGATGGATCGGGCCCACAGCGAGCAAGACTTCTCCACGCAGAAGACCGGTTCCTTGTTCGCCACGTTGCAGGTCCGCCACACATGTCGGGTCATGGACGGGCAGCAGAGTTCGCCGTCCTCGTTCATATAGCCGAAGTATCCGAACTCGCAGTGCATGTCCTCCCGGATCAAATCCAAAACGCCTTCATAGACGTTGTCCTGGTCGGTCGCGGTCAGGAAGACGGAAGCGATCTTGTTTTTCAGGGCCAACTCGCGTTCGGAGCGGAGCAAGTCCTTCTCCACGCCGCGCCGGCGCCGAATCTCCTGCTTCAGGCGCATGATGGCCCGACGCAAGGCCTGGGTTCTTCGGAACACCTGCTCCCGCAAATTTTCCCGGGCCATGCCGAGCTCAAGTTCGATGGCCTTGCGTTCCGTAATGTCCTGCGTCATGAACAGACCGGAGGAAACGCCGCTGCTCCCGTCCAGAATCGGCAAAGCCCGGATTTCCAAAACCCGGTCGCCGGATTGCAGCTCAAAGACCAAGCGCTCACCCTGGAGCACGCGCTGCAAACGGGGCTGCAGGATGTCGCAAATCGCCCCCGGCGCGCATTCCCGGACGGTCCGGCCGGCAAGTTTCTCCTTGGCCAGCCCCAGCGCCTCCAACCCCGAACCGTCGGCCACCACGAACCGAAGATCTTGATCGAACAACACCACGGCGCCGTTGGGGAAATTTTCGGCCAAGGTGCGATAGCGCTGCTCCCTGACGCGAATCGCCTCTTCCACCCTCAAGGCTTCGGTGACGTCGCGGTAAATCGAAATGAGGCCTTTGCGCGCCCCCAAATCATCGAACAACGGCTTTTTGTCTATTTCGAAAAGCCGTTCCTCGCCTTCAGGATCCTTAACGACCTCGACAAAACGCCGCAGCTCACCACTGCGCCAGGCTTCCTCATCGCTCTGCAAGCTTTGGAGCAGCGCCTCCGTGTTGTGGGGAAATCGCTCGGCCAACTCCGTATCGTCGGCCGCTTTCCAGAGCGCGCCATTGAAACCGAGGATGCGCAGCAGCGTCTGGTTGGCCATGAGCCAACGGCCCCGCGAGTCTTTGTAGCAGACGCCGTCCGGCAAAGCGTCCAACAGCGTGAGGTTGAATTCTTCGCTTTCGCGCAAAGCCTGTACGGTGCGCTGCAGCACGGTGGTGACGGAAAAACAGATCGCGAGGCCGTCCTTCGTGGACTGGATTTTCACCTTGTAGTGGTTTCGCCGGAGGGTCTTCCCGAACCAAAGATCGAACGCATCCGTCCCCCCATGCTCCAGCGCCAGGGAGAACCGCCGCTCGAACTCCGATCCGGCCGCAGCCGGAAAGGCCTTGGCGAAAGGCTTGCCGAGCACATCTTGTAGCCGTCGCCCCAGGATATCTTCCGCCGCCGGATTCAGAAATGCAACCCGCATCTCCTTGTCCAGGCAGAGCAGCCCCTCCTCCATGAGCATGGCGACGTCCGCCGCGTCCATCTGAAGAGGGGCAGCGCGGCCGCCGTCTCCAAACTCCCGTCCGCGCTGCTCGGCCGACTCGGCGGCGCGCGGCGCGTCTTCCCGCTTTGGCGCTCGTTCCATGGATGCTCCTGTTCTCCTACATACTAATTGAAATTATACGGCTATAAAAGCCAAGACGAAAGCAAACCGAAAATTTCTAAAGCCGCGCGCCGGGATGCTTGCATCGGCAAGAATCGATGCCTACCCGTCTTTAACAACGCTGCGCCCACCCCCTGTCTTGTGAGTATAAAATGAGAACCAGCCTCGTGTTCCCGCCATTCTATTTGGAGTCTCTTTATAACCTGCCCCCGCTGGGGTTGGTCAATCTGGGAACCGCCCTGAATTTGTCCGGCCATGAGGCCGTGGTTCGCGACCTCGTGCTCGATCTGCGCCAGGGGCTGCTTCCCACGGACGAATCCATTTACGCGGCCTGCGCCCGCCGCGTCCTGGAGGACGACCCGCAGCTTGTCGGCATCTCGGCGCAATGCGCCACCTACCCCCCCACACTGCGCCTGGCCGCGGCGCTCAAGCAGCGCGAACCGGACCTCCCCATTCTCATCGGCGGGCACAACGCCTCGTTCGTAGACGTACAAACGCTCGAACGCCATTCCCAAATCGACATGGTTCTCCGGGGAGAGGGAGAGGCCGCCTTGCCCGAACTGGCGGGGACGCTGGAGTCCGGCGGCGACCTCGCCGCGGTGGAAGGCCTTACCTGGCGGACGCCCGACGGCGCCATCCAGGCCAATCCCGACCGGGAGTTGATCCGCGACCTCAACCAGTTGCCCGACCCCGACCATTCCCTGGTCCCTCCGCTGTCCGAATACAAAAAAGCCTGCGGCCTGGACCGGTCCATCGCCATCGTGGAGATCGGCCGCGGTTGCCCCCACCAGTGCGCCTACTGTTCGGAATCCGCCTTGTGGCGCAGAAAAAGCCGGACCTTCGAACCGGCCCGGCTGGTCCGAGAGATGGCCCGGCTGGCCGACGCCGGCGCGGAGTCCTTCCTCATGTCCTACGACCAGTTCACGGCCCGTAGGGACTTTGTGGAGGAATTCTGCCAACTGGTCCTGGACCGCGGCCTGGAGCGCATCCCCTGGCACGGCATCTCACGGCTGGACACCGTGGACGGAAGCCTGCTCGACCTCATGCGCCGGGCTGGCTGTTCCTCGCTGTGCTACGGCGCGGACTCCGGCTCCCAAAAGACCCTGGCCTACATCCGCAAGCGCATCGACAAGGACCTGCTGTTCACCCGGGTCCGCGAGACCACGACCCACGGCCTGACGCCCACCTTGAGCTTCATCGTCGGTTTCCCCGAAGAAGGCCCGGAAGACATCGACGCCACCCTGGAGCTGGCGCTGCGCTGCGCCGTGACCGGAGACATCAATCCCCTGCTCCAACTGCCCACGGTCCTGCCGGGCGCGGCCCTGCATCGCTGGACCAAGGGCAGGCTCGTCCGCCAGGTGGACACCTATTTCGCCCTGGGCCTGGAGTACGACGGACGCGCCCGGTTGCCGTCGGACGAAGCGCTCATCGACTCCGACCCCGAACTGTTCAGCAGCTTCTACAATCCGCCCTGCCCCGGCTTCGACCTGCTGGATCTGGACCGCATCGTACAGACGTTTCCCATCATTCTGGCCTACTACCCAAAAACCATGCTTCTTTTGACCAACGCTCTGCATCGCGGCGCTTCCGGGCTGGTTTTGGATTTTCTGGCCGAGCCGGAGCTCCCCGGCGAAAGCTTCGCCGACAAGTTCAACCGCTGGGTCCTGGCGACGCTCCGCTCGGGGCCGGCGGACGGGTTCGCCCATCTGCCGGAGGCGCTGGCCTACGAAAACGCGGCCGTCGCCGCCCAAACCGCCGACGATGCGGACGCCGCCCCCTGCAACGGCGCTCCCGCGCGGCGCGCCGGTTTGGTGGTCCGGGAATTTTCAGTGGACATGGACCAGGTGGTCCACGACCTCCGCAACGGCGTTGTCGCCCCGTTCTATCCCCCGTCGCCCTGCGCCCTGGCCTTCCTCGGCGGCGAAGCAAGCCTGGAGGTCAGCGAAATGAACGACTTCGGGCGAGACCTCCTGGCGTTGTGCGATGGTGAAAATTCGCCCGCCTCCATTGCCAAAACTCTTTTCCGGGACTACGGAGACATCATGGACCCCAAAGCCTTCGACGCGGCCTGTCGGGAGGCTTTGGATCAACTGGCCGGGCTCGGATTCATCCGGTTCGGCCGCGAATCCGGGGGAGTCTGCTCCCCGTAAACAGAACAGGAGGCGCGTGAACATGTTGCACGTCAAATCCGTCGAACGCAAACAAACCTCCAGCCAGGCGAGCTGCCACGGCCCCAGTTGCCACGGACCGGCTTGTCACGGACCAAGCTGCCATGGCCCGGCCTGCCATGGCCCCAGTTGTCACGGACCCAGTTGCCATGGCCCGGCTTGCCATGGACCGGCCTGCCACGGGCCGGCCTAACCCGGTCAAACGCCTCGGGGGTCTCGGCCCCCGAGGACGCCGATGAAAACCTTCCTCGCCGGCCTCCTTGTCTGCCCGGTCTGCAGAGGCCGTGAAGCTCCGCTGTCCCTCACCGCCCGCGAAACCCGGGGCGACGAGGTGGTCGCCGGATTCCTCGACTGCCCCCATTGCAGAACCCGCCATCCGATCATCGACGGCGTGGCCGAAGTTCTGCCCGCCCCTCGGGCGATGGAGCCCCACGCCTCCCAAAAGCGTTACGAACTCGGCCCCGCCCTGTCGTCCTATTTGTGGGCCCACTTCGGCGACCTGGCCGGCGACGGACGCGCCGGCGCGCTCTTCCGGGAGCTTGCGCCCCTGCTCCGCGACGCTCCGGGCCCCCTCCTGGACGCCGGCTCGGCCGTGGGCCGTATGGTGTTCGAAACCGCAGGCGCCGTGGGTTGCGCGGTGGGCGTCGATTTGAGCCGCAGATTCATCCACGCCGCACGAACCATGCTCCTGGAAGGCGCGGTCGAGTTCGACCTGGCGCTGGAGGGGCGCATCACCGAACCCGTGAGGATCGAGGCCCCGGCCGAATGGGCCGGCCTGGAGGCCGATTTCCTGGCGGCCGACGCCATGGCCCTGCCGTTCCCCGCCTCCGTTTTCGGCGCCGCAAGCTCCCTGAACCTGCTGGACAAGCTCCCCAATCCTTTGCGCCATTTGCAGGAATTGGACCGCGTCGCCCACCCCCGGCAAGCGCGCCTTCTCGTGGCCGACCCCTTTTCCTGGTCCGAAGACGCGGCCGAACCGGCGCAATGGTTGGGCGGACTCGACAGCGGGCCCTACGCAGGCAGGGGCCTCGGCAACCTCGAACGCGAGATGCGCGCAGGTTTCGGCGGCCCGCCATGGAGCGTCGCAGGCCGCGGCGCAGCGAAGTGGACCCTGCGAACCCACGCCAACCACGCCGAGTCGATCACCAGCCAATACCTGCTGGGCGTCCGATGACGCCACGGGAGGCGGACTGGCGATCAACGCCGAATCCTTCAGGAAAGGCCAACTTCTCGGCAACGCGGGCCGACCGGGGAGGAGAGCCGGAAGAGGCCCAAGCGGATTTTCCGGCGTTCAGCCCAGAATGACCGCCTCCGCCTCCGTGAGACACCGGTCGATGGTCGACAGGGCGTCCAGCAGCTCCGCTTCGGTGATGATGAGCGGCGGCGCCAGGAAGATGTAGTTCCAGCGCAAAAACGCCGCGACGCCCTGGTCGTCGAAACGTTTGGCGACTTCGGCCATGGGGCCTGCGGGACCGTTCCACGGCGAAAGAGGCTCCCGGGTCTGTTTGTCCTTGACCATTTCGATGGCCCCGAAAAGGCCGATACACCGCACGTCGCCGATGAGGGGGTGCTTCTCCTTCATGGCGCCGAGCTTTTCTGCGAACACCTCGCCGAGCTTCGAGGCGTTCTCGATGAGGCCTTCCTCTTCATAGGCGTCGATGGCGGCCAGGGATGCGGCGCAGCACACCGGATGCCCGGAATAGGTCAGTCCGCAGTACAGCATCCTGTTATCGAAAAACTCGGCGATCCGGGACTGGACCGCCACCACGCCCAGGGGGACGTAGCCGGAGTTGACGCCCTTGGCCATGGTGATGATGTCCGGAACGATGTCGAAGTTCTGGAAGCCGAACCACTTGCCCGTGCGGCCGAAGCCGGTCATGACCTCGTCGCAGATGAACAGGGCGCCGAACTCGTCGCAAATCTCCCGAATGCGCTCCATGTAGCCTTTGGGAGGAAGAAGGACGCCATTGGTGCCGGTGACGGCCTCCATGAACACGGCGGCCACGGTGTCCGGATTTTCATAGAGGATCACCTCGCGGACGTGCTCGGCGCACTCCATTCGGCAAGACTCGGGCTTCTGGCCGAAGGAGCAACGATAGCAATAGGGATCCAAGACATGGACCACGCCGGGCATGCCGGGCTCCACCGCGGGACGGCGGGGATCGCCGGTCAGGGCGCCGGCCCCGTAGGTGGCCCCGTGGTAGGACCGGTACCGGGAGATGATCTTATGCCTCCCCGTAAAAGTCTTGGCGATCTTCAAAGCGTTTTCGTTGGCGTCGGCGCCGCCCAGCGTAAAAAAACACTTGCCGAATTCGTCCGGGAGCAGGTCGATGATGCGCTTGGCCAAACTGCTGCGCGACTCCTCGGCGAATCCGGGCGCAATGTAGCAAAGCTTGTCGGCCTGATCCTTGATGGCCTGAACCACCTTGGGGTGCTGATGGCCGATGTTGAGGTTCACCAACTGCGACGCCATATCGCAATAACGCTTCCCGTTTTCATCCCAAAAGAAGACTCCTTCGCCTTTCGTGACGACTTTGGGCGTCAATTTGCCCTGCACCGACCAGGAATGCAGCACGTAGGTGCGGTCATTGTCGTAAATCTCGGACATTCAAGCATCTCCCCCGATGTCATTACTAAGAGATTGATTCAACCATCAAGCCATCGGCATGGCGGCCCGCCCGGCCGCACCCGTGATCGACCCGTCGACGCCGCAGCGGCCGATGGCGCGCGAGCGTCTTTTTCCTCCACAGGCGAAGGCCGATGGCCGGGATTTCCGGAACGCCGGCCACGTAGCGAACGTCCGCGCCGAAATCCCCGTCTTCATGGGGGGGCAGTCTGGCCGATCTTTTTCAGAGATGCAACGCTTTTGACCGCCGGGAGGCGGTCTTCGCCAATGGCCGGGGGGCTATCTTCCCAAGAGCGCCCAGCCTTTCGCGGAGAGCGCTCCGCCTGATTTCCCATCATCAGACGGAAACCGAGAAATCAGGCGCTTGTCCGGGAGACAGAAGAATGCGCCGCTCCCGGCAAGACAACTCCTTTGGCAAGGTAACGGGCTGTAACAAAAGAAAATAGTCTCAAGAAGGGTTGGCTGGTATTTTTGCTCTCTTTCTATTAAAATCTACAGAGAAATTAAAGGGAGAATTGGAGTGCAGCTCGTTGTTTTGGCAGGAGATCTTGGACCAAAGTGGTTTCATATCGCTTTACGCGCTTTGGTGCTGATCGCAAAATCGGAAGATCCATTAACAAGTACGCAACTCGCCGAAAAGCTTGGAGCGGAAAGCACATTTGTCAGGAAAATATTAATTCGTTTAATCAAAAACAACCTTGTAATTTCCTATCCTGGCCGTTACGGGGGGTATTCTCTGGGCAAACCCGCCGCAGAGATCACCGTCTTGGACGTTTACCAGACGTTGGTCGACACCATTCCCACACCTTATTATTCCGTCACCTCCACCGGCTCGGAATATTTCATCTCTTTGATCATCACAAAAGCCGAAAAAGAATTTCAGTCCGTGCTGGGCGACTTTACGATTGACGAATTGCTGAATAATACAAATGAATAAAGCGAAGAGCGATTGTTACGCAAAAAAGCTGACCACAAGAATCGACCAGTTGAGAAGAGCCGGGAGAAGGGAAAAGCTCCTTTTATTGCGTAAAAGTGGCTCCCCGGCCCCCAAAACTTTTTTATGGGCGGGGCGAACAGGCGCCCGCCGCCTCGGCGTTGCTCCTGCGTTCGCCATCCGCCAGCACACCTCGTCAAAGAGAAGCCGTCCCCAAGGATCGAACGATCCGGCGAGGCGGCCTCCCTTTGGCGGGTTGTTTTTCGCAGTTCCTCGAACCTGCGATACTTCCTATAAAATGGAACGCACGGCCGCCGCTATCTTCTGGGCGTTCGGCATGTAAAACTCCTGCAACGGGGGAGAGAACGGGACCGGAATGTCCGGCCCGGCCACCCGAACCACCGGGGCCTTAAGCGAGGCGAAGCCTTCTTCCGCGGCGATGGCCGCCAGTTCCGCGCCGAAACCGCAGAACTTCGTGGCGTCATGCACCGTGACCAGGCGCCCCGTGCGAGAGAGCGACTCCAGAATCGTTTCGCGGTCCAGAGGAACCAGGCTGCGCAAGTCGATGACCTCCACGGACACGCCCTCGGCCTCCAGTTCGGAGGCGGCCTCCAGGGCGGCCAGCACCGCGCGGCCGTACCCCACCACCGTCGCGTCGGCGCCGGGGCGTTTGACGGCCGCCTTGCCCAAGGGAACGCGCACGTCGCCTTCCGGCGCCGGCCCCTGCATCCAATACAGGCCCATGTCCTCCACAATAATGACCGGGTCGGGATCGAATATCGCCGAAAGCAGCAACCCCTTGGCGTCGGCCGGGCAGGAAGGGAACGCGAGCTTCAACCCGGGCGCGTGCGCCAGCCAGGCTTCCAGATTGTGCGAGTGCTGGCATCCAGCGCCGAACATGCCGGCCTTGACCCTTACCGTGAGGGGAAACGAACTCTTGCCCCCGCTCAGATACCTGAGCTTGCCCGCATGGTTCACCAGCATGTCCGAAGCCAGGGTGATGAAGGGGAAGAACATGATCTCCACCACGGGCAACAGCCCCATGGTGGACGCCCCGACAGCCAGGCCCGCAATGGCCGCCTCGCTGACAGGGGTGTCCTTCACCCTGCGGCGGCCGAAGGTTTCCAGCAAACCGTACGTGGGCATCAGCGGATTATCGTGAATGGAGACGCCGATCCCCTCGCCCGCGAGGAAAACTCGGTCGTCCATCTCCATGGCCAGGGTCAGGGCCTCTCGAATCGCTACGCCGGTGTGTACTTCGCGCATAATCGTCTCCTATATGTGTTCAGGGCTCGCCCAAACGTGCTCCAAAGCGGCCTCAGGCGCGGGATAGGGGCTTTCGTCGGCAAACTTCAGGGCCTCGGCGACCTTGTCCGCGGCTTCCCGCCGCATGGCCTCCGCTTGCCCTTCTCCGAGAACACCCTCCTGCTCCAGACGGCTGCTGAACATGACGATGGGATCGCGCTCGGCCCAGAATTCTATTTCCGCGGGATCGACGTAATGCTGCTTGTCGTACTCCCCGTGCCCGTGCATGCGATAGGTCGTAAGCTCCATGAGCGCGGGGCCTCGCCCGTCGCGACACATGGAGGCCAGCTCCAGGGCCGTGTTCAGCACGTCGTCGGGGTCGTTGCCGTTCACCAACTCGCCGGGCATGCCATAGGAGGACGCCCTCGAAGCGATATTGCCCGCGGAGCAATGCTCCTTGAAGCTCTGCGCCCCGGCCCAGCAATTGTTTTCGCAGACAAAAAGCAGAGGCAGTTTCCAGACTCCGGCCATATTCATGGCCTCGTGCACCGAGCCCTCGGCCGCAGCCCCATCGCCGAAGAAGACCATGGTCAGGGCGTTCGTCTCTTTGTACTGTTGGGCGAAGGCGGCTCCGAGCGCTAGCAAGGGGCTCGCCCCGACGACCGTGGAAGTCATCAGCGCGTTCACTTCGGGAACAATGAGATGCAGCGTGCCGGACTTGCCGTGGTTCACTCCGCTCTCTTTGCCCATGATCTCGGCCAGCAAGGTCTTGGGATCGGCCCCGCGTGCGAGAAGATGAACGTGGCTTCGGTGGTTGGTGACCATGACGTCATCCTTGCCCAGAGCGAGCGCCGCGGCCGCAGCGGCTTCCTGCCCGGTGGCGAGTATCTGCATGCCGGGCAGCCTGCCCTGCTCTGCGGCCAATGCGCTGATGCAATCCTCAAAAGCCCGCGCCAGATACATTTTCTCCAGCACCGTCCGCCGTAGCGTTGCGTCCTGTTTCGCCGTCATATGCGCCTCCTTTGCGACATTGCTGTTCAGACCATCCCGTCCGGTTCACTCGCAAACTTCACGACAGGTAATCACCTCCATTCGCTTCGGGAACCCTGCCGCCGCGGATAAAAACGGAAGCGCAAGCTTCCGAACGGACTTTGCGCCCAGTCCCCGGCGCCTGGACCATTTTTTCATCGTCAAACGCCATGCCGGCGCCTTGGCGGCTGAACTCCCTGTCATTCATAGAGGTTGCTTTGTTGAGCATACAACCATCCGGAAAACCGAATCCCTCACGAATGAAGCGCCCGGAGCACGCGCAGGAGCAAGCGATGAAGCGTCTCCTGCTCGTCCGGTGAAAGGGTTTCCTGGGCCTCGCGCAAAACGCTTTTTGTGATGCAGATGCTTTCGTCGCAGGCGGCCCAGGCTTTCTCCGTGAGCATGACTCGCCTGAGACGGGCGTCGTCGGGATCCCTGGCCCGCCACACCCAGCCCTGGCGCTCCAGACCGTTCAACGCGCGACTTACGCTGGACTTCTCCAAAATCAAGCCGTCCGCGAGGTCCTGCTGCGTCAGTCCGTCGCGGTCCCAGAGCATGACGAGCAACGTCCATTGTTCGACGGTGAGCTCAAGGCCGGCGTCGGCAAAACGCTTGCCGACGCGGCTCCCCAGCAAACGGGCGACGCTCGAGGTCAAGTAGCCGAGAGAATTTTCTCGGTCACTGAAATGTGAGTCCATTTTAATGTTGTATATACAACATAGCTCCCTGTCAAGCCGTTCGAAGCATGAAGAAAGAGCGTCCCAAATGGGCGCACGCCGCGAAATTGGCCATTGTCCGGCAACCACAAAAAATCCGCGAGGACTCGCTCGCTACACGAAGAGGACCTGCTTGCCGACCATGGCGCCGCTGCGCTGCCGCAAGTGCGCCTGGCGCACGTTTTCGGCGCTCAGTTTCACGGGCGCCGCATTCAGCGTCGTGCGGATCGTCCCGTTGTCCACGAGCCCGGAGAGCTCGGCCAGAATCCGGCCTTGGCGCTCCATGTCGGCCGTGCGGAACAGGGAGCGGGCGAACATGAACTCCCAGCAGATTCTGGCGCTCTTGGGCTTGAAAAGCGTGATGTCCAGCGGTCCCGACGGGTCGTCGATGAGGCAGATCGCGCCCTGCGGCGCCAGAGCCCGGGCCATGCCCGCCCAGTGCTCCTCCATGTGCGTGGTGCAGTAGATGGCGTCCACCTGCTCCACGCCCGCCGCCTTGAGCTCCTCCGCAATATCGCTCCGGCCGATAACGACCGCCGCGCCGAGCGTGCGGCACCAATCGGCGGATTCCGGCCGCCCGGCCGTAGCGACGACGCGCAGCCCGGCCCACGCGCCGAGTTGGATGATCATGGACCCCACGCCGCCCGCGCCGCCGATGACAAGGAGGCTGCGGCCGGCGTTGGCCCCTTTCTCCGGGGTGAAGCCGAGCCGATCGAAAAGGCCTTCCCAGGCGGTCAGGCTCGTCAGAGGCATGGCGGCGGCCTGCGTCGGGGAGAGGGTCGCAGGCGCCGGCCCGACCAGCCGTTCATCGATAAGCTGGCATGCCGCGTTGCAGCCGGGCCGCGTCATATCGCCCGCGTAGTAGACCCGCTGTCCGGGCGAGAACAAAGTCGCCTCCGGCCCGACGGCGTCCACCACGCCGCAGGCGTCCCATCCCAGGATGCGCTCCTCGCCTTTGCCCAGCCGATCGAAAATCTTCGTATCCACGGGGTTCAAGCCCACGGCCTCGATCTTCACCAAAAGATCGCGGCCCGCGGGCGCGGGGACGGCCTGCTCCGCCTCGCGGAAGGCCTCCGGGGAGTCGGGAGCCTTGCCGCCCGTTGCGATGATTGCTTTCACGATTCGCCTCCGTACGTTTGTTCGGTTGTAGCCGCCTCGTCCGCCGAGAGCGCCCCAAAAAAAGACAAGGATTCTTTACGGCGCCGCATGGTCTTGCCGCTCTCCTCGGGCGCCGAGCTTTTCCAGGAGCCGAAGGTAAGAACGGCAAAGCCGGAAGTAAAACGGCGCCGCCGCACGAAGCCAATCAACAAACTTTCATCGCAACGGAAAAATCTCCTTTTCTTCCTTCAGGCCAGCGCCTTGAAGACGTAGCGCATCGCCGCGGCCAGAACGATGGCCGTCAGCATGCCCTTGATGATCCTCGCCGGGACGCGCTTCTGGAGGCGCGCGCCGAGATACATGCCCGCCATGCCCCCCAGTCCGAACAGCAAGCCGAGCATCCAGTCCGGCGCCACCGCCATGCTCGGGTGCAGCGGCGCCAGGACCTGGAAAAAAACGACGCCGGCGACGGACGTGATGAAGGTGCCCAGAAGCGCCGCGCCCGCCACCGTATACACCGGCAGGCCGAAGACCGTCACAAAGAACGGCGCGATGATGGAGCCGCCGCCGATGCCGTACGTCCCGCCCACCACGCCGACCACGAAACAAAGAGCAAAAATTCCAGGCGTCGAAAAATCATACCGCTCGCCGCCGAACTCGTAGCCTATCCTGGACCAGGAGCACCGCGTCACCCGGACCTTCGGCGCCCCGCCGCCCTCTCCCGCCTGCGGCTTGAAGCCTCCGGGAGATTCCGACGGCCGGTTCGGAGCCCCCGCCCTGGCGGGGCGGGGCGAGCCGCGCAGCAAATCGCGCGCCATCTTGACGCCTATGTACAAGAGGACGATCCCCGCGAACAGGCGGAAACTGTCCGCGTTCGGAAACCAGGCCACCCGCGCCACGGCCCCGAGAAACACGCCGGGCAAGGTCCCCGCCGCAACGACCGCCGCCAAGGGCCAGACGAGTCGTCCCTCCCGAAAATATCGATACACGCCGCTCGGCGTGGCCACGACGTTGAACAGTTGATTCGTGGCGCTGACCGACGGAGAGGCGTAGCCCAGAAAGGACATCTGGAAAGGAAGCAGCAGAAAGGCCCCGGACACGCCGCCCATGGACGTGAAAAACGAAACGATGAAGGCCGCCAGGGGGGGGAGCCACAGCGGCGTCTCAACGCCGGAGATCGGAAAATACATGGCCGCGCTCCTTTTCTTTGAACTTCTATTGACACGATTTTTAGACTTATCGTGTCTATTGTCAAGATGAAATCGCCAAATCTTGGCAGACGGCGCGTAACGCCGTATAGTATCTGGGATAGTTCAAGAAGGGGGAGCGGGGTGGAGGATTTACTGGAGCAACTGGCTCAGGCTTGGGAGCGCAGAAGCGAGGCGGGATCGCGAATCTTCACGGTTCCTGCGGAAGTTCGCTACTTGGACACGGAGCAACTGGCCGACCTGGAGAAGGCGTTGCGGGATTGGGCGCACGCCGCCAAACGCCGGGACGTGCGGCTTTCACGGCGCAAAATTCTGTTGCTGTTTCTCTTGATACGCCACACCGGAGCCCGGTTGGGCGAAATCTGCGCTTGCAACCCGCAGGAAGACTATGGCAAGGACGACCGCTCGCTGGCCGTCGGCCAGGGAGCGGCCCGCCGCCGGGTTCCGCTGCCCGCGCCCCTCGCCGACGAATTGCTTCAGGCCGTGGGGGACGGCCTCCTGGATGCTTCCGACGGCTCCCCCTTGTGCGTGGACCCCGGCCACCTGCGCCGTAAGCTCTACGAGCAGGCCGACCGATGCGGCCTGCCCAGAGATCTGGTCAGCCCTTCCATCATCCGCCGCTCCCGCGGCATCGAACTGCTGCGGCAAAACGTTCCCTTGCCCGTGGTGCAGCGGTTGCTCGGCCATTCCACGCCCAATCTGGCCGGCGACTACCTCGATTTCAGCGACGAGGACATGGACAAGACCCTGCGCCGGGTGGTGGATCGGGAAAGCAGCAGAACCAGCGCCAGAAACTGTTTTTTCGGACGCATAACGAATATCGAGCGGGGCGACATCCAGTCCGCGGTGCGGCTGTTGTCCGTGGGCGGGCACGAGCTCACGGCGATCATCACCAACGGAAGCCTCGAACGCCTGAATTTCCGGGTCGGCAGTTTCGCCACGGCCGCGGTCAAGGCCACATGGGTCACGGTGTCCAAGACGGACGATCTGGCGAACAGCGCGGTCAACAGGTTCCCCGGAGTGATCGAACGCATCACCAGAGGCCGTCTGACCACCGAAGTGCTCGTCCATTTGAGCGACGGCGTCGAGGTCTGCTCCATCATCACCGAGGGAAGCAGGTCGGCGTTGGACCTTGCCGAGGGCCTGAACGTCTGGGTGACGTTCAACGCCTTCGAGGTGATCCTCAACGCCGAGTGAGGCCGTGAAGCGGCGCTGTCGTCGCGGCTACGAGCTTCCGATGGCGATGCCGGTCAGGAAGACGAGAACCCCGCCGAGAACCACCTGCAACGCCGCCGAGACCATGGGCGTGTCCATATATTTGGACCGAATCCAGGTAATGGCGGCCAGCTCCAGGACCACGACCACCAGCGCGGCCATGATGGCCATATGGTAGTTTCCGATCAGGAAGGGCAAGGTGTGGCCGATGCCGCCCAAGGTGGTCATGACGCCGCAGACGCCGCCCCGAATCCACGGATGGCCGCGTCCCGTCAAGCTGCCGTCGTCGGACAGGGCTTCGGCGAACCCCATGCTGATGCCGGCGCCCAAGGAGGCCGCGAGGCCGACCAGAAAAGCCTGCCAGCTGTCCTGGGTCGCGGCGGCCGCGGCGAACACCGGCGCCAGGGTGGAGACGCTGCCGTCCATAAGCCCAGCCAGTCCCGGCTGCACGATCTGCAAGGCGTAGAGGCGCCGCTCGGCCGAGGCCTCGCTCTCCAGCGCAGCCTCGCCCAGATGGACGTTGGCCAGATGCTCGGCATTGTGTTCGTGCGCGCGCTCGGCCAAGGCCAAGTCGTCCAGCAGGCGGCGAACGTCGACGTCCCCGGCTCTGGCCGCCGCCTTTTCATAGAAGATCTTGGTCTCTTTCTCCATGGCGGACGCGAACTTCCGCACCTTGTCGATCCCCAGCGGCCGCACCAGCCAGACGGGTTTGCGCTGCACGAATCCCCTGACGTCCTGACGGCGAATCAGAGGGATGTGGTCGCCGAATTTGTGTTTGAAGAGTTCGGTCAAACGCCTGCGGTGCTCCGACTCCTCGGCGCCCATTCCGTCCAGGACGGCGGCGGTGTCGGGAAAGGTCTCGCGCAATCCGGCGGCGAAGTCGGCGTAGACGCGCTCGTCCTCTTCCTCCAAGGTGATGGCGAGAGCCAGAACTTCCTCTTCCGTGAGTTCCGAAAATTTTTTCATCGCTGATACAAAGGGTAAAGGTTAAAGGCTCCGCGCCCCCGCAACGGGACTCGGGCGGAGCCGCCCGTTAGGATAGTCTTTTTCGGCTGCAAGACAACTCCGTTGTTCACGCGCCGTTCAGCACGGCGGCGACCCTCGCCGCATAGGTGTGCCGCGCGCGGATTTCCTCTCCCCAGGCGCGGATCAAATCCGTGCGCAAAAGCGGTTCGGCCATGACGCGGTCGAACAGCGCGGGGATGCGCTCGGCGCGGTGGAACCGCACCTCCCGGACCAGATCTTCGGGAAAGATGGACAGTCCCGGCGTATCGTCCGTGAGAATCAGGCCTCCTGCGGCCGGGGCGTCGAAATGGCGGTTGGTCAGCCCCCAGGGGAGCAGCAAGCTGGTGACGTTGAGCACGGCTCCGGCCGCGGCGTAGATGGACGGCAGCTCCGTATGGTAGTCCACGGCCCCGCGCAGGTCGGCCTGGTTGGCCAGAACGTCCCGCCAGCCCTCGTCGCCGAACACGGTTAGCGGGACATGCGAGGCGTGCTCCAAACAGGTGGATCGCCAAGCCAGGTTGGCCTCCTCCGCGCTGAAGCCGACCTGCCGGACCTGAGCGCCCGGCCACAACCGCGCAACCCCCAACCGTTCGCGCCACCAGGCGAAGTCCGGCCGCAACCCGTCCACCAGCAAGGTTCTGGCTTCGGTCCACGCCGTCGGATCGAGCTTGCAGCCGGCGAAGAATCGCCGCTTGCCCGGAAAGCGCGAACGGCCTGCAAAAACCAGCCGGTCGGCGTAGTACTCCTGCCCGGCGTGGGGGCTGGCCCCGAACATGGACCCGCTGGCGGCCAGCGGCAGGTGGGCGACACGGCGAACGCCGTCCCGCTTGAGCGGCTCCAAAAACCAGTGGTCCGTGACGAAAAACTCCACCTCCCGCCAACAATGGGAGCGCATGGAGCTGATGAGATGATAGGGATTGTCCACGCACCAGACCGCCGTGCGGACTTCGGCTCGCCGCAACAGTTGGATGGACTCGCCCAAGGGGTCGAAGCCCTGCAAGTTCACGCTGAAAAAGAGCTTGGGCCGACCTTGCCGCAGCATTTCGGCGAGTTCGGAGGGGGTGGTCTCGTCGGGCAAAACGCGCACGTGAAGCCCCGCCGCCTCAAAGGCGTGCAACAAATCCAGATGCAGCAGATCCCTCTCCGACCCCGGCAGCCACACTTCGTCGGCCGCAGCCGCGGGTCCGGGAGCGAGAGAGAGCCTGCAGTCGGCCATGACCGAACCCCAGAACGACGGGAACAGGCGCATGTTGCGGCTGTAGACCAGCACCCTGCCCGCCCTGCGATAATATTCCGCAGTCCTGTCCGGAGCCAGGCGCTCCCAATGGGCCGGCGCAGCGTCGGCCCAGCCCGGAGGCGTCTGGGACTCGAAATCGGGGCATTCCACCCACCACACCCGTCCGGCGTCCGCGAGAACGGACGCGAGCTCCCCCGGATCGGGGCCCAGGCCCAGGACCAGACAGTCGGGCCCGTTCCCGGAGTCCTCGAAGGCGCCGGGGCCGGAGGGCAGGGACGCCCAACGCCCCAACTCGTCGCGCACACGAACTCTTTCCGGCCTCAAACCGCACTCCCGAACCGCGTTGCGTGCTTGGCAACCGTCAGCATTTGATTTAGTATATTTTGTTCAGAAAGGGGACGGGGTATGCGACCGCCCGCCCCTGTTGCTTCAATGCGCGAACCGCAAACTCCATGAAGAAATACCGCGACCATTACTTCAAGAAGGCCAAGGAGGAGAACTACCCGGCCCGCTCGGTCTATAAGCTGCAGGAACTCAATCAACGTTTTCACATCCTGTCGCCGGGCCAGCGCGTCTTGGATTTGGGCGCGGCCCCGGGCTCGTGGACCCTTTTCACGGCCAAAAAAATCGGGCCGGAGGGCCTTGTCCTGGCCGTGGACCTCCAAAGCGCCGGAGCCTCTTTTCCGGAAAACGTGGTCTACCTCCAGGCGGACGTGCTCGAAGAAGGCGGCGAACTGCAGCAGGCGCTGGAGGAGCACGGCCCCTTCGACCTCGTCCTCAGTGATATGGCCCCCAAGACCACCGGGGTCAAGTTCACGGATCAGGCCAGATCCCTGGAGCTTTGCGAAATGGCCCGGGACATCGCCGTAAGCCGCCTGACGCTCGGGGGAGCGCTGGTGGTGAAAATCTTCGAAGGGCCGGACGTGAAGGCCTTCATGGACGGACTGCGGGACCATTTCTTCAAAGTACGGGCCTTCAAACCAAAAAGTTCGCGCAGCGAAAGCAAAGAAACGTTTCTATTGGCTCAAGGACTCAAAGATCAGACAACGTAAGAGCTGCTGATCCCAAGGAGGATCAACATGTCCGGACACAGCAAATGGGCGACCATCAAGCGCAAAAAAGGCGCCACGGACGCCAAGCGCGGAAAAACTTTCACGAAAATGGCCAAGGCCATCATCATTGCGGCCCAGACCGGGGGCGGAGACCCTGCGTCGAACGCCACATTGCGCCTAGCCATTTCCAAAGCCAAAGCCGTGAACCTGCCCAACGACAAAATCGACTCGGCGATCAAGAAAGGGACGGGGGAAATCGAAGGCGGAACCATCCAGGAGGTCCTGTACGAGGGCTACGGCCCCGGCGGCGTGGCCATCCTGGTGGAGGCGGCCACGGACAATCGCAACAGAACCGTCTCCGAAGTGCGCCACGCCTTGAGCAAAAGCGGCGGAAGCATGGGCGAGGCGGGTTGCGTAGCCTGGATGTTCGGCACCATCGGCGTACTCTCCTTCAACAAGGAAAAATACACCGAGGACCAACTCCTGGAAGTGGGCCTGGAGGCCGGAGTGGACGACATCCGCGACGAGGACGACGTCCTCGAGGTGGTCGTTGCGCCCCAGGACTTCCAAACCGCGCAGGCGGCCTACGACGAAGCCGGATTGGAGTACGAAAGCGCGGAGATTACCCGGCGGGCCCAGAACCTCGTCCCCGTGGAAGCCAACATCGGGCAACGGATCCTGGACCTCGTGGACAAACTCGAAGACAACGACGACGTGCAGCAGGTGTACGTCAACGCGGACTTCCCCGACGAACTCCTCGACGGAGAGTAACACGTGGCGCCCGGAGGCTTGGTGGTGCTGGGACTTGATCCGGGATCGAACGTCACCGGATACGGCGTGGTGGCCGAAGTTTCAGGCCAGGTCAGGCTTCTGGAGACCGGCTGTGTCAGGACCAAGTCCTCCGAGGACTTTTGCTCCCGCTTGGGGGTCATCTTCCACGGAGTCCGCGCGGTCATCGACAAATTCCATCCCGCCGAGGCCGCTCTTGAAGACGTCTTCGTTTCCAGGAACACGGCCTCGGCGTTGAAGCTCGGCCAGGCCCGCGGTGCGGCCGTGGCGGCCTGCGCGGCAAGCGAGCTGCCGGTTTCCGGCTACACCCCCGCCCAGGTCAAAAAAAGCCTGGTGGGCGCAGGCCGGGCCGACAAGGAGCAGGTGGCGTTCATGGTCGCCCAGGTGTTGGGAGTCAAGCGCATCAATGCTCCCCTGGACGCCACCGACGCCTTGGCCGTGGCCTTGTGCCATCTGAGCATGCGCAAATACGCCAAACTCGCGGGGCTCTCATGATCGCGCTCATTCAGGGAACATTGATGGAGGCCGGGGAAAAGTCGTGCATCGTGCTCACCAGCGGCGGCGTGGGCTATGAGGTGCGCGCCGCGGCGCCGACCCTGGCCGGTCTCCCCAAGGTCGGCGAAGAAACGGCCCTGTTCACCATGACCGTCGTCCGTGAGGACGCCCTCGACCTCTACGGTTTTCTGACTTCCGAAGAGCGCCGTCTGTTCGGCGTGTTGTTGTCCATCCCCAAACTCGGACCCAAGAAGGCCTTGTCCGTACTGGCGGCCTTCGGCCCGGACGCCTTGCGGGACATCGCCGCCCGGGAGGACGTGGCCGGATTGGCCACGGTTCCGGGCATCGGCAAAAAGAGCGCCCAGCAGATTCTTTTCGACCTCAAATTCAAGCTCAAAGACGAAATTTTCGCGCCCGGGACGCCCAAACCAGGGCCCGCTCCGCACGGCTCGGCCGGCTCGGAGTTCCGCGACGCCCTTGCAGGCTTGGCCGGCCTGGGGTACGCCGATGAAGAGGTGCGGCCCCTGTTGGCGGAAGTGTTCGAGGACGAGCCCGAAATCGACGCAGCCTCGGCCATCCGGCTCTGCCTGAAAAAGATCGCCGCCTCCCGCGCATGACAAAAGCGAACATCGACGAGACCATCCGCCCCCGCCAGCTCGGCGAGTTCATCGGCCAGGACGACCTCAGGGCCAACCTGGAAGTGTTCCTGGCGGCGGCGAAAGGCCGACGAAAAGCCTTGGACCACGCCCTGTTCTACGGCCCTCCCGGACTGGGCAAGACCACGCTGGCCCAGATCATGGCTTCGGAGATGGGCGTGAACATCGTCTCCACCTCGGGGCCGGTGCTGGAGCGCAGCGGAGATTTGGCCGCCATTTTGACCAGCCTGTCGCCCCACGACATCCTGTTCATCGACGAAATCCACCGCATGCCGGCCACGGTCGAGGAAATCCTCTACCCGGCCATGGAGGATTTCAAGCTGGACCTGATCATCGGCCAGGGGCCGGGCGCGCGCACCGTCAAAATCGACCTCGACCCCTTCACGCTGGTGGGCGCCACCACCCGGCTCGGATTGCTCACCTCGCCCCTGCGCGACCGTTTCGGGGCCATCTTCCGGCTGGATTACTACGCCCCCGAAGAACTGGCCCGCATCGCCCTGCGGGCGGCGCGCATCCTGGAGGCGGACATCACCGAGGGCGGCGCCTTGGTCATCGGCCAGCGCTCCCGCGGCACCCCGCGCATCGCGGGACGGCTGCTGCGACGCGTGCGCGACTTCGCCGTGGTCCAGGGGAAGAAAACCATCGACGAAGAACTGGCCGCCCTGTCCCTGGCCCGGCTGGACGTGGACGCCTGCGGCCTGGACCAGATGGACCGCAAGATTCTGGACATCGTGATCAACCATTTCCAGGGCGGCCCCGTAGGGGTCAAGACCCTGGCCGTGGCCTGCTCCGAAGAGGTGCGGACCATCGAGGAAATCTACGAGCCGTACCTGATCCAATGCGGCTTCCTGAAACGCACCGCCCGCGGCCGGGTGGCCACGGCCAGAGCGTTTCAGCACTTGAAGGACTGGGGGTAAGCCCTGAACGCCTCCATGTGGAAATCACAGATTCTTTCAAAATTTTCCGGGAAGATCGGCTGTTGAAAAACTCCTTGCAAGCAGGCCGTTCAAAAACGGCGAGATGCAAGGAAATGAAAAAATCCAGGGCGTGCAGTGTATTGTGCATACATAAGCGATCTGGATTTTTTCGCTGACGAAACAGATCGCCGTTTTGGGGCGGCCTGACAACAACCAAATTTGCGCCTGCCGCAAGGTGTTCGCCATGCTGTACATCTCCGCACACATCGAAAGGGACGCCGCGCCCACCGAAGCCGTGCGCGAGCTCGCGGGATACGGGTTCGAGCGCATCGAGCTGGCCGGCCCGGCCGACTGGAACGCATTCGACGAGGAAGGCCTGGCCGATCTGGCCGAGGACAACGACCTCTCCCTGATTCTGCACAACGACTTTCCGCCCCAAATGGAAGACTTTGTCCCCAACTTGGCGACGGAGGACGAGGAGGAGCAAACGCGGCTGGTCCGGCTCCTGGACGAGGCGCTCAGGCTTTCCCAGACCCTACGCGCCAGGGTCTACTCCCTCCAGGCGGGCTTCGCCTGGGAGTTGTCGCCGGAGGCGGACGCCGGACCGGCTCTGCTGGCGCCCATTTACGACGCCAGGGAAAACATGGCGGAGGCGGTGTCGAATCTCGCCAAACGCCTCCCCAAAAATTTCGTCCTCGCCGTGAGCAACGGAACCCCGCAGCCCGACGGCTCGCCCCTGTCGCTCATGGCCTCCCCCGAACAAATTCTCGAATTTCTGGAAATGGCCGGGGATGTCCCCGAATTGGGCCTGTTTCTGGACATCCCCGCCCTGGAGCGCGCATCCGGCCTGCTGGGGTTCGGCTTGCTGGACGCTCTGGACGACGTCGCCTCCAGATACGTGGACAAGATCGCCAAGATCCGCCTGGCCGTCCCCGCGGCCGACGCGCGGCCAACGCCGGGCCTGACGAATTTCATGCGGGCGATCCTGCCCGACATTCCCACGGCGCCCGTGGTGCTGGACTGGCGGGGAATCTCCCTCCGAGACCTGCCCGACCAGGTCGAAGCGTTCCGCAAGGCGTTCTTTGTCTAGCGCGAGCGAGGGGAAAAACCCTCCAAAGCTCCCGCGATCTCCCGTCCAAAACTTTCAGGCGCCCCTTCCCCCGGCTCTTCCCAAACGCCTTCCGCCCTATCCCAGCACACGGGCCAGGCATTGGGCGAGTTGCTGTTTGAGGATAGGCTTGAGCAGCAAATCCCGCACGCCCACGGACCTGGCCTTGTCCATGGACACGCTTTCGCTGAAGCCGGTGGCCAGGACCACGGGAATGTCCGGCCGTATCAGCGTCATCTGCTTGGCCAGCTCCAAGCCCGACATGTTGGGCATGGACTGGTCGGCGATGACCAGATCGAAATCCTTGGAGCGGCGCCGGAAGGCCTCCAGCGCCTCGACGGAGCTGGTGCGGCCCTCCGCCCTGAAGCCCAGGGACTTGAGCAGGTCCATGGCCACATCCACCAGAGGCTTTTCGTCGTCCACGTAGAGCACCCGACCTCCGGCCTTGGGAACGAAGCTTTCCGGGGCGATCTCCTCCTGGACGAGGCTCGCCGTACGCGGCAAGAAGACATGAAACGTAGAGCCCTGGCCCGGTTCGCTCTCAACCAATATGGCGCCGCCGTGCCCTTTGACGATGCCGTGGACCACGGCCAAGCCCATCCCCGTACCTTCGCCCGGTTTTTTGGTGGTGAAAAAAGGATCGAAAATGCGCCCCAGGATGTCGGGCTCCATGCCGTGCCCGGTATCCGAGACGGAAAGCCGCAGGTAGGCGCCGGGCGCCAGGTCCGGATGGACCTCGACGGCGCGTTCATCCAACAGGGCGTCCACCAGGGAAAACTCCAACACCCCGCCGGATTGGCCCATGGCGTGGGCCGCGTTGCCGCCCAGATTGAGGATAATCTGGTGAATCTGCGTCGGGTCGGCCGTGACCGTATCCTCTTCCGTGAGGATGGACTGGCGGATGTCGATGGCCGTGGACGTGCTGGAGCGCAAAAACTTGATGGTCTCCTTGAGCAGCGGCGTGATCTTGAGCGGTTTTTTCTCCTGGGCGCCCTGACGGCTGAAGTTGAGAATTTGCCGCACCAGGTCCCGGGCCCGCGATCCGGCGCTCAGAATCTCCCTGATCTTGCGCTCCAGGGAGGGATCGCCTTCCCCGGAAGTGTCCAGAATGATTTCGGCGTACCCCATGATGACGCCGAGAATGTTGTTGAAATCATGGGCGATGCCGCCGGCCAGGGCGCCGAGGGCCTCCATTTTCTGGGCCAGACGCAGTTGCTCCTCCAGCCGTTTCATCCCGGTGATGTCGAAGAAATAACCGCGGATTTCAACCAGCGCGCCCGCTTCGTCGAAGCTGCCGGCCACGTTCCCCACCACGTGCACGGGAGGAAGGTTCGCCCGCTTGAACCTCGCTTCGAAATTCTCCAGCTTGCGCCGCTGAAACACGATGTCCTGCAAGGACTCCGCCTGAAAATTGTCGAACTCCAGGGCCAGGACGTTGAAACGCCGGGCCTCTTCCGGGGACGCATAGCCGAACATACGGGCGAAGCTTCTGTTGCAGGCCAGGATGGCGCCTTCGGGATCGGCCAGGAAATTGCCGGTAATGTCGTCGTCGAAAAGCTGCCGATAGCGTTCTTCGCTGGCGGAGAGACGTTCGAGGACAAGAGCCCGCTCGGCGATGTCCTGTTTGAGCATGAGATTGGTCTCGGACAGCTTTTTCGTGCGGTCCTCCACCATGACCATGAGCTTTTCGTTCAGCTCGCGCAGTTTTTTTTCCGTGGACCACTTGCTGCAAAGAGAAAACGCCAATTGGCGCAATTCCTGGGCGCGAAACGGTTTTTGGAGATACAGCAGCCGTTCGGCAGGAGGCACGCGCAGGTTCAGCTCGCGCAGAGTGACGTCCGAGTGCCCGGTAAGCATCACGATCTGGATGTCCTGATCAAGCGCTCGAATCTGCTCCGCGGCCCAAACGCCGTCCGGTCCCTCGCCCATGCGAATGTCCAGCAGAATCACGGCGAAGGGTTCGCCGGCCTTCAAGGATTTTTTCACCAGGCCGACAGCCTCTCCGGCTCCTTCGGCGAACGCGAGATCGAATCCCGGAAGCGGGGAAAGGTCGAACTCCGGGAGTTCTCCTCCTGCGGCCAATATCTCCAGCGCGGCCGGCTCGTCGCCTTCCACGCACAAGATGTCCCGGTACAAGGTGAGCATGTTCTGGTCGTCGTCCACGGCCAGAATGCGGTAGCTGGACTCCAGAGTTTGGGCCTCCACGCGATCCTCCGAGCCCATTATGCTGCAACGGGTCGAAAATGCAACTTTTGCCGGGCGCCGATCCACCGGCCTGAAGCTTCGCGCCTCAAGCGATCTCCGCATTGGCCAACACCATGATCAACCTGCGCAGGACCTGAGGGTCGTAATACTCCCGCCGGGCGTTCATCGTGGACAAGGCGTCGTAAGGCCGCTTGGCCGCACGGCCGGGAAGGTTGCGGGTCATGCTGTCGTAAACGTTGCAGGCGCTCACCACGCGCACCGGCAACGGCGCCTCCTCCCCCAGCAGCCCGGACGGGTAGCCCGATCCGTCGTGCCGCTCGTGGTGGAACAACACGATGTCCTGGGTCAGCTTGGACACCGGCATCTGCAGGCACATGCCAGCGCCCATCATGGGGTGGGAGTGGATCATGCCCCTCTCCTCCTCGCTCATATGCTCCGGCTTTTTACCCAGCACAGGCGCCGGAATGCGCGTCTTGCCCATATCGTGCAGCATGGCGCCGAGGCAGGAGTCCACCATCTCCCGCCTTGATACGCCCTCGCAGGCGTGCAGCACGGAGACCGTGAGAACCATGACCCCGATGGCGTGGTGATAAAGACTGAAGCCGTGGTTGATGAACTTGGCGATGCGGCGCAGCGACTCCGGATTCGAAAAGAAATCCGTGGTGGCGTCCACCAAGGCCAGCACGTCGGAAAAACGCTTCTTGGACAACGGGCGGGGCAGCTTTTCCTGAAACACGTCCTTCACGATGCTGGCGGACGCCTGGCGCCAGGCCTGGACCCGTTCCTCCAGGGGAATGCTTTCGTCCGAAAGCAGCCGGCCCAGATTCATTTGAACATAGTAGTCGTAGCCTTCCCGGTCCTGGGAGGCGATGAACACGCGCTCCACGCCGCTGTCCATCAAGCGGTCCCGGTGTGCGCGGGTGAACGTCTCCTGCTTGTTGACGTACAGCACCAGCCGGCCGCCTTGCCGGAGGTATACGGCGAACTCGCCGACGGTCTCGGGCAGAAACAGAAGCGGGGACACGGGAAAAACTTTCGGGTCGCCCTCGGCCATGCGCAGCTCCTTACGTTACAGGCCCATCACTGCATCAATCATCGAGGTCCAGGCGTTCGTAACTCTTGTCGCCGAAATTATAACAGAAGCGGCACGTTTTGCCCCTGCGAAAAAATTGGATGAGAATCATTCCCGCGATAAAGCCTCCGATGTGCGCCCACCAGGCCACGCCGCCGCCGGCGCCCCCGGCCTGGGCCAGCACGCCGGAAAAGAACTGCGTTACAAACCACAGTCCGAGAAACAGCACGGCCGGTATGCGCAGAATGAGCGGGAAAAAGCCGATGGGGATGAGCGTCAAGACCTTGCCGTGCGGATACAACAGCATATACGCGCCCATGACCCCGCCGATGGCCCCGGAGGCGCCCAACACCGGCGACGTGGAGGCGGGGTCCGACAACATGTGCAGCCCCAACGCGGCCAGCCCGCACAGCAGATAAAAAATCAGAAAGCCTCCATGGCCGGTAATATCCTCGATGTTGTCTCCGAAAATCCACAGCACCCACATGTTGACGATGATGTGCAGCCACCCCCCATGCAAAAACATGTACGTAAAATACGGGATGACGCTCATGGCCGGATAGCCGAGTCGCTCCGCGACTTCGGGATAAAAAATCCTCAAGGGGACCACGCCGTAGAGGTGCATGAGGCGGGCCTGCCCGTACTGGTCCAAGGCGAGCTGGAACAGAAAGACCAGCACGTTGGCTGCGATGATCGCCCCGACCATGATCGGCGGGCCTTGTCGCGGTACGTTGTCCTTGAACGGAATCATGGGCGTCTCGACCTCTGCAACTGTTGCTACAATAGAGCATATCCGCTTGAAATGCTTGCTTCACAGCGAGCGTAGCTCGCCTGCGGGCATTTCGCGGCAAGGATTTGCGAGCCAATCCTTGCCGAGCAGTTGAACTTTTTCAAAGTTAACCGACTCTAAAACATCATAATGTCCGATGCGGCGAAGCGCAACGCGGCCGGAGGCGGGACGTCTCGGAAGAAAAAAAGCCGTCGCCGGAAAAATCGGCGACGGCTTTCGAAGTCGTTGCAGCAATGCGGAGCCGTTCACTGCAAAACGGTCATGCGTCCGAAGACACCAAGCCTCCCGTTCCGTTCTCAACCCATTTTTTCAACCGGGAGGAATTGATCAGGACAAGCGCGCCGCTGCCGTCAGCGCCGACGTCGTCGCCCACGATATCCTTCACGTGATGCCTGAAATTATTCGAAGCAATGCTGTGGCTGAAGTAGGACAAACTGTCGGCGACCCTCAAAAACAGCTTGCTTTCATCACTTGTATATGAATGAAGCATGGCGCACTCCTCGGATCACCTATAACCCATTCCCACGAAGCCTGTAAAGCTTTGCCGGCGAAAAGCGCTCCCAAAGCCCTCTCACCCCGCCAAATCGGCGGACTTGCTCCGAAGAAGCGACGCCACCTCGCGCATCTCCATGGGCCGGCGCAGGAGGAACCCCTGGCCGAATTCACAGCCCAATTCTTTCAAAGCCGCCAACTGCGACTCCTGCTCCACACCCTTGGCGACCACAAAAAGATTCAGGCTGTGGGCCAGATTGATAATGGTCCGCACGATCTCATGGTCCTCCCGCGTCTCGTTCATGCGGTGGATGAAGGACAGGTCGATCTTGAGTTCGTCCAGAGAAAAACGCTGGAGGCGGCTCATGGACGAATAGCCCGCTCCGAAATCGTCCACGGAGATGGACAGTCCGCGGGCTTTGAGACGATCCAGCTTGCTCGCGGCCAACCCGGGATTGGACATCAGCGCCGTCTCGGTGATTTCCAGAATCAGGCTCCCATGCGGCAGGCCCGCCCGGTCGGCGGCCTCCGCCGCACTCTCCACAAAATCATACTGGCTCAACTGGAGCGCCGAACAATTCACGGAGACGGAAAGATCTTCGGCGGCCGGAAACCGATCCCGCCACCCGCGCAACGCCTGGCACGCGTTATCAAGGACATACCGGCCTATTTCCAATATCAGGCCGGTCTCCTCGGCGATGGGAATAAACTCCGAGGGCGGGATCAAGCCCTGGCCGGGAAGCCGCCAGCGCAGCAGGGCTTCAAAACCCCGCAAATGGCGGTTGGCCAGCGAAAAAATGGGCTGAAACACGAGGTGGAGCTGCTTGTCCGCCACGGCCTTGCGAATGTCGCGCTCCATGTTCATGGTCCGGATGGCCTGATCCAACATTTTGCGGTGGAAAACCTTGAAGTGCTCGCACCCCCGGGTTTTGGCCTTGTGCATAGCGATGTTGGCGTTGCGGATCAGGTCCTCGGGATCGTCGAAGTCTTCCGGGGACAGCGCCACGCCGTAACTGGCGGTGATGCGCACCTCCTGCCCGTCGATAAGGAAAGGCTCCTCCAGCGCCTCGCGGATGCGCCGGATAATCTGGACGGCCTGGGCGGGAGAGGCCAGTTCGTCGAGCAGCACGACGAATTCGTCTCCCTCGAAACGAGAAGCCGTATCCAGCCGCCGCACCGAGGCCGCGAGCCGGGAAGCCGCCTCGGCCAGCAGCTTGTCCCCAAAGGCGTGTCCCATGCTGTCGTTGATGATCTTGAAGCGGTCCAGTCCGATGCAGGCCACGGCGAAATTGTACGCCCCTCTCCGCTTGGAGCGCTCCAGAGCCCGCTCCAACCTGTCCACGCACAAACGCCGATTGGCGAGCTTGGTCAGCGGATCGAACAGGGCCGCCTGCTCCAGCTTCCGCTCCATCTCCCGGCGCCGGGTCACGTCCCGAAAGGCCTCGAACACCATATCCCGACCGCCCACCTTGGTCACCGTCGCCGCCAGCTCCACGGAAACGCTTCGCCCTTGGCTGTTCACAATGGACAAATCGTCCCTCGGCGCCACTCCCCCGGAAGAAACGGCGTCCTGAAACAACTTCCGGTAGAAATCCCGTTCCGAAGCAGGATGCAGGGAAAGAAAACTCTCGCCCAAAATCTCTTCGCGCGGCCGCTGGGCAATCTCCGAAGCGCTGGGATTCGCGTCCACGATGATCCCGCTTTTCGCGTCGACCACGAAAATGGCGTCGCGCGCCGCATCCACAAGGTTGCGCCGGCGCTCTTCGGACTCGGCCGCGGCGCGGGCGGTCTTGCGCTGTTCCGTAACGTCCCGAACAATGAGAACGCGCCTTTCCGTTCGCGATGCGTCCAAGCGCCGGCCGGTCCAGCGCGCCTCCACTTCAATGGCGCGGCCGTCCAAGGTCCGGCAACGCCCGCTCCAGGCGCCGGGGCCGTCGCCTTTGGCCAAGGTCTCCTGCAAAACAGCCGGCAAGTCCCTCGCAGACTCGGGCGCGAGGCGCAGGCGCGAAGTATTCGCGCCGGAGGAAGGCGCAGGCGCCCTGCCCAAAATCTCAACAAAGGCCTTGTTGCGATAAAGGATGCGGCCCTCCGGCCCCAACTCGACAACGCCCGCGTCCAGGGCCTCCAAGGCGTCCCGATAGCGCTCCCTCTCGTCGGCCAAATCCCGGGCGGCCCGCCCGGCCTCGACGGTCCGGCGCCTGGCGTCCGCGAACACCCGCACTTTGCTGCGCAGCATGCGTCCGTCCGCGGACTTGGGCAACCGGTCCACGACCCCGGACTCACAGCCGCGAAAGGCCGCATGATCAAGGTCCGCCGCCCCGACGAAAAGCATGGGGATCGCCGCGTGATCCGGGTCTTCCCGAATGCGCTCGGCGATTTCGAAGCTTGCCGAACCGAGCGCCGCAGCGTCCAGAACGACGACCGCCGGATCGGTCTCCGCCAGTTCTCGAAGGGCCTGGACGCCGTTCTCGGCGCATACCGGCCTCACCCCATCCCCCTGAAGAAGCTTCGCCATAGCGGCCAAACCGCCGGCGTCGCCACCGACAATCAAGACATCGACAGAATCGTGCATCGTTCGACCCCTCGTCCCGCAAACATACGGCCATCCCCAGGCGGCGCGCAGCCCGCATCCGCGGCGTACGCCCCAAAAGACGCAGAACCGCGGCGTCCTTCCCCCGAATACACCTTCCTATCGAAGGCGCATCCAGACGCCGCTCTACGCTTGTGGAATGTGCATACACCAGAATGGCGTAAAAATGAAATCAGTATTCGACGCTGAGTTGCGCCCTGGAGCGCGGCGCCCCCGGCGCCGCGGAGCATGCTTCCGTATCCGGCCGGATGACATCCACGCGGGTCGGGTCCAAGCCGAATCCAGCCAGACAGGCCTCCACCGCCTTGGCCCGCTCCATGCCGAACAGCGTACGCTCCGCAGGCGTGGGTTGGATTGCTGCGACCACTTCTTCGCTCCACTCGCTGATGTCCTCGTCTTCGGAGAAGGACAACGGAGCGGGTTGCCCGGTAACCTCCCGGTACACAAAGGGCAGATACTTTCGCTCATCGCCCACGGTTAGCGGAGCGTCCTGGGCGTCTTCCTTTCCCTGGGCCAACTCGCGCTGCTCCTTGAGCGCCTTAAGCCGGTACAGGTACGCAAACCGGGCCAGTCCCTCCCGGTCGACCACCGGCCCGACGCACCCGGTGACGGCCACCCTGATCTCGGTCTTCGGTTGCAGGGCCTTGGCCAGTTTTTCCAGCTCCCGGCGGCCGTCATGCGTCAGTTGGACGTCTCCCGGAAGAAAAGGCGCGTAGGCAACCTGTCGTCCGCTGTCCAGCGTTCCGATCAGGCTCAGCGGCAACTTCAGGAATTGGAAGGGCGCCGAAAGCACGGACTGGATCGAGCCGGTGAAGGCCCTGGCGAGCACCCTCGTATAATCGAAGCTGGGGTCCCTCAGGTTGCCGGATACGGGTATGTTCAACTGCACGACGCCGTCCGAATCGCGCAACAGGCTCAAGGCCGCGCCGATGGACACGTCGCCCAGTATCCCACCGCCCTCCTGCCGGCCCAGATGGAAGTTCTCCAGCAGGATGTTGTTGTCGCCCTTCAACTTAGCCCCGTGAATATGATAGTTCATATCCAGAGCGGCCTGCCCCCGGTTGATGTTGCGGCCAAGCAACTCGACCGCGTAGGGGCTGAGGGTCGTCAATTCAATATGATCGCCCTTGAGGCCAACATCCAGTTCGGTGGCCTGCAACGCCGCCGCGCCCCGCATCCGGAAGGCGCCTTCGTCTCCCAAGCGCCCTGCGACGTGAAACTCGCCGGGCGTCTCGTCGCCGGAAGGGAGTTTGGTGGCGTTGGCGTGCAGGTCCGAAACCCGCACCTGCACGGGCGGCGTGGTGGTGTAGTCGGAAAACTCCACGAGGCCGTCCCTTACGAGCCACTCCTCAACCTGGAACGGAAGCGGCTTGGGATCTTCGAACCTGTTCTCCTCCTCGGCGCGGGGCTCCGAGCCTTCCTCTTTTCCGTTTTCGGGAGGCGAAGGAAGCGCCAAAGTCCCGTTTTTCGTGCGCACCAGATTGACGTGCGTCCCCATAATGCTGATCCGGCGGGCGGAAACCTTCAGCGGATCAAGCCCGGCCTCCACGCCGGCGAACGCTCCTTGCGCCACGCCGGCGAAGATGTATCCCGTGGCCTCGTCCCGCAGGGCCACATGCCGCAAGCCGAGATCGCCCGAGACGTGAACGTCCCGGCCGTCGGCGCCCCGAATCCGGGCGGAAACCTCGGCGCTGGCCGAACCGCGAGGGATGGTGAAACCGGCCCGGCCCTTCGCCAAACCGGACAATTCCGACAGTGGAATGTTCGTAGCCTTCAACCGAATGCCCGCGGACAAGGGGGTCAGGCGGAAGCTCCCGTTCGCCTCGACCCGGCCTTCGGGCGGCAGATCGAAGGAAAGAGCGGCTTCGGCTTCTTTCGCCTCCGGCTCCGGCCCGAGAGCCAGATGCTTGAGGGTGAAGGCCGCATTCTCAAGACGCAGCTCCGGAAGCTCCTTGAATCCCGGATTCTGCAGCCTGAGGGCGAAACCGCTCAGCGAGGCGTCGTCCAGCCGCACCCGCCAGGGCGTTTGCGCATCGCCCGGCGCGTTGGATTCGTTCGATGCGAAAAGCTCCGCCTCCTCCAGCTCTCCCTTGTCGTCGAGAGCCAGTTCGATCCCTCCGTTCGACGCCTTGAGGCGCCTCATGCGCAGACTGCGGCCGGATAAATCGAAGTCCACGCCGCGGGCCGCGAACTCGTCGAGCCGCAACAGCGGGCTTCCGTCCCGCTCCTGCAAAACCAATCCTCGAACGCCGGCGGAAGCGTTGCTCAAGCGCAGCTGCGCGAGCGGATCGGCGGAGGCGTCGCCGGCCAGCAGCAACCGGACGCCGGCTTCGGCCTCAAGAGTCGCATTGGCCAGGGCCACAGGCAGTTCCGGAGCATAGGCTTGCAGGAGGCGCGCCGGCTGCAGGTTCGTGAAGGACGCCCGGCCCCACGCCTCCAAAGGTTCGCCCCGCACGCGGGCGTTCGCCCGGAAGCGGGTTCGGTCCTCCAGAAGGCACGATACGCCGGCTTGCGCCGCAAAGGTGTTATTGAACCGCGCATCCCTCACCTCGACGAAAATGTCCCGGACCGTCGCGTTCAGGCTGGGGCGCAACGCATGGTCCGCAAACTCCACCCGACCGCCGCCGAGGTTGAAACGATCCAGCCCGAAACTCCACACCGGTTCGCCGGACGCCTGCTCCCCCGAAGCCTTGCCTTGAGGCGCGCCGGCGGTCGCGTTGGAAGCGCCGGCCGGAACGTTTCCGGACGCCGGATCGACGCCCAACCGGGCGAAATTCAACGAACCATCTTCTTGCCGGACGATACGCAGCCGAGGGCCGCGAACGTCCGCCTGATCCACGTGGACCCTGCGGGCCAATAAATCCAAGGCGCAGCCCTGGACGGTGAAATCCTGAAGATCGGCCAGCGGATCTCCGGCGCTGTCCACGGTCGAGAGGTTCCGAAAGCGAAAGGATGCGCTCGCCAGCACGTTCATGGGACCGTTTTTGCGCGCCAAGGCCAGTGTGGCGTTGCAGTCCATCCGGCCCGAGCGAACGTATACGCCGACCTCCCTGGGAAGATAGGGCTGGTATTGCGCCAGGGTGATGTTACGGGCCGCCAGCGTAAAGGCGTAGGCGTCCTCGCCGGCGAAGGGGCTGAGGCGCCCCTGCGCCTCCATGCCGGCTCCGTCGACGTTGCCCGAGAACGACAGCTTCGCGGGCTCGACGCGCAGCGCCGGAGTGTCTCCGAACAAAGGCAGGGAGATGTTGATGCGGCTTATCGTATGGTTGCTTCCCTCGTACTCGTCCAGAAAACGGATCTCGCCTTCTTGCAGCTTCACGCCGGCGAGGCTGAAGCGAAACGGCTCGCTCCGGCTCCTCTGTTCCTGGGCCGTCGGGTCGGCCGTTTCGTCCCCGGCGGCGTGCGCCAGGAGAGGCTGGAGGTTCAAGGTGTTGTCGCGAAGCCGCACCACCAGAACCACGGGATTTTCGATCAGAATATCTGAAATGCGAATTTCGTGAAACAACAACCCCCAGGGATCAAAATCAAGGGACAGGGAGTCGATCGCCAGGAGCTTGCGCCCCGGACGGAGGGAGTCGATCGCCAATCCCGAGAGCGTGGCCTCGAAAGTAAAGGGATTGAGCGATAAATGCTCCAGGGAGGCGTTGCGGCCCAAGGCGCCTGACAGGGCTTTTTCGATCCTGGGCCGGGCGACCGGAGGCGCGATCACCCCAACGCAGAGGGCGTATGCGGCAAGGAGGCAGCAAACGGCAAAGGCCGCCAGAAACAATCGGCGCCGCCAACCGGCGCGGGGAATCAGGCGCGTCGCCCAGCGGAATTTCCCGCTTTCCGACTGCTGTCGCGACATAAAGGATCACCGCCGAGCCGCCCCATCAATTGGGCCGTTCTTTTTCAAAAAGCATCGATGCAGTCTTCCACCACAGCGTAAATCGGCAAAAACGAAACGAACCCGGAAAGATCGAAGACTTCCTGAATATAATCCTTGAGAGAGCACAAATGCATTTTGCCGTCGGTCTGTTTCAACTCCCTGGCGGCCTTGAGCAGGACACGGAGCCCGGCGCTGGAAATGTACTCCAGGCTGCTGAAATCCAATACGATGTATTTTTCTCCGTTGCGGATCATGCCGAGCAGTTTTTCCTCGAAGCCGTCCGCCGTGTTGGAGTCGAGCCTGCCCGAAAGCTCCAGAACGACCGCCTGGTCCTGACGTCTTTCTTTCAATTCCATGGCGATGAGCACTCCTTGCCTAAATGTAGATCTAAGTTGTTGAGCATTCCCGACCGAGCAGGCGCCTCATTCGCAAATAATTCTCGCCGCCGCGGCGTTCGTAGTGCATTTCATCCATGCACTTCCGGGTGAGATGGATGCCAAGGCCCCCGACGTTGCGTTGATGCATCCCGCACTCCGTGTCCGGCGCCTCGGCCTCCAAAGGATTGAACGGCCGGCCCGAGTCTTTGAGCTCCACGACGAGGGCGTCGCCCTCGCGCGCGAGCTTGATCCAGATGCATCCGTCGCGGGACATGCCGCCGTACTTGATGGCGTTGGTGACCAGTTCGTCCAAAGCCAGGTTGAGTTTAAATACGCCGGCCGCGGGGAGGCGGGCCTCTTCTCCAAACCGCTCCACTTCCTCGGCCAGCTTCGACAACTCCGAGATGTCGTTGGCCAGGGTGAATTCATTGACGATGCCGCTCATAGTCTCCGCCGCCCGAGGGCCGAGTTGGTGACGATGCTCCGCAATGGTAAAAACCCTTGTGCGCCCGTCAATAACAAGCTACTTTTTCTATCGTTTCGCGACAGAATGCAAAATCTTCCGACTTCACGCCGCCGTCTGGCGCCGAGGCAGCATGATCACCAAACGCCCCATCACCTACTGGATAAAACACAGTAATAAAAAACTCCAGGTCATTCTACTGGCGGTTATTGTCGTTACGGTGGCGACCCGCGTCTTGCCGCTGGAAATGCAAAAAAAGATCGTCAATGAAGCTATCGGGATGCGCAAGCTGCATCTTTTGTATACCTACTGCGGCTATTATTTTGCGGCGGTCGTTCTGGCCAGCGCCCTGAAGTACGTCATCAACATCCTCCAGACATATATCGGACAGCAATCGCTGGCGCAGCTTCGCAAGGAGCTGTACGCCCACATTCTGACCCTGCCGCTGTCGTATTTCCGCAAGGCCAATCCCGGCATGGTCGTTTCCGCGCTGGTCAGCGAAGTGGCGCCCACGGGGGAGCTGGTGGGCATGTCCGTGGCCGTGAGCGTGACCAACCTTTTGACCCTGATCGCGTTCGCCGTCTACCTGTTCTATCTCAACTGGATTCTCGCGGCCCTGACCATGGTGCTCTACCCCATCATCATGCTGGTGGTGCCCAGGCTCCAGCTGCGGACCAACAAGGCCAACAAGGCGCGGGTCGACGTCACCCGCGATCTGTCGAGCTCCATCAACGAGGCCATCACCGGCATCCACGAAGTCCACGGCAACGGATCCTTCGGCATCGAAAACAGGAAGTACGGCGATTTCGTCGACAAGCTCTTCCGCATCCGGATCGTCTGGATTCTCTACAAGCACGGGGTCAAGGTCCTGAACAACTTCTTCCAGAACATGGGGCCGTTCATTTTGTTCATCGTGGGCGGATGGCTCGCCATCCACGGAGAATTCGACCTCGGCGCGCTGGTGGCCTTCCTGTCGGCCAACGAAAAGCTCTACGACCCCTGGAAGGAGCTCATGGACTTCTACCAGGTCTACCAGGACGCCTGCACCCGGTACGAGCGGGTCATGGAGTATTTCGACGTCAAGCCGGAGTCCGTCCTGGAGCCCGAAGGCCGCGAGCCTTACCATCTGCAAGGCGACATCGCCTGCAAAAACCTGGGGTTCACCGTGCCCGGCGGCATCCAGCTGCTCAAGCAGGTCAACCTGGATCTGAAGCACGGGGAGCAGCTCGCCCTGGTGGGGTTCTCCGGCTCCGGCAAATCCACCCTGGCCCAATGCATTTCCCAGCTCTACGCCTACACCCAGGGCTCCGTCGAAATCTGCGGCAACCCCGTGGCCGATATGACCAAATCCGATTTGGCCCACAACGTCGCCATCGTGGCCCAAAGCCCCTTCATTTTCGACGGGACCATACGGGAAAATCTGCTCTACGGCTGCAGAGCCATCCTCCCTCCGGACGATCCGGACTATGAAAAAAAGCTGCCTTCCCGCGACGACCTCATCGCGGCCGTGCAGCAAGTGGGCATCTTCGCCGACATCCTGCGCTTCGGCATGAACGCCGTCCTGGACACCGACGGCGACAAGGAGCTGACCGAACGCATCATCCGAATCCGCGGCAACTTTCAGAGGGACTTCGGTAAAAATCTGGCCGATGCGGTGGAGTTTTTCGAGGACAACGCCTATCTCCAATACTCCAGCGTGTCCGGGAACCTCACCTTCGGGCATCCTCTGAAGAAGGAGTTCAAGCCGCAAAACCTCCCTTCCAACCCCTTCTTCCGGGAATTTCTGGACCAGGCGCAACTGACCAATTCCCTGCTCTCCCTCGGACGCGAATTGGCCTCCCAGACGGTGGACATCCTGGGCAATCTCAGCCTGGACGAGGCCTTCTTCCGCCAAAGCCCCATTCGCATCGACGAATTCAACGAGTACAAGGATCTCGTCCGGCGCCTCGGCGACGACTCCCTCCAAAAACTCGACGAGAAAGACCGCGAACGGCTGCTGCGCCTGGGGCTGCGCTACACGCCCGGCAAACACAAAATGGCGGCCTTGCCGGCCATGATGCAAAACCTCATCCTGGACAGCCGCGCCCTGTTCATGCAGCGCATCAGCGAGACCGACCCCGACGCCTACAGCTTCTACCGTTCGGACAAGTACATCGATTCCCTGTCCATCCTGGAAAACATCCTGTTCGGCCGGCTCAAAACCGAAAGCCCCAAGGACCAGGAGCGCATCCATCAAAGCCTCGTACAGCTGTTGATCGAAGAAGACTTGCTGGAGCGCGTGTTGGAGATCGGCATGGAGTTCCAGGTGGGGGCCAAGGGCGACCGTCTCTCGGGAGGCCAGCGCCAAAAACTGGCCATCGCCAGGGCGTTCCTCAAGAACAGCCCCATCCTGATCATGGACGAGGCCACCAGCGCCCTGGACAACGCCTCCCAGCAACGCATTCAGAACATCCTCGAATCCAAATGGAAAGGGCGCTCCACACTCATCGCCGTGGCGCACCGCCTGGACACCATCAAAGGGTACGATAAAGTGGCGGTCATGAAGGCCGGTAAAATCATCGAAATGGGCTCCTACGGCGAGCTCATGAATAAAAAGGGGGTGCTCCATGAACTCGTCCACGGAGCCGACGCAGGGCATTAGCGAATATCAGGACAACCTGGAGGCGTTCCGGGAAATCCCCTTCTTCTCCGGCTTGCCGCTTGAACCGCTCAAGGTGCTGGCCTATTTGAGCGAACGCCGGCGCTACAATCCGGGCGACGTCGTCTTCGCCAAGGACGACGTCGACCAGAACGCCTACTACCTCCTTGAGGGCTCGGCCTCCTTGCTCGTGAACGGAGACGAAGACGCCAAGCTCAAGGTCTTCAAGGCCGGCGACTTCATCGGCGCCTTGTCGCTCGTCGGCGACATGAAACGGCTTTTCTCCCTCAAGGCGACGGAGCATCTTTCCGTCATCGTCTTGTCCCGCGAGCTGTTCCAGAAAACTTTGGAGCAATTTCCGGATATTCTGTACAAATTCCTTGAGGCCGTGGTGGACGGCGTTTACGACTGGGAAAAACGGCTGCTCTACAAACACGCCATGGCCTGCACCGCATGCCTGCCGCATCTCGGAGTGACCCTCGTCTGACGGCGAACAACAGGAGTTGAGGATATGCGATTCTTTGTTCTGATCCTGGCCTGTTTCATGGCTCTTGCGCCGGCGGCGGCCAGCGCCGGCGACACGCCGCAACCGGTCTCCCTGGCCGGGCTCACCCTGGGCGCCAAAGTGGACGATCTCGCCAGCCGCCTGCAACTGTCCACGGCCATGCCCTTATGGGGCCAGCCGTACGTCTCGCGGGTTCAAGCCCGAGAGTCCGAGGGATTCACCAGCGGCTACGTGACCTACGGCAACTGCAAGCGCCCGGGAACGCTGCTGCGCATCAAGCTGAACTACAAAGATGGCAGTGAGCGCTTTTTCACCAAGCTCAAAAAAGCGCTGGAGGCGAAGTACGGGAAAAGCGACGAATGGCGCGGCGGAGCCTTCGGGACGCTCAAGGTCTGGAAATGGAGCGTGCCCGGCGAGAAAGGAGCGCCGGGCACCAGCATCGTCATCATGCGCTACACGGGAGACGATGAGGACTTCACCGACGGAAACTCCATCCGCATTTCCTTTCCGGAGTGGATACAGGAAGAACGCGAGTGCTGGGAAAAAGCCCATCCGAACATCAAGGGAGAACCCTTGCCGGCCGGAAAACCGGGCTTTGACTGGATGCTGCCCTACTGATCCGAAACAGGGGGCCACAGGCCCCGCCGACGAGGCCATGATCAGCGACCCGGGTTTTCTCAATCTGTCCATCTTTCACATTCTGGACGGCCTGCGCGACGGATTGTCCCACTTTTCCCAGAAAAGCCGCGCCGCCCTGCTCTACGCTCTCTCGCCCGACGGCCCCATCCGCGTCTACGACCCCCAAAAATTGCTGGAGGGGCACGAGCACAAAATCAAGGCCTTGTATTTTGAGGGGCAGGACTGGAAAAAGCCTCCCAGAAACCTTCAGCACCGCTTGTTCACCAAAGGCGCCTCCAGAGACGTCTCCCTCTCCGGCCTGATCACCTGCCACGGCTGGTCCCCATCGCTTTTTTACCAAATATGGTTCACGGAGCAGCACCCGGACATGTGCTGCATCGGCCCGACCGAGCGCTGGCTGGAATGCGCGGCCAGCCTTCTTTGCCAGGATCTGGCCTCGGGAAGCGTGCTGCGCCTGTCCTCCTCCGGCCAGGTGCTCCAGCAATACTCCAACCACGCCGTGCGCGACTATATCGTGGACGAGCGCGCCCGCATTCTCGGGGTGGACACCTACCTGCGGGTCTATCCCACGCTGGACGCCGTGCTGGCCATCTCCAAAACCCCGGAGGAAGGCGCCTGTCCCAGAGGCCGCCTGACCTTCGTGGAGCCGAGGCTTGCGTCCCGCATCAAATTTCTGGCCCGCTTCCCGAGCATGGAGCAACCGAAGCTGGAGCAAACCAAACACGTCCGGAAGCTACTGCTCGCCGTGGAGCGATCTTCCCGGACCCTCGTGTCCGACGGCGCGTCCGTTCTCGGCGTGGCGACCGGGCACATGCCTCCGGCCAGCATCACGGCCGACTATCGCGGCGCCCACGGCTTCCTGCTCGTGGACGGCCAATCCGTCTGCTCCATCCAAGACGGCGGATTCCACTCCGGCAATCTCAAGGCGAACCTCGTCCATCTGGAGGAGCATCTGCTGGACTCCGACCTTGAAACGCCCCAGGCCGACAGCCTGTTCCAGATCGTCTCCCACATCGTGGCCTACGCGGGAAAACGAAAGCACGGCTGCGCGCTGGTCATCGACCTGCAAAGCGAGCCGGAGGACCTCCCCGGGCAAATGATCGAATCCCCGCTGGACTTGACCCGGCGGGACAATCTGGATTTGGCGGCCTCCCTGGCCAAGGTGGACGGAGCTCTGCACATCTGCAGGGACCTCACCCTGCGCAGCTTCGCCTGCCTCATGGACGGGCAACGCGTCCCCGGCGAAAACCGGGCGCGAGGCGCCCGTTTCAACTCCGCCCTGCGCTTCACCGCCGCGCACGACCATCTGGTGGTCGTGGTGGTCTCGGCCGACCGCCCCGTCTCGGTCATCCACCGGGGGGTGGAGCTCAACGCCGCCTGCGAATGGAGCCAATTGTTCGCCTGCGCCCACACCCCTCCCACGCTGACCCAATGGCTCGAAGACGCCAACTATCTGTAAGAATGGACGAAACGCCATGCCCGACAATCCGAAAAACGACCGCATCCTGATCGGGCCGATTCTCGTCCTCGTTTTCGGTCTCGTCTATCTGCTCGCCTCCTACAACCCCGAACGCGAAGGCGTCACGGTGGTCCAGGCCCTGGCCCTGGCCGCCCTCGTCCTGCTCTCCTACCGGCGCGCCAAACGCAGGCGGGACAACGCCGAGGATTGAACATGCGACTGAGCGTCCTGGTCGACAACAATACACTCACGGACCGTTACTTTCTCGGCGAGCCGGGGCTGTCTTTCCTGCTGGAGGCGGACGGGAAAAAAATCCTTTTCGACGCCGGCTACTCCGACGCCTTCCTGAGAAACGCCCAGAGCCTCGGACTGGACATGCTCCACCTGGATTGGCTGGTCCTCTCCCACGGCCATTCGGACCACAGCTGGGGCCTGGACGCTTTGATCCGCCTCCACGCGGAGGCGGTCGTCGAACAACGCAGCCAACGGCGGCCGACCCTGGTCGCCCACCCGGCGGCCCTGGAGCCTCGCTCCCTGCCCGGGCTGGGAAGGATCGGCTCGCTGCTGGGCCGCGATCGACTCGGCGAACATTTTCCCCTCGCCCTCGGCGCCGAGCCCCGACGGCTGACCGAATCCGTCTGGTTCCTGGGGGAAATTCCCCGGCGCTTCGACTTCGAGTCCACGCCGCCCATGGGAGTGAGGGAGTCCGCTTCGGGTCCGACGCCGGACGACCTGCCCGACGACACGGGGCTGGCCGTGCGTACTCCGGGCGGGTTGGCGGTCGTCACCGGCTGCGCCCACGCAGGCGTCTGCAACACGGTGGAGCGCGCCCGCGAAGTGTGCGGAGAAACCAACGTCCGCGGCGTCATCGGGGGCATGCATCTGCTCGGCGCCCCTGAACGGCGACTGTCGCGCACCGCCGAGTATCTCGAAAGCCTGAAGCTTGAATTTCTGGCGCCCTGCCATTGCACGGATCTCGCCGCAAAAATCGCCTTGGCCCACAAGCTCGCCTTGACCGAGGTCGGCGCAGGATTACAGATAACCCTGTCTTGATGCGCCGACGCAACCCGGCGGCGCATCAAGACATTTCTCGCCAGCAAAACTTCCTACAGCTCTTGCTCTTCCCCGAAGCTGCTGCTAAACTTTCATCTAAATTTTCGACGAAAACGCGATAGAGCGCCCAAGAAATGTAAAACTAAGGAGCCGTCGCCGGCTGTGCGTCCTTTCCGAAGCGTAGAGCGATCCGAATGAAAAACGGGTTGTCCCACGCAGCCGCTGCAAGCAGCGGCGGACTTGCAGCCAGGGCGCCCCGCCCGCAGCGACGAACCTCCGCCACAAACCGAGGCACGTGAACAATCCGTCTCCCGACCTGCTCTTGCTGATGCTCACCCTGGCCAAGACCAGAAACGAGCAAACGGCCCTCGAACTTTTTTGCCAGGCCATGGAAGGCGTATGGCCTCAGCTCCGTTTTTCCTGCGGACCGGAGCCGGCCGGCGCTTTTGTCATACACACGGCCGCTCCCCGAAATTCGCTAGGCTTCATCTGCATCGATGGGCCGTTTCATAAGCTGAGCAACGGCCAGCAGGCCATGATTCGCAACGCCGTGCGCCTGCTGGCGGTCATTCTGAAAAGTCTGGCCCACGACAGGCTGCTCGAAAGCGAAGTGGAGCGCCGCACTCGGGAGCTGCGCCAGGAAGTAGCCGAGCGGCTCCGTGCAGAACAGGCGTTGCGGGCAAGCGAGCACGCCTATCGGCTGGTTGCGGAAAATACGGACGACGTCATCTTCACCTTGGACAACGACCACAACTACACGTTCATCAGCCCGTCCGTAGAACGCCAGCGGGGCATTCCCCCGGAACAGGCCCTGGCCGAAACTCTCGCTCAGAGCATGACTTCGGCATCCTACCAACGGGTCCTCGCGGAAACGCGCAACCGGGCCGAGGCCGAGCGGCGCGGCGAGATCAGCTACGTCAGTCGCCTGGAGCTTGAGCAGTACCGGGGCGATGGATCAACGGTCTGGGTGGAGGCCGTCACCAAGGAACTGCTGGACGAATCAGGCCGTAAGGTGGGGCTGATCGGCGTCATCCGCGACATCACCGAACGGCGGCGGACCATGGAGGCGCTCCGGCGGGCCAAGGAGGAGGCCGAACAGGCGAATCTTGCAAAAAGCGAATTTCTGGCCAACATGAGCCACGAACTGCGCACGCCCCTCAACGGCGTCATGGGGATGCTCCAGTTGCTCAAGATGACCGCCCCTTCACCCGACCAGTTGCGCTACATGGATACCGCCATGACCTCGGCCAAGGGGCTGCTCAGCATTCTCAGCGACATCCTCAATCTTTCCCAAATCGAGGCCGGAGCGGTGCGCTTGGAGAGGAAGCCCTTCCCGCCAAGATCGACCCTGGAGAACGTTCGGGCCATCTTTCAACTTCAGGCCGACGAGAAAGGCCTGGCGTTGTCCACGTCCGTTGATCCGAAGACCCCCGAGGTCCTGGGGGGCGACGAGTTGCGGCTCAAGCAGGTGCTGTTCAACCTGACGGGCAACGCCATCAAGTTCACGGAAAAAGGCTCTGTAGCGGTAGAGGCCTGCCTCTTGCACCGAAAAGCCCCCAACGGATCGAAAAGATTGTACGTCACCGTGGCCGACACGGGCGTCGGCATCCGGGAGGACATCATCGCACACTGCTTCGAGGCCTTCACGCAGGCTGACGGAACGCTTTCCCGAACCTACGGAGGCGTCGGCCTGGGGCTGCGCATCGTGCGGCGGCTGGTTGACCTGATGGGCGGCGTGCTGGCTATCGAGAGCTGGCCGGGAAAAGGAACCACCGTGCATTTCACCGTCATGGTGGACGAGGCCGGCCCGGAGCCTCCGGCGGTGGAGACGCCCGGCGCCTCCCACCCCTCATCCCTGCGGGGCGCACGCGTGCTGGTAGTTGAAGACGACGCCGTGAACCGGCTCGGCGTCAAGTCCATGCTGGAGTATCTGGGCTGCGTCCCGGTCTGCGCCGCCAACGGGGTGAAAGCGTTGGAGGCGCTGGAGCGAGGCCCCCTGGACTGCGTGGTGATGGACATTCGCATGCCGGAGATGGACGGCGTGGAGTGTACGCGACGCATCCGGCGGTCGAACAAGCCCTACGCCGACATTCCCATTCTGGCGCTCACCGCCCACGCCATGGCCGGCGACAAGGAGGCTTTCCTGGCCGCAGGCATGGACGACTACCTCTCCAAACCCGTAGACATGGACGACTTGGCGCGAGCCCTGGACAAGTTGTTGGCCGAACCTCAATAGGCCCAGCACGCCAGTATGGCCGCCCCAGCGGCAAGCGCGGACCATTCCAACACCTTGGCGGTGGGGACCCTTCTTTTGGATGCGCCTCTGGAAGCCATCCGGGGGGCCGGCGCATCGCCCCGCGAACCAAACCGCATCAGCCACAACCTCGCTTCGCTGTCCACGCTCGCCATGACTTCGCTCCTTTTTTGGATTCGGCAACAGCAACATAACCACTCCAAAAGGCTTGATCCAATCGAAAGTCCCGAATGGGGGTTCGAGCATTTCGATTGCCTGAGCGGGGTGTTGCGGGGTATGCAGCTCCCATGGAAATGCACCATCTGCGGTCTTTCGTGGCGGTAGCCGAAGAAGGCAATCTGAGCCGGGCGGCGGAGCGCCTTTACGCCAGCCAGCCCACCATCAGCGCGCACGTCAAGGCGCTGGAGGAGGAGCTGGGCCTGCTGCTGTTCACACGGACCCCGAGCGGCATGGTTCTCACGCCCGCCGGCACCCAGCTCATGGGCCGGGCCAAGTCCATTTTGTCCGCCGTGCAGGACCTGAACCGGGACGCCATGATGCTGCGAGAGGAATTCGCCGGGTCGGTCTCCATCGGCCTCAACACCGACGCAGTCTTTTTGAAAATCGAAGAACTTCTCTCCGCCATCGAGGAGAATCTGCCCGGCGCCAAACTCCAACTCCAGCAAAGCTGCTCCGACCACATCGTCAGCGATATCCGAATGCGCAAATTGGACGCGGGGTTCGCCTTTTACGCCATTCCCTACGCGGAAGTGACCGGCGTCGCCATAAAAACGACCCGCATCGTCCTGGCCGCCCCGCCAGGATGGGAGGAGCGCATCGAAAGCCGTTCGTTCGGCGAGCTGGCGACGCTCCCCTGGGTCTTGCCGCCGCCCTGGTGCCCGGACCGAAAACTCTTGGAGTGCGCCTTTCAACAACAGGGAGCCACTCCCCATCAAATCATGGAGGCGGACCATGAAGACCTCATCCGCCGTCTGGTGAGTTCGGGAAAAGGCGTTTCACTGATGCGGGAGGACGAGGCGGAGACCGCCCGGGCCCAAGGGCAACTGATTTATCGATACCTCGGCGAAGAGTTTCAAGCAGACCTTTATTTCGCCTTTCACCGGGACCGCGCGGGCGACCCCCTGATTCGCCGGCTCATCCAGCTCATCCAGGAAGTGCACGCGGGCGGCGATCAAGGCTGAGAGGACTGATACAGCATCAAGACGCTCTTTCGGACGATCAACTCCGAAAGGCGCCCGCCCTCGAACCTGGCTTTGGCGAATCCGGGCTCGTCCTTGTCCATGGAGGGCAAGTAGGCCTCCAGTTCGATGGGTTCGCCGCCACTCGACTCGCCGGCGGCCGCGGCGGCGAGGACGGTCGCCAGCTCCGCTCTGGACGGCGCGCGATCCGACGCAAGCTCCACGGAAAGACGCTCCTCTCCGTTCGGCCCCTCTTCCCTGCGTACGACTTTCCAGCCCGCCCTTCGGGCGCCGGCCGGATGCAAAGCCAGATCGCCGCAGGCCACGTAGCCGACCGTCTGAGCCGGTCCGGTCTCGTCCAAAGCCAGCACGCCGCACCACGCCCCCTGGACAAGAACCAGAACCGTGCTGTTGGCGGCCAATCGGCCCGTAATTCTGGCGAAGGATTCGGGCGCGGCTCGAAGCGGCGCGTCGCGCAGCAATCGGCCTTGCCGGGGCGCCGTCTGCGCCGGCGCGCCGGTCGGGCAAACGAGCGAAAACATGACAGCGAAAACCAGGGCGGTCGCGAAGTGGACCATGGCTAAGGCGCTCCGCCCGATTGCCTATCCAATTCCTTGATGACTTGATCCGTCAGGTCGGCTTCGGGCGCCAGATAGCCCACGGCGTCCGGGTCCTTGAGGACGATGGAAAACCCTTCCTTTCGGGCGATGCGGGCCAAGGCCTTGTTGGCGGCCTCCAGCACCATGGACACCAACCGCTGGTCCTCGCTCGCCATCTCCGATTGCAGGCGGTCGGCCAGTGCATTGTGCTCTTTCGAGGCGTCGGCCAACGCTTGCCGGGCTTGAGCCTTGGCGTCGCCGTCCTGCATGGCCGAGACTTCGGCCTCCTGAAGCCGAAGCTCCTTGAGGCTTTGCTCCAACCGTTGCGCCGCCTGGTTGCGGGCGAGCTCCAAGTCCTCCCGGGCCGCCCGGCCCAGCTTGGAGTCCTCCAAGATGCGCTGGATATGGACGAAGCCGACCTTCCAGCCCTGCTCCCGAGCCGAGGCCGTCCCCGGGTGAAAGACGATCACGGCCGCCAGCCCCGCAACGATCAACAATTTGAAGGCGAAAGCATTCATGCCTGTATGCTCGCCGGGTTGGAAGGAAAAATCAAGCCCCGGAAGGGAACTGATGAAGCGAACGCCAAGGCGGCGCGCACTCCCATTCCAACTCCCAGCCGTCATGCTTCGAACAGAAATCAAACGAAAAATTTTTGGGAAAGGGGATGGGGGTCCGGGGAAGGGAAACCCCCTTTTATAAAAGGGGGTTTCCCTTC